>JAJEIQ010000081.1 GCA_022827905.1 Pseudomonadales bacterium | reverse complement strand
TTCCAAGCCTTCCTGCAGGCCCGTCTCGCGGCCCTCCGCGAACCATTGCTCGGTCCATTCCTTCGCTCGTTCGGCCAACATGGTTGTGCCCTCCTGCAAGTCCTCAATCTCTGTTCTGTCCGCACCTGGGAAGCGCAGCGGCATCAGCACCTCGCTCACCCAGTTCACGAAGACTGGTCCCAGTTCGTCGTCGCCGAGCCACACCAAGGCGTCGCGCAGCGCCTCCAACAAGGCCTCCGGCGACCGGGCCGTCTCCAAGCGCACCAGCACCGACAGCCGGTTGCGGTGCGGCAAATCCTCCCCCGCCAGTTCCCCCACGTCAAGCAGAAGATAGCGCGGGCCGGCGACGTAGGGGGCCAGCGCCGACCACGGCTCCGCCAACTCGGCTAGGCCGCGGCCGGGGGGCCAGGAACGCTGGCCGGTGTACAGCACGATGGGCAGCACCGCGGGGAGCCTGCCGTCGGGTCCCTTGAGCGTGAGGGCGATGCCCTCGTAGAGCAGGCCGGTAATGGTGGTCATGCGGGCGGCCATGCGCTCGTCGGGGGTGGACTGCGCCTCGACGGGGATGAGCAAGCTGCCGCCGGACCGGCACCGGACGCTCCAAAGCAGGTCGCCACGGCGCAGGCGCAACTCGGGGTTCACGTGCTCGGCGGGGAGCAACTGCAAGGTGTCGAGCAGGAGGTCGTCGAGCAGCTCGGCGGGCAGGCAGAGGCGCAGAATGTCAGCCATCATGCTGGCGTCGCGCAGCAGGCGCTTGGCGGCCTTGTCGTGGCCTTCGTGAATGGACACGGCCCGGGTTCCGTCGGTTGGCATTGGGAGGAACCATAGAGACGCCAGAGGTGCGGGCGAAAGCGGCAATCTCCCGAATCGCTGTGCGAGATTGCCGCCGCAAAACTTGAGCGATTGCAGGCAGCGGCCGCGGGAACTGCCCGCGGCGCTTCTAGGTGATTTGGCGCCGGTGGATTCCGTAAAAGCTACAAATGGATAGTCACTAAAAGCTAGATATAGGTAGTCACTAAAAGCTATTATTGGGCGTAGTTTCGTTGGGATTGGAAATTCACAACCGCTATGGCCACCCCACAGGAAAAGCTGGCTGACGCCTTGGAGGCCCTTAGGGCGCTTCAATCCAGCGGCGTTACCGCCATCCGCACCAGCCAGTTCCGGCCCGCTCAACTGCGGCTTCTGCTTGCCCAAGGTTTCTTGCGGCAGGTGATGAGGGGCTGGTACATCGCTTCCCGCCCGGAGGCCCGTGATGAAAGCGAAGATTGGCCTGCGGTGTTTTGGCCCTTCTGCATAGACTACCTCAATGCCCGATTCGGCGACCAATGGAGCCTGTCACCGGAGCAGTCCCTAAGCCTCCATGCGGGCAATGCCAGGGTGCCTGCGCAGTTGCTGGTGCGGGCGCCAAGGGGCCGCAACAAGCCGACCCCATTGGCCCACGGGGCATCGATTATGGAGTTGCGGACCGAACTGACGCCCTCGGAGCACACCGAAATCAGCCCTGGCCTGCGGGGTTACAGCCTGCCTGCCGCTTTGGTCGCCGTCCCGCCCCCGTTCTATAAGCGCAATCCCACCGATGCGCGCATCGCCCTGTCCCAGATCCGGGATGCGGCAGACATCTTGGCGCCGCTGCTCGACGGCGGCCGAAGCAAGGTGGCCGGCCGATTGGCGGGAGCGTTTCGCAACATCGGCCAGCATGAGATGGCGGAGAAGATTCTGGCCAACATGCGGGCGGCAGGCTATCAGGTGTCCCCGGTGGACCCGTTTGAGCAGTCGGTGCCGGTTGCCTTGCGCCTGCGCGAGCCTTCCCCCTACTGCAACCGGTTGCGGCTCATGTGGCAACAGATGCGCGAAGCGGTCATTAGCCGGTTTCCCATGCCGACGGGACGGCAGCTCGGCCTTGATGATTTCATGGCGCAAATGGACGCCATCTACACGGAGGACGCCTACCACTCGCTATCCATCGAGGCTTACCGAGTCAACTCGGTGTTGATTGAGCGTGTTCGATCGGGTGAATGGAACCCCGACGGCGTTGAGAACGACCGTGAGGCCCGTGACGCTTTGGCAGCGCGAGGCTATTGGCAAGCCTTCCAAGCCGTGAAGCGAAGCGTGGCGCAGGTGCTCCAAGGTGCCCAATCCGGCGAGGTGGCGGAAGGCAGGCACCATGAATGGCACCGGGAATTGTTCGCCCCGGCCGTGGTGGCTGGCATATTGACGCCCGTTGACTTGGCAGGCTATCGCAACGATCAGGTTTACCTGCGGGGCTCCCTGCACACCCCGCCCAACAAGGAGGCGGTGCGCGACTGCATGCCGACCTTCTTTGAACTGCTCCAGGCGGAGCCCAATGCAGCCGTGCGGGCGGTGCTCGGACACTTCTTCTTCGTGTACATCCACCCCTACATGGATGGCAACGGCCGACTGGCCCGCTTTCTGATGAACCTGATGCTGGCTTCGGGGGGCTACGCATGGTTGGTGGTCCCCGTGCAGCAGCGCAAGACGTACATGGACGCGCTGGAAGCGGCCAGCGTGGGCGGCGACATCGAGCCGTTTGCGGCGTTTCTGGGTGATTTGGCGCGGCAGGAGGAGTAGATTGAGCAGCACTTGGGAAGGCTGTGCAAAGATGGCGGCATCACGGGCAACAGGTGTGGCGCGCGGCGGCGCGTTTGGCCCCATGTTGAGAAGATGGTTGGGCTTGGGAACCGTTCTGGTCGCTTGCCTTGCGGCAACAGGCGCCTGCACGGCCAGGGAGGAGGCGACGGTGGCGGAATTGCAGGCTCGGCTGCTGAGCCAGATCAAGGCGGACGCTTGGGAGACCCGGGGCTACACCGGGCGCGGGGTGCTGAGCGATCGCGTCATGGCGGCCATGGCGGAGGTGCCCCGGCACGAGTTCGTGGACCGCTACGGGCCCGCCGCAGCCTACGCCAACCGGCCCTTGCCCATCGGCCACGGGCAGACCATCTCGCAGCCGTACATCGTCGCGCTGATGACCGACCTGCTCGACCCCGAACCCGACCACGTGGTGCTGGAGATCGGCACCGGCTCCGGCTACCAGGCGGCGGTGCTGGCGGCCTTGGTCAACCGCGTGTACAGCATCGAGATCATCCCCGAACTGGCCGAGACGGCGGAGCGGCGCCTAGCCCGCCTCGGCTTCGAAAACGTCGCCGTCAAGACCGGCGACGGCTACTTCGGCTGGCCGGAGGCCGGCCCCTTCGACGGCATCATCGTCACCGCCGTCGGCCCGGACATCCCCCCGGCGCTGGTGGAGCAGTTGAAGCCAGGCGGGCGCATGGTGCTGCCGGTGGGCACCCAGTACACGGCCCAAAACCTCACCGTGGTGACCCGCCGCGCCGACGGCGGCACCGACTCGGAGCAGGTGCTGCCGGTCGCCTTCGTGCCGCTGACCGGGGATCACTGAAGGGGCGAGCGAACCCGCGCAGCGGGTTCGCATTGACAGAAAACCGCCAGCGGCTAAACTAGCCGCCCTTCCTGGCCAGCGGGTGTTTAGCTCAGTTGGGAGAGCGACGGCCTTACAAGCCGTAGGTCGCAGGTTCGAACCCTGCAACACCCACCAGCTGGCAAGGTCTGCGGAGCGGTAGTTCAGCTGGTTAGAATATCGGCCTGTCACGCCGGGGGTCGCGGGTTCGAATCCCGTCCGCTCCGCCAAATTCATCCACGAATCGAAGTCGTTCGTCCATCGGTTTACACTCCTTCCAGGGCATTTGCGGTCCCCCGAATGCCTCAGTTGCGTAAACCATGTCTTCGGAATAATCTGTCAGTTATGTGACGATAAGCTCAAGCTATGTGTCGATGAGCTCACACCTGATCTACTGTATTGTAAGACCTTTTTCGGCCTATTCTGAATGCCTTCCAATCGGTCCTCTACTCGATTCATGATGAAAGGCGGTGTGGCGCACCGTATTGCATGGTCTGGGAACGATACGAAAGGCTGAACGCCGCGATCGCGGAGGAAGTCTTCGGCGATAGCGCGTCTGGCCGCCCCGTGTATCTCCATCTTGAGCCGGACGTCTTAGCTCGGATCTTGGGACGCATGGGCGAGAGTTCCGCCGCCGATCCGTACGATCTGTTGTGCGAGATCGTTGCAGCGACACTCCCCGAACCAGGAGGCCCGGTTCGGCTATTCAGCAAGCACGTGGAGCGGACTTTGCTCTGGGAGCTAGAGGGCGATGCCTCGTCGCCTCCTCCATGCATCGGCGTCCTGTCAATGCTGTCACTGGTCGCCGAGCGGATGAAGCGGACGGAGAGGTTTGCAGGATCGAACTACTACGGACCGCTCCTAGATGCCCTCGGCCTCGACAGCGGACACCGCAGGCAGGTAGAGCGGGATTTCCGTGAAGACACACCGTTTCTGTGGAACGCGCTTAACCGGTGGCTTGAGGAGAGCGGAGGGCGCCGCGGCTTGCCCACTGCGGTCGCCTTCGACCGCCGCCGGTTCATTGGCCTGCCGCTCTCGCAGGCGCTCGTGCGCGAGCAGGACCGCGCTAGATTGCCACTGCTGTTCGGGCAGTTCGGGTTACAGGCAGGGCAACGTATCTCCATACAGGCCATGCAGGAATTGTTGGGTGATTGGCTGCTGAGCTCTCAAGTCACGCAGTCGCTGAAGCGGCTCTGGTCGAAGCAGTCTAATAGGGAACGGATCGCGGAGGTTGTTTCCGCGGAGTTGGAAGGCTGGGACGGTGCAGTGCCGACTGAACTCAAGCCAGCAGGGCACGGGTTGGACGACAACCTACTCTTGGCGGCGGAACTGATCGCACTTCCCCGTCCAGCCATCGAACTGCTTCTGGTGGCGCGGCGTGGGGGCCAGGAGGGACCCCGTCCTGCGCGCCTTGCAGAGGGATCATCGGGCGCGGCCATGACTGCACTCGCGCGTCTCGGCAACGACATGTGCCTCCAACCCATCCAGGGTCTCCGTTGGGAGTCGTTGGAGCCAGGGCACCTCGTCTCCTTGCCCGAACTTCTAGTCGCCAACCTGTCGCTGGTCTTGGGCGATGGCAGTATGCGCACACGTCGCGCTAGGCGCATGGTTCTACTGAAGCGCCACGAGGCGGATCATTTGTTCATTGAATCGCGGCGCGCCGAACTGCTGGAGACATACTTGGTTCTCGCGGTGAGGGAGTTGGCTGGGCCAGTGCGGGAGTTGTTGGAATCGAGCGCTAGGAAGGGGTGGTGCGAACTGAGTCACGAATCCCTTCCCGGTCTGCCGTCGGCTTGGACAGCGTTCAAGAACGTGCAGTTGGAGAGAGTAGCTGATGTCTCTGTGGAGGATCTCGCGCCGTTGCAACCGATCGCGCGCACGCATCTGGCCCTCGGGGGAGGCCTGCCATTGCCTGGCATGAACACATGGCACGGCGGTCGCCTTCCGGAACTGCGCGTGGTGGTGGACGAGCACGGGTTGGCGGATGGGGTGGACGTGCGAGCGATAACGACGCGGTACTTGGACGGTGGAGAGGAGAGGGAGATCGCCATTGCGGCACTAGAAGGTGCGGGTGTAGTCGACCTGTCTAGAGTACCCGAACTGCGGGAGGGGGATTTCCGCATCGTTGTTGCATCTGGGCCTGGAGACCGCACTTTGGCCACGGCGGGACTCCGCGTGCGTTCTGGCTCTTGGCCGCGTCGGCTGGAGGACGGTGAGGATACCCCGATTGGGCACGGGCTAGTCGACGAATCCGTTTTGGCAGCCTACGCTGGTCGGCTGATCGGCGACCCCCGTGAGACGAGGTTGGTGGGTGCTGTGGTGGAGAACGCGCCGCCGACATCGGCGCCGAAAGGGGTAGGATCCGTCCTGCTGCCGGACCGCCCTGGCGTACTTGTCGAGGATGCGGAGGAAGACGGGTGGGATTTCGCAGAAGTGGCCCTTGGCAGTGGTGTGGAGGAATTGCCGATCTGTTTCACACGGGCCCATCACATTTGGGTTTGCGACCTGCGGCGTGGGAAAGAGCCCGTGTACAGCATTTGCGCGGACTGCGGGCGCGAAAAGTGGTGGGATCCGCCAATTCGCAGGCGCCGGCGGAAGAACAGTACGACCACGGCCGCGAATGGCGACGGTAGCCTGAGGGCTCCGCGACGTGAACCCCTGCCGGAGATTGTGGAGAACGGCTGGGCGGATATGAATCTCGTTCTCGATGCGCTTACGTACGCGAGGACCGGTCCGTGGCGATCGTTGCGGGCCGTCACGGGTCCGATCGACGACTCGCCTTGGTTCGGGCACGAAGCGGCGCGGCGCTTGGAGGGATTGGGACACCTGCAACTTGAGATCGACGCGCGAAGCGTCATGCCTGTGAGATGGCGTGTAGCGCCGCCGACGGTGGTGGAACCGGAGTCGGGGCCGAGCTTCCTAGCCGGAGGCCGGTCCGCACGGCTCGTCTCGGCCGTGGCCGAGGTCGCCGGGAAGGAATTGGGCGGCCATGTACGTAAGGTTTCGCAGCCCCAAGGGCCCGACGTGGTGGAGATCCACGGGCTCGGTTCCGACGAACTAACCCTTCTCGTCGACGAAATCAGGGACTACCTCGGGCAGGAACTCACACTCACGATCCGTCCCGCGTCGCGCATTGCATCTTTGCTGCCTTCGCTTCGCACGATCCGCTCGGCCTTGCCAGAATTGACCACGACAGGGGACCGGATTGACTTCTTCGAATTGCAGCAGGGGTGCTGGGTGCCGAGTAAGACGATGGACCACCCAGGTGCGTACAGGCTGCGGAACCGTCCATGGGTTTACGCCGTCGTGCCGCCAGCCGGTGCTCGCGACCGGCGTACCGTAGTCACCGACGTGCGGCTTGCCAAGTACATGGCGGCTGCGGATGCATGTTTCTCTCTGATCGGCTATGAGGAGAGAAACTGCGCGCTCCTGGCATCACTCGGGGCGCCGCTGCCGGGGCTGTTTGAGCGGGTGGCCGTGTTGTGCAGCGGTCGGTTGCCAACGCAACGCCGGGACGGGATGCTGGCCTACGAGCGCGTGCCGGAGGGAATCGCTGAGGCGATTTGGAAAGCACTGAGACTTAGCGATGCAATGGAGGCCGAAATGGGACGAAAGCCGTGAGTGCATCGGACCCGGCGCGCATTCAGGCGGCCATCCGCGAGGGTTACCTCCGCTACTTCGAGACTGCGTTCTGGCTTCGCGACGAGAGGCTTATGGCCGAACGCCGCCGACTTCTCGAGCAAGACGGCTTAGTGTTCCGGGATCCGCTTGTCGAGCCGCTGGCCGCGTATCCCTCCGGGCGGACAATCTCCGAGGTTTGCGCGGGTGCCGGGCTGGACGGTGCGATCTCCGACCAACTCGGCGCCATGTTGTTCGGCGAGGACGGTGGGTTCAAACTCTGGGAACACCAGGCGCGGTCGCTTGAGGTGTCGCTGCAGCGGGGCCGCGGCTCACGGAATGTGGTCGTCACCAGCGGCACCGGATCGGGAAAGACCGAGTGCTTCCTGCTACCTGTGTTCGCGCGGCTCCTCGCCGAATCCCGGTCTTGGGATACGCCGCCGGAACTTGACCGCTGGTGGCTGTCAGAGCGAGGTGGATGGCAGGGTTGTAGGGCCAACGCGGCTCGGGAAGCCGCGGTTCGAGCGATGGTTCTCTACCCCACAAACGCACTAGTGGAGGACCAGGTTTCCCGCTTGCGCCTGGCGGTTGAGAGCGTCGCAGTCGGGAACTGTCGTCCGGGGATCTTCTTCGGCCGCTACACAGGGGCTACACTCGGTCTGGGCGAAGTGCCAGGATCAAACAGCGAGCGCCGGGTCCAGCGGCTGGCGGTGGAACTCCAGGGCATGGAAGCCGAGCGCGACGGCTTGGCGCATCGCGAAGTCGGCATCCGGTGCCAGTTTCCGGATCCTCGTCGGGGTGAACTACTTACGCGCTGGGACATGTTGGTGAGCCCGCCCGACATCCTCGTAACCAACTACTCGATGACGAATGTCATGCTGATGCGCGCCCGCGAGGCGCCGCTGTTCGAGGCGACGAGGCGGTGGCTGGCCGCGGACGCGGAGCGGTGTTTCACCCTCGTGGTGGACGAATTGCACGCCTACAGGGGGACGCAGGGAACGGAGGTCGCGTTCATCGTGCGAAGCCTGCTCCGGCGTCTCGGGTTGGCACCAGATTCGCCTCAGTTGAGGATCGTGGCGACGAGCGCGTCGCTCGACGGCGCCTCTGGTCCGTCCTTCGCTGAGCAGTTTTTTGGCGTACCGGCCGAGACATTCGAGATCGTCTCTGGCGCTCCTCTACCGCATCCGCCACCGGTCCGGATCCCGCCCGCCCCGTTCGCCGATTTAGCACGGGAGAGCGATCCTGGTCGGCGTAGGCACAAGGCCGCCTCGCTGCGTGGGATGCATGACGCGGCGCGGGCTCTGGCGGGGGCCTGCCAGTGCGACGGTGTCGCCCGCGCGACCGCCTTGACGGACGTAGCGGAGCGCGTATTCCTAGAAGGTCGGGCCGACCAGTACCGCGAGGCCATGGAGGGGTTGCTGTGGGCGATCGCTGAGGCCGAGGGGGCGAAGTCGCAGTCGCGTTTTCGTGCACACCACTTATTCCGGCTAGTGCGGGGAATGTGGGCGTGCTGCAATCCGGACTGCTCCGCGGTTGCAGAAGAGTACCAGTCCGCTTCCCGGAGGGTGGGACGTCTCTACGCGACGCCGAGGATTCAGTGCGAGTGCGGATCCCGCGTGCTGGAACTGCTCTACTGCTACGAGTGCGGAGAGCCGTTTCTGGGCGGATTCGCGGAATGTGTCGAAGGGGAGGACGAAGGCTGGTACCTGACCTCCGGCGCGGGCGAACACGCTCGCTGGGAGCAGGACGTCGTGTTCCGTCGCGAGTACGGTCGGTACATGTGGTACTGGCCAGAAGTTTGTCCGGATCGTAAACGGTGGACACACTCTACGCCGGAGCAGAAACATCGCGTGACGTTTGGATTCGCACCGGCCAGATTGGATCCGCACCTTGGCTTGCTCAGAGGAAGCTGGCGGGGCACGGGCACGATGATGGTGGTGTCGGGCATGCCGGACGAGCCGGGAGTCCGCCTTCCTGCGCTCCCCGAGCGGTGCCCGCGCTGCGACGGCGTGGGGGTCAACCGCGAACGCGAGACGTTCTTCCGCGGAATCGTGCGCAGCCCTGTGCGGGCCCACACTATGGGTACGGCTGTTGGGGGGCAGATTTTGGTCGAGCGGCTCGTCGATCATCTAGAAACCGATCCGGCTGTGGCCCGGACGATCGTCTTCACCGATAGCCGAGACGATGCGGCGGCTACTGCGGCGGGCTTGGAGATGAACCACTTCCGGGACTTGCTCCGGCAGCTCATCAGGGTTGAGGCGAGCGCCCGGCCCGATCCCGTTGCGATGCTGCGATCTGCCGCCGCCAATGGTGACGTCAGCGATGAGCAAAGGCCGGTGCTCGCGCAGTTGAAGATAGCGCATCCGGACATCTGGGCGGCGTATCGGTTGGACGCGCGCGGTGCGGCGACGGAGGAGGAGCTTCAACAGATAGCCCAGTTCGAGCGCGAGTGTAGTCGCGAGCGTGGCGTCGTGCGGTGGGGCCTTTTGCTTGGCGGGGTTCAGAGCCAACTCGTGAGTCTCGGGGTGAATCCCGCCGGGCCAAGACCGTCGCGCAGCACTTGGCAACAAGAAAACTGGTGGCGACTCTTTCGTCCACCGGATGGGCGCGCTTGGGAACCGCTCGACGAGGAGACGGGGAGGATGGGAGCAGAGCGATTTCGCAGACACCTCGGCGCAGAGGTCGCGGCGGCGGTTTTCGACCGGGCTGGGAGGGACTTCGAGGCCATTGGGCTGGGAGTGGTCTTTCCGCAGATGGGCGACACAAGCCTCTCGGGGCTTGAGCGATCCGTGTCGGACGAAGTCCTTGCCAGCTCGGTCCGGATCCTTGGGCTTGCCCAGCAGTTCGAAGACTCGCCGCATCCGCCCGCCAATGGGATGCCGACACGGTTACGGGGCTACTTGCAAAAAGTGGCGGAGCGCCACTCGACATCGGCCGACGTTCTGACGGCGGACGTGGAAAGTGCGCTCCGTTCGGCTGGCGTAGTTAACGGGCTGTTCCAGTTGGCCACGAGCGCTGCCGGTGCCCCTTTTGCTATTCGCTTGCGCGACGACGGGACGCCGATGCTGCGCTGCGGTAACTGCGCTCGCGTCCACATCAACCCGTCCGCTGGGGTGTGTACGAATCCGACCTGCTACTCCACGGCGCTGGCATCGGTCGAGGGTGACGGCGGTGAGGACTACTACGGATGGCTGTCGACCCGGAAGCCTCGTCGGATGCGGGTGGAGGAACTCACGGGTCAGACGAAGCCTATTGCGGAGCAGCGTCGGCGCCAGCGCTGATTCAAGGGCGCACTGTTCGATCCGCCAGCGGAGAGCGACCTAAGCCACGGCATTGACGTCCTGAGCGTCACAACGACGATGGAGGTCGGCGTCGACATCGGCTCCCTTGGAGCTGTGGTGCTGGGCAACATGCCGCCCCAGCGGTTCAACTACCAGCAGCGGGTCGGTCGTGCGGGACGAGCTGGCCAGCAGTTTTCCTACGCTGTGACGATGTGCAGAGATCGCACCCACGACGACTTTTACTTCAATCATGCAGGACGCATTACGGGAGATCAGCCGCCGCAGCCTTACTTGGACACATCGGTACACATCATGCGCCGAGTGGTCGTAGCGGAATGTCTCCGGCGTGCGTTCCTCGCTCTCAAGATTCCTCCGACTGCGACGCGGGAGAGCCTGCATGGCGCGTTCGGAACATGCGATGAATGGCCCGGTCGGCGCGACGAGGTGCTCGCTTGGCTCAAGAACGCGGAAGACGTGGCGGAGGTCGTGGACGGGTTGCGTGCGGGCACTGGCCTATCGGCCGGGGAGGGGGCGAGGCTTGCCATGTGGATACGCAACGAACTGGTCGATCTGATTGATCGCGTCAGCGGGGATCCGGCGCACAGGTCGGTGGAGCTTAGCCGGACTCTTGCGAGTGGCGGTCTGCTCCCAATGTTCGGATTCCCAACGAGAGTTAGGGCGCTGTACGATGCAGCGCCGAGGAGTGCGTCCGGTGAGGACCAATCGAAGGTCAGCGAGCGGGACATGGACCTAGCCATCTCGTCGTTTGCACCCGGCGCCGAGGTTTTGCGCGACAAACAGATGCATCTGTGCGTTGGATTTGCGGCGTGGGAGTTCACGGGGAACACGGCTGTTGCCGCCGATCCGTTAGGAGCACCGAAGCGGACGGCGCGGTGCCAGGAATGCGACGCGATGCGGATAATCGAAGGAGGTGACATTGGGGCTTGCGACGTATGCGGCTCGTCCATCGAACCATTCGATTTGTACGAGCCGCGCGGGTTCCGAACTAGCTTCTTGCCGAGGGACTACGACGATCACGCTGAACGAGGACCGCTTCTGCCGCCGCCGCAGTTGGCGGTGGGGAGTCATGAGCCGTCGTCCGCCCAAGTGCTGTGCCTAGAAGCGGTCAGCCGGACGGAGGCTGACGTTTACGTAGTGAACGACAACGAGGGGCGGTTGTTTGAGATGTACCGGGCCGATCACGGCTTCGAGGTTCCAGACCGGAGGCTCTACGTCGGTCGAAGCGGCCCCGCGATTCCCAATCGCGATCCGGACGTCGTGGGCGCGATTGGCTCGGTGCGCCGTACAGATGTTCTGACGTTGACCCTGCGGTCGTCTGAGATACCCGGCCCGGATGGCACCGTTGAGACGTCGCAAGACCTGTTACCAATGGGGCTATCGGCGCTCTGGTCGCTGGCGGAACTCCTACGCATCGCCGCGGGAGCGGAACTGGATGTGAATCCTAACGAGTTGCAGGTGGGATTGCAGCCTTGGAAGACGGAGGCCGGTACCGTGACCAGACGGATATTCATCGCGGATTCACTGGAGAACGGTGCGGGATACGCTCGGCATCTCGGGTCCCCAGATGTACTCTCGCGCGTCGTCGGCACGGTCGTCGAGGAGATCGCTTCGACAATCGGGTCGGCGCGCCACGGCGAGGCCTGCGACTCATCGTGTCCAGACTGCTTGCGTAGCTATGACAATCGGTTTATCCACCCCCATCTTGACTGGCGTCTGGCGCTCGATCTCGCGCAACTCGCTAAGGGCGAGGCGATTCCCGCCGAACGCTGGCTCTCGCGTGGCGAAGCGATTGTCGGCAGCTTTGTGGCAGCGTTCGGAGCGTATACGGAATTCGAGGCAGTCGTGGCGGAGGGGCTCCACGGTGTCGCTTCGCCACAGGCGGAGCGGGTGGCAGTGTTCGGGCACCCGTTGTGGCGAGCGGATCCGGAGTTCTTTGTGCAGACCCAGCGGGCTGCAGATTCACGGCTCCGTTCGGAACTATCCGTGCAAGATTTACGGTTCTTCGATCTGCGGACACTGCAGCGGCATCCGGCAAGGGTGTTCGCTTGGCTGCAACCGTCCCCACTAAACTGATCAGTGGGGCCAGTTGACGGCCGGTGCGTCCTCGGACAGTTGGTGCAGAAACGGACGGTCGGAATAGCTAGTTCCATATGAACAACAAAAAATGCCTTGGCGTGAGGCAGCCCCTGCCGACATACTATTGGCTTGGCGTAGTGGTGTCAGGGACGGTGTCAATGGCAACTGAAAACTGCACACTTTTGGCAATTGAAAACTGCACACTTTCGGGGAGGACGTCGGAGCGGCAATGACGGCCTCCCGGGAACCGGCACGGCGTTGGCGCGCTGTGCGGAGTGAGCGCAGCGAACGG
>JAJEIQ010000053.1 GCA_022827905.1 Pseudomonadales bacterium | reverse complement strand
GGTAGCCCTCGGACCGCTGATAGCAGCTCTTCGGTGGATGGCTGATTCCTTTCGGCCCGACTGTCCGCCTCCGCAGCCGCCGTTGTCCTCTGCGCGACGCCGTTTCTGCGCCGCTGGCGGCGCCGCCCTGTGGCTAATGGGGGGGGTCGTATACCTCGCGGTGAATCGGTTTTCGACTCAGCAAGACCGTGACACACTTCTCGACCTCCTTGGAGGGCCACTTGTTGCCGGATCAGTCACCATCGTGCTGTTGGCCTGCGTAGCCTTGGCCATACGCGAATGGGCCGCGGCCTGCAACGACAGGTCCGGGATCAAGATCCTTGTAGGTAGTTTCCTGCTTTTTCTGGGCATAACCGTGACCGGCTACGTCGCCCTCGTCCTTTTGGCTCTTTTGCCATCTGTTCTCGACCGCTTGCAGGGAGGGTAGAAAGGTGTCCAAAACTGCGCTATGTAGTCTCTTGCTGTGTTGTCTCGCTGTTGCATCCCCAAGGACCGCGTCGTCGTCTGAGCAGGAAGTTGTATCCGCGTCGGCTCTCACGCTGCTGAGTCGCGTCGTCGGTATTGCTACCCAAGTGACACAGGACGACGGCGATGGCTATAGTGTTCGGGTACTACAGCTTTATCCACTTGGAGAGAACGGGACGGCTGAAGATCAGGACATTTCGAGCATACTGGCAGCCGGGCCGGCCGCACTCTTTGTCTCGAACCCAAGCGAACGGGCCGCCTTCGTGGGTGTAGCACTGGGTCAAAACGAGATCAATAGCGACCCGAGCGGCGAGAGAATACCGCAGTGGCTGGAATCGGCCCGCGAGGATCTGGCTCGCAGCCTAGCAGCCCGTGGCAAAAGTGAGGCGCACACTCGACGGATCGGGCTCTCCGCTCTACACTTGATGCCATGGCCATGGGCAAGCGACCGGCGGCGCGGCGGGCGTCGCCGATGTGGGTGACCACCGAGGATCTTCCGACGAGCGACGGACATCCGTTCTTCGAGCGGTTGAACCGAGTACTGGACGAATCCGGGTTTGACGCGTTCGTGGAGGGGTTGTGTTCGAGCTTCTACGCGGACCGGCTGGGTCGGCCGAGTCTGCAGCCGGGGCGGTATTTCCGGATGCTGTTCATCGGGTTCTTCGAGGGCCTGTCGTCGGAGCGGGGAATTGCATGGCGGGTGGCGGATTCGCTGAGTCTCCGGTCGTTTCTGGGCCTGGACGTGACGGAGGCGGCGCCGGACCACTCGACGCTGTCGCGCACGCGCCGGCGGATCGACGAAGAGACGCACGAGGCGGTGTTCACGTGGGTTCTGGAGCGGACGGCGGAGGCGGACCTGGTTCGGGGGAAGACGATTGGCATCGATGCGACGACGTTGGAAGCGAACGCAGCGATGCGTAGCATCGAACGTCGGGACACGGGGGAATCGCACGAGGCGTTTGTGCGGCGTTTGGCGGAGGCGTCGGGGATCGCGACGCCGACGCGGGCGGAGTTGGCGCGGTTCGACCGGTCCCGGAAGGACAAGACGGCATCGAACAAGGACTGGCACTCCCCACAGGACCCGGACGCGAAGATAGCGAAGATGAAGGACGGTCGGACGCACCTGGCGCACAAGGTGGAGCACGGGGTCGACATGGACACCGGCGCCATCGTTGCGGTGACGGTGCAGGACGCATCGGCGGGCGACACGGAGACGCTGCCGGAGACACTGACGAAGGCGGCGGAACAGGTGGAGGCGGTGCAGGCGGACGGACGTGAGGTCGAGGAGGTGGTGGCGGACAAGGGCTACCACAGCGACGCGACGCTGGTGGCGCTGGAGGAGTTGGAGGTCCGGAGCTACATTTCGGAGCCGGACCGGGGGCGGCGCCGCTGGCAGGACAAGCGGACCGGGGAGACGCCGCCGGAGAAGCAGGCTGCGCAGAAGGTGCTATACGCGAACCGGCGGCGCAGTCGCGGGGCTCGGGGGCGTCGACTGCAACGGCGACGCGGGGAGCTGGTGGAGCGGCCGTTCGCCCATCAGTATGAGACCGGAGGTCTGCGACGGGTTTGGGTACGGGGTCATGAGAACGTGCGCAAGCGCGTGCTCATCCAGGCGGCGGCCTGCAACCTCGCGCTGCTCCTGCGCCGCCTGACGGGCATCGGTACGCCCCGGAGCCTGCAGGGGCGGGCTCTTTCGGCCATTTTCCGCTGGATCGAGTGTCTGGTCGGCCACTGGGGGCGTCTGACGCCGCTCTGGGGCCTTCCGTGGGCGCCGACGGCGATCGTTGGCCCAACCGCTCATCGCCACACCAACTGATCCGGCGACTCAACGAAACACACTTCTGCCACGGGCTGCTAAAGGGCGACTCGGAGGGCACCAGCCCGGAGAACGAGAGCAGCGTCATCCAGCTCGCGGAAATCTGCGGCGAGAAGATTCTGCTCACGGGTGATGCCGGCGTCGGGGGACTCAACGAAGCCCACGCCTACGCGACAGAGATGGGAGTGGATCTAACATCGCCGATCAATCGGTTCGATGTGCCGCATCACGGTTCGAGGCGGAACATGTCATCCGATGTGCTTGACACGTGGTTTGGGCCGATCCTTGAGCAGAAAGCCGAGCCGCCGCGCTTCACAGCCGTAATCTCGGCCAACAGTAACGACGAGGATCACCCCCGAAAAGCAGTTGTAAGGGCACTCATACACCGCGGGGCTAAGGTGCTGCAAACGACGGGCACTGTCTGCTGCCACCACGACGGCCCGGATCGGGGCGAGGGCTGGTCACCAGCGAAGCCTCTAACTTACCCAGCGGATACGGAAGAGTAGCCCCCCCTGGCGGGGGGGGAGCGCGTGCCGCCGCCACTGGGGAAATTGAAATGGCGCCGACGGCCGACGCAGCGGCCCTGGACCGAGGGCCCACCCGGCCGGGGCAGCGAGTGAGATGGCTCGACCAGCTGGCGGGACATGGCGCGATCCAGGATCGTCTGGGCGGCACCGGCTAGGCAGTACTACGTCGGGGATCCGTACTACGCGATCACGGAGCGGGACT
>JAJEIQ010000019.1 GCA_022827905.1 Pseudomonadales bacterium | reverse complement strand
CCGACACCCAAAATCCTCGCCTGAATCGGCCAATGCGCCCCACGCTGGTCGGTGGCTTGTAGTGCCGACCTATGGCCTCCAACAACCAAAAATCAATGACTTGCGCTTGAATCAGCGTTGAGTTGCGGAAGTCGGGCTAATAGCCCTCCAACTCCCCGTAGCGATTGCGGTGGAAGTTGACGTCGCCCAAGGTTTGTTCACTGACCGCAGCCCGCTTGATGAAGAAGCCGATGTCGAACTCGTCGGTCATGCCGATGCCGCCGTGCATCTGGATGCCCTCGCGGGAGACCAAGTTGTAGGTCTCCCCCACTTTGGCCTTGGCGAGGCTCGCGAGCTTGGCGACCTCGTCCGCGCCGCGGCCCTCGTCCAAGGCGGTGAGCGCCTCGAGGACGCAGGACTTCGACAGCTCGACCTCGCAAAACATGTTGGCGGCCCGGTGCTTGAGCGCTTGGAAGGAGCCGATGGGCACGCCGAATTGCTCGCGCTCCTTCAAGTAAGCGACGGTGCGCTCGAAGCACTCCTGAATGCCGCCGAGCATTTCCGCCGCCATGCCGATGCGGCCGATGTCCAACGTGGGGTCGAGCACCTCGGCGCCCCTGTCCAACTCGCCGACCAGCGCATCGGCACCCACCTGCACTCCGTCAAACTCAATGTTCGCTGCGTTGCGCGAATCGGCCATGCGCAGCCTGGTGACCGCCACGCCAGCCGCCTGGCGGTCCACTAGAAACAGGCTGACACCATCCCGCTCGCCGGGGTCGCCGGAGGTGCGCGCCGCCACCAGCAGTTGCTCGGCCACATGGCCATCGAGCACAAAGGTCTTGCGCCCGTTGATGACGAAGCCTTCGGATGCCGCTGCGGCCGTGGTGGACACTCCATAGGGATTGTGACGGTGGGATTCCTCCAGCGCCAAGGCCATGAGCAGTTCACCCGAGGCGATGCGCGGCAGCAGTTCCGCCCTTTGCGCGTCGCTGCCACCGACGTTGATCGCCGTGCCGCACAGCCAAACGCTGGCGAACAGCGGGCTGGCCACCAAGTTTCGCCCGGTCTCCTCCGTGACGACGCCGAGCCCCTTGTAACCGAAGTCAAGACCGCCATGGGCTTCCGGGAAGGGAACGGCTGCCCAGCCCAGCTCCGCCATGACCTGCCAAGTGGCCGGGTCATAACCCGTCGCGGAGTCCTCGTCGCGCAGTTTGCGCAACTGGGCAATCGGGGCATTGTTGGCGCAAAAGTCCCGGGCGCTGTCCTTGAGCATGGTCTGCTCTTCATTGAGAATCATCGCCATCGCTTATCCATTCCTCATGATCAAGGCGAAAGGCCGGATAAAACCAAACTCGCATCGCTTTGTCGAGCCAAACGGCCTTGCTACCATGCGTCTGCTGGCAGTTCACTGAAATCACCACCACTCACGTCAAGGAGCAACATGTACGACGAAATCACCTATGCGGTTGAAGATCCGGTAGCCGTCATCACGATGAACCGGCCGGACCGCCTGAACGCCTTCACCGGCCGCATGCTGGCGGAGATTCGACACGCGCTGGCGGCTGCCGAGCAGGATGCGGCGGTGGTCGGCATCGTGCTGACCGGGGCCGGGCGCGGGTTCTGCGCCGGCATGGACATGGGCAGCCTCGACAACCTCTCCACCGGCAGCGCCGAAAGCGAGGATTTGTCCGCCCTGGAGGCTTCGCCCGGGGATCCCGAGCTCGGACCCAACTTCCAAGTCACCTTCTCCTACCTGCTGTCCATCAGAAAGCACTTGATCGCCGCCGTCAACGGCGCCTGCGCCGGGCTCGGCTTCGTCTTCGCCATGCTGGCGGACCTGCGCATCGTCGAGCGGCAAGCGAAATTCGCCACCTCCTTCTCCCAGCGCGGTCTGATCGCCGAACACGGCGTGAGTTGGGTTCTGCCACGCTTGATCGGCTCTGGACGAGCGCTGGACCTGCTGTGGAGCGCGCGCAAATTCAACGGCGAGGAGGCGGAGCGCCTAGGTCTGGCAGAGCGCTTTGTGGACGCCGGGGAAAGCGTCCAGGCCGCCAAGGACTACATTGCCGAACTGGCTGCATCCGCCTCCCCCACCAGCCTCAAGGTGATGAAGGCGCAGGTGTACCGGCACCTCAACATGCCCTTGGGCGACGCCATGACCGAGTCCAATCAATGGATGGCCGAGAGCCTCAAGCGCGAGGACTTCAAGGAGGGCGTGCGCTCCTTCATCGAGCGGCGGCCGCCGGCCTTCAAACGCCTGTCGCTCTAGGAGAAGCCCCATGTCCGAAGTGATCGCGACCGATCTGGACTCCACCGACTGGCCGGAACTGGTCAACGGCCTGAACCGCTACCTGCGCCTGCGCGCCACGCCCGTCGGCATGAAGCTGTTCGCCACCGAAGAGGAAATGATGGCCATTCCCCGCCTGCGCCGGCCCAAGGCGATTCACGCCACCGACCAGATCGTCGGCCAGGCCTGCCGCAACGGCTGGACGGTCGGCATCACCGCAGACGATCTGGTCGGCGCCCAGTGCAGCACGGTGATCGGCCTGCATCCACGCAGCCCGGAATGGCTTTCCGGAGACCGCATGGCCGGCGTCTGGTACGCGGACCAAGAGAATGCCAAGGCCCACCAGGAGGCCATGGACGTGGTGCCGTTCGGCACCTACCAGGCCATGGCGGTGAGTCCCTTGGCCAGCGGCCGGTTGAATCCGCCGGACATTTGCCTGATCTACGCGACGCCAGCGCAGATGATCCTGTTCATCAACGGGCTGCAATGGACCGGCTACAAGAAGCTGGAATGGGGCTGCGTCGGCGAATCCGCCTGCGCCGACTCCTGGGGCCGGGCCCTGGCGACCGGCGAGCCGAGCCTCTCCATACCCTGCTTCGCCGAACGAAGGT
This sequence comes from Pseudomonadales bacterium, assembly GCA_022827905.1. Lineage (GTDB taxonomy): Bacteria > Pseudomonadota > Gammaproteobacteria > Pseudomonadales > Azotimanducaceae > Azophilus. Next base: position 24,832 of record JAJEIQ010000019.1, on the reverse strand, counting down.
ACGGCGGCGTCATGGAGGACGAACTGCTGATGGCGCTGCCGCCGCGCTTCCTGCCCAAGATCATCGCCGGCTTGGAAGCATTGTCCCGCAACGGCTTGCGCTATCCCATCGCGCCCTACGGGGTGAACAACGACGTTCGCGCCGGCATGGGCGTGAGCTACGGCTAGATCGGATCGTCCATGTGCCCGGAGTGGCCGTCCACGTCGTAGGACATGATGACCAAATCATGGGCGTCGCCGTGGCGGTCCTCCACATGGTCCGCCAGCAGCGCCTCCGGGACGAAGCCGAGCCGCTTGAACGCCGCTTGGGCACCGGCTTGGTCGGGTGTCATGTGCGCCACGAGCTTCTTCAGGCCCATCGCCCGGGCGATGTCGAATATCTGTGAGGTCAGGCTGCGCCCCAAGCCGTGCGAGCGCAGGCTGGGCGCCACGTTGACGCGGATCTCGCCCACCCGGCGCGTCCAGCGGGCCGGGTTGCGCTCGACTGTGGCGTAGCCGACGAATTCGCCCCCCGCATAGGCGCTCAATGAAAAAGTGGCGCCGCTGCCGATGTTGGCCAGCCAAGCGTCCACGATGTCCGGCTCGGTGATGTCGAGCCGCAGGAAGAGGAGGTCCTGCTCCGGCAGCGCCCGGGCAAAATCCAGCACGTTGGCCCGATCCTCTCCGCCCATGACGCGGATCTCCACATCCTGGCCAGACAGGCTGATGGTCTTGGGATAGCCGTCGGCCACATCGCCAAGCGCATCGGTGGACTGTGTTGCTGCGTTGTTCATTATTTGTTTTCCATTGTTTTTTCGGTTTCGGCGCTGCGCGCCGCGGCGAGCAGCTCCTTGAAGGCGCCGTCCACGGCGTCTGCCATGCGCTCGATGTCAGGCATCAGCCCGGGGTCACAGACCAAGCTAAAGAAGAGTTGCTTGTTGTAGCTGTTGATCGCCAGTCCATAGCCCAACACCCCGCCCAGCATCAACATCCCCAGCACATCGAGCACTTGGTGGCCGGCGATGTACTGGGGCACCTGCACGCCGGGCACGTTGGTGCAAGTGAAGTTGAAGCCGGCCATGGGCATCGACGCGCTCCAAGAAGGCGCCGGCGGCGAGGGAATGCGGGCAGCGAGCGCCGTGGGGTCGAAGGGGCCACCCACCAATTGGGCGGGTGCCATGGCCAGCGGCGGCGGTGACGGCATGGACTCCATCAGATGCTGCAGGGCTTGGGCCTCCCGGTTCTGCTTGATCTGCTCCATTTCATGGCGAACTTTGCGCAGCCGTTCCACGATGTCCATCGGTGCCGCCGGGAACATTGGGAATATGCCCGACACCCGATTGCCCAAGGCGCCCTTCTCGTCCTCCTGCCGGACGTTGACCGGGCACATGATGCGCAGGTTCCGATCAATCGCCGCTTCTCGACCGGCCGCTAGATAGCGGGCGGCGCCTTCCGCGGCCACCGACAGCACCACATCGTTGATGGTGCCGCCGAAGCGGCGCCGGATTTCCCGGAACTCGCCGAATGGGTAGCGCCGCCAAGCCAGCTCGCGCTTCGGCCCCACCAATCCAGCGTTCCAAGGCGCCATCAGCACCGGCTCAGCCACGAATCGGGTGATGGACTCGCCGGCCCGGCGCAGCATCTCCATGCGCTCGCCGCTAAGCTTTATCGCCTCGAACGGGTTGCCGTCCAGCACCGACTCCACTTGTTCACGCAGGGCTTCCGTGGCCAGTTCAGCGGCACCGGGCAAGGGCGCGGGCTGCCAAGGCACCGATTCCGCCGCTGGCTCGGGCGCATTGGCCTGAAGGTCGAACAGCACGAGGGAAATGTCCACCCCCGATGCGCCGTCCGCCATGGCATGATGGCCCATCTGCACCAACACCGTGCGATCCTTGACGCCTTCGATGACGTAGGTGAGCCATAAAGGCCGGTCCCTGGGCAGCAGGGGCTCAGCCAGTTTGGCCGCAGCCGTCAAGGCCTCATCCAACGTGGCGCCTGCTTTCAGGGAGTGCGCCTTGACATGGTGGGCAATGTCGAAGGCGGGATCGTCCACCCACTTCGGATGGGCCAGGTTGAAGGGCGCAAAAACCAGCCGCTGGCGCAACCGCGGCACCAGGTGCAGGCGACGGGCAATGTGCGCCCGAACCGTTTCCGTGGACAGTTCGCCCTCCACCACCGCGATGTTGGCGCCGTGCATGGGGCCGCTGGCGGTCTCCCCGTAAAGGAAGGCCGCGTCGTGATCTGAAAGCCGCATGGGATAGTTCCTTCGGGCGCTAACGACGCCCGTGGGCGCGCACTATGCCCGCCAACGTCCCGCTTCGCAACAGGCGCTTCGCCTTCGGCGAAGCGTTCGAGTTGCTTCGCAACACGGCGATGTGGCTTGTTAAGCTAATTTAGGCTGGCTAACATAGCCATGTTAGGGTCACGGTGGAAGTTGAATGATTCATGCCAAGATATCTGAAGTAAAGGATGGCCTGAGCGCCTATCTGCGCCGGGTCAAGGCGGGCGAGCCGGTGGTGGTTCTGGAGCGGAGCACCCCAATCGCCCGAATCGTTCCCTTGGATTGGGAGTCGGAAAGCGTGGATTCAACCGGCGAGGCGGACGGCAACACCAGGCTGGCGCGGCTGGAAAGAGCGGGCATCGTGATGCGCCGCGGTGCGGGAAGCCCCTTGGACGCCATTGGGCGGCCTTTGCGTCCCGGCACCGGCAGCGACGTTCTGGAAGCATTGCTGGAGGAACGTGCACAAGAGCGGCGCGAAGGTCGCCGATGAACTTCTGGGACACCTCCGCCTTGGTGGCCCTTGGCGTTGAGGAGGTCCATCATCGCCGGGCGCGGCAGATTCTTGAAGCGGACGACCGCATGGCGGTGTGGTGGGGTGCGGCGATCGAATACGTCTCAGCCCTCTCAAGGCGGGAACGCGACGGCAGCCTGACGACACACGAGGTCTCTGCCGAGATTGTTCGTCTTCAGGCGTTGTCGCAGGTGTGGTACGAGGTGCAGCCAAGCCACAGAATCAAGCTCTTGGCACAGCGGTTGCTTCGTGTGCATCCATTGAGGGCGGCGGACAGTCTGCAGCTCGCCGCCGCCCTCGCCGTCGCCGAGGACGACCCGTCCGGCATCGGCTTCGTCTGCTTTGACGCACGCCTGAACGAGGTGGCATCAAAGGAGGGATTCACGATATTGGGAGACCTCTGACTGCTGCAGCCGCGGCAATCAAACACATGAACAACCCGCAACTGACAACCGGTTCAACGGCCAAGCACCTGGTGCGGATGACGCTGCCGATGTTTGTCGGCATCTCATCGATGATCGTGGCGTCGATGATCGACATCATCTACATCGGCTGGCTCGGCAGCCTGGAGCTCGCGGCAATCAGCTTCACCTTCCCGCTGGTCATGGGGTTGGTGACGCTGTCGATGGGCGTCGGGATCGGCGCCGCCTCGATCATCGCCCGCCTGGCCGGCCAAGGCGATCATCGGCAAGTGCGGCGCCTGGCCACCCACGCCCTGCTGCTGGCGGGGCTGCTCGTGGCGGCGCTTTCCGTCCTGATGTACGCCTTTCAAGTGCCGATCTTCCGCCTGTTGGGCGCCGATGAAGCCGTGCTGCCGCTGGTCATCGAGTACATGAGCATCTGGATCATCGGGCAGCCCCTGTTCACCTTGCCCATGGTGGCCACCATGATCATGCGCGCCACCGGCCACGCCCGCGCCCCCGCCTGGGTGATGGGCGGCAGCGCCATCCTGCAGGTTGGCTTGGCGCCAGCTCTGATTTTCGGCCTGCCCGGCCATTGGGAAGGACTGGGCCTAGCTGGCGCCGCCTGGGCCTTCGTCAGTTCGAGGGGGGTGACATTCCTGGTCGCCCTCGGCCTGCTGCTCAACATGCGCCTGCTCGACTTCCGAACGATGAACGTGGGCGCCGTCTGGGCTTCCTGGCGGGAAGTGCTGGCCATCGGGATTCCCAGCGCGATGAACAACCTCATTGGCCCGGCTTCGTTGGCGATCACGGTGGCCCTGCTGGCGGGTCACAGCCATGCGGTGGTGGCCGGCTTTGGGGTGGCGTCGCGCGTGGAGTCCCTGGCGACCATGGTTCTCATGGCGCTGTCCGCAAGCACTGGCCCCTTCGTTGGCCAAAACTGGGGTGCGCGCCGCTACGGACGCATCCATGAAGCCCATCGGCTCGCCTATCGCTTCGCCCTAGGCTACGGCGTGGCCGTTTGCGTCGTTCTTGCCCTCTGGGGCGAGCCCTTGGCCGCCCTCATCATTGACGATGAGGCCGTGGTGAATGCCACCTACGCCTATCTGCTCATCGTGCCCGTCACCTACGGCCTGCTTGGCGTCAGCATGATTGTCGGCGCCACCTTCACTGCGCTGGGCAAGCCCATCCCCACCCTGCTGCTCTCCCTCGGCCGCATGGTGGTGTTTTACCTGCCCTTGGCCTTTGCGGGAGACCGCCTGTTCGGTTATGTCGGCATCTACGGCGCCGCAGCCTTGGCCAATCTCCTGATCGCAATCCTGTCGGCCGGCTGGCTGAAGCGTCACCTCCGCCGCCACACGCCCGCCGTGCGGCCAAGAGGCCCTACCCCAACCCAAAGACCAAGATCAGCAGCACCGCTGGCGGTGCAACAAAGCGAGTGAGCACGAGCCAGGCGCGAAACTGCCAAGGCTTGGCCAAGCCCAGTTCGGCCCGGGCGGAGTCGGCACGGATGAACCAAGCGGCAAAGATCGCAATCAGCAAACCACCCAAGGGCAGCATGATCTGGTTGGGCAGGTAGTCCAAGGCAGCGGCGAGGCTGGCGCCGAACAAACTGACCTCCGCCCAATGGCTGTGCGACAGCATCGAGATGACGCTCAGCACACCAACCGCCAAGGTGACCAGCAAGGCGCCGCGGCGGCGGGCAATGCCAAAGCGCTGCTCAACCCAAGCCGTGAGCGGTTCCTGCAGGCCCACCATGGACGTGACGGCCGCCACCGACAGCAGCAGAAAGAACAGCACCGCCACCAAACGCCCCCCCGCCATTTGCGCGAAGGCCACCGGCAGGGTTTCGAAAATCAGGCCGGCGCCAGCAGCGGGGTCCATGCCGAAACGGAAGACCGTCGGGAAGATGACCAAGCCTGCAAGCAGCGCCACGAAGGTATCGACGCTGACCACTGCCACCGCGCTGCGGCCAATGGAGACGGACTTGGGCAGATAGGCGGCGAACGCCATCATGCCCGCCATGGCGACGCCGATGGAGAAGAACGCCTGGCCGACCGCGGCGAGAATCATCGGGCCATTGACCTTCGTGAAATCAGGCGCAAAGAGGTAGCCGAGCGCCTCGCCGAAGCCGCCGGCAACTAGATTGTGGGCCGCTAGCAACAGCAGCAGCCCGAACAGGAAGGGCATGAGCAAGTTCACCGCCCGCTCTATGCCGTCGCGCACCCCGCCGTAGATGATCAAGGTGGTGGCGCCGAGGGCGAGCAGGGTCCAAAGCAGCAGGCTGGGAAGGTGCCCCAGCAGGTTGCTGAACTGGGCCGTCGCCTCGGCTGGCCCTATGCCGTCGAAACCGACCGACAGCGCCTGCCAAAGGTAGTAAAGCACCCAACCCGCCACCACGCAGTAAACCACCTCGATCAGGAAGGCGGCGGCGAGGTTCAGGCCACCCACCCAACCCCAACGCCGGCTGCGGCCCTCGGCGGCGGCGACCGCAGCCATGGCGCCCGCCGGATTTAAACGGCCCCGGCGGCCGATCAACAGTTCGGCCATCAGGATGGGCAGGGCGATGGTTGCCACGCAGATCAGGTACACGGCGACGAAGGCGCCGCCGCCATTTTCCCCCGTGATGTACGGGAAACGCCAAATGTTGCCGAGGCCGACAGCGAAGCCGACCGAGGCCATCAGAAAGCCGAAGCGTGTGGACCACTGCACCGACGCGCCCGCTGCCATGACTATTCTCTGGTCGAAGCTGTGGATCTCCCCGCGCCGGTGAAGCTTCGGAGAAACGCCTGATAGGCATCAAAGGACTGCCGTCCGCCCTGAATCATGGCGTTCAGCCACTGCTGCGTGACTTCGGCGTCATTTTGCTGTTGGTTGGCCCAATCCGTCACCCGCTCCAGAAACAGATTCTGCACGGCCTTGGTGTCCGGCAGGCCAAACAGCTCCCGAACCTCATCCGGCTCAATGTCGATCTCGATTTTCATGACCCCATCCTCCAACTCATCGGGTTGCGCCCCGGCAGTATGGGTAAAACGCCAACGTCACTCAAGGTAAGATGGTCCGATGATGAACTTCGATCAGCCCTATCCTTCGGTGCGCTCGCCGGTTTGCGCGGCCAATGTGGTGGCGACGTCGCAGCCGCTGGCGGTTCAGGCCGGGCTCGACGCGCTGCGGCGGGGCGGCAATGCGGTGGACGCGGCACTTGCCACCGCGATTGCCCTGACGGTGGTTGAACCCACCAACAACGGCGTGGGCGGCGATGCCTTCGCCATCCTTTGGGACGGCGAGCGGTTGGTTGGCCTCAATGCGTCCGGGCGCGCGCCGGCCGGTTGGACTTTGGACCGCTTTTCCAGCCACAAGTCGATGCCCCTGACGGGTTGGGACGCGGTCACGGTGCCCGGCGCAGTGAGCGCCTGGGTGGCGCTGTCAGGCCGCTTCGGGCACCTGCCCTTTGAGCGCTTGTTCGATGCGGCCATCGGCTATGCCGAGGACGGCTTCCAAGTGGGGCCGAAGACCGCTTGGTATTGGCGGCAAGCCGTCAAGGCCTTCGGCAAGTTCCCAGACTTCGCCGACCACTTTCTTCCCGCCCCGGCGGCCGGCGAGCGTTTTCGACGTCCGGAACTGGCCGCGAGCCTGCGGGAAATCGCCGCCACCCGCGGTGAATCCTTCTACCGAGGCGCTTTGGCTGAGCGCATCGACGCCGCCGCGACGGCCGGCGGCGGCGCCCTCGGCAAGGCCGACCTCGAAGGCCACCAAGCGGACTGGGTGGAACCCATTGGCCAGGACTACCGGCAGGTGCAGCTGCACGAACTGCCGCCCAACGGCCAAGGGCTCGCGGCGCAGATCGCCCTCGGCCTGCTCGCTCACCGGGAGCGCGCGCCCTTGGACTCAGCCCAAGGCGCCCACTTGGAAATCGAGGCCATGAAGATCGCCATTCGCGCCGCCTTCGACCACTTCGCCGACCCCGAGGCCATGCGCATCAGCGTGGCGGAACTGCTCGACGAGAACGCCCTCGCCCGACTAGCGGCCGGCATCACCGACCGCGCCTCGGCCCTCCCGCCGGCGGCGTTGCCCACCAGCCGGGATACGGTCTATCTGACCGCCGCCGACGCTTCCGGGATGATGGTGTCCTTCATCCAATCAAACTACTACGGCTTCGGCTCCGGCATCGTGATTCCCGGCACCGGCATCGCCATGCAGAATCGTGGCGCGGGCTTCGTGCTCGATCCAGACCACCCCAATTGCGTGGCCCCTGGCAAGCGTCCCTACCACACCATCATTCCCGGCTTTGTCACCGGCGGCGGCGAACCCTTGGCCAGCTTTGGCGTGATGGGCGGGCACATGCAGCACCAAGGCCATGTGCAGATGGTGCGGCGCCTATTCGACCACGAGCAGAATCCCCAGGCCGCCACCGATGCACCGCGCTGGCACGTGTACCCGGACTTCAGCGTGGGTGTGGAGCCGGGTTTCGACCCAAGCCTTGCTGAAGAACTGAGTGCCCGCGGCCACCGGGTTCGGACCGAACCCCGCGAGTTCGTCTTCGGCGGCGCCCAACTCATCGTCAGGACGGAGCACGGCTACGTCGGCGGCTCCGACCACCGCAAGGAGGGAATGGCGGCGGGGTTTTAAAGTTACCCGACACCCTCTGCAATCACCGCCATCATGCGTTCGTGCTCGGCGAGTTCCTGGGCGCTGGCCTGAACCACCTTCAGCCGCGGGCGGCTCGCCGGCAGGGGTTCGAACTTGAGCCCCGCCCCCGCTTCGATCTCCCGCTCCTGCGGGCTGGTGAACAGCGCCGTCTGGCCGCCGGTCATGGCCAAATAGACTTCCGCCAGAATCTCCGCGTCCGTTAGGGCGCCGTGGCGCTCCCGGGCGCTGTTGTCCACGTCGAAGCGGCGGCACAGGGCATCCAGGCTGTTCTTCTGGCCCGGATACTTGTGCCTCGCCAGCGCCAAGGAGTCGGTCACCTTGCAGAGATCGCTGATCTGGGGCGCTGAGCCGGGCAGCAGCGACAGCTCGCGATCGAGAAAGGCGACGTCAAAGGGCGCATTGTGAATGACCAGCTCGGCCTCCCGGATGAAGGCAACGAAGGCTTCGCTGATGTCCCCGAACAGGGGTTTGTCCGCCAGGAAGTCGGCGTCGATGCCGTGCACCTGCAAGGCGCCTTCGTCGATTTCGCGTTGCGGATTGAGGTAGGTGTGGAACGTCTCGCCGGTCAACTCGCGGTCGATGAGCTCCACGGCGCCGATCTCGATGACCCGGTGGCCCTGTTCCGGCTCCAAGCCGGTGGTCTCGGTGTCCAGCACAATCTGTCGCATGCGCTTCCTCTATGAATTCAGGGTGCCAATGGCCGCTCGGGCGGCCGCATCGACCCGCTCGTTGTCCGGGTCGCCACTGTGGCCCTTGACCCATCGCCACTGCACGTCGTGCTGGGCGACGGCGGCATCGAGGCGGCGCCATAGATCCTGGTTCTTGACGGGTTTGCGACTCGCGGTGCGCCACCCGTTTGCCCGCCATCCCGCGATCCACGCGGTGATGCCCTTGCGCACGTATTCCGAATCCGTGGTCAGCCGCACTTGGCTGGCCACCTTGAGTTGCTCAAGACCCGCGATGGCGGCCATCAGCTCCATGCGGTTGTTGGTGGTGTCGGGCTCGGCCCCGGACAGCAGCTTCTCCTCGTTCCGGTGCCGCAGCAGGGCCGCCCAGCCCCCTGGCCCCGGATTGCCCAAGCAGGATCCGTCCGTGTAGATCTCAACCATGGGGCCGCAGCGTGGTTGGAGTGGAGGCGCGCGGATAGCTGGCGGCGGCGAGCTTGCGGCCCCGCAAGGGCCGCCGAGGACCGGCGAAGCTGGCCCCTTGCGTCTGTTTCACCGCCGAGGCCAAAAGCACGGCGCCGAGCGGCGGCCGGGCACCGCCGCCAAGCCAAGCGGCGGGCGCCCCTCTGCCGAACCGCCCAATGCCAGCCCGAAATCCCTGGGCGAGATTCAAAGGCGCACCAAACCCAAGATACTCCGCAGGCTCGTCAAGCTCCAAACCGAGCAGCGCCAACCAATCAAAAAGCCGAAGCGGATTGACGAACTTCACATCTGAAAACACATCGGCGCGGAAGCGGCCGTAGAGACGGCGCAGGCCCCAAGCACTGAAGCCGTTGAACGCGCAGATGCCAATGCGGCCACCCGGAGCGACCACCCGGCCCACTTCGCGCAGCGCCCGGCGCGGATCGTCCGTGAGCTCCAAACTGTGGTGCAGAACGAATGCGTCCACGCTGTTGTTCGGCAACGGCAGCGCCTCCAAGCGGCCAGCGAAGGTGGCCATGCCCAGCTCCTCGCGGGCTTTCGATTGACCGTTGGAGAGGTAGAGGCAGCGGCGCGCCATGCAGCGCTTAACGCCGCGCGCCGATTCCGAAAAAGGACCGGACCAAACCAAGACATCGCCGTGCAGCCGCCGCACCAATTCGTCCAGCCGAGGCTGCTCCTCCGCCAGCAGACGCTCCCCAAACTTCGTGCGAGACCACTCCACGACCGGCGACTCCGTTGCGTGTCGAACCTGTCCGATTTCAATCCGCCGGCTTGCAATCAGTCCGATTGCAACACGCGCCGCGAAATGTCGGCATCGGCCAAATAGCCTTGATAGAGGGCCTCATAGTCCAAGGTCTCGCTTCGGGCAACAAACAACTGACGCAGACCATCCAATTCCGAGTCCGCCAAGGTGGAGACATCGCCATCGACCACTCGCGTGACGGTGACAATGGCCTCCCCACCGGCGCCCAAGGCGGCTTCGCCGACGCTCTTGCCACCGTCTTCGGGCCGACTCAGGGCAAAGGCGGCCTCCAGCACCGCGGAGGGCGGACGCGGATCGTTGCGGGCCGCCGCTTCCAGCGTCTCCCATGCCAAGCCGTACTCATCAGCCACCGCCGCCACGCTGTCGCCCGCCCGCACTCGAACCAACGCCGTCCGGTGGGCTTCGGCCAGCCGAGCCTCGGCCGTCCGTTCGACCAGCAATGTCTCGATTTCCGGCCGCACCTCGTCCAATGCCTTCAGCACCGGCACGTGATGCTCATCCACGCGAGCGACGACGGCGCGGTTGACGCCGTACTCAAGGGCTGCTGTGTTGTTGCCGTCAAGCAGCACATCGGCCGCAAAGACCGCCTCGCGGATGTCCGCATCGGCAAAAACAGCATCCCCGGCGGTGCGGCTGACGCCCTCCACCTGCTGGACTTCGAGGCCAAGGGCCTCGGCCACGGCGACCAAGGAATCGTTGTTCTCGAAGGCAAGGCTGTCCAGTTCACGCATCCGCTCGGTGAACAATTCCTCCGCCGCAGCCCGGAGCAAGCGCTCCTCGATTGTCGCCACTTGTTCCGAAAACGGCGGAAACTCGACAGTTTCAATGCCATCCAGCCGAATCAGGTGGTAGCCAAAGGCCGATTTGACGGGGGGCGAGAGCTCCCCGACGTCCAAGGCCCACAAGGCCGCTTCAAAATCGGGATCGAAAATGCCTTGGCCCACCGCGCCAAGATCGCCACCGAGCTGGGCGGAGCCGGGGTCCTCGGAATAGGTCTGCGCCAACTCCGCAAAAGGCGTTCCAGCGGCGATGCGCGCGCTGATGTCCTCCAACAGCGCGATGGCCTGCGCCTCGGTGCGCTCATCGCCGGTGCGCAGCAGAATGTGCGAACTGCGGCGCTGTTCGTCGGCTTCCGCCGCCGCCTTGTCCGCCGCATACTCTCGCTCAAGATCGGCCTCGGTGACTTCGATGGAGGGGTCGTCCAAAAGTTGATCCCATGCCAACTCGACATAGGCGGCGTCCACCGTCTCCTCGGTCATCAGTTCCGCTTGGTGCTCTTGGTAGTAGGTTTCCACCTCCGCAGCATCCACTGCCACGCCTTCACTGAAGTGGGAGACGGTGAACGGCAGCCAAGCGAGATCCCGCTTTTGGCCCATCAGGCGCGCGAACGAACGCGTTTCCCAGTCCGTCGCGAACACCGAATCGGCGACGGCCCGCTGCAGTTGGTCGCTGCTCATCTGCCGGGCGAGCGCCGCCATGTATTCGGTTGGGGTGAAACCCATGGCCGAGAGGCCGCGGCGATAGAGGTCGCTGTTGAACTGCCCATCGATCTGAAAGCCGGGATCGGCAACCACCGCGGCATCGACCCGCGACGGGGCGGCGGCCAAATCCAGATCCTCGACGATCTGTGCCAGCAAAGCGCGGGTGATCAGCCGTTCCAGAGCCCTGGATTGCATCCCAAGCGGGTCGAGGTTGGCGGATTCGCCGCCCTCGGCCAACAAGATGCGCTTTTCCCGCTCGGTCTCCTGGAGCAGAGCCCCTTGGGTGATGTCGTCCCCGTTTACGCTGGCCACCGTTGGGTCGCCGGGCGCGAAGACGTTGAAGGCGCCGAAACCGAAGAACGCCAGCGCGAAGACCAGCACGGCGACAATGATCTTGAAGCCGGTGCTTTGGGTTTGGTCGCGAAGTCTCTGCAGCATGACGAGCGAAACACTGGGCGGAACGCGCCCTAGTCGATTTGGGCCTTAAAGCAACGCCTCGCTAGCGCCGGGACGGCCGGCGACTTCAGTTCAGGGCATCTTTCAGCGCCTTGCCTGGCTTGAAGGCAGCGGCCCTGGAGGCGGCGATGTCGATGTTCTCGCCGGTTTGGGGATTGCGCCCCTTGCGGGCGGCCCGCTCCCGCACCAGGAAGGTGCCGAAGCCAACCAAGGACACCGGTTCAGATTGCTTGAGCGACCCGGTGATGGCGTCAAGCGCTGCGTCAACCGCGCGCCCTGCGGCAGCCTTGGATAGATCCGCGGTGTTGGCAACCTGATCAATGAGTTCGGATTTGTTCACTGTGCTTGTGCTCCCCTGAGTTTGTCAGCGCAGCCGCACAACCGGCAATTGCCAGCACACAGCCGCATCCATCGCTTAAGCGCCAGCCTGGGCCGCATTGCGGCTCATTCCGACGAACTTTCAAGACCGCGAAACTTATACCAGCGCCGTGCTGTGCCTGCAAGAACAACTTGCCCAACACGTCCGCTATCAGTGCGGATCAGCGGGCAGATCGGGCTCCACCGGAACCGCTGCGGGTGGAATCGCCTCGTTGGCCAGCGGCAAGGCCGATGTCGAATGGGGCTCAAGCGCTAGGTCGAGCACTTGGTCCATCCACTGCACCGGATGTATGTTCAGGCCCGATTTGACCCCGTCCGGGATTTCCTTGAGGTCGCGTTCATTTTCGGCCGGGATGATGACCTCCCGGATGCCGCCCCGATGGGCCGCCAACAGCTTTTCCTTGAGCCCGCCGATGCGGAGCAACCGCCCGCGCAAGGTGATCTCGCCAGTCATGGCGACACTGGCCTTGACCGGCACGCCAGTCGCCACCGACACCAGGGCCGCGCACATGCCGATGCCGGCGCTCGGCCCGTCCTTGGGCGTGGCCCCTTCGGGCACATGCACATGCAGATCGAACTTTTGGTGGAAGTCCCCGGGCACGCCGAGGGACTCGCTGCGACTGCGGACAAAGGTCAGCGCCGCCTGAATGCTCTCCTGCATGACGTCGCCCAAGGAGCCGGTTCGAGTCTGGCGTCCCTTCCCTGGCACAGCCACGGCTTCGATGTTAAGCAGTTCGCCGCCCGCTTCCGTCCACGCCAGACCCGTGGCGACGCCTACGCGGCTTTGCTCCTCGGCCAGTCCATAGGTGAATCTGCGCACCCCGTTGTAGCGTTCCAAATCGGCCGGTCCGATGGCAGCGCCAGCGCCATCGCCGCTTACTGCCCCTTGCCGAACCACTGCTTCCCGGACCACCTTGCGGGCGAGCTTGGCCAGCTCGCGTTCCAAGCCCCGCACCCCGGCTTCGCGGGTGTAGTGGCGGATCAAGTGGATCAGGGCATCGTCGTCAACCTCAAGCTCGCCGGGCTTAAGCCCTGCCGCCGCCATTTGCTTGGGCAGCAGGAAGCGCCGGGCGATGTTGAGCTTCTCGTCCTCCATGTAGCCGGGGAGGCGGATCACCTCCATGCGGTCCAGCAGCGGTGCCGGAATGTCCAAAGAGTTGGACGTGCAGATGAAGAACACGTCGGAGAGGTCGTAATCGACCTCTAGGTAGTGGTCGTTGAAGCGGCTGTTTTGCTCCGGATCCAGCACTTCGAGCAGCGCGCTGGCCGGGTCGCCTCGATAGTCCATGCCCAACTTATCCACTTCATCGAGCAGGAAAAGGGGATTGCGCACTCCCACTTTGGCCATCTTCTGCAGCACCTTGCCCGGCAGGGAGCCGATGTAGGTGCGGCGGTGGCCGCGAATCTCGGCTTCATCGCGCACGCCGCCCAATGCCATGCGCGCGAAGCGACGCCCGGTGGCCCGGGCGATGCTCTCGCCGAGCGAGGTCTTGCCGACGCCGGGTGGGCCGACCAGGCAGAGGATCGGCCCGGCAGTCCGCCTGGTGCGCACCTGGACGGCGAGGCACTCCAGGACCCGCTCCTTGACCTCATCAAGCCCGTAGTGGTCCTCATTCAAAACGCGCTCGGCGCGCGCCATGTCACGGGCCAGACGGCTGCGTTTTTTCCAAGGAATGCGCACCATCCAATCGATGTAGGTCCGCACCACCGTGCTCTCCGCCGACATCGACGGCATCTGCTTGAGCTTGCCGAGTTCGGCAAGGGCCTTTTCCTTCGCCTCCTTGGGCAGGCCGGCTTCCTCGATTGACTTGGCCAAGGTCTCGAATTCGTCCGGCGACTCCTGGATTTTGCCCAGCTCCTTCTGAATCGCCTTCATCTGTTCGTTGAGGTAGTACTCGCGCTGGCTCTTTTCCATCTGTTTGTTGACGCGCCCACGGATCGCCTTGTCCATCTCGCTTTGGCCGAGCTGACCCTCCATGAGATTCATCAGCAGCTCCCCTCGTTTGCTGAGGTCAAGCTCCTCAAGCACAGCCTGCTTGCGTTCGGCAGAGACTTCGATTTGCGCTGCCACGGCATCAAGCAGCCTGCCTGCGTCCGTCAGGCTGGACAAGGAAGCCAAGACCTCCTGGGGCACTTTGCGGCTGTCCTCGGCGTAACGCTCGAACTGCGACAACGCCGCTCGGCGCAGCGCTTCGGCCTGCTCTTCTGAAAGCTCCGCATCCGCTAGCGAAACGGCCGCCGCGGTGATGTGGCTGCCGGTGAAGTCAAGTCGATCAATCCTGGCCCGCGCCTGGCCTTCCACGAGAATCTTCACGGTGCCGCCAGGCGGCGACTTGAGCGACTGCAGAACCGTGGCCAGCGTACCCACCGCGAACAGGTCCGCGGCTTCGGCAGGCTCGCTCCCGGCCTCCCGCTTGGCCACGAGCAGCACTTGCTGATCGCCGCTCATGGCGGCCTCAATGGCTTTAATGGACCGTTCCGTGCCGACCAGCAGCGGCTGCACCCCATGGGGGTAAACAACCATGGCGCGCAACGGCAGAACAGGGATGGCTTTGACGACCTTCACGGGCGGCAGGGGGAGACGGGTTCCAGCAGGCCGGAGACTAGTCCTCCAGGGCGGCCTTGGCCTGCTCCTTGTTTTCGTACATCAGCATCGGTTCGCTCTCGCCGTTGATCACGCTCTCATCGATGATGACCTTGGCGACCGAGTCCGACGACGGCAGATCGTACATGGTTTCGAGCAGCACCGATTCCAAGATGGAGCGCAGGCCACGGGCGCCGGTCTTGCGCTCCATGGCCCTCTCCGCGATGGCCCGCAGCGCGTCCTCGCGGAAGTCCACTTCGACGTTCTCCATCTCGAACAGCTTGCCATACTGCTTGGTCAGCGAATTGCGCGGCTCCGTCAGAATGCGCACCAAGGCGTCCGCATCGAGTTCATCGATCGTGGCCACCACCGGCAGCCTGCCGACGAATTCGGGGATGAGGCCGTAACGGATCAGGTCTTCCGGCTCCACTTGGCGCAAGGTTTCGCCAATCTGCCCGCGTGATTCCTCGCCCTTCACCTCAGCGCTGAATCCAATGCCGGACTTGTCCGAACGGTCGAGAATGATCTTGTCGAGGCCGGAGAACGCGCCGCCGCAGATGAACAGGATGTTGCTGGTATCGACCTGCAGAAACTCCTGCTGCGGGTGCTTGCGCCCGCCCTGGGGCGGCACCGAGGCGACCGTTCCCTCAATGAGCTTCAACAGGGCCTGCTGCACGCCTTCCCCGGACACGTCCCTGGTGATTGAGGGGTTGTCGGACTTGCGCGAAATCTTGTCGATCTCGTCAATGTAAACGATGCCGACCTGAGCGCGCTCCACTTCGTAGTCGCACTTCTGCAGCAGCTTTTGAATGATGTTCTCGACATCCTCGCCAACGTACCCCGCCTCCGTCAGGGTGGTCGCATCGGCGATGGTGAAGGGTACGTCAAGCAGGCGGGCCAGGGTTTCGGCGAGCAGCGTCTTGCCGCAACCCGTGGGACCGATCAGCAGGATGTTGGACTTGGACAACTCAACATCGTCCTTCTTGCCCGTGTAGTTCAGCCGCTTGTAGTGGTTGTAAACCGAGACCGCGAGAACTTTCTTGGCGTAGTCCTGGCCGATGACGTACTGATCGAGGATATCGTTGATCTCGGCAGGGATGGGCAGCTTGCTGCTGTCGCCGCTTTGACCGGCGTCCGAGGCTTCCTCGCGAATGATGTCGTTGCACAGTTCCACGCATTCATCGCAGATGAACACCGAGGGGCCAGCGATGAGTTTGCGCACTTCGTGCTGGCTTTTGCCGCAAAAGGAGCAATACAGGAGCTTGCCAGCCTCGTCGCCTCGGCCACCTTTTTCCGCCATGGTCAGTTGGTCTCCTTGGCCCTCAATCCCTTCGATGGACGGGCGCCACTATGTTTCATAGACGCCGGGTTTGCAAGCGCCGGCCTCGTCCTCACTGCCCCACCGCCTTGGCCAATGTCCGACGCGGCTGCTGAACGAGATCGACCAGCCCGTAGGCCTCCGCCTCGCTGGCGTTCATCCAGAAATCCCGGTCGGAATCGGCGCGGATGCGCTCGATCGGCTGCCCGGTATGCTCGGCGAGCAGCCCGTTCAGCCGCTCGCGCATCGCGAGTATCTCGTTGGCCTGTATCTCGATGTCGGCGGCCACCCCCCGCATGCCGCCCACCGCGGGCTGATGGAGCATCATCCGCGAATTGGGCAGGGCGAAGCGCTTGCCCGGCTCTCCAGCGGCGAGCAGAAAGGCGCCCATGCTGGCCGCCTGACCGATGCATAGGGTGCTGACGTCGCAGCGCACGAATTGCATGGTGTCGTAGATCGCCATGCCGGAGGTCACAGCGCCACCAGGGGAATTGATGTACAGGTGGATGTCCTTGTCTGGATTCTCCGACTCCAGGAACAGAATCTGGGCAATGACCAGGTTGGCCACCTGGTCCTCCACCGGGCCGACCATGAAAATGATGCGGTCCTTGAGCAGGCGCGAGTAAATGTCATAGGACCGCTCGCCGCGGGCCGATTGCTCCACCACCATGGGGACCAAGCCGAGACTGGTGGTCTCCGGGACGCTGCCTTGTTGGGTCATTGCCTTCTCCTGTTGAATTTCAGGCGGTGCCTGACGCTCAGCCGGGGGAGCCGTCTCCTGATGCGCCAGCGCCACCGTCATTCTGCTCGCCTGTGGAAGCTGCGGGCGACTCGCCCTCCGGCGGCGGCAGTGCTTGGCCAGTCACGATGTCCTGGTAGCTGCTTTTTAGCACATTTACCTTGGCCTGATCCAAGATGAAGGCGACCACCTGCTTCTCGGCCACCCGCTCCTCAATGCGATTCAAGTAGCCCTCGTCCTGATAAATGGAGCGGGCCACCGCCTCCGGCTCCGCATAGGACTCCGCGATGCGCTCAACCTCGGCGCGAACGGCTTGGTCATCAATTTCGAGATTGTGGGCGCTGCGAATCTGGCGGGTCACCAAGCCGACGGCGACCTCCTTCTCCACTTGGTCCCGGAACAGTTCATCCGGTAGCGAAGACGCATCCATACGGCGTCGCCCTTGGGGCGCAAACTGGTTGAGCATCGCCTCCTTGCGGGCCTGAATTTCCCGGTCCACCAAGGCCGGAGGCAACTGAACGCTGTGCAGGCGATTGAGTTCATCCATAACCTGCGTGACGACCAAGCCCTGAATCCGATCCTCCATTTCCCGCTGCATGTTGCCCGTCACTTCCTCCCGGAACGCCGGCAGGCCACCTTCCTTGACGCCCATGGATTCGAAAAAGGCCTCATCGAGCTCAGGCAGCACCGGCTCTTCCACCATCTTGACGGTGGCATCGAAACGGACCGTATTCCCGCGCAATGTCTCGTTCGGATGGTCGTCCGCAAAGGCGGCGTCAAACGACTTCGCTGCACCGGCTTCGAGGCCGGTCAGGGCCTTATCAAATTCCTCCCCCATCTCGCCGGTACCCAACACCAACTGCACGTTCTCACCGCTGCCGCCGTCGAAGGCCTCGCCGTCAAGGCGACCTTCGAAGTCCACCTGCACCCGGTCTCCCTCGGCGGCCGCGCGCTCCACGGAATGCCACGTGCGCTGCTGCTCGCGCAGGTTCTCAAGCATCGAATCCACGTCCGAATCGGTGATCTCGGCTTCCGGCCGCTGCACTTCGACAGCGGCCAAGTCAACGAGCTCGACCTCCGGCAGGACTTCAAAGCTGGCGGTGAATTCAAGGTCGGCGCCAGGCTCAGCTTGCACCGCCTCCAGGCGGGGGACGCTCACGGGGGTGAGCGATTCCTGGAGCACGGCCTCCTCGTAGCTGGCGCGCATGGTTTCGTCCGCGGCATCGGCCCGCACGGCGGACCCAAACCGGCGCCGCACCTCCTTCAAGGGCACCTTGCCGGGACGGAAGCCCGGCAGGCGAACGTTGTTCTTCAGCTCGAGCAGCTTGCCGGCAACCCGATCCTCAAACTCCTCGGTGGGAACGACAATGGTGAGCCGGCGTTCCACGCCGGAGAGAACTTCCACTGATACTTGCATAGGGCTTAAGACGTTCCCGCAAATCGCATGGGGTGGACGATGGGATTCGAACCCACGACCGCCGGGATCACAACCCGGAGCTCTACCAACTGAGCTACGCCCACCATTAACCGTTCACAACCGCTCGGCCACCTCCGCCGACCTGCGGCAGGGACTTAACGAGTGGCGCGCCCGGAAGGACTCGAACCTTCAACCGCCTGCTTAGAAGGCAGATGCTCTATCCAGTTGAGCTACGAGCGCAACGAAGCAATGCGGCAATGGTCGGGGTAGAGAGATTTGAACTCCCGACATCCTGCTCCCAAAGCAGGCGCGCTACCAGACTGCGCCATACCCCGTGAACTGCCCGAACCGAAATGGCGGGCGGATGATACTGCCGGCCATGGGGAGCGTCAATGAATACGAGCGGGGCGGGACGGGATGCCTCCTTGGAGCGAAGGCGTCCCGCCCTCGAACTGGACGCCCGGACGGGCTCAGAACTTGTACTGCAGGCCCAGCCGCACGGTTC
This sequence comes from Pseudomonadales bacterium, assembly GCA_022827905.1. Taxonomy (GTDB): domain Bacteria; phylum Pseudomonadota; class Gammaproteobacteria; order Pseudomonadales; family Azotimanducaceae; genus Azophilus. The sequence goes on along the minus strand of JAJEIQ010000019.1, from coordinate 6,222 downwards.
GAGGTTGCTGGAAGCGAATTGGCAAGCCAAAGGTTGGGGAGGGTCTCCCGCCCCACCAACTGTCCGCGTACTCATCGACCTCGGTTTCCTCATCAAAGTCGAACAGGTTGAAAACATCCAGCCTCAGGGTCAATTCGCCGTCGGCGAAGGCCTCGCGGGTGTACTTGAGACCGAGGTCGAGCCGGTACAGGTCGGATGTCCTGCCCAGGGAACCGCGCGGCACGGGCTCGCCCTGCTGAAAGAATGATGCCGGACCGTACTGTTGCGCGTAGGGGTCGGTGGGGTGAAAGCCGAATGCGTTGCGCGGCCGGCCGCTGGCGAACTCGAATGCGGCGCTGACCTGCCAGCGATCCGCAAACTGCCACACGCCCCAGAGCCGGAGCACGTGGCGACGGTCGTTGGGCAGGTTGCCGGTCGCCCCGTCCAGCATGCCGGCAAAGTCGAACTGCGTCGTGTAGCCAGCCAAGTCCTCGCCGGTGTCGCTGCGCACCGTCCCCTCGTAGTTGCCTTTGCTTTGCGACAGGGTGTAAGCGCCGCGGACTTGGAGGACGCCGTCCCATAGCCGCTTGATATCCAAGGTCAATGCCTTGTAGCGCCGCTTCGTCTTCGGGTAGCGAAGGTCGCGGGCGGCGAGAGTGACTTCATCGAGAACGCCGTCGCCGTCCACGTCATGGAACGTGCGAATGTCCCGGCCCGGATTGGCGAGAACGTAGTTGAAGCCGCCGTCTATGCCAAGCGCCTCGTCGATCGTGACGTCCTCGATCGCCCGCACCAAGTCACGGTAGGTGAAGGTGACGCTCGCCACGTAGTCGGACAGCAACTGCCACTCGTAGCCCAGGATGTATTCATCCTGCGCCATGGGCTTGAGATCTTGGTCGACCAGGGTGCGCACGTCCGGGGAGGCGCCGTCGCGATAGACGGTCCGCTCGCCGATCGGCAGGCCGAGCGCCGCGCTGCCATCTTCGGCGACCGGCCCATCAAGCACGTGCCACGCCTCGGTGTAGAGCCTTGCGCCCGACAGCCGAAGGCTGGCCGCGCTGGCGACCGGCAGATGGTAGCGGCCGTAGTTTGCGAACAGCCGAGCGGTGCCGTCACCGCGTGGGTCCCAGGACAACCCGATGCGCGGCGCAACCTGATCGGTGATGCGGACAAAGGTGCGGCCGTCGGCGTTTCGATTGTCGAAGCGTTCGTTGCGCAAGCCGAGACGCAGGGTGGCGTTGAGGGGCGCGATCTGCCACTCATCCTCCAAGTAGTAGGCCGTCGCAATCACGTCGAATCGGCCGCCTCGCCGGTACTCCCGGTAGCGCGTCGCCTGCGTGACGCCCTCGGGAACCACCCCGCCATTGCCCAGCACGTCGCCGGGGCTGACGTTGAAGTAGCGAAAGTATCCGCCGCCCGAGTATGCAGCGCGGTCCAATGAGGTCTTCTCCTCCCGGTCGGCGCCAAAGCGCAGCAAGTGGTGTTCGCCGATGGCCCACTCGAAATCGGCGCGCACGATGTCTCGGTCATCCCGTCCACCGGCGGTGAAGAAACGGGTCCAGCAGCCGAGTGCCCGGCCGCGTCCGGACCGGGAGTCGATCGCCACCGGGCAGTTCGCGTCTCCCGGCGACGTTTCGTTCAGGTCGTAGCGGCCGGTGCCCCAAAGCAGGGAGGCTGCGACGCGGGTTCCGAAATGGCCCCGATAGGCGACGATGTGGTTGACGCCGCCGCGCTCGAACTCGACCCTATCGACCTCTTCGCCCACCGTATCGGTCCACTCGTCCCATTCGAAGGAGGTGCGTTGAACAGTCCGGTCATCCGAGAATCCCGTGTACTCGATGCGGTGGTCGTCGGTAAGCAGCCAATCGAGCTTGACGCCCCAGAATCCGTCGTCGTCAACGTCCTTGTGCAGCCTGCCCCAAGCGCTGTGGAGGCGTTCGTCAACCGATCGGAAGTCGTAGATCGCGTAAGCCAACAAGCGGTCGCGAATCAACGGGCCGCCGGCCGAGACGAAGACATCGAGTTCGTCCCTCTCATCGAATCCCGCCACGGTGTCGTAGCGGCGCCTGCGGGAGGGATGCTCGACATTCGGCACGTCACCGCGCAGCGAGTCGGGCGCGAAGTATCCGCCCACCGTAAACTGCCAGCGGTTCGTTCCCCGTTTGGTGACGGAATTGATGACCCCGCCGGTAGCGCGTCCGAACTCGGCGCCGAAGCCGCCGGTCTTGAGTTGAAACTGGTCGTAGAACTCGAACGGAACGGTGCTCGCCCCGAGGCCGGTGCGAAAGTTCGTGACGTTCATGCCGTTGATGTAATAGACGTTCTCGGCGACCGAGGCACCGCCGAGGGATGCGTAGCCGAAGCCGCTGCCGTACTGCTCGCGGCGCCGGCCCGTGCCGAACGCCGTGTCGCCGTACACCGCGCCGGGTGCCATCAGCACCACCGCATTGGGATCCCTCGTGATGGGCAGCCGCTCGATGTCGCCTGCGGTCACGATTCGGGTGGTCTCCGAACTGGTGACGTCAACCGGCGAGACCGGGTCCGCGACCACGACCACTTCCTCGACCGCCCGCGGGCTTTCCACCTGCAGATCGACGACCGTCCCCTCGCCGACATTGACCTCAGCGATGACCGTGCTGGTCTGCCAATTGCCGACCACCGCGGTAACGGCGTAGCGCCCGACGGCAAGCCCTGAGAACCGGTAGCGGCCATTCGCGCCGCTGACCGCGCTGCGCGTGCGCGCCGTGTCGACGTGCCAAGCCGTGACCTGCGCATCCGCCACCGGCCCGGTGTTCGACACCACGATGCCGAGAATGTGGCCCAGCGTCTTGCCCTGACCGTAGGCCCCCGATGCCGAGGCCAACACAACCCCAAGCGCGACGCAAAGCAGGCGCCGGCCCCAACTACGCGGCATTGACACGAGCCGACATCCCTACAACAGCATAAGTCCGATGTTAACATGGGCTCTGCCGCCACCCCGTACCCAAACCGGGCTGATGGCCACCGAAGGACCGTCCCGCAACCCCAGAGCCAGCCCCCAGTATCGCAAGGAGACCGCGAGCCATGAGCCCCATTCCTAGATCCCGCCTAAGCGCCCTCGCCATCGCCGCACTGTTGCTGGCGGGCACCGTTGCCGCTGCCGACGACGCGCTGACCGTCGTGTCCTGGGGCGGCTCCTACGCCAAGGCCAGCGTCGAGGGCTACCACAAGGCATTCACCGCCGAAACCGGCATCGAGGTCAAGCTTGACGACTACAACGGCGGCCTCGCGCAGGTGCGCGCCCAAGTGGAAGCGGGCAACGTGCATTGGGACGTGGTGGACGTGGAACTCGCGGATGGGGTGCGCGGTTGCGAGGAGGGCTTGTTCGAGCCTCTCGACCCAGCGACTCTCCCACCCGGCCCGAACGGCGAGCCCCCGGAACAGGACTACTACCCGGGCATGATCACCGAATGCGGGGCCAACCAGCTCTTCTACTCCACCGTCTATGCGTACAACGCCAACCGGCTGTCCGGGGCCAAGCCCGCCACCATCGAGGACTTCTTCGATCTGGAGCGGTTTCCCGGACGCCGGGGGATGCGCCGCTCGCCCGTGGTCAACCTGGAGCTGGCGCTCTTGGGCGACGGCGTGCCCATCGACGAAGTCTATGCCACGCTCAACACCAAGGCCGGCATCGACCGGGCCTTCCGCAAGCTCGACACCATCAAGGAGGAGATCGTCTGGTGGGAGGCCGGCGCCCAGCCCCCGCAGATGCTGGCGGACGGCGAAGTGGTGATGTCCACCGCCTACAACGGACGGATTTTCAACGCCCAAGTTCTCGAAAACCAACCCTTCGTCATCGTCTGGGACGGACAGGTGCTCGACACCGGCTACCTAGCCATCCTCTACGGCGCCCCCAATCTCGATGCGGCGCGTGAGTTCGTGGCCTTCGCCGCCCGTCCATCCTCCATGGCCGGCGTGGCGCGGCACATCTCCTACGGCCCCACCCGCTTGTCGGCCCAGCCACTGGTGTCCACCCACGCAGAAACCGGCGTGGACATGCGCCCGCACATGCCGAGCAGCGCGGAGAACATGCGCCGGGCACTGCCCAACGATTGGCAGTGGTGGAGCGACAATCGCGATGAGATGAACGTCCGCTTCGCGGTGTGGTTGACGCTTTGACGCCGGTGATTTTGGCTCGCGAAACGAAAACCGAGGATTGCCGCTTATGACCAAAGTTCCCGTATGCATCATCGGATGTGGCCCGATCGGGCTGGCGGGGGCGCTGCTGCTCTCCAAGTTCGGCATCAATTCACTGCTCATCGAGAAGCGCAGCGAAGTCAACACCCACCCCCGGTCTCGGTTCGTGGACACCAACACCATGGAGCTCATGCGGTTCCTAGGGGTCGAGAAGGCGGTGGAGAATACTGGTTTGGGGCCGGACTGGACGCAGTGCAACCGCTGGTTCAACGCGCTGGCCAAGGATCAGATCGCCGCCATTCCCAGCCCCACCTTCCACACCGTGCCCAGAAGCACCAGCCCGACCATGCCGGTGATGACCTGTCAGGACTACGTTGAGAACGTGCTGCTCGGCAAGGTGCGCAATGACGAGCGCATTGAACTGCGCTATCGAACCGAAGCCGTGCATTTGAGCCAAGACGAGAGCGGCACCGCAGTGGCCATTCGGGACTTGGATACGGGCGCGGAAAGCACCGTTCAGGCGGCCTACACGCTCGGCACCGATGGCCCCCACAGCTTCGCGCGCCAAGCCATCGGCAGCGTGCTGGAGGCGGAGCCGTTGGGCAACTTCTCCCAGGACGTGATTTTCGACGCCGACCTATCGAAGTACGTTGAAGGCCGCAAGGGCGGGCTGCTGTTTAACCTAACCTCCCACGGCCTGTTGGTCTTTCAGCCGCTCGACGGCATCCGGCGGTGGCGGTGCCAGATATTCAAGCCGGATCCGGATCAACTGCCGGAAGCGGAAATAGTGGAACGCATCCGCGAGGCCATTGGCACGGAGGATGAAGTGCCCATCGGCATCACCAGCATCGGCATGTGGCGGCCGACGCCGGGCTGCGTGGACCGCCTCAGCAGCGGGCGGGTGTTTCTGGCGGGGGACGCGGCGCACGTTTCCCTGCCCACGGGGGGCATGGGCAACAACATCGGCTTCGCCGGAATCCGCAGCCTCGCTTGGAAGATCGCCTACGTGCTGCGGGGTGTCGCGCCATCCTGGATTTTGGACACCTACCAAGTCGAGCACCGGGCGTGCGCCTTGGCGCGGATCGCTGTGGGGGTAAAGACCTCGGAGGCCGCAGTCAAGATCATCGCCGCGTTTTACGCCGGTGGCGACACATCGATTGGCGTGCGGGAGACCCGCCAGTACGCAGACCACGATGGCGCGCTGCTTGGCCTTGAGACGGCCTCCCGGCTAATTGCGGACAATCCGGAGCCGCCGCCGGCAGTGGACAATCCCACCATCGACTTCGTGCCGGCGGTTCGTGCTGGCCGACGCGCTCCCCATGTGTGGGTTGACGAACGCACGGGTCAATCCGTGCTCGACTGGTTCGGCTTGGAGTACGTCTTGGTCGGCGGCGCCTCGGTCGCCGCCCGCCGCTGGCAGGATGCGGTGGGCCGGGTAGCCAGCAGCACGGGCTTCCCGCTGTTTTGGCGTCAACTGCCGGAACCGGAAGCGCCGCCTTATGATGCCACTGGCTTGGCCCTCGTCCGCCCTGACGGCATCATCGCCGATCGTTGGCACGATGCCGACGCGTCGAACGACGAGGTCGAAGCCCGCCTGCGAAGGCAGCTTCCGTTGCAGTAGCAACTCAGCGGGAGTTGATGCGGCTGAGGCCTGCTTCCAACTCTTTCGCCCCGCAGGATCACTTGGCCGGAGCGCACAAGTTCCTGTGATCCTCACGAACCCACCGCCACAAGCGGCATCACCGAGTTCCCCGAAAGTCCTGAGTTGCTACCACTAACGCGAAGGTGTAGCTTGGGCCTTGCCGTGGCCGGGCGCGTTCCGCGGCGGCCGGCGGCCCGCGTTGGGCAAGGCGGCAGGAGAACAACAAGATGCGCCGAACCGGTTTCCGCTCCATCACCGTCCGTCCGCGGCCCGGCGGCCCGCGCCTCCCGCGTCCGGCAGCCCTTCCAGCAGCCCTTCCCGCCCGCCTGGCCTCCGCCCTGCGGCGGCTGCGGCCCGTCCTGCTGCTGCCGCTGCTGCCGGCGCTGCTGGGCGCGGCCCCGGCGCACGGGCCGGATGCCGGGGGC
>JAJEIQ010000030.1 GCA_022827905.1 Pseudomonadales bacterium | reverse complement strand
CTCAAGCGCCTCGCGCTGATGCGCGGTGAGGGTCAGCAAAGGGGTCGGTCTTGGCATTCCACGGCTCCCGCATTGGCGTGCCCGGAAGCATGCCGCATCCCCCTCCCATATGCAATCTTATTTAAGCGACGGAACACTAGGGCGAGATGCCCTCGCGCCGGGATGCGCGCATCAAGCGAGGAAGTAGTGGACCGCCACCCAACCGGTGATGCCCATGATCACGGTGTAGGGCAGCGCCATCAGCACCATGCGCACGTAGGACAACCGGATCAGCGGCGCCACTGACGAGGTCAGCAGGAACAGAAAGGCGGCTTGGCCGTTGGGCGTGGCGATGCTGGGAATGTTGGTGCCGGTGTTGATGGCCACCGCCATGAGTTCAAAGTGCGCCCGGTCGATGTCGCCGGCATCGAATGCCGCCTTGATCTCATTGATGTAAACCGTCGCGACGAACACGTTATCGCTCATGGCGGAAAGGACGCCGTTGGCGATGTAGAACATGCCTGGCTGCACGGAGACGTCCATGGCCAGCACGTACTCGATGACCGGCTGAAACAGGTGCTGGTCGTGGATCACCGCAACGATGGCGAAGAACACGACGAGCAGCGCCGTGAACGGCAGCGCCTCCTCGAACGCCTTGCCCAACTGATGCTCCCGCACTATACCGTTGAAGGCCGTTTGAATGACGATGACCATCAGCCCGATGAAGCCCACCTCCGCCACGTGGAAGGCCAGCGCCAGAACGAGCAGTATGCCGGCGATGGCTTGGATGATGAGCCGGGCTGAGTCCCGCGACGTGCGCTTTTGCGCCTCCGCCGTGTCGTAGCCTTCCAATATGTGCCGCACGTTGTCCGGCATTTCGACGCCGTAGCCAAACAGCTTGAGCTTTTCGAGCAGCACGCAAGTCGTCAGCCCGACGGCCAGGACCGGCATGGTCACCGGCGCCATGTTCAGGAAAAACTCAATGAACTCCCAGCCGAGCTTGTTGGCGATCAGCAGGTTCTGTGGTTCGCCGACGGTGGTGCAGACGCCGCCGAGCGCCGTGCCGACCGCGCCGTGCATCAGCAGCGTGCGCAGGAAGGCGCGGAACTGCTCCAGGTGCTCGCGGTGGTGGTCGTGCACGCCCTGGTCGTCGCCGTGTTCGTGGTCTTCGTCGTGAAAGGTCTTGCCGGATGCCACCTTGTGATAGACGCCGTAGAAGCCGACCGCGACGCTGATGATCACGGCGGTCACCGTCAGCGCGTCGAGGAAGGCGGAGAGAAACGCGGCCACCGCCGAAAACAGCAGCGCCAGAAGGGCCTTTGAGCGAATGCCGAGCAGAATCTTGGTGAAGGTGAACAGCAGCAGCTCCTTCATGAAGAAAATGCCCGCCACCATGAACATCAGCAGCAGGATGACCGGGAAATTGCTGAACACTTCCATGCGCAGGGTGGCCGGCGAAGTCATGCCCAGCACCAAGGCCTGCAAGGCCAACAGGCCCCCAGGCTGCAGCGGATAGCAGCTCAGCGCCATGGCCAGGGTGAAGATGAATTCCAGCACCAACACCCAGCCCGTGACGAAGGGCCCGGCGACCAGCAGGAGGACCGGATTGATGGCCAGGAAGGCGACGATGGTCAGCTTGTACCAGCGCGGCGTGTGGCCGAGAAAGTTCTGCCAGAAGGCGTTTGCCGTGTTGATTTTGTTCTCCTTGAATCAAATTCCCCCGGTTGGCTGCCGATGGTGGTCGCCCAGGCCGGGGGACTGTGCCTTTTGGGGCGCGTAGTTTGGTGGACTTGCCGATGCTGGGCAAGCACTAGTTGCCATCGGCATGAGCAAACGGATGAGCGAATGGATGGTGGCTTGAATTGCGTTCAGCCAGTAAAGTAGGCCGCTTTTCCACGATTAGGCCCACATGACCTATCTATACGACTACTTGGTTTTCCTGGCTCAGGCCGCCACTGTCGTGGCCGCCGTGTTGGTGGTGCTTAGCGCCATGGCGACGTTCAGCGCCCGCCGCCGCCACGCGCCGAGAGGCGCCTTGGAGGTGATTCGGCTCAACGACTACCTCGACGACCTGCGGCACGGCCTTGAGCAGGCCATGCTCACCCGGGGGCAATACCGCAAGGCGGCGCGCCAAGAGGCTAAGGCGGCGCGCCGAGAGGCACGCCGCAAGGCCAAGAAGGAGGCCAAGCAGGCGCAGCGGGCCGCCAAGCAGGATGGCGGCGATGAAGCGGCTCCGGAACCCGCTGAAACGGCTGTTGAGGAGCACCCAGCCGAGGAATCAAAGGCGGAGAATCAGCCCGCGCAGAGCCAGGATGCACCCCAGGGGGATGCCGAAAGCGATACAGGCAAGAGCCGCGTTTACGCGCTCACCTTCGAGGGCGACATGGATGCCACCAAGGTCTCCCATCTGCGCCACGAGATCAACGCCGTGCTCACCAAGGCCAGCAGCGGCGATGAAGTGGTGGTGCGGGTCAAGAGCTTTGGCGGCCGGGTGCACGGCTACGGACTGGCGGCATCGCAGTTGCAGCGGGTGCGTCAGCATGGCTTGAACCTGGTGGTGGCGGTGGATCAGGTGGCGGCCAGTGGTGGCTACCTGATGGCGGCGGTGGCCAACAAGGTCATCGCGGCGCCCTTTGCGGTGGTGGGCTCCATCGGCGTGGTGGCGGAGATTCCCAATGTCCACCGCTTGCTGAAGAAGAACGACGTGGACGTGGAGGTCATCACCGCCGGACGCTACAAGCGCACCCTGACCGTGCTCGGCGAGAACACCGACGAGGGACGCCGCAAGTTCACCGAGGAGCTTGAGGATCTGCATGTGCTGTTTCAGGAGTTCGTCAATGAGCAGCGCCCCGGCGTGGAGTTGGAGAAGGTGGCCACCGGCGAGGCCTGGTACGGACGGCGGGCCATCGAGTTGAATCTGGTTGATGAGATCGCCACCAGCGATGAGTACCTCATGCGGCGCTGCGCGGAGGCGGATGTCTTCGAGGTGCGCTGGGTGGAGCACAAGAAGCCCTTGGAGCGGGTGCTCGGCGAGATGGAAAGCGGCCTGCGGCAACTGGTCCAATGGCTGCCGGGCAAGGGAGGCTGGCAATGAGCTTCAAGGCGTATTGGGTCGAGGAGCAGGATGGCGGCTACCGCGGACGGGTCATCGAGCGGGCGCTCGGCGACCTGCCCGATGGCGATGTCCTGATCGAGGTCCGCTACTCATCGCTCAACTACAAGGACGGCCTCTCGGCGAGCGGCAACCGGGGCGTCACCCGGCGCTATCCCCACACCCCCGGCATTGATGCCGCGGGAGTGGTGCTGGAGGGGTCCGGCCCGGATTTCGCGCCGGGTGACCCGGTGGTGGTGATTGGCTTCGATCTCGGCATGAACACGCCGGGCGGCTTCGGACAGCGCGTACGGGTGCCGTCCGGCTGGGTCGTTGCGCTGCCCGACGGGTTGTCGCTGCGCGAGAGCATGCGGCTCGGCACGGCGGGATTCACCGCCGCCTTGGCGGTGCATAAGCTCGAAGCCCACGGGATGGTGCCCGGGCAAGGGCCGGTTCTGGTGACCGGCGCCACCGGCGGGGTCGGCTCGGTGGCGGTGAAGCTGCTCGCCCAACTCGGCTACGAGGTGGTTGCCGTTTCCGGCAAGGCCGAGCGGCACGAGTGGCTGCGCGGGCTGGGCGCTGCCGCGGTGTTGACCCGCGAGGCCGCCCGCGAGGGTGCGGACAAGCCCTTGCTGCGCGAGGCCTACGCCGGCGCCATCGATGCCGTGGGCGGCGAGATACTCTTCAATGCGGTCAAGAGCCTCCAATACGGATGCAGCCTGGCCGCCTGCGGCTTGGTGGACTCACCGGCCATTCCGGCCACCGTGCTGCCCTTCCTGCTGCGCCACGTGAACCTGCTCGGCATCGACTCGGTGCAGTTGCCGCTTGAGCAAAAGCGGGACATCTGGGAGAAGCTGGCCGGGCCGTGGAGGATGGACTTGGCGGCGTTGGAGGAAGCGCTGACGCTCGATGCGTTGCCCGAAGCCATCGAGCGCATCCTAGCTGGACGCATGGTCGGCCGCGGCCTTGTTACCTTGGATTAGGGCCTAATCGCGCCGCAGTTCGGCGCGCATGGCGATGGGGCTCGGGAAGCGGAAGACGACCAGGTAGCTCGAAGCGATCAGGGTCAGGATGGTGGCGCCTTGGATGAGGTAGGCCGCATTGGTGCCGATCAGGCCGGCGGTGACGGCGACGTAGCTCAGCAGCAGGGAGAATTCCGACGCCTGCCCCAGCCGAAAGCCGGTTTCCCAGGAATTGGCCTTGGACTCCCCCTGCCAACGCAGCAGGTAGGCGAACGTGACCGGCTTCAACGCGATCAGCAAGCCGGCCAAGAGCAGAATCGGAACCGCCATTTGCAGGGCCGCGCCGATGTCGAGTTCCGCGCCCACCGAGAAGAAGAAGAGTACCAGGAAGAAGTCTCGGAGCGGGCGCAGGCTCTCAGCGATGTATTGGGAGACGGGATGAATCGCCAAGGTGACGCCGGCGAGGAAGGCGCCGATTTCCAAGGAAAGTCCGGCAGCGCCGGCTGCGAAGGCGACGCTGAAGCACCAACCGATCGCCAGCAGGAAGATGAACTCGTGGAAGGCGTCGAAGCGGGCGATTAGCGGCAGCAACACCATGCGCACCGCCAGGAAGGCCACCCAAGTCAGTGCCGGCAAGGCGATGACGATGGTGCCGAGGCTTGCTAGGGTGGCCTCAAGGCTCCCGCCGTAGCCCGCCACCAGCACCAGGGCAATGATCGCCAGCAGGTCCTGTATCAGCAGCAGGCCGACCACGATCTCGCCGATGTGCCGGTGGTGCAGCGCCGTGGTGGGCAGCAGCTTCACGCCCAGAATGGTGCTCGAAAAGGTCACCGCCACGCCCGCGACCAACGCCTCGGCAATGCTGAAGCCGAACGCCAGCGTCAGCCCAAAGCCAACCGCGAAGAACGCTGCCGAAGTGCCCAGCGCCGTCACCAGGGACTTGCCCAGCATGGTCTTCAGCGTGGACGGCTGCATGTCCAGCCCGATCAGGAAGAGCAGGAAGATGATGCCGAACTCGGCGATCTCGGCGAGCAGCTGGGCATCGCTCACCACCGCCACCCCATGCGGGCCGAGCAGGCAGCCGATGGCGATGTAGGCGACCAGCAGGGGTTGGCGGCTGTACAGGGCGAAGGTGGCCAGCACCGCCGCCCCGGCGAAGATCAGGAAAAACGATGCGACTATGTCGGAATGTTCGATGCACCCCTCCCTATTCGGCGACTAACGGGCTCGGGCTCCGTGGCACAAGCCTGATAGTAATCCGAATAGGGTGCAAGGGTTTGCTGGTCGGGCACGTCGCCGTTGGGCAGCACCGCGGCCGAGAAGCCGCAGCGGCGCATGTAGTGCAGGATGTCGGGCTGCACCGCGCCGGTGGCGACCAAGTCGCCCTGGTAGCCGTGGCGGCTGCGCAGGAGGACGGCTTGGGAGAGCCCTCGGCCGTCATTGAAGGCTGGAAACTCGATGCCGATCGCCGGCGCGGCCAGAAACCGCTCCTCGATCTCCGCATCCACGCTGAGCTCAATGCCCTTGCCGGATTCCGGCGTCCATTGGCCGGCCGGCTCAAGTTGCGGCGGCGTGCCGTTGGTGGCGCCGTTGGATGTCCCGTTGGCGTCGTCAATCAATTTAAGCAGCTTTGGCATAGACCTCTACCTTGAAGGGCTCGACGCCGATGCGTCGAACACAGTGCAGGAAACTCTCGTCTTCCACGCGCTGGGCGAGGTAAACATCGAAAATGCGGCGAATGACCCTGGGGACGTCGTCGCGGAAAAACGATGGCCCGATGATCTGGCCGACGGAGGCGTCGTTGCCTGAATGGCCGCCGATGGAGACTTGGTAGTACTCGCGGCCCTTCTTGTCCACGCCAAGAATGCCGATGTGGCCGACGTGGTGGTGGCCGCAGGCGTTCATGCAGCCGGAGATGTTGATGTCGAGCTCGCCCAAGTCATGCAGGTAGTCGTAGTCCTCAAGCTGCGCCTGAATGGCCTCCGCCACAGGGATGGACTTGGCGTTGGCCAGCGAGCAGTAGTCGCCGCCGGGGCAGCAGATGATGTCGGTGGCGAGGCCCCGGTTGGGGGCGGCGAGCCGCTCGGCCTGCGCCGCCTGCCAGAGCGCGTAAAGCTGGTCCTGACCGACGTCCGGCAGCACGAAGTTCTGCTGGTGGGAGATGCGGATCTCGCCTAAGCCGTAAGCCTCGGCCCAATCGGCCACCGCTTCCATCTGCCGGTCGGAGACGTCGCCGGGCGGGGTGCCGGTCTCCTTCGTGGAGAGGGTGGCGATGGCGTAGCCGGCTTGCTTGTGCGGTGACACGTTGTGCCGCACCCAGCGGGCGAAGTCCGCATCCTTGAGCCGGTCGGCGGCTAAGGCCGCAGTGGCGCCGGGCCGCTCGGGATATTCTGGTGGCTGAAAGTGCGCCTCCATGCCCGCCACCTGGTCGTCTGTCAGCGTGCTGGGCGAGCCCTTGAGGTGCGCCCATTCTTCGTCGACCCGGGCCTTGAACCCCTCGGCGGTCATGGCCCGAACCAGGATCTTGATGCGCGCCTTGTACTTGTTGTCGCGGCGGCCGAAGCGGTTGTAGACCCGCATGATGGCTTCGAGGTAGGTGAGCAGATGGCGCACCGGCAGCGCCTCCCGGATGAGCAAGCCGATCACCGGGGTGCGGCCGAGGCCGCCGCCGGCCAGAACGTCAAAGACGGTCTCGCCGTCCCGCCGCCGCACCAGCAGGCCGATGTCGTGGACGTTGACCGCCGCCCGGTCGTCGTCGGCCCCGCTGATGGCGATCTTGAACTTGCGGGGCAGCCAGTCGAATTCCGGGTGCGAGGTGGACCATTGGCGGATCAGTTCGCAGTAGGGGCGGGGATCGACCGCCTCATCCGCCGCCACCCCGGCAAACTCATCGGTGGTGACATTGCGGATGCAGTTGCCGCTGGTTTGGATGGCGTGCATTTGCACGGTGGCCAGATCGGCTAGGATGTCCGGCACTTCGGCCAATTCCGGCCAATTGAACTGCATGTTCTGGCGGGTGCTTAGGTGGCCGTAGCCGCGGTCGTAGTGGCGGGCGATGTGGGCAAGCATCCGCAACTGGCGGCTCGACAGGGTGCCGTAGGGCACCGCCACCCGCAGCATGGGCGCCAAGCGCTGGATGTAGAGGCCGTTGCGCAGGCGCAGTTGCAGGAACTCATCGTCGCTGAGTTCGCCCGCCAAGTAGCGCTCGGTTTGGCTGCGAAAGTGAGCCACCCGTTCGTCGACGAACTGCTGATCGAAGGTGTCGTAGCGGTACATCGGTTCCTGCTGTGTGCGAAGCAACCCGTAACGCTAGCATCGCGGCAGCCCGGAATGAACACACGATTGCGCCTATGGATAGAACAAAAAAACCGCTCTACTAGGCGTCTCGGGATAGATGGGGGCTCAGCCAGCGGCGTGTTTCCTCGACGTTGAGCTCCTTGCGCTGCGCGTAGTCCCGCACTTGGTCGTCGTCGATCTTGCCGACGCCGAAGTAGCGGCTTTCGGCATGAGCGAAGTACCAGCCGGACACCGAGGCGGCGGGGTGCATGGCGTAGCTCTCGGTCAGCTCGATGCCGGTGGCTTCCTGGGCGTCGAGCAGTTCGAACAGCATGCCCTTTTCGGTGTGGTCCGGGCAGGCCGGGTAGCCGGGCGCGGGGCGGATGCCTTGGTAGCGCTCCGCGATCAGTTCGGCATTGTTCAGCCGTTCCGCCGTTGCGTAGCCCCACAGGTCGCGGCGCACCCGCTCGTGCAGGCGTTCCGCGGCCGCTTCGGCCAGACGGTCGGCCAGGGCCTTGATTAGGATGGATGAGTAGTCATCATCCTGATAGGCGCCGAGTGCCTCGTCGATGCCGAGGCCCGCGGTTACGGCGAAGCCGCCCAAGTAGTCGCGCTCGGGCGAAACGAAGTCCGCGAGGCAGAGGTTGGGCTTGCCTTCGGGCACCAGCCGCTGTTGGCGCAGGTGATGGACGATGGCGAGGGTTTGGCTGCGCGCTTCGTCGGCGAACAGGCGGATGTCGTCATCGCCTTCCCGGCGGCAGGGCCAGATGCCGGTGACGGCACGGATCTGGAGCGCCTCGCGCTTGGCCAGCCCGGCTAGCACTTCCTGGGCGTCGGCAAACAGGCTGCGGGCGCTTTCGCCCACCTTGTCGTCGTCCAGTATGGCCGGGTACTTTCCGGCCAACTCCCAGGTCATGAAGAACGGGGTCCAATCGATGTAGGGCACCAGCTCGTCGATGCTGAAGCGGGTGGCGGTGATACCGGGGCGGGCGGGTGTTGGCGGCGTGAAGCCGGTCCAGTCCAACTGCAGCTTGTTGCCGCGCGCCGCATCGAGGCTGAGCAGTTCCACCTTGCGCTGGCGCAGCACGTTGCGCTTGCGGATCGCCGCGTATTCGCAGCGCAAGCCCGCCGCCAATTCGCTTTGCGCCCCACGGGACGCCAACTGCGCGGCGACCTGCACCGCCCGAGAGGCGTCCGGCACATAGGCGACCGGGGCGTTGCCGTACCGCGGCTCGATCTTCACCGCGGTGTGCGCCTTGGACGTGGTGGCGCCGCCGATCAGCAGCGGCGTTTGAAATCCAAGGCGCTGCATTTCCCCGGCCACATGGGTCATTTCATCGAGGGATGGGGTGATCAGCCCCGACAGGCCGATCAGGTCCGCATTCACTTCCTTCGCCTTGGCCAGAATCTGCTCGGCGGGCGCCATGACGCCTAGGTCGAACACCTTGAAGTTGTTGCATTGCAGCACCACGCCGACGATGTTCTTGCCGATGTCGTGGACGTCGCCCTTCACCGTGGCCATCACGATGACGCCCTTGGCGCTCGCCTGGGCGTCCTTCTCCGCTTCGATGAACGGGGTCAGGTGGGCCACTGCCTGCTTCATCACCCGGGCGCTCTTGACCACCTGCGGCAGAAACATCTTGCCGGAGCCGAACAGGTCGCCGACCCGGTTCATGCCGTCCATCAACGGGCCTTCGATGACCTCGATGGGCTTGGCGGCAGCGAGCCGGGCCTCTTCGGTGTCCTCGACGATGTGCTTGGTGATGCCGTTGACCAAGGCGTGCCCAAGCCGCTGCTCGACGGGCAGCGCCCGCCATTCGGACTCTTCCACGGCGGCGGACTTGGTGCGCCCGCCGTAGCGCTCGGCGATCTCCAGCAGACGCTCGGTGGCGTCCGGGCGGCGGTTCAGCACGAGGTCCTCAACCCGCTCGCGCAGTTCCGCCGGGAGGTCGGCGTAGATGCCGAGTTGGCCAGCGTTGACGATGCCCATGGTCAGGCCCGCCTCGATGGCGTGGTAGAGGAATACGCTGTGGATGGCTTCGCGCACTGGATTGTTGCCGCGGAAGGCGAAGGAGACGTTGCTGACCCCTCCAGAGGTCTTGGCGCCGGGCAGGTTGGCGCGAATCCAGCGGCAGGCTTCGATGAAGTCCACGGCGTAGTTGCGGTGCTCGTCGATCCCCGTGCCGATGGCGAAGATGTTGGGATCGAAGATGATGTCCTCTGGATCGAAGCCCGCCTCCTCGACAAGGATTCGGTAACTGCGGGCGCAGACCTCGATCTTGCGCTCCAGACTGTCGGCCTGGCCGGATTCGTCGAACGCCATGACGATCACAGCCGCCCCGTGGGCTTGGCAGCGGCGGGCCGCGTCGAGGAAGGCTTGCTCGCCCTCCTTGAGGCTGATGGAGTTGACGACGGATTTGCCCTGCACGCATTCCAGCCCCGCCTCGATGACCTCCCAGCGGCTCGAATCGATCATCACCGGCACCCGGGCGATGTCCGGCTCGGCGGCGATCCGGTTGAGGAAACGGACCATGGCGGCCTTGGAGTCGAGCATGCCCTCGTCCATGTTGACGTCGATCATCTGGGCGCCGGCTTCGACCTGCTGGCGGGCCACCTCGACGGCGGCTTCAAAGTCGTCGTCGCGAATCAGGCGGGCGAAGCGGGCGGAGCCGGTGACGTTGGTGCGCTCGCCGACGTTGACGAACAGCGAGTCCTCATCGACGATCAGCGGCTCGAGTCCGGACGCCTTGAGCCCCGGCCTTGCCGCTGGAATGGCCCGCGGCGCTGCGGATGCGACGGCGTCGCGGATGGCCGCGATGTGATCCGGCGTGGTGCCACAGCAGCCGCCAACTAGGTTGACGAAGCCGCTACGGGCGAATTCACCGAGCGCCGCCGCCATGTCGTCGGGCGACTGGTCGTAGCCGCCGAAGGCGTTGGGCAGTCCGGCGTTCGGATGAACGCTGATGGGCACATCCGCCACCCGGCCCAAGCGCTCGACGTAGGGCCGCAGTTGCTCAGCGCCCAAGGCGCAGTTGAAGCCGACGGCCGTCGGCCGAGCGTGGGCCAGTGAGTGCCAGAACGCCTCCGCGGTCTGGCCGGACAGGGTGCGCCCGCTGGCGTCGGTGATGGTGCCCGAGACGATGAGCGGCAGTTCGCGCCGCTGCCGCCCCATGGCGGCGCACGCCGCCGCCACGGCGGCCTTGGCATTCAGGGTGTCGAAGATCGTCTCGACCAGGATCAGGTCAACGCCGCCGCCGATCAGGGCTTCGGCAGCGGCCTGGTAGGCAGCAAGCAATTGTTGGAAGGTCACGTCGCGCTGACCGGGATCATTGACGTTCGGCGACAGGCTGGCGGTGACGTTGGTGGGGCCGAGCACGCCCGCCACGAAACGGGGCCGGCGCTTGGTGGCGTAGGCGCGCGCCGCCTCGCCGGCGATTTCGGCCGCCGCTTGGTTCATGGCCACGGCGTTCTCCGCCAGCCCATAGTCGGCTTGGGAGATGGCCGTGGCGGTGAAGGAGTTGGTCTTAATGACGTCCGCCCCGGCCTCCAGATAGCTCCGGTGGGCTTCGGCGATCAAGTGGGGCTGGGTCAGGCTGAGCGCATCGTAGTTGCCCTTGATGGCTTGCCCGTGGCCGCGCAGCCGCTCGCCCCGATAGTCCTCCTCGCTCAAGCCCTGGGATTGCAGCAAGGTGCCATAGGCGCCGTCGAGCACCAGAATGCGCTCGCTCAGCAGTCTTTGCAGTGGCGATTGGGGCATGAGTGGAGGGGGCGGACAGTAAGCCCGCTGTGCGGCATCAAGCCAAATTGCTAGGAGAGTATAGGCAGGTGCCCATGGGGCACGAGCCGGATTTCAAATCCCCAACCTGAAAGGGATTCATGTTTGGCACCGCCAATCAACCCAATCCTGTTGAGAACAAATAAATTGTCCGGTCCTGTAACACATGAACTGTCCGGTTTCAGACTGTCCCGAACTTCATCGGTTTGGGGATGGTCATGGGCATTGTTCAAGTCAACCAGGACAGGAGGATGGCGGTGTTCGAGGACG
>JAJEIQ010000025.1 GCA_022827905.1 Pseudomonadales bacterium | reverse complement strand
CCTCCAAGGGCCGCCCTCCGCTTGCGCGGAGCGCCCGGAGGGACCATCATCAGCGCTCAAACCAACCCCCGGAGACCGGCCCGGCAGGACTTCCCCGCAACCCCCTTCCTTCAGGCTCATTTCCATATTGGAAAACACTACATCGGACGGAGCGCCGGGATGGCTCCCTAGTACATGGCCTCAATCAAGTCCGCGTACTTCTCGTGCACCACCTTGCGCTTGAGCTTCTGGGTGGGCGTCAACTCATCGTCCTCCGGGTCCAGGAGCTGATCGATCAGCTTGAACTTCTTGATGGTCTCCACCCGGGCGAACTTGGCGTTGACCGATTCGATTTCCCCGCCGATCAGGTCCTGCACGGCCTGGGTGTGACACAGGCTCGTGTAGTTGGTGAAGGGGACGTCGTGGTCCTGGGCGAACTTGGTGACGTTCTCATGGTCGATCATCACCAAGCAGGTCAGGTAGGGGCGACGGTCGCCGACCACCACCGCATCGGTGACGTAGGGGGAGAACTTGAGTTGGTTCTCGATTTCACTCGGCGTGATGTTCTTGCCACCGGCGGTGATGATGATGTCCTTCATCCGATCGACGATGTAGACGTAGCCGTCGTCGTCGATGCGCCCCACGTCACCTGTGTGCAGCCAGCCTTGGCGGAAGGTTTCCGCGGTCTTCTCCGGCTTGTTCCAATAGCCCGGTATCACGCCGGCGCTGCGGATGAGGATCTCGCCCTCGTCCGAAAGGGTGACGTCAACCTCCGCGTTGGCCTTGCCCACGCTGCCGATGCGGGTCTCGCCGGGCAGGTTGGCGGTGGCAAGGCCCGAGCACTCGGTCTGCCCATAGACCTCGAACATGGGTTTGTTCATGGCCCAAAACCAGTCGATCAGCTCCGGCGCGATGGGCGCGGCGCCGGTTGAAAGCCAGCGGCAGCGATCCAAGCCCAAGAAGACCAGAATGTTCTTGAACACCAAGATGTCAGCCGCGGCGCAGGCTAGGCGCAGCGGCCAAGGCACCGAGCGGCCGGCCTTGGTGAAAGTCGCGCGCCTAAGGCCGGCCTTTAACGCCAAGCCGTAAACGAAGCGGCCTAGCGCCGTGCCATCCTTGAGCTTAATGGTAATGGTGGAGTGCTGCTTCTCCCACACCCGGGGCACCGCGAAGGCCACCGTCGGGGCCACCTCCTGCTGGTCCTGGACGAAGGTTTCCGGCTCCTCCACCAGATTGACGACGCAGCCGGACTCGATGCCGCAGAAGGTGTAGAACATGCGTCCGGCCACATGGGCCAAGGGCAGGAAGCCGATCTGCTCATCGGTGTCGTAAACGCCGTAGATGCGCTGCAGGTTGCGCATCATGAAGATCATGTTCCCTTGGCTGATCATTGCGCCCTTGGGCGGGCCGGTGGTGCCGGAAGTGTAGGTGAGGATCATCAGCTCCTCCGGTTCAGCCGCATCGATTGCCGCTTGCCAATCCGGCCCGTGGTCCTCGCCATAGGCGGTGCCGAGCGCGATCAACTCCGCATAGCTCATGCACTGCGGGTCGCTGAAGTTGCGCAGCCCCTCCATGTCGAAAATGATGATCTTCTCAAGGGTCGGCGTGCGTTCCCGGACTTCGAGCACCTTGTCGAGCTGCTCCTCGTCCTCGGCGAAGTAGAAGCGGGTGCCGCTGTCGTTGATCAGGTAGGCCACCTGCTCCGGGGAATCCGTGGGATAGACGCCGTTGGAGACGCCGCCGATGCAGTTCACGCCGAGGTCGGCGAACAGCCACTCCTTGCAGACTTCGCCGGCGATGGAGCACACGTCGCCGCGCTCAAGACCCAGGGACTTAAGCCCCAATCCCACCAAGCGGGCCTGCTCGCCGTAGTCGGTCCAACTTGTCTCGTTCCAGATGCCAAAGTCCTTCTCCCGGAGCGCCACCTTGGGGCCCCAGTCGGTCACCCGCTTCCAAAAGAGCTGCGGCACCGTGGCGCAGCCGTCAATCGTCAAAGGCGCGCTCATCGCCAGGTCTTCCTCTGCTTCCAACGGCGGCGGCCGCGCACGCCTTCATCCTTCATGCCCAAGTAGAACTCCTGGATGTCCGGGGCGTTCCTGAGCCGTTCGCAGGTGTCCTCCATGACGATGCGGCCATTCTCCATGACGTAGCCGTAGTCGCCGATGTCCAGCGCCATCTTGGCGTTCTGCTCCACCAGTAGCATGGTGACGTTGCGCTCCCGGTTGAGCCGCACGATGATCTCCGCGATTTCATGCACCAGGCGCGGCGACAGGCCCAAGGACGGCTCGTCGAGCAGCATGAGGTCCGGGCGCAGCATCAGGGCGCGGCCGATGGCCAGCATCTGTTGCTGACCCCCGGAGAGCACTTGGGCCGGCTGCCGGCCGAACCCCTTTAGCACCGGGAAATAGCCGTAAACCTGCTCGATGTCCGCGTCGATCTCGCCGTCCCGGCGCGAATAGGCGCCCATGCGCAGATTCTCCTCCACGGTCAGGAAGGGAAACACCTCCCGCCCCTCGGGCACATGGCCGATGCCGCGCCTTGCCACCCAGTCCGGATCCCGCGCCTGGATGGCCTCGCCCCGGTACTCGACGATGCCCTTCTGCGGCTCCATCGCGCCGCTGATGGTCTTGAGCACCGTGGTCTTGCCCGCGCCATTGGCACCGAGCAGGCTGACAATCTGACCGTCCCGCACCACCATGCTGACGCCGCGAATGGCCATGATCGGGCCGTAGTAGGTCTCGATGTTGCGCAGGGCGAGCATATCAGCCACGTTCAGTCTCCCAGGTAGGCGCGCTGCACCTGCGGGTGGCCCTGAACTTCCGACGGGGTGCCAATGGTGATCAGCGCCCCGTCCGCCATCGCCAGCACTCGGTTGGACGCCCGGCTCACCAGGTTCATGTCGTGCTCCACCATCATGACGGTGACGCCGAGCTCCTCATTGATGTCCTCCAACCAGAAGGAGAGATCCTCCGTCTCCTCGGGATTCAAGCCCGAAGAGGGCTCGTCGAGCAGCAGCAGCCGGGGCCGCAGGCACAGCGCCCGGGCGATCTCGACCATCTTGCGGGCGCCGAACGGCAGTTCGCTGATCGGCTTGTCGCGGTAGCTCTGCAAATCCAGCAGGTCGATGACGTCCTCCACCGATTCGCGCAACGCCAGTTCGCCGCGCCGCACCGAGGGCAGGAAAAACAACTCCGAAAGCAGGTTGCTGCGCCGGTGGACGTGGCAGCCAATGAGCAGGTTCTTCAGCACCGTCTCCCGCTCGAACAACTCCGTGTTCTGAAAGGTCCGGGCGATGCCGAGTTCGGCAATGCCATGGGCCGGCAGCCCGGTGATGTCCTGGCCGTCAAAGGCGATGGCGCCCTCGTCCACGTCATAGATGCGGCTGATGAGATTGAACACCGTGGTCTTGCCTGCCCCGTTGGGGCCAACGATGCTGAACACCTCCCCCGGCTCGACCGCGAACGACAGCTCCCGCACCGCCTTGACGCCACCGAAGCTCACCGACAGGTTGTCGGCGACCAGCAACGTCATCGCAGCCGCTCCGTGCGCAAGTAGGTCTTCTGACGCTTGTAGGTGGCCCGGCGGTAGAGCGGAAACTCCTCAAAGAACAACCGAATTTTGCGCCAGCGGCCGTACAGGCCGTCGGGTTCGTAGATGAGGAACAGCACCAGGATCAAGCCGAAGACGCCCGCCTCCAAGCCCGGTATCTGACTCACGGCGGGCGGCGCCGCATCGCGCACCAAGGCGATGGCCTGGGGCAGGAGGCCGATGAAAACAGCGCCGTAAATCACCCCGTGCATGGAGCCGAGGCCGCCCACCACCACCATCAGCAACAACTGGATGGAGGTCGCCAAGGTGAAGGCGTCGGGCGCCAGATAGCCAATCTTGTGGGCAAACAGGCCGCCCGCCAGTCCGGTGAAGGCGGCGGAAATCCCGAACGCCAAGGTCTTGGTGTAGGCGATGTGAATGCCCATGCTCTCGGCGGAGGTCTCCGAATCCCGAACCGCCGCCATGGCCCGGCCGGTCGGGCTGCGCAACCAGTTGAGCGCCGCCACCATCGACAGAAACAGCACCAGCAGGCAGAGGTAGTAGAAGGCGACCGGCGCCGAGAGGTCGATGCCGAATTCCGCCTTGGGCACCGGCATGCCCCGAAAGCCGCCGGTGACCGACACCCAATGGGACAGCACCTGCTCAACGATCACCAAGAAGGCCAGCGTGGCCACAGCCAAGTAGATGCCGGTCATGCGCAACGCCGGAATCCCAACCGCGATGCCCACCACGCCGGAGAACCCAGTCGCCGCCGCCAAGGCCAGCGGAAAGGGCCAGCCCTGGTTCAGCAGCCAAGCGTGGCAGTACGCGCCGATGGCCAGAAAGGCAGCGTGACCGAGGCTCACTTGGCCGGTGTAGCCCACCAGCAGCATGAGCCCGACGCCGGCGATGGCGTAGATGTAAACCAGCGCCATTTCCCCCAGCAGAAAACGGTCGAGACCTAAGGGCGCGAGCAGAACCGCCAGCGCCAGCACGCCGTACCAGAAGCGCTGGCCGTTGTGCTTGAACAGATCGATGTCCTGGGCGTAGGAGGTCTTGCGGATGAAGCGCACGGCGGGACTTCCCTACACCTTTTTCTGTTGCATCGCTGCAAACAGCCCTTCGGGGCGAATCATCAGCATGGCCAGCAGCAGCACGTAGGCGCTGACGTCGGAGAAGCCCGGCCACAGGTAGCGGCCGGCGAACTGCTCCGAAAGGCCCACCAGCAGGCCGCCGAGGATGGCCCCCGGCAGGCTGCCCAAGCCACCGACGATGGCTGCGGCAAAAGCCTTGATGCCGATGAAGCCGATGTTCGGGTCGATCACCCCGCCCGGGGCCAGCACCCCCGCGCAGGCGGCGAGCACCGCGGCCAGCGCCCAGACCAAGCCGAAAACACGCTTGACCGGAATGCCCACGTAGAAGGCAGCCAGTTGATTCTGCGAAGCGGCCTGCATGGCGATGCCGAGCCGGGTGAAGCGGAAGAACAGGTAGAGCAGCCCGCACAGCGCCAGCGTGCCGCCCACCACCGCCAGGTCATCACCGCCCACCGTGACCTCGCCAAAGCGCCAAACCGCCGAGCCCCAGGGCAGGTCCAAGGTCTTAGGCTCACTGCCCCAGCGTTCCCCGGCAACGGTGCGCAGGACAAAGCCAAGGCCGATGGTCAGCATCAGCACCGCAAAATGCGGCTCGCCAATCATCGGCCGCAGCAGCAGCCGCTCGGTCAGTGCACCGAGCAGCGCCATCACCGCCAATGCCGCCAGAAAGCCCCAAAGGAACGGCCAGCCGAGCAGGTTGATGAAGGTGAAGGCGATGAAGGCGCCGATCATCATGATGTCGCCTTGGGCGAAGTTGACCATCTCGGTGGCCTTGTAGATCAGCACGAAGCCGAGCGCGATCAGCCCATAGACGCAGCCTTGGGAAACGCCGCTGATGAGAAGCTGGATGACCTCCACAAAAGACTCTTAACGCTGGAGTGCGCGGCATTCTACCCACTTTGCGCGTGTTTTCGCGGAAAGGGCTAGCTGTTGTCTCAAATGGCTACTGTAGTCACTAGGTGATTGTCCTTAGCTGAAGCCCACGCGGCGGGCGGAGACCACGCCGGTGTTGAAGCCGAGCACGTGCATGCGCCCTAGGTAGCGGGCGTGCTCGATCTTGAAGCAGCGGTCCATGACCACGTCGAGGCCCGCCTCGGCGGCCAAGGCGGCGCCTTCTGGGCTGATCACCTCGAATTGCAGCCAAAGGGCTCCCGCGCCGATGGTCACCGCATCCTTGGCAATGGCGGGCACCGCCGGCGGGGCGCGGAACACATCCACCAAGTCCACCGGCTCCGGGATGTCGGCGAGGGTCGGATAGGAACGCTGGCCAAGCACCGCCTCCTCCCGGGGGTTGACCGGGATCACCCGGTAACCGTGGCGCATCGCGTAGAAGCCGACGAAGTGGCTAGCCCGCAACGGGTTGGACGATAGGCCGACGATCGCCACGGTCTTGGTCCGGCGCAGCACCCGCTGCACGACGGCGGGATCTTGATAGGTCGCCGGCTCAGCCATGACGCAACTTGGCGACCTGGGCGAACCCCTGTTCGAGGTCCCATATCAGGTCTTCCGGGTCTTCGATGCCGATGGACAGGCGAATGGTGCCGGGGCCGATGCCCGCGGCGGCCAGTTCGTCATCGCTCAACTGCCGGTGGGTGGTGCTGGCCGGATGAATGATGAGGCTCTTGGCGTCGCCCACGTTGGCGAGATGGGAGAACAGGCTCACGCCCCGAATGAATTCCTGGCCAGCTTCCCGGCCGCCGTCGAGATCGAAGCAGAACACCGCCCCGGCCCCCTTGGGCAGGTACTTGGCGGCCAGCCCGGCATAGGGGCTGCCGGCTAAGCCGGAGTGACGCACGCCCGCCACGTCGTCGCGCTCGGCAAGCCACTGGGCAACGGCGCGGGCGTTGGCCACATGCCGCTCCATGCGCAGCGGCAGTGTCTCCAGGCCCTGCATGAACAGAAAGGCGTTTACCGGGGCCATGGCGCCGCCGAGGTCGCGCAGGGTTTCCGAGCGCAGTTTC
Source organism: Pseudomonadales bacterium (assembly GCA_022827905.1). GTDB lineage: Bacteria > Pseudomonadota > Gammaproteobacteria > Pseudomonadales > Azotimanducaceae > Azophilus. Next base: position 44,410 of record JAJEIQ010000025.1, on the reverse strand, counting down.
ATGAGGTAGCCGTAGGTGCCGAAGGTCTCGTGGAAGGCCAGGCCGTGGTAGGCCGGGGACGGATCGGCGACGATGCCGAACTTGCCATTCGACCAGTCGAAGTCCCCGGAATCCACCACCGCGCCGCCGATGCTGGTGCCGTGGCCGCCGATGAACTTGGTCGCCGAGTGCACCACGATGTCGGCGCCCCATTCGATGGGACGGCACAGGTAGGGGGTCGCAAAGGTGTTGTCCACCATGAGCGGAACCCCCGCTTCACCGGCCACCTTGGCCACCGCCTCGATGTCGAGCACGTTGCCGCCCGGGTTGCCGATGGTCTCGGCGAAGAGAACGCGGGTCTCATCCCGCAGTGCGGCGCGCCAACCGGCCGGGTCATCCGGGTCGATGAAGGTCAGCCCCAAGGACAGCTTGCGGGCCAAGTGCTTGAGCTGGGTCACGGTGCCGCCATAGAGCGCCGCTGAGGCAAGCACATGGTCGCCGGGCGTCAGCATCGTGAACAGCGCCGACGATTGCGCCGCCAGGCCGCTGGCGAAGGCCACCGCGCCGATGCCACCCTCCAGGTTGGCCAGCCGCTCCTCCAAGGCGGCCACGGTCGGGTTCATGATCCGCGAATAGGTGTTGCCGTACTCCTGCAGGTTGAAGTAGGCGGCGGCCGACTCCGGATCCTCAAAAACGTAGCTTGAGGTCTGGTAGATGGGGACGGCCCGGGCGCCGGTGCCCGGCTCCGGACGCGCCCCGGCGTGAACCGCCCGGGTGTGGAAGCCGAATTCACGGTCGGCGTGCAGGTCTTCGGACATGGCGCCCTAGGACAGCGGGGTAGCGGTCACTTCGGCGGCAACCTGCCTAAAAGTACACCGCGGCGCTGATCCCCCACCAGCGGGGCCGGTTGTAGTACTGCTCCACCATGCCGAAGACCGCCGGGCCGGACAGGTCGAAGGTCTGCACCAAGTGCTCCTCATCACCCAGGTTGTGTACGAAGGCGTTGAGGGACCAGCGGCCTTCGGCGCTGGTGTACATGAGCGAAGCGTTCATCAGCGTGTAGCCGTTCTCCTCCACGGTAGGTGCGCCGGTCAGGGAGAAGTAGTGCTTGGAGCGGTAGAGGAAGTCGAACTGCGCAGCCATCGCGCCACCGAGCACGGGCCATTCGTAGCGCACCAAACCGTTCAGGTTCCACTTCGGCGACTGCACGGAAGTGGTTTTCGGCGCCCCGCCGCCCAAGTCAACCTCAATGTCGTTGTAGGCCGCGCCGAGGATGACATCCACGCCTTCCATGGGCGTGATCTGCATTTCCAGCTCGCCACCGAAGGAGTCGGCGTCCGCATTGGTGGTGATGGTGTCGATGCCGATGATCTGAAAGGCTTGGTAGTCCTTGTAGTCGTAGTAGTAGAAGGCGCCATTGAAAATCATCAGGCCGTCCATCTGGCGGGACTTGAAGCCCACCTCAAAGGCGTCGAGTTGCTCGGGATCGTAGCTCATGGTGGCATCGTTGTAGTCCAAGGGCGGATTGAGGGGGAACACCGGCGAGTTGTAGCCGCCGCCCTTCACGCCCCGGTTCCAACTTGCGTAGAGCATCGCATCGTCACTCAGGTCGTAGTTCACCGCCGCCCGCACCGAGAACTCATCGTCCTTCCGTTCGCCCGCGTAGGCGGCAATCTGGGCGAGGATGTTGGGGTTGCCGTTGCGCTGCACGGTGCCCGGGATGAAGTCCACGACGTTGACGAAGTACTCGTGGTCCTTCTCATCGCGAATCCAGCGCAGGCCGAGAATGCCGGTGGTGCGGTCATTCAGGCGCCGCTCGATCTGGCCAAATATGGACCAGGACTCGGTATTGGTCTCGTAAGGATTGTCCAGCCCCGACACCGCAGGCGTATCCCCGGCAGGGTCGATGAAGGGGTCCGTCTCCGCACCGTTGGAATCGTCAACTGAAATGTCCAGGTAGTAAACGCCAGCCACCCAGTCCAAGACATCGGTGCCGCCGTTCAGGCGCACTTCCTGGGAGAACTGCTCCGCATCCGTGGTGAGGAAAAAGTTGAACAGCGGAACTGGCGAAGCGTCGGAATCCTCGATGTAGTCGCGCTCCACCGTGGAGTAGTCGGTGATGGACGTCAGCGTGAAGTGCGCGGCATCCCACTTGATCGTGGCGGTGTAGCCCTCGGTCTCCAGCTTGTTGTGGCCGTCCTTGTCGTAATCCCCTGTGTACACGTCGCTGTCGTTGTCGATGTAGCCGAGCACTTCGTTGACCTCGTTCGGGGTCAGCATGCCTTCGACATTGGCGCTGACATGCTCAAAGAAGCCCGTGTCGATGTCCTGCTCGGAGCGGCGGGCGTTCAGCAACACCGAGAAGCTGTCAGTGGGCTCGAACAGCAACTGTCCGCGCACCGCCGAATCGTCGGCGTTGTTCAGCCGCTTGTCGAGCAGCCGGTTTTTGACGTAGCCGTCGTTGTTGTGGGTGGATAACGACAGCCGGGCGGACAGGGTGTCCGACAGCGGCCCGCCGACGGCACCCTCAAACTTGATCTGATCGTGGCGGCCCACCGTGAACTGGCCGTAGCCCGAGGCCTCCTGGGACGGCTTGACGGTGACGAAGTGGGCCAATCCGCCCGTGGCGTTGCGGCCGTACAGGGTGCCTTGGGGACCGCGCAGCATCTCCACCCGCTCCATGTCGAAGAGCATGAAGCCGGTGCCCGACATCTGGCTGATGTACACCTCATCGAGGTACACCGCCACCGGGCTTTCCACGTTGGTGGTGAAGTCGCTGCTGGCGACGCCGCGCATGGCGATGGCGTAGTTGGCCTCGCCGTTGGGCTGCACCGTCTGGACACCCGGCGCCATGGCGGTCACCTGCTGGGCGCTGCTGTATCCGAGTTGGCGCATCTGTTCGCCGGTCAAGGCGCTGATGGCGATGCCGACGTCCTGGGCGTTCTGCTCGCGCTTCTGCGCCGTGACCACGATCTCCTCGATGACGGCCGCTTGGCCGGGCATCGCCAAAACCGCGCCGATCAGCGCCAAAATCAAAGCTCTTGCGTACATGGGGTTCTCCTCTCCTAGTGGCCTATCGGCCTGCCGTCACCTTCGCGCTGTGCGGCTCGCCAGTTTCCTTGACGAGCCGCAGAAAGTGTTCGATCAATACATTGCGCAACTTCCCGGCCCGGGCTCGGTGCGGCCGGTCATGGCCGACGAACATGGTGTGCCCTTCAATGGAGGCGGAAATCATCAGTGCCAGATCCGCCCTGCGGGTTTCGGTCAAACCGGGATTGATCAAGCCAATCACGTCCACGAGTATCGCTCGGTACTGGGCGTACATCTTCTCCATCTGCTGGGCGATCCAGTCGTCGCGATTGGCCAGCACCCAAAGCTCCGGGAAGAACAGCGTCGTCTCCCGGGTTGCCAAGTCGTCGAAGACAAAGCCGAGCACGGCGCGGAACTGCTCCTCCGCATCGTCACTGGCGCCGCGCAGGGTCTGAAACTGGCTGATGTAGCCGTCGATGACGTGCTGCAGAAGGTCGGCCAGGAGGTCGGCCCGGGTCGGATAGTAGTAGCTGAGGTTGCCGGGCGACATGCCGGCGGCCTTGGCAATGCGGCGCATCGTCAGCTTGCTGTGACCTTCCTCCATGAACAGCCGCCGAGCCACGTCAAGGATGCGCTGCGCGGTTTCCTGTCCGGTGGCGTAGGTTGCGGTTCCGGTTCGACGCATGCTGGCGCGTTGGGATTGCATTCGCGTACGATCTAGCGGTTGAATCTGATAGCAGTTGAAGCTAATTTAGGACCCTCGTACTATATTGGACGCCTTCAACGGCTCAATGTCAACCGAATTTAAGGAGAACGGTTCTTGAAAGGCCCCATTTGTCCTCGGTGGACGCAAGCCGCCGCCTCCGTGCTGCTTGCCCTTGGCTTGGGCGGCGCAAACCCGGGCTTGGCCGACTTGCCGCCGGAGCCCATCCCCAACGTCCAAACCATCGCCACGCCCTATCCAAGCACCTACGCCATGGTCCACGACTTCGCCTTCGGCAGCCTCATCGACTCCAAGTTCAGCCTGGTGGACACCGAGACGCGCCGCTTCATCGGCATGCTGAGCGCCGGCCAGTTCGCCACCATCAACTACGCCTTGGAACGCCAGGAGTTCTACGTGGGCGAAACCATCCACAGCCGGGGAACGCGGGGCGAGCGCCAGGACGTGGTCGCGATTTACGATTTCGCCAACCTCGCCCTGGTTGCGGAAATCGACCTGCATCCGAAGCGCGCCAACACCGTGATCAACAAGGCCAACTCCGCGGTGACCGCCGATGAGAGGTTCCTGCTGATCTGGAATCAGAATCCGGGCACCTCGGTGACCGTCATCGACCTCGACAGCCGCGAAATCGTCGGCGAAGTGCCGGCGCCGGGTTGCGCGCTGGTCTTTCCGGACGCGGCCCGGGGCTTCATGATGCTGTGCGGCAACGGCACCTTGTTGAACATCAAGCTCGACGAAGCGGGGCAGCCGGCCAGCGTCGAGTCCAGTGCGCCCTTCAACGACATAGACGCCGACCCTCTTTCCGAAAAAGCAAGCAAAATCAACGGTATTTGGCACTTCGTCACCTACGGCGGGGAAGTCCAGCCGGTGGATGCGTCGGACGACGAGGCGGTGATCGGCGCCCGTTGGTGGCTCGCCAGCGCCGAAGAACGGGCGCAAAACTGGCGTCCGGCGGGCTGGCACGGCACCGCTGGCCATGACTCGGGCCTCCTGTGGGTGGGCATGACGCCGAACGGCTATCCCGGCAGCCACAAGGATCCGGCACCGGAAATCTGGCTGTTCGATGTGAAGGCCAAGGCCCGCTTGGCGCGCTTTGACCTCCGCGTGCCGGCGTTGAGCATCGGCGCATCCGCACACGACGACCCGCAACTCTTGGTGGTGAACATCGAAGGCCAACTCGACATCTACGACGGCCGGACCGGCACCTACCTGCGCACCATCGGCGCCTTGGGCGAGACGCCTTACATGGTCCACGCCATACAATAGCGGGATGAGCCCGCAAATCGCCCAACGTACCGGAGAAGGCCCATGAAGTGGTTGGACAAACTCACCGAGCGCAACGTCCGCAGCATCGCCCAGCGGAGCTCGAGGCGCAGCTTCATCGCCACCCTTGGCGCCGTTCTGGCCGGTGCCGGTTCGCTGCCGCTCCTGCCGGTGGCTCGGGGCAGTGCCGGGGGAGCCGCCGATGCTGGTGCGTCCGTTGCCGACGTGCCCGCGCAAAGCACTGGCAACCCGCAGGATCCGGGTGACCCGACCGACTGCAGCTATTGGCGCTACTGCGGCATCGACGGCTTTCTGTGCGCCTGCTGCGGCGGCACCCAGAACGCCTGCCCGCCGGGCACGGAGATGTCGCCCATCACTTGGATCGGCACCTGCATGAACCCGGCGGACGGCAACAACTACGTCATCTCCTACAACGACTGCTGCGGCAAGAGCAGTTGCGGCCGCTGCCTGTGCAATCGCAACGAGGACGACAAGCCGGTCTATCGGCCCCCGGCCAACAACGACATCAACTGGTGCATGGGCACCCAATCCTCCGCCTACCATTGCTCCACCGCCGTGCTCCTCGGGTTGGCGTTGGACGAAAGTTGACCGCGGTGCCGCAACCGCTGTTTCCCAAGGTCCTAGTCGCCAACCGAGGCGAAATCGCCCGGCGCGTCCTGCGCTGCCTGCGCGCCCTGGGCATCCCGTCGGCCGTGGTTTACCACGACGCCGACCGCCGCTCCCCGGCCGTTGCCGAAACGGACGAGGCCGTGGAAATCAGCGGCGCGAGCCCCACCGCCGCCTACTTGGACATCGAGCAGATCGTCAGTGCCTGCGCCCGCTTGGGCGTGGCCGCAGTGCACCCCGGCTATGGCTTCCTGGCGGAGAACGCCGCCTTCGCCAAGGCGCTCGCCGACGCCGGCATCACCTTCATCGGTCCAAGCGCCGAGGTCATGGAACTGATGGGCGACAAGATCGCCGCCCGCCAGTTCGTTGCCGAGCACGGCTTTCCGGTGCCGCCGTCAGTGGAGCTCGCGGCGTCCGATGCCGGCTTCGCCCAGGCCGCCGCCGACCTCGGCTTTCCGCTCGTGGTCAAGGCCTCCGCCGGCGGCGGCGGCAAGGGCATGAACATCGTTCGCCAAGCCGACGAACTCGACGGCGCCTTGCGCGTCGCCGCTTCCGAGGCCGAGCGCTACTTCGGCGACGGGCGCATTTACGTGGAGCGGTACTTCACCGACATCCGCCACATCGAGGTGCAGGTGCTCGGCGACGGCGAGCGCGCGGTGCACCTTGGCGAACGGGAGTGCTCGGTGCAGCGGCGCTTTCAGAAAGTGGTCGAGGAAGCGCCCTCGCCCGCCATTGACCACACCATGCGCACCCGGCTCGGCGAAGCGGCGGTGGGCATCGCCAGCGCCGCCGCCTACCAGGGGGCTGGCACTGTGGAGTTTCTGCACACGCCCGAGGGCGAGTTCTTCTTCCTCGAAATGAACACCCGCATTCAGGTGGAGCATCCGGTGACGGAACTGGTTTACGGCGTCGATCTGGTGGCCGAGCAGGTGCGCATCGCCGCCGGCCAGCCCCTAAGCCTGCGCCAGGACGAACTGCGGCCCAACGGCCACGCCATCGAGTGCCGGCTGTGCGCCGAGGATGCGGCCAACGGCTTCCTGCCGGAGACGGGCCGCATCCTGCACCTCAAGGAGGCCGAAGGCGAAGGCATTCGCGTGGACAGCGGCCTGCATCCGGGCCAGGAGATCACCGCCGCTTTCGACCCGCTGCTGGCCAAGGTGGTGGCCCACGGCCCGACCCGGCAGGCGGCCATCGACCGCACTCTCGGCGCATTGCGGGACACGGTGGTTCTCGGCGTCGGCACCAACGCCGCCTATCTGGCGGCAATTCTGGCCCATCCGGCCTTTGCCCGGGGTGCCACGGACACCGGCTTCCTCGACCGCCACCAAGCCGAACTGCTGACCGCACCGCCGACAGACGCCGTCGCCAAGGCATTGGCCGCGGCCCATCTCGCCGACCGCCAAACCCGCCTGATCGACGCCGCCATGCCCAGCCTGCACGCAGCCATGGGCGCTTGGACCAATTGACTGATGAATCCTACGCATCGCATCGAAGGTCGCGACCACTTGGTGCTGCCCCGGCGCCGCGGCGCTTGCCAACGGCTGGAGATCGACGGCAGCCCACTCGAAGCGAGCCTGCGCTGGACTGGCGACCATGAAGGCGTCCTGACGGTCAACGGCCGCGAGCACCCGGTCGCCGCCGCCCAGGACGGCCCAATGCTTTTCGTGCACTTGGAGGGCAGAACCTGGCGCATCGAGTGCGTCCGGGGCTTTGCCGACCGAAGCGAGGGTGGCGGCGCCGATGGCGGCATCCGGGCGCCCATGCCCGGCGTGGCGGTCGAGATCGAGGTCAGTGTGGGCGATCAGGTCGAAGCCAACCAGCGGCTGGCGCTAATCGAAAGCATGAAGATGCAAACCGAGATCAAGGCGCCCGTGGCGGGCACCGTCCGCGCCGTGCGGGTGGCGCCCGGCGACAGCTTCGAGCGGGGCGCCGTGCTGATCGAAGTGGAGGGCAATCCCTGATGCGTCGAATCGAAACTCGAATCAGCCCGAGCAGCGCCTCCTACCGCGCCTACCGGGCGCACAACCTCAAGGTGGTGGGGGAATTTCAGGCGCGCCAGCGCGCCGCCCGCCTCGACCGCCCGGACCGGGACCGGGAGCGCCTCGCCCGCCAGGACAAGCAAATGCCCCGGGAGCGGCTCGAGCAGTTGCTCGATCCCGGCACGCCCTTCCTGGAGTTTTCCTCCCTCGCCGCCAACATGGCCTACGACGGCGGCTCGCCGTCGGCGAGCTGCATCACCGGCATCGGCGTGGTCGGCGGCCGGGAAGTGGTCATCAACTGCAGCGACCCCTCCGTGAAGGGCGGGGCTTGGTATCCGCTGACGGTCAAAAAGATGATTCGCGCCCTGGACATCGCCATCGAAAACCGGCTGCCGGTGGTGCATCTGTGCGACAGCGCCGGCGCCTTCCTGCCGCTGCAATCGGATCTGTTCGCCGACAAGGCCATGGCCGGGCGCATCTTCCGCAATCAGTGCCAACTGTCCAAGCTCGGCTGCAAGCAGCTCGCCTTGGTGTTCGGCCACTGCACCGCCGGCGGCGCCTACATCCCGACGCTATCCGACTATTCGGTGATCGTGGAGGGCACCGGCGCGGTGTTTCTCGGCGGCCCGCCGTTGGTGAAGGCCGCCACCGGCGAGGAGGTGACGGTCGATGAGCTGGGCGGCGCCCGCATGCACACCAGCGTTTCCGGCACCTGCGACTTCTATGCCGCCAACGAAGCCGAAGCCATCGCCATCGGCCGCGAAGTGGTGATGCAGTGGGAGCAGCGGGAGAAGTTCCCCTTGCAGCGGGAGGCGCCCGAGGCGCCTTGGTACGACCCGGAGGATCTCTACGGCATCATTCCCGACGACGTGCGCAAGCAGTTCGACATGCGCGAGGTGATCGCCCGCATCGTCGATGGCAGCCGCCTGGCCGAGTACCAGCCCGACTACGGCGACACCCTGGTGTGCGGCTTCGCCAACCTGTGGGGCTACAAGGTGGGCGTGCTCGGCAACAACGGCGTGCTGTTCAACGACAGCTCCTTGAAGGCCGCCCACTTCATGGAACTGTGCAACCAGAACCGGGTGCCGCTGGTCTTTTTCCAGAACATCACCGGCTACATGGTGGGCCGGGAGTACGAACGGCGCGGCATCACCAAGGACGGCGCCAAGATGATCATGGTGCAGGCCTGCTCCGAGGTGCCCAAGTTCACGGTGATGACCAACGGCTCCTACGGCGCCGGCAACTACGGCATGTGCGGACGCGCCTTCGACGCCCGGCTGCTGTTCAGTTGGCCGCACAGCCGCATCTCGGTGATGGGCGAGGAGCAGGCCGCCAACACCCTGGTGACCATCAAGGTCGCCCAACTCAAGCGCGAGGGCCTCACCCCCGACGAAGCGGAGCTTGAGCAGATCCGCGCCGACGTGCTGGCCAACTACGAAAACACCACCAGCGCCTACTACGCCACCTCCGAACTCTGGGACGACGGCATTCTGGACCCGGTGGACACCCGCAACGCCTTGGGAATGGGCATCGAAGCGGCCTTGAACGCCCCCTTCGGCGAACCCCGGTACGGGGTCTTGAGACTCTAAGCGGCAAACCCAATGACCCACCAGTTCGCGCTGACCTCCGATCAGCAGGCCCTGCTTGAGCACGCCGACCGCTACGGCCGGGAGCGTCTCGCACCGCTCGCCCCGCGCATGGACGCCGACGAATGGTGGCCGGACGACCTGTTTCCGGAGTTGGGCGAACTCGGCTTCTTGGGCCTCACCGTCCCGGAGCGCTACGGCGGGGTGGGCCTGGGCCTCTTGGAGGCGGGCCTGGTGGCGCAGGCCTTCGCCCGTTGGAACCACGCCCTAGCGCTGTCTTGGCTCGCGCACGACAATCTGTGCGCCAACAATCTGCACAACAACGGTTCCGACGCCATGCGGGAGAAGTACCTGCCGAAGCTCTGCTCCGGAGAATGGATCGGCTGCTTGGGCCTCACCGAACCCGGTGCCGGCTCCGACGCGCTCGGCTCCATGCGCTGCCGCGCCGAGCGCGACGGCGACGACTACATCATCAACGGCACCAAGCTCTACATCACCAACGGCCCGGTGGCGGACCTGTGCCTGCTGTACGCCAAGACCGAGCGCGGCAAGGGCTCCAAGGGCGTCACCGCCTTCGCCGTGGAAGCGGCCTCCCCCGGCTTCGACGTGGCGCAGAAACTGGTCAAGATGGGCTTTCGCGGCAGCCAGACAGGGGAGTTGGTGTTCGACGACCTGGTCGTCCCCCGAACCAACATCGTTGGCCACGAACATCAGGGCCATCAGGTGGTGATGAGCGGTCTCGACGTCGAACGGGCGGTGATCGCATCCATAAGCGTCGGCGTCGCGGAACGGGCGCTTGACGTGTCACTGGAGTACGCCGCCAGCCGGGAGCAGTTCGGCCAGCCCATCGCCCGCTTCCAGATGGTGCAGTCGCGCCTGGCCGACATGTACGTCTCGGTGCAGACCATGCGCACCTTTTGCTGGCAGGTGCTCGCCGAACTCGACCGCACCGACGAATCCCAAGCCGGGCGCGGCGACATCCACGCCCGCACGGCGGCTTCCGTCCTCTACTGCGCCGACAATTGCAACAAGGTTTTGGACAACGCCGTGCAGATTCACGGCGGCAGCGGCTACATCTGGGAGTCCGAGGTCAACCGCCTGTTCCGCGCCACCAAGCTCTTGGAAATCGGCGCCGGCACCACCGAAGTGCGCAAGATGATCATCGCGGAGGAGCTGTTGCGATAGCGCCTGCGGTATGATGCCGCCATGACTTTGCCGATCGTCACCGAATTCCCCGCCCTCGATGAAGCCTTGGTCGATACCACCCGCTGGGCGGACGAGGCCTGGGTGCACGAGCAGTTCACTTGGCTGCGTCACAACGCGCCCGTTCGCTGGATGGAGCCGAACGGCTACGACCCCTTTTGGTGCGTCACCCGCTACGACGACGTCAAGGCCATCGAGAGCGACAAGACGCTGTTCATCAACGACCCACGGCCACTGCTGAGCGCGCAGATCCTGCCCGCCATGACGGAGCAGCTATTCGGGCGCCGGCACCTGGTCCGCTCCCTGGTGACCATGGACGATCCGGAGCACAGCCGCTACCGGATGCTGACCCAAGCCTGGTTCCGGGGCGAGAACCTGCGCAAGCTGCAAGGCCGCATCGACCAACTGGCCACCGAGTACGTGGACCGGCTGGCCAGCCTCGGCGGCGAGTGCGACTTCGTCAAGGACGTGGCCGTCTGGTATCCGCTGCGGGTGATCATGTCGATCCTCGGGGTGCCGGAGTCCGACGAGCCGCTGATGATGAAGCTCACCCAGGAGTTGTTCGGCTCCTCCGATCCCGACAATCAGCGCTCCTTCGAGCCGAACGCGCTGGTCGATACGGTGCGGGACTTCGAGGCCTACTTCAGCGACCTCAGCCGCAGCCGCCGCGCCCAACCGACGGACGACGTGGCCAGCGTGATCGCCAACGCGCGCATCGACGGGGAGCCGATCGCGGACCTAGAAGCCAATGGCTACTACCAGATCATCGCCACCGCCGGCCACGACACCACCAGTTCGTCCATTGCCGGCGGCCTGTTGGCGCTCATCGAACACCCCGACGAATTGGCCAAGCTGCGTGCCGACCCCGACCGGCACATGGCCGGCGCCCTCAACGAAATCATCCGCTGGGTCTCGCCGGTGCGCCAGTTCATGCGCACCGCCACCGCCGACACCACCGTGGGCGGCACCGCCATTGCCACCGGAGAGGCCTGCGTGCTCTGGTATCCATCGGCCAATCGGGACGAGGCGGTGTTCGAGGCGCCCTTCGCCTTCCGCATCGACCGTGGCGGCCCCAACCACCTTGCCTTCGGCTTCGGCGCCCACGTCTGTCTCGGCCAGCATCTGGCGCGCTTGGAGATGGGCGCCTTTCTGGCAGAGCTGCTGCGGCGCGTGGACCAAGTCGAGGTGAGCGGCGAACCGCGCTACATCCAGTCCACCTTTGTCGGCGGTCTCAAGAGCCTGCCGATCCGCTACCGCCTGAAGTAGAGGCTTCGGCCGCCGCCCGCCGCAGTTGCAGGGCGGTGGTCATGTAGTAGTTTCTTCCAGTCGCCGTGAGCAGTTCCCGGGCCAAGGCATCGAGCGCATCGGCCTTGAGAAGCATGGCAGCGGCATCGTCCGGATCGAGGGCCAACAGGCGATCGCACAACTGCGCCGTCCATTGGGGATCCGTTGCCAAGGCCGCTCTCGCAGCAGTCCGCAACGCCTCCGCGCCGCCGGCCAGCGTTGCAACCCGGCGCGCCTCATCCGCCGGCGAGAGCGGAAACAGGTTCGAGGGGTTGCCGTCGAACCAGCCGAGGTAGCCCGCGAAAATGGCGCGCACCGCCCATTCGACGTTGCCGTAGTAGGGCTTGAGGTAGTCCAGTTCAGCCAGTTCCGCTGGCAGCTTAACGGTCTCCACCAACTCATCCGGGGTCAGGCCCTGGTTCATCCCGGCGATGGTCTGCTCGAATATCGACGCGATGCCGTCCCGGTAGCGGGTCAACACCTCCGTCACCCGGTCGGCTCCGATCACGGGCCGGGTGTGGCCGCCGACCAGAACTTGGGGCCGCTCCGCAATCATGCGGCTCAAGGATTCGATCCAGGCGCGCACGTCCCGGTAGCCCGTGCCGCGGATCGCATAGAGATTGGGCCAGGACTTGTAGAAGTTGTCGCCCGCGAACAGCACCCGGCGGTCCGGTAGCCAGGCGTAGAGCTGATCCCCCGTTTCGCCGTCAGCGGCGACCAGTTGCAAGCGGACGCCGGCCACGTCCAATGCGCCCCGGTCGCCGGTGAAGAAGTGGGTGGGCCGGTTTTGGGCGGCGAACACGCCGCTAGGGCCACGCCGCTTCGGCCAATAGGCCTGGGCGACGCCGTTGTTGATGCGTTGCTCCGAATTCAACAGCATGCCGGCCTGCCGGACGCCGCGTAGGCGTTGAACGGTTAGCCCGGCCTGAGCCAGCCAGCGCCCTTCGCTGCCAAACCCCTCCCGCCCCCAAATTTGCGGGCGACCGTCGCCGACGAAGACTCGGAGTCCGCCGGTGTGGTCGCCATGCCCGTGGGTGAGCACGATGGCCCGCACCGGCCGGTCGGACCGCTCGCGGAAGGCGGCCAACACGCCTTGGGCCGCCGCCTCGTCGATCTGCGTGTCGATGATGATGAGGCCATCGTCGCCGACGATCATCGACGAGGTGGAGACGCCGAAACCCACGGCGGTATAAACCCCGTCGGCGACCTCGATCACCTCTTGCGTGAACTCCGCCTGCCGCGCCTTGAGCAGGCGTTCGGCCTCGGTGTCGGCGACTGCAGCCCCAACCCAAAGCGCCGCCATGGCAAAACCAAGTCTCACCGGGATTCCTTGCAGCATGGCGATCCTCCCTAGAACGAAATTGCAATCGATTGAATCCCAAGTCGATTCGGATATCCAGTTCGAGGGCGGGACGCCCTCGCCCCGAGTGTGATCCCGGAGCGAGGGCATCCTGCCCTCGATGGGAATCCGCCAGCTCGGAGCGAGGGCATCTTGCCCTCGAACGAAGCCCGGAGCGAGGGCATCCTGCCCTCGATTGGAATCCGCCAGCTCGGTTAACGGCTCGGAGCGAGGGCATCTTGCCCTCGCCTTGATCCCAGGTCGGTCAATGAGAGGACAGTTCGGCATTGAACACCTTGGCCCGCTTTACCGGTTAACATCCGCAGTTTGCGCAGTCTGGAGAGTTCATTGAATTTGCTGAATCGGCCGTTGGCCTTGGCCGCCGGAGCGGCGCTCTCCGTCTGGGCCAGCCCCGGACTGGCGGCTGCGCCTACCGGTTGGCCCACCTACGGCGGCGAGCCCGGCGGAGGCCATTACTCGGCCGCAGACGAGATCGGGCCCGACAATGTCGGCCAACTCGAAATCGCCTGGACGCACAATTCCGGCGACATCCGCGAGCGCGATCTCGAGGCCGGCGTCTTCTCCCAAAGCTCATTCCAGGCAACCCCAATCCTGGTCGATGAGACGCTCTACTACTGCTCGCCGTTCAACATCGTCTTCGCCCTGGATGCCCGCACCGGCGCCGAGCTGTGGCGCTTCGACCCCAAGGTGGACAAGTTCGCCGACGCACTCCCCAACTGCCGGGGCGTGAGCAGTTGGCGCTCCGGCAAGGCCGGCTTCTGCGAGCACCGCATCATCGAGGGCACCCTGGACGGGCGGCTGATCGCGTTGGACGCCGCCACCGGCAAGCCGTGCCCGGACTTCGGCACGGACGGCGAAGTGGATGCGTCCCACGGCCTGTCCGAACACGACCCCTGGGAGTACTCGATCACCTCGCCGCCAGCGATCCTAGGCGATCTGGCCATCACCGGCGCCATGGTGCTGGACAACGTTAGCCTCGATGTACCCAGCGGCGTGGTGCGGGCCTACGACGTGCGCACCGGCGCGCTGCGTTGGGCCTGGAACCCGGTGCCGCCGGGCATGGCCGGCCTCGACGAGGACGGCAGCTACCGCCGGGGCACCGCCAACGTGTGGTCCATCCTTTCGGTGGACACCCAGCGCAACCTGGTCTTCGCGCCCACCGGCAATACCTCGCCGGACTACTTCGGGGGGCTGCGCGACGGCCTGGATGAGTACTCAAGCTCCGTGGTGGCACTGGACGGCACCACCGGCGAGCGCCTGTGGCACTTCCAAACGGTGCACCACGACATCTGGGACTACGACGTGCCTTCCCAGCCCACCGTAGTGGACTTGCGGCTTGGCGACGGCACAATTCCCGCCCTCGCCCAGATGACCAAGATGGGCCTGACCTTCATGCTCAACCGGGAGACCGGGCAGCCGGTTTGGCCGGTGGAGGAACGGCCGGTGCCGCAGCAGCCGGTGGCCGGCGAGTACCTGTCGCCGACCCAGCCCTTCCCCACCCACCTGCCGGCACTCATCAGCACGCCGATCGGCCCCGAGGACGCCTGGGGCCTCACCTTCTGGGACCGCGGAATTTGCCGGGACCGAATCGCCGAGCTGCGCAACGAAGGCATCTACACGCCACCGAGCCTGCAGGGCACCCTGTTCTATCCGAGCAATGCCGGCGGCAACAATTGGGGCTCCCCCGCCATCGACCCCGAACGGCATGTGCTGTTCGCGGTGACCAACCGGGCGCCGTCCATCGTGCGCTTAACGCCCAGAAAGGAATGCGACGCAGGCGGCAGTGGCGGCGCGCAACGGGGCACCCCCTACTGCGTGCGAACCCGGAATCTCGCCTCGCCCTTGGGGGTGCCCTGCACGGCACCGCCCTGGAGCACGCTGGACGCCATCGACCTAGTCGCCGGCAAGGTACTCTGGAGCACGCCCATAGGCACCACCCGCCACATGGCGCCCTTCCCGTTTTGGTGGATCAAGGGCGTGCCCGCAGTCGGCGGCCCTACGGTCACCGCGTCTGGCCTGATCTTCATCGGCGCCGCCATGGAACACGCCTTCCGCGCCTTCGACGCCAAAACCGGCGCTGAAATCTGGCGCCACGAACTGCCCACCGCGGCCAACGCAACGCCTATGACCTACCAACTGGCCGACGGCCGCCAATTCGTGGTGATCGCCGCCGGCGGCCACTGGGCGGGCTTTAATCCGGCCGCTGACCACTTGGTGGCCTTCGCGCTGCCGGAGAGTTAGCTCCTACAAGCGACAGCAATTCTCGTTTTGCCGGAGACAAGAGCGCCCCGCTCTCGAATCGAAGCGGCTTCGTTCGAGGGCAAGATGCCCTCGCTCCGGGCGTTTCCTCTTGGAGCGAGGGCATCTTGCCCTCGCATTGAACCGAGGGATTCCATCAAGGGCGGGACGCCCTCCGGGCGGCGCTCCGTGTCAAAGAAAGAGCCAACGTGAGAACTGCTCGATTGGGCCGGAAAAGCCGAAGGTCCGTACTCGGTGGCTTGACGGATCGAACTACGTCGATCCGAAGGAGCTTGTTAGGAGCCAATCTTTCCGCAGGACCGTCGAAGCGATCCGCAAGATCGAGACGCAAGCGTCCCAGTAACTTCCATCGCCCTAGCCGCAGCGGAGTTTATTTCTCGCGCCAAGCACGCCAGGGTCGCTAGCCCGGACTCCGCTGGCTGATCGGCAACCCAGACCGGCACCTCAATGCGGCTGTTCGAGCAAGTGCTGCCTGAGCAAGTCCTTCCCGTAGTCGTTGCCGTTGGGTGTCCGCACCACCGTATGCACATGGTTGCGGCTCGGCATGTTGGGGCCATCCAGCGCCACCGGCCCCTGGTGGTCGTACTCGATCATGATCACTGGTGAGTGGATGCGGTAGTAGAAGACCGCGTCCGGGCCCGTGCCACCCACCCAGGCGAAGTGGGTGTCGTCCCAGTGCCGAACCACTTCCGAGAGACGGATTTCGGCATGCCCAAACGCCAAGTTCCCCGTGTACAGCCTGATCAGCCCAAGGGCAAGCTCCCGTTGGGCGTCATCGAGTTCGCCAAGGCGAATGCCCTCGTACGGCACCACCGCGTTGTCCTGAAACTGCTCGCCGTGGTTGTTGTCTCCGGTCTTGTTCGGATCGATGATGGCGACCGTGCGCTGCGCGTCGTCGAGCGCGTTGACCAAGGCTAGGCCGGCCACCAGTTCCTCCTCAAGGATCGCCGTGCCGGCGAACCGTCCCGTGTCGGCCCGGGTCGGCTCGGAGCCCATGAATGTTGGCGTGAGCACGACCTGGTCGCCCAACACGAAGCAGTTCACGACCAGATGGTGACCGTCGAGTTGCCAACCCCACGGCTCGCTCTGCGACGGTTCGCCCATCACGGTGAACCAGTAGCGCTGTTCGCCGTACTGGACGTGGTCGTCCACCAAGTCAGCCAAGTGCCCTTCGAGACGCATGATGTCGCGGGAGGTCTCGAATCCCCGGGCACTCAGCGTCGCAGCCATCAGGCCAAACGCGGCCTTGGTTTGCGCCGCATCCATCTCGAGGAGGCCGACGCCCTGCCGCGCTGCGAGGTGGATGTTGGACCAGCGCCGCCATTCCAGGTCATCGACGGGAAACAGCGTGCGGCTGCGTTGTTCCGGGGTAAGGCTTGCTAGAAACGTGGCCGCGGCTTCGCGGATCGGTTCGGTGCTGACGCCGGTGGCCCGGATATGAAACAGGCCGGGCTCCGTTTCGCCGGCGGCGGTAACGCCGAGAAACGGCTCGTTGAGCTGCGCGTTCTCCACCAGCGGCCAGATGACGCGCGATGTCTCACCGGGGTTCCAAGCCGCCAGTCCAATAAGGAGAACCAAAGCGGCCATCCCGACTCCAATCCACCGCAATAGTCGGCGCATGGTTCTGCCCCTCATTCTGGCCAGCCGCAGGTTTGCCTGAACTTTCAGTGTACAGCGAACACGGCTAGAACCTCACCTCACGAACTGCCCGCGGCGACCAATGAAGGGGATTTTCGCTGCATCCAAGCCACGCCGGGACAATCTCGCACAACGCGTAGGGCAATGACGTACAGACATCGGCTGGCACACCAGCCACCATGCCCGCATGGCCAAGCGGACCAAAAAGGGCAGTCGGCGCCACGACGCGGCGTTTAAGAACCTCTACGCATTCGCGCTTATGGCGGGAGACCTCATGGAGGTCGTTCTGTCCCAAGCGCTGTTCGAGACGCTCGACTTGGGCACCTTGGAGCGCCTGCCCGCCGAGTGGTTCAACCCGAGGCTGGTGCGTCGCGTCGGCGATGGGGTGTGGCGGGTACGGCGGCACGGCGGCAGCCTCATCCTGCTGGTCGAGTTTCAGCGCTGGCCCGATCGCCTGATGCCACTGCGTGTAGGCACCTACATGCACCTGCTGCTGGAGGACCTCGCCCGACAGGGTGAACTCGACCCGGGCGGGCGGCTACCGATGGTGCGGCCGGTCGTGCTGTACAACGGCCTGCACCCTTGGCGGGGGCCGACTAGCCTGGCTGACCTTTCGGCAGACGGCGGAGCGGATTGGCCGGGCCTCAAGTTGGTTGACATGGGCCGCATCAGGGTTGAGGATTTGCCGAGGAACAACGCCGTATCGCTGCAGATCGAGATCCACCAAGGTGCCTTGGCGCGTGACCCGGACGCAGTTCTGGGCCGCCTGTCGGAGCGCTTGGGCGGGCCGGGCCACCGGGAGCTGCGGGTGGCGTTTGCGGAGTGGATTCGGCAGTCACTGGTGCCGGACCTGCCAAAGGTGCCGAAGCTGAAGAGCAAGCTGAGGAAAATAGCAGAGCTTGGGGAGTTTCAGGAAATGAAGTCGTTTATGTTGAAGTCCATGGTGGACCACTGGCTGGCCGAAGGCAGGGAGCTCGGTGTCACGCAAGCCCGAGCAGACGAGCGGGCGCTATTGTGCCAACTGGCTGGCCGGAAGTTCGGCGGGCAGACGGCGGAGCGGCTTTCCGCTCAGATCGACGGGGTGACCGATCCCGAGCGCTTGGCGGAGGTCGGCGACTGGATCATCGACTGCGGCACAGAGGCGGAGTTTCTGTCTCGCGCCAAACACGCCAGGGTCGCTAGCTCGGACACCGCTAGCTGATCGGCCCGGCCGCTCCGTTCGGCGTCACCGGGGCAGTTCGTCAGTCGTGCATCTGCGACTGGATGTAGTTCTCGATGCCGACCTTGCCGATCAGTTCCAGTTGGGTCTCAAGCCAGTCCACGTGGTCCTCCTCGGAATCGAGAATTTGCCGGAACAGTTGCCGTGAGACGTAGTCGCCGATGCTCTCGCAATAGGCGATGGCATCGCGCAGCATGGGCATGGCATCCATTTCCAAGGCGAGGTCGCACTCCAGCATTTCCTGGGTGGCCTGGCCGATCCGAAGCTTGCCGAGGTCCTGGAGATTGGGCAGCCCTTCCAAGAAGAGAATGCGCTCCATGAGGGCATCGGCGTGCTTCATCTCGTCGATGGATTCCTCGCGCTCCTTCTCCGCCAGGCGGTGGATGCCCCAGTCCTCATACATCTTGGCGTGCAGGAAGTACTGGTTGATGGCGGTCAGCTCGTTCTTCAGAACCCGGTTGAGGTGGACGATGACGTCGTTTTCGATGGGTTGCATGGCGGTGTCTCGGTGGGATTTTCGCCATAATGCGCCCTTCCGCGCCCAAAATCAAGCCTAACCCATTGTTTTATAAATAGAAATTAGTTTCATCAGAAAACATGAATTGCAACGCGATAGGTGTTGCAATTGCAAATACCTATCAATTAGACTTGCGCCCAATGTACGTTTGCATCTGCAAAGCAATCACCGACGCGGACATCCGCGAAGCCGCCGAAGCCGGCGTGGCGGATGTTGAGCATCTCACTGAAAGGCTGGGCGTCGGCGGCGGCTGCGGCACCTGCCTGGATATGGCCGAAGAAATCATCGACGCCTGCCGCGCCAACCAGCTCGCTTACGCCGCCTAGAAACTCCGAGAGGCCCTGAAGGCAGAGGCCTGTTCGAGGGCGGGACGCCCTCGCTCCGGGGCTCCGCCTGTTCGAGGGCGGGACGCCCTCGCTCCGGGGCTCCGCCTGTTCGAGGGCGGGACGCCCTCGCTCCGGGACTCCATTTGTTCGAGGGCGGGACGCCCTCGCTCCGGGATTCCGCTTGATTCCCTACGCAGATTCCTGACGCCGAATCGTTTACCATGCACGGCAGTCGAGTTCCGAAGCCCTCATGCTGATCAGCAGTTCTCATTTTGGTTTTTTCGCTGATGTCAAGCGAAACGCCCCGGAGCGAGGGCGTCCCGCCCTCGATGGGATGCCTCGGTTCAATGCGAGGGCAAGATGCCCTCGCTCCGTCAAAAAGAGAATCGCTGCGTGCTGATCTATCCCCTCGCATTCATCGTTACCTTGGGCGTATTGGTGACCTTTCATGAGTTCGGCCACTACATTGTGGCTCGTTGGTCCGGCGTGCGCATTCTCAAGTTCTCGGTGGGCTTCGGCAAGTCACTGTGGTCGCGCACCGACCGGCACGGCACGGAATTCGCCATCGGCGCCCTGCCCTTGGGCGGCTACGTGCGCATGCTTGATGAGCGCGACCCCCAGCAAAAAGAGGCCATCGGGGCTGATGAGCTGAGCTTCAACCGGCTCAGCGTGTGGTGGCGGCTCGCCATCGCCGTGGCCGGCCCGTTCGCCAACTTCCTGCTCGCCATCGTCATCTACAGCCTGCTGGCATTTGCCGGCACCCTCAGCCTGCTGCCGATGGTGGGGCAGGTTGATGAGCCGAGTCCCGCAGCCGCGGCGGGGCTTGACGACTACCAGCAGATCGTGGCCATCGACGGCCGCGAGGTCAACAGTTGGCAGCAGGTGGTGATGGCGCTTGCGGAGCGCATCGGCGAGACGGGCCACATCGGCATCCTCACGCGCACCCCTGGTGCCACGGCTGAGCAACAGGTGGACGTGCCGGTGGTGGACTGGCTGCACGATGCAGCCGACCCCGACCTGCTCGACGCGCTCGGCTTGAAGCCGGCCCGCTTGGCCATCGTTGGCGGCGTGCAGGACGGCGATGCCGCCGAACGCGCCGGGATTCAGCCCTGGGATCGGGTACTGGCCATCGACGGCGAGGCCATCGACACCTGGCCGCAAATGGTCGAGGCGGTGCAGGCCGCGCCGGGCCGGCCCATGCACTGGACCTTCCTGCGCGATGGCGCGCAGCGCGAGGCCGTGGTCACGCCTGACCCGCGCCACGGCAGCGAGGGCGAAGTGATCGGCTTCGTCGGCGTGCGGGCCCCTATGATCACCGTGCGCCATGGGCCGGTGGATGCCGTGCTGCACGGCATTAAGGAAACCGGGGCCATGTCCGCGCTGATGATCGACCACTTGGGCAAGCTGCTGTTCGGGCAGATGTC
Source organism: Pseudomonadales bacterium (assembly GCA_022827905.1). Classification (GTDB taxonomy): domain Bacteria; phylum Pseudomonadota; class Gammaproteobacteria; order Pseudomonadales; family Azotimanducaceae; genus Azophilus. The sequence continues at coordinate 23,995 of JAJEIQ010000025.1, read as the reverse complement.
GGCACGCAACCTGGGCGGCCCAATCACCATCGCCAAGGTGGCCGGCGACTCGGCGGCGGCAGGCTGGCAGATTTACGTGGGCATGCTGGCGCTGCTCAGCGTCTCCTTGGGGATATTGAACCTGTTGCCGATTCCCCTGCTTGACGGTGGCCACGTGATCTATTGCCTAGCCGAGATCGTCTCCCGGCGGCCGGTTTCCGAGCGCATCCAAGCCTTCAGCGGACAGGTCGGCGTGATTTTGATCGGCGGCCTCATGGTGCTGGTCTTCGTCAATGACTTTCTGAGGTTCTTCTAGTGCTGCTCGCCCGGGGAACCCGCCTGCTGCGCGCCATGCTCGGCGCAGCGGCGTTTGCGGTGGCCTTGGGCGCCGCCGCGCCGGTCCGCGCCGACGCCTTCACCATCGCCGACATCCGCCTGCAGGGGCTGCAGCGGGTCTCCGCGGGCACGGTGTTCAACGCGCTGCCGGTCAACGTCGGCGACCGGGTCGATGAAGTGGCCATCCGCCAGTTGATTCGCCTGCTGTTCGCCTCCGGTTACTTCGACGACATCCGCATGGCCCGGGACGGTGGCGTGCTGGTGGTCACCGTGGTCGAGCGGCCCGCCATCGAGTCCATTGAGATCGAGGGCAACAAGGCCATCAAGACCGATGCGCTGCTGGAGGGGCTCACCCAGCAGGGCTTGAGCGAAGGCGAGATATTCAAGCAGGCGACCCTGGAGCGGGTCGGTTTGGAGCTCGAGCGCCAATACGTTTCCCAAGGCCGCTACGGCGCCGCCATCGACACCGAGGTGGAGGAACTGGCCCGCAACCGGGTGGCCATCCGCATCGACATCGAAGAAGGCAAGACATCGGGCATCCGCCACATCAACATCGTCGGCGCCAACGCCTTTTCCGAGGATGAGCTGCTTGACGTAATGGAGCTTCAGCATCCAACGCTCTTCTCATTCTTCCGCAACAACGACAAGTACAGCCGCGAAAAGCTCTCCGGCGACTTGGAAAAGCTGGAGTCCCACTACAAGGACCGGGGATTCGTCGAGTTCGACATCAATTCCACCCAGGTGAGCATCACCCCGGACAAGCGCCAGGTCTATATCTCCATGAACGTGGAGGAAGGCAGCAAGTACGTGGTCGATGAGGTCAATCTGCTCGGCCAGCTCAACGACGTGAAGCCGGAGGATCTGCGGCGCCTGTTCCTAGTTGCCCCCGGCCAAGTGTTTTCCCAACAACTGCTGACCGCCACCGAAGACCGCTTGGAAGGGGCGCTTGGCAATGCCGGCTACACCTTCGCATCCGCCTCCGGGGTGCCCTTGGTGGACGAGGAGACCGGCAACGTCGATGTGGACTTCATGATCGATGCGGGCAAGCGCGCCTACGTGCGCCGCATCAGCTTCGCCGGCAACCGCGTCACCCAGGATGAAGTGATGCGCCGGGAAATGCGCCAGATGGAGGGCGGTTGGGCATCCACGGCGCAGATCGACCTCTCCAAGGTGCGTCTGGAGCGCCTGGGCTACTTCCGGGAAGTGAACGTGGAGACCCCGCCGGTGCCCGGCACCGACGACCAAGTGGACGTGGCCTTCGACGTGGAGGAGCAGCCCTCCGGCAGCATTTCCGCCACCCTCGGCTACAGCCAGGGCTGGGGGCTGGTGCTCGGCGGCAACTACCAGGAGAACAACGTGCTCGGCACCGGCAACAGCCTCGGCGTCGGCCTGTCGTTCTCCAGCTACCAGAAGTCGGCGAGCTTCAACTACTTCAACCCCTACTACACCCTCGACGGCATCAGCCGCGGCTACAACGCCTACTACCGCCGCCTGGATTTCGACGAGCGCAACATCGCCCGCTACAGCACCGATGCCATTGGCTTGGGCATCACCTTCGGCTTCCCCATCGGCGAGACCCAGCGAATCAATTTCGGCGGCACCATAGAGCAGACCAAACTGACCGAAGGCCGCTTCCCGGCATTGGAGATCACCGAATTCCTAGAGAAGAACGGCGACGACTTTCTGAACCTGAAGCTCAATCTCGCCTGGCAGGGCACCACCCTCAACCGGGGCCTGTTTCCCACCCGGGGCCGCTCCCAGACCCTCGGCCTGCAAGCCTCGGTCCCCGGCAGCGACCTGCAGTTCTGGAAGCTCACCTACCGGGGCGAGCAGTACTTCCCCTTCATCGGCAACATGGCGCTGCGCTTCCGCACCGAGGTGGGATACGGCGGCGGCTACGGCGGCACCAAGGGTCTGCCGTTCTATGAGCACTTCTTCGCCGGCGGCTTCGGCTCCATCCGCGGCTTCGAGCAATCGACCTTGGGTCCGAGAACCACCAACCCCTCCACCGACCGGGACGGCAACCCGTTGCCGTCGGGCTTCTTCCGCGACCGCGGCGACCCCTTTGGCGGCAATCTGCTCGTGGAGGCCTCAGCGGAAATCATCTTCAACCTGCCGTTCGTGGAGGACAACCGGCAGTTCCGCTCGGTCATGTTTGTCGATGCGGGCAACGTCTTCAACACCAACTGCCCGGAAACCAGCATCAACTGCTTTGGCTTCAGCTTGGATGAGTTCCGCTACTCGGTCGGCTTCGGCATCACTTGGTTGACCGGCATGGGGCCGATGACCTTCGGCATTGCCAAGCCCTTCAACACTAAGTCCATCGACGAGGAGGAGCGCTTTCAGTTCGAGCTGGGCCGCACCTTCTAGAGGGTCCATGACCGAACCCACCGTACTCTCCGTCAGCGACCTCAACCAAAGCGCCCGGCGGCTGCTTGAGGAGCGCTTCAACCTCGTCTGGATTCGCGGCGAGATTTCCAACTTCGCCCGGCCCCGCTCCGGCCACTGGTACTTCACCCTGAAGGACGACGCCGCGCAGGTGCGCTGCGCGATGTTCGTCAACCGCAACCGCCTGTGCCGAATGCAGCCCAGCGACGGCGGCGAAGTGCTGCTGCGCGGGCGGGTGAGCCTGTACGAGAACCGGGGCGAATTCCAAGTCATCGTGGAGCACATGGAGGCGGCCGGGGAAGGCGCCTTGCGCGCCGCCTACGAGGCGCTCAAGGCCCGCCTCACCGCCGAGGGCCTCTTTGCCGAGGAGCGCAAGCGCGCCCTGCCGGCCTATCCGCGCCATTTGGCCGTGGTCTCCTCGCCTTCCGGTGCCGCGCTTCGGGATGTGCTGAGCGTCATTCGGCGCCGCTTTCCGCTGCTTGAGGTCACCCTGCTGCCGGTTGCCGTCCAAGGCGCGGAAGCCGAGCCGCAGATTCTCGATGCCCTGAACCGGGTGCCGGGGTTGGCGCCCGACCTGGTGCTGCTGACCCGCGGCGGCGGCAGCCTCGAGGACCTGTTCACCTTCAACTCAGAGGCGGTGGCCCGGGCCATCGCCCGCTGCCCGGTGCCGACGGTGTCGGCGGTCGGCCATGAAACCGACTTCACCATCGCCGACTTCGCCGCCGACCTTCGGGCGCCCACGCCGTCGGCGGCGGCGGAGTTGATCACGCCGGACGCCGCCGCCCTGAATCAGGATCTCGGCCGCTGGCGGCAGCGGCTCATGTCCGCCTCGAACAACCGGCTCGAATTGCTTCGCCACCAGCATGCGGCCCTGCGGTCGCGGCTGGTCAATCCCCGCGACCGCCTGCTGCAATTGATGCAGCGGGCCGACGATCTCGAGACGCGCCTGCGTCTGGGCTTGGGGAACAGTCTGGAGCGTACGCGGACCCGTTTCGCGAGCCTGCAGCAGGGGCTTGAGCGGCAACGCCCGGAGCCGCGCATCGCCGCTCTAACCGCTGCGGTGGCCGCTTTGCAGGGCCGCGCCGAACGGCGCATGGCAGCCCAACTCACGCAGAACGCGGATAGGCTCAGTGCCCTGGCCCGCACCCTTGAGGCGGTCAGTCCGTTGCAGGCGCTGGCGCGGGGATTCGCCATCGTCACGGGCACAGGCACCGACACAGCGGGCGCCATCACCAACGCCGCGGCGGTGGAAGCCGGCGACAGCATCCAAGTCAACTTTCACGACGGTGCGCTCCACGCCCGGGTCGAGCGGCAAGCGCCGCTGCCCGAACAATGGCGCGCTTTGAACCACAGCACCTAGGGAGGGTTTGCAATGACCATTGAGGAAATCTGCGCCGACATGAACGAGAAGGCCAGCCAGATCGACCCGCTCGGCAAGAGCCTGATGTTCTGCCTCGACGATGAGCGCATGCTGATCGACGGGTCCGGAGACAGCAACGAGGTGGCCGTCGTCACCGGCCAGGACATCGAGGCGGAGTGCACCGTGCGGATGTCGCTCGACACCTACGGCAAGCTGCAAAGGCGGGAGATCAAGCCGTTCATGGCCGTCGCCTCCGGCAAGATCAAGGTGAAGGGGGATATGTCGATCGCCACCAAGCTCAAGAAGCTCACCTAGTCGGCGATGTACAACTCGCCGATCGCCATTGAGCATTCGACGACGCTCAAGGCCATCAACGCCGCAGGTGCCTTGATCGAAGGATGCGGCATCCGGCTCTTCGAGTTGGACCGGCGCCGGATACTGGCCAAGGCGGCTGAGACGGCCGGCCATGCGTATGCCGACGACGGCTTGACCGAGGGGCTTGATCGGTTGATCGCGTCAACTAAGGCCGACGCCCGGCTGAACGCCTTCGGCAAGTTCGCCTTCAAGACCCTGATCCAGCGAATGGCCGACGCCCGGTTCAAAGTGGAGAAGGCCATCGCTGAGCACCCGGAGATCCTCGACGATCCGATCACCGAACCCCTGTTCATCATCGGCATGCCGCGCTCCGGGACATCCATACTGCAGGCGCTTCTGAACCAAGACGCCGCGCACCGCTCGCCGCTGAGTTGGGAATGCCTGCTGCCGCACCCTGCGCCGACGCCGGAAAGCTATCGACACAACGACCGCATCGACACGATTCGCACCGAGTTCGATCAGCTCTTCAAACTGGTTCCCGACTTCCGCAAGAAACACTACATGGAGGCGGACTCGCCCCAGGAGTGCGTCGGGGTGATGGCGCTGAACTTCACCAGCTTTCAGTACATGGCCCAGGCCTACCTGGCCGACTACAGCGAGTGGTTTCTGGAGACGGCCGACCAAGCCGCAAATTTCCGCTGGCACCGGCGGTTCCTGCAATTCCTGCAATCCGGCGGCGTGCGCACCTCAAGATGGCTGCTGAAGTCGCCGGTGCACCTCATGCGCCTGCAAGCGTTGTTCGACGTCTATCCCGACGCCCGGATCATCATGACCCACCGCCATCCGGCCTACGTCGTGCCGTCACTGGCCAGCCTGATCTCCTCGACGCGGTCCCTGTACTCCAACCACGAGGCGGTCGAGCGGTCCGGCCACGAGCAGCTGCGGCTCTGGGCGCGCTACTTTGAGCGATTCCTCGAGGACCGCCAGCGGCTCAACCGGGAGGATCAGATCGTCGATGTGCTGTTCGACGATTTCGTGGTGGACCAAATGGCGGTGGTGCGGCAGATCTACGACCGGTTCGGCTGGCGCCTCGATGCGGGCAGCGCCGGCCGCATGGAAGCCTTCCTGCGCCAAGAAGCCAAGGACAAGCACGGCAAGCACGAATACTCCCTGGACATGATCGGCGTCCAGCCCGCCGAAGTCGAAACGCACTACCGCCGCTATCTCGATTTCCTGGGCGGTCTGGACAAGGCCCCCGAACGCAAGCTCGCCTAACACGCAAGACCCATCAAACCACCGAGGAGGGAGGAAGCCCCATGTTGCAAAGCAAGGAAGCCCTGAACGAGTTCCTGGACATCATCCGGGACGCGGACCAGACCTTTTTGGACCCCGAAAAGGGGCTGGACCACCAAGGCCAGGTCGATGGCTACCAGCACATCTTCCACCTATTGCAGACCGCCGTGGACTTCTACCTGCACAACGATCCGTTGCGGCCGGAGCTCATGCTGCTCTCCGACGGCAACCGCAAGCTGTACGGCGACAACGTCGATGCGGTCTATTACTTCTCCCAAGTGCGGGGCGACCAGGAGTACCTGATCAAGGGGCAGCGCTTCGACAGTTGCTACTTAAGCTTTTGCCTCTACGGCGGCGACCCCCACGGCGAGCTAGCCGACCGGGTGACGCTGAACGTCAACCAGCGCGACATCGTCTTCGCCGAGGACGGCTCCTTCGAGATCAAGCTCACCCCGAACCCCAAGGGCCCCAACGAGTTCCGCATCGACGAAGACGCCGTGACGCTCTTCACCCGAGAGTATTTCTTCGACCGGCCAAACTCACGGGAAAGCCGGCTGAGCATCGAGAACGTCGCCGCTCAGCCTGCGGCACTGCCGCTGACCGACGAGCAATTGGCCCGGCGCATCCGCACCATGGCGATGTTCTTCCAATGCACCACCTGGATCGCGCCGCTGCCGGTTGAGTTCCCCATCAACGTCTTCCTGCCGCCCTTCGAGTTCGATGCGGACCAAGGCGGCTGGGGCACCGTGGACAACATCTACTGCTTCTGCCGCTACCGGCTCAAGGAAAATGAGTACTTAAGGCTCCGTTTCCGCTCGCCGGAGGCCTGCTACTGGGGGTTGCAGACTTGGAATTTCGTGATGCAGTCCACCAATTTCAGGGACTACCCGGTCTGCCTCAACAAGCAGACGGCAACGCCCGAGCCCGACGGCAGCTACGTGGTCCACGTCAGCCACCAGCCAGCCGAGCACAACTGGATCAGCACGGCGGGCTACGACGAAGCGATCATCTTCATCCGTTGGCTGCTCGCTGACGAGATGCCGGAGACGCCAACGGCTGAACTGCTCACTTGGTGACGGCGGGCGCGGCGCTCACAACAACTTGGGAATCAGCGCAGCCCGCCCCTTGGGATAGTCGGCAAAGCTCTCCCGGTACTGGTTGCGGCGCCAGAATGCCCGAGGCGCCAAGTTGGCAACCGTCCAGATGGCGAAGGCCAAGGCGGGAAACGACCAAGTCAGCAGCGCAAACCCAATCCACTCAAGGATCTCACCCGCCAGATTGGGGCAGGCCAGGTGTTCGAACGCCCCGCCCTGCGGCATCACGCGCTGCCCCCCGCTTGCCTTGCGCAGATCGAGCAGCCGATAGTCCGCCCAGACATTGAGCGCCGCCCCTGCGAACATCAGCGCCAGCCCGGCCAGGAAGCGGGGGTCGGCTAGCCAGTCCACTCCGTAGTCGGCGTGGTAGCCCATGAACCAACCGATCAGGCCACCGGTGATCCCGTTGAAGAACACCGCCATCGCGATCATCGTGATCGGCACCGTGCTGCCCTTTTTGGGGACGAACCAAGGCCAGACGAAGGTGCGGTGTCCGTAGTGGGCCAACCAAAGCACGACCGCGACATTGCCGACCACATGCAGATTGCCGCTTGAGAGGTAGATCAGCGGAAAGGTGGCGAGCGCCGGCAACTCCATGAGAATCCAGGCGAGCCGGCTTTCCACGCGAAAGCCGAAGCCCCCGCCGCCGACGCGCCCGACCGGGTCCCATCCCACCATCAACACGATGAAGGCGGGCGGGGCAAACGCAATCCAAATCCAAGTGGTGAGGTTCAGTGACGGCAATAGATCAATCATTAGGGAATTCTAGCCCATGCGTGGAGAAACGGCGCTACGCGCCGGCTCGAGGGCATGCGTGGAGAATCGGCGCCACGCGCCGGCTCGAGGGCATCTTGCCCTCGAAATCCTAGGCCCTTATTGCCAATCCGACCGCAACTCGCCACCATTGCCGGAATTGCAGCAGGTTGAGGCGCAAGCGCCATGGCATTTGACTATTCGAAGAGCGGATACGCCATCCGGGAGGACATTCCCGATGCGCACCGGGCCGTCTGGCAGATGATCGCCGAGCCCGGCTGTTGGTGGTCGAGCGAGGACCGGATCGCGTTAGTCGCCGAAACGCGCAACGCCCGTTTCTGCGAGGCTTGCCGAAGACGGCGGGAAGCCCTGTCCCCGAACGGGGATTTCGGCCCCCACCTCAGCACCACCCACCTGCCGGACGTCGTCATCGATACCGTACACCGGGTGACCACCGACCCGGCGCGTCTATCCCGAAGCTGGCTCGATGGCGTCAACGCCGCCGGGGTGAGCGATGAGCAATACGTCGAACTCCTGGGCGTGGTGGTGGCGGCCATCAGCATCGATGGCTTTCATCGCGCGCTGGGCCTCCCGCTGGAGCCCCTGCCATCCGCCGTAGCCGGTTCGCCAAGCGGCTACCGTCCGCCCGGCGCGGCCGACTCCGGCGCCTGGGTGCACACCGTGCAGCCGGAGCACGCGGGCGAGTCGGAAGCCGACCTCTACCCGGGCGGGCGCTCGGCCAACGTGATTTCAGCCATGAGCCTGGTGCCTGACTCGGTGCGCATGCTGCTCCGTTTGAGCGACGCCCAATACCTGCCCCTGCGCAGCATCCGCACTCCCAACGACAACGCGAACAGCGCCCTTTCCCGTTGCCAGATTGAGCTGCTGGCCGGACGCGTGTCTTCCTTGAGCGAGTGTTTCTACTGAACCAGCGCCCACGCCATGATGCTCCGTGTGAGCGCCGAGACCAGTGGAGAGGATGTGGACTTGACCGCCATCGTTGCCGACGAAGCGGTTCCAACCAGCGTGCCCAGCGGCCAAGCCCTGCTGGCCTTCGCCGACGTCAGCCTGGACGACGATGCCGAAGCCATCGCCGCAGCCCGGCAACAGGTGCTCAGCGAGTTGGACGAGCCGGCCATGATCGACGCCGCCGGCGTCATCGCCAACTTTCAGCGCATGGTGCGCATCGCCGACGGCACCGGCATCCCGCTGGACCCCCCGATGGAAGCCCTGACCGCCGACCTGCGCAGCGAGCTGGGCATTAACGGCTATGGTGACCAATGACTGCCAATGTCTGCCGGCTCATCGATCCCGGCGGGAAGATCAGCGAACGCCCGGCGATCCTGTGGTCGCCGATCTGATTTGGTCGGGTTCGTCATCTCCTGAATGACGGCGTCCGCGGAGCGAATCACGCCGGCCTTTTCCATCCCCCGCAAAAGCCCGACCGTGGACAGCAGATGCATGTTCGGAGGCTTGCGAAAAACCCGCAGCCCGCGATCCTCGAACAAGACCAGAAGGGGGTCGCTTGACTCCAAATATCGCCGAACGCCCCCAGCATCGCTGATGAAGTCCATCATCGCCAGTTCACCGATGTTGCGTTTGGGCGGCTCGCCGGCCCGGCGCCGCTCCCGTTCATAGGCGCCGACGTCGGTTTGCTCGATGACGAATGGGGGGCTGTGCCCATCGATGAACGCCTTGACCGCCGCGTCCTTTGGATACCTGAGATCGCTCGTGACCTCATCGTAAACCGCGTCCACAACCACGATGGGCATGCTCAAGCGCAGCAGAAGGTCCAGCCGATCGGCGACCCAAAGGCTGTTCAGCGGCCCAGCGTCGGGAATGACCAGAACGCAACGCTTCATGTGGCGGCCCAGATGCGCGCGAAGGTGGCCGCCTCGTTTTCGATTTGGTGCTCTGGCGGCCGAGGCGGTGAGAGCCCCGCATCGCCCAGCGCCACAAGCAACCCGGCGTAGTCGCGGACCCCAATGCGGCGAATGGCCTCATCACGTCCGATCATGCCCGTTGAATAGGCTTGCAGAGGTTCTTCCGCAGGCTGTTCCAACTCGGCCGTGACCGCCTCCAGATGGCTGCGCACGATGGCCGTCATGGTGGTGCCTTGGGTGGCCGCATAGGCTTTGGCCTTGGCAATGAGGGATTCGGGAAGATTCATTGTTGTGTTCTTGTTCGCCATGTTGGGACGTCCGTCTTCACATATATATGTGAAGACGGAGTTTAGCGGTCTCGGTTTCCGCAGGCAACAGAGACGAGGCCTTTGACTGCCCGGGCAACCATGTCCGTCCGCCGCGCACCGCCCTCGGAAGGCACATCCATGACGGCGTCGCGTCCCGCAACATGGCCGGAAGCGCGTTCCGCCCTTCATTCACGGAATTCACCGAGTTCGTCGTGAAACCGCAGCAAAGCGCACTTGAGCGGGGCTAGGTCCGCGAATTGTTCCTGCAGATGCACCCGGTTGAGCGAAAACTCCTGCGCTACAACATGGGGGCAACCGTCTTCGAGTTGGCACGGGCGCTGCGCAACGCCCGCATCGACACGGGGTTCCTAGCCGATTGGATCAACCAATTCGCCACGGGGTACAGCACCCCACGCGACCTGTCGAAGATCGCCAACTACTGGCAGCCGAGCCGTCACATGCCGATGCTGACGCAGGAGGAGATTGAACGGCTTGAAAGCACACCAGTCTGAGTGTTCAGCCGCACTGAACTTTGGCGACGCTCATCCGTGGCGTTCGGCAAGAAAATGCGCCAAGGCACCGGGTCGCCGTTCGACCGGGCCAAGTGCGGGACGTTCACGCGAACGAACCAAGACGCCCCGCTGTTCAAGGTCACGCAACCGCTGTTCGAGCGTCGGACTCCGATGACGCCTGAACGGGCTGATTTTTGCCACAGGCTCACCGCGATAGGAAACGGTCACGCTTTCGACTTCCCGCACCTGCCGAATCACCTCGGAGAACTTCGCTTTCCTTCGCAGACGGTGTAGATCACTGCCATCTGTCGAAAATAGCTCGTCAGACCGCATAGAGCAATCGAAGCGGCCCCCAAATTGATGCGCGACAGCGCATAATGGCGTGGCAATCCACCAACATAAAAGGAAGCAGGAGCAGAGCATGAAAGACCTTTTGGGCATTGGCGTCGGAACGGCGATTGGGGGAGTCGCAGCGTTTCTAATCGCCATGGGGTGCTGGACCATCGTGCCCAGCGGCCACTATGGCGTGCTCGTGCGAGTAGGGGCAGTGCAGCCGAACTCGTTGGCCGAGGGCTTCCATCTGAAGCTGCCTCTGCTGGACTCAGTCAAGGATGTGGACGTCCGGCTGCGGCGAGAGACCGTACTCGCCGAAGCGGCCTCCAAGGACCTGCAGGAGGTCTCGACGGAGGTGGCCGTGCAGTATTCGCTGATCGGCCCGATGACGCCGCAGACCTACCAGCATGTCGGGGCCTCGCCGGAAATCGTGTCGTCCAAGCTGATCGCGCCGGCCATCCAGGAAAGCGTCAAGGCCGTAACCGCGCAGTACACGGCCGAGCAGCTCGTCACGCAACGGGCGCAGGTCAAGCTAGGCATTCAAGAGGCGATCGAGCGGTTCATCAACGACACCCTGAACGACCGGGATCTGGACGGAGCGCTCCGGGTGGCGAACGTGGCCATCACGGACTTCGCCTTCTCCGATGAATTCAACGCTTCAATTGAGGCCAAGGTGAAGGCCGAGCAGGACGCGCTGCGGGCCGAGAACGAGAAGGTCCGGCGCATCACGCAGGCCGAGGCCAAGGCTGCGGAGGTGCGGGAGGCCGCCGAGGCCGAAGCATTCCGTACGCAGCAGACCGCGGCTGCCCGTGCGGAGGCCATTCGCATCGAAGGCGAGGCGCTTGCCCAGAACCCCAAGCTGATCGAACTCCGGGCCATCGAGGCGTGGGACGGGCGCCTGCCGACGGTCAGCGGCGGCGGCGCCGTACCGTTCATCGACATGCGGGCACTCACGGCCTCCCAGGAGAAGGCCACTCCCAGCGGCTGAAGAGCGGCGGACGGCCTGAGGCACGCTCGATTGAGGCGGAATCTCCGGTGAAGCACCTATCGGAAGCGTCCAGAGACCTTGGTTGCCAATGCGATGGACCTACTCCCGGACATGATCGGCAATGCCGGGAGTGGGGCTTGACGGAAGATCACGAAGCCGCTGATGCTCCGTTGACTGGACAGGGGTATAGATGTGGACTCGGATTTCCGGATTCCTAGCTTCCAGGCGCTTATGCTGCCGACGCTTGGCGCACTAGTGTTCCGTCGCTTAAATAAGATTGCATATGGGAGGGGGATGCGGCATGCTTCCGGGCACGCCAATGCGGGAGCCGTGGAATGCCAAGACCGACCCCTTTGCTGACCCTCACCGCGCATCAGCGCGAGGCGCTTGAGGCGGTGGTTCAAAGGCCCACCGCGGCGCAGCGGGACCACTGGCGGGCGTCGATCGTCCTGCGTCGGGCGGAGGGCCTCAGCCAGGCGGCGACGGCGCGGGCGGTGGGCGTCAGCCGCGCGGCGGTGATCCGGTGGGAGCGCCGCTTCCGCGAGGCGGGGCTTGCGGGGCTTGCGGACGCCGGGGGCCGCGGCCGCAAGCCGTCCATCGCGCCGGAGGTGCGCGAGCGGATCATCCTGGGGGCCACCCGGCCGCCGCCGAACCGGACGCGGTGGTCGGTGCGCAGCATGGCCAAGGCGGCCGGGGTGTCCAAGGACACGGTGCGGCGGCTGTGGCGGGCCAACGACATCAAGCCGCACGTGACGCGCACGTTCAAGCTGTCGAACGACCCGCGCTTCGAGGAGCGGTTCTGGGACGTGGTCGGGCTGTACCTGGACCCGCCGGAGCGGGGGCTGGTGCTGTGCTGCGACGAGAAGAGCCAGTGCCAGGCCCTGGAGCGCACCCAGCCCGGCTTCCCCGTCCTGCGCGGCCACAGCGCCACCCGGACGCACGACTACAAGCGCCACGGCACGGTGACGCTGTTCGCCGCGCTGTCCTACCTGGACGGCAAGCTGTTCAGCCGCACCCACGCCCGGCACACCCACCGGGAGTGGCTCGACTTCCTCCGCCACCTCAACCGGGAGACCCCCGGCGGGGTGTGCCTGCACCTGATCGTCGACAACTACGCCACCCACAAGCACGCCAAGGTCAGGTCCTGGGTGGACTGGCACAACCGCCGCCACCGCAAGGCGCACGGCGTCGACCGCATCGCCCTGCACTTCACGCCCACCTCCAGCTCCTGGATGAACTTGGTCGAGCGCTTCTTCCGCGACCTCACCGTGGACGTCGTGCGCGACGGCAGCTTCGCCAGCGTGGGCGAGCTCGTCGGCGCCATCAACGGCTACCTGGCGGAGCACAACCTCAACCCCAAGCGCTACGTCTGGCGCAAGTCCGGCGAGAGGATCCTCGCCAGCATCCGGCGCGCCAGGGAGGCGCTTGAGGAATGTAATGACAATTTAGCGACAGCACACTAGATTACCGGCGAAACGTTGCTTTCTCTGAAGTTTGGGCGCGCACCGCATATGTGGCGGGGCTGACCACCGCAGAAGCGCGCGAGAAGCTTCCCGCTGGAAGGCGAATGGAGTTCGCAAATCGAGTCGGCAGATGTCTGACCCACTTGAGGCATGCCCGTCTAGTTGAACGGGTCCGCAGGGGCATCTATCGGTTGACGGCCGAAGGGTTCGATCTGCAGTCGCGTAGACCGGAGAAAATAGGCTCTGCGCTGCTTCGGACCTACCGGCCGTACAGGGAGTGGTTAACAGCTAAACAAGCGCAAGCCAATTTCGACGTTCATGATGGCGTTAAGGGAACGCTTGATCGCCTAGGAACGGACGCTGCCCCGGACGGCCATCCAGAGAGCCTTCCTTGGACCGAGGCGGTATCCGATGTGATGGATGACGGCACCATGCACTTTTCCATTAACTACGATCCCGAAGTCGGAATACTGCCCGCTTTCGCGGAAGCACTTATCGAGTACGCCAACTGCAGGAGTTGCGGAGCACCGCCGCAAGCGGATTTCAGTGCGTGTCCATGCGTCAAAGACAAGCCGAGCAATGCGCCCAGAGAATTACGCGATTGGTTTGACTATTGGGTCGACCGCAATACTTGGGAAAGCAGATTGGAAGCCCTCCGAAAGAAAGATCGGCGTCGACTGTACAGCCGCAAAAGCGGTGCTTGGCGACGGCGACAGGAGCGGACCCGTTCCTCTAAGGAGCCTTCGCATACGCTTGGTGATATCGAGTTGCTGCGGGATGTACAGGAGGCCGTCTGCTACTTCTGCGACGCCTCGATCGATGAGAAGCGCAACGTTGAGCATCTAGACCCATTGAGCCGAGGTGGCTCGGACGGATTTAACAACATCGTGCTTGCGTGCCCTTCCTGCAATCGTGATAAGTACCTTTCAACGGAGCGGCAGTACTGGGGCAAGCTTCGGAAGCGATTGTCGCCGGAGGAATATCAGCGCCGGAAGGCTCGGGCAACCGCGATAAAGAAGGAAAAGCAACGTCGGCATCCGGCAGGGCAACTATCGTCCGGGCGACTTAAGAGGAAACGGCTGATCTTTTATCGTTGACGAAAAGGCTACATATGGCCCGATCATGCGGGCGGGCGCTGCCTAACTCCGCCTACGAGACGCGGGTTACATCCGCGGAAACCGTCCGGCAGCTTCGCGGTCCGTTCCGTTATGCCCTGATCGTAGTAGCCGTGCATCTCGTGGATAAGCACCGCGCCCGCCGCCCGGATCACATGGTGCAACTGTCGCCGGTTCACGCACGCTCCCGACGTCCGGATCGGATGATCCAATTGCGCTCGTTGGGGGAAAGCACACCTGCAAACACACTCACATGGCGCATGTAAACGTGCATCTCGCCTTCCCCTGCTATCTTTTCCGCTAGGAACGCTGGGGCGAGGTCCAACCACTCGCCCCAACTCTCGACACCGATAACCCACTCAGAGCCGCGCGGGACCTTCGCGTGTTACGGAAGTCCAATCATGGTGTGCTCGCAGCCTCAATGGGACGGTCTCAGTCATCGAACCGCCTGTACTTTGAGGTGTAGTCCCTCGCGTTCCTGAAGGCAGCTGATGATCTCGAAGAGATTGCGCGCCTGCGGATTGCCGTTCGGACTGAGCATGCGCATCAGGCTCTTCGGTGACTTCGCAGTCAGCCCGCCGAGTTCCTGAAACCCGATGGTCGCGTTGACATAGTCGCGCAGAACCGCCTTGCCGACATCGACCTCGCCAGCAAGAAGGCACTGCACGCCTTCTTCGAGCAACGCCTCCCGAAAGCCCGGATCGCGCTCCAGCCGCTCCCGGATCGTCACCCTGAAATCCCGTGTCAATGGCATAGTCTCATTCCTGCTGCCGCTTGCCCCGCCGGTACTCGCGCCACAGCGCCCCGCCGAAGGTGTTCGCCGCCAAGTCTTCAGCTTGCACTATAGCCCGCAATCGCATACGCCCGCAGCGTCAGCAACGCATCGATCGTTACCCTACCCCGCCACTCCAGTTCCACGCCCGGGCTGATCGCCGGCCACTTGATGGGCCAGCCACCGTCGTCGCGCTGGGCGTCAGCCAGCGCCGTGAGGCCCTCGACGAGCTGATCCCGGGAGAAAAGTCCATGTCCGAAGCCCGCCGGAACCGGCGCCCAGTCGAGTGGCGGATGCACATACCCAGGAGCGCTCAGGTCATACTCGATCTCATTGGAGGAGAAGAGATAGTCACGCAGGCGAGCCAGCCCGGCTGCCGCACGATCGCGGTCCGCCGCCTGCTCCAGGAACGCGATGGCGCAGCGCAGATCATCGAAACCCTTGGTCTGTTCAGTCTCCAAAACGTGCCAGCAGAATGCGGTGCCCCGCTCTACCCATGGGTGGGCAACGTTTCGTTTGCTCAGGATTGCGATGATCGACGCGGTCGGATTGATCGACGGGGGCGGTTCAGGCAGCGCTTTCCACCAAGGCGCATGCGGATAGTTGTTTGCGCTCGGCAACACGAACGGCACACCGCCCGATGGGTCCGCCGTCTGCGCAAGCCAGTCACAAACTTGGGCCACCATCGGATCGTCGAATGCGTCCACGAGGTCGAGAATCTTGAGCGCCACCTCGGCATCGACCGGTTGGCTCTCCGGGCATCGCTTGTCCGGCTCCAGAGCGTTGCCGAATCCGCCGTCCGGATTGCGGTAAGCGCGCAACGCATCGCGTACCGGCTCGTTGGACGCCCCCTCGAACAGGCAGGCGAACAGATGCCGGTCGACCAGCCGAGCGTTGCACAGCACGAACTCGCGCGCGCGGGCAAAACGATCAGCGTCGATGCCCGCTTGAACACCACCGCCGACTCCGGCAGCCCCGAGTGATACTGCCCCCATTCCCTTGACGGAGTCGTTCATGAATCGCCTCCTCGATAGCTTCATGGAATCGTGCCGCGCAACTCCTCATGGCTCCGGAGGACGGTAGAATTTTATTTAATTTCAATTAGTTACGATTTAGATGGCGGAGAGGGTGGGATTCGAACCCACGGATCCCTTGCGGGATCTCTTGATTTCGAGTCAAGCCCGTTCGGCCAAGCTCCGGCACCTCTCCGTGCAGTGCGCAGTTTAACGCTAAATGGGGATTTCCCTAAGTCCCGTTGAAGTGCGGACGGGTCTTCACGAACAGGAGGCTCGGCGCCACGCAGACCACCCGCAGCGGATGCCCCGGTGCCAAGCGGAACCAGCTTTGCGGTGCCAAGGTGCGGGTCTGCTCTGTCTGCCAAGTGATGAGGCCGCGCAGGACCAGCAGTTCGCGGCAGTGGTGGCTGGCCCGCAGGCGCACGTTGGCGCCGGCCGCAGCTCGAACAATCACTGCTTCCTCGCCCCGGTGCTCGTGCAGCCGTTCGGCTCGCCAGCCTTCTTCCGGGCAGTGCTCGCTGAGGGGGAGCACGCAACGGCGTTGGTCGTCCGGGTGGAACTGGCGCAGCTTGACGAAGAGGGTGCAGCCGGGGCCGCTGTAGGGGCTGTGGGCTGAGCCGGGGGGATTGCGCACGTAGGTCAGCGGCCGGTAGCGGCCCTGCTCGTCGGCGAACTCGCCGTCGAGGACGATGAACTCCTCGCCCGCGCCGTGTTCGTGGGGGCTGTAGCCTGCGCCAGCCACGTAGCGGACCAGCGAGGTGGCCACCGCCTGCTCGCCACCGATGCGGTCGAGCATCACCCGCTCCACGCCGGGCAGCGGCGAGGGGGTCCAATCGTGCTGGTCCGGCGTGACATGCACGATCTGGTCGAAGTCGGAGCGAATGCGCATCGGGGTTTTAGTTCATCGGTCCCGGAATGAAGGGGTGGCCGAGCAGGTGGCGGCCGACGAAGCCGTAGTAGGCCATCCGCGCCTGAATGTGCTGGGTGATCACGTTCATGTCCTGGAAGCGCCGGTGCAGCGGGTGCTGGCGGTAAATCCCCGTGCTGCCCGCCGCCGTGTAGGCGAGGTTGAGCGCCGCGGCGGCCTCTCGAATGACGTGGGTGCCCGCCATGCGCAGTGCAATGCGCTGGTCATCCGTGATGGCCTCTTGGTGCTCAAGTTCAGCCAGCACGCCGGACACCGCGTCGTGCAGGAACGCCCGGCCTGCCCGCCAACGGATTTCGGCCTCTCCAAGCGTCTGTTGCGCTTCCGGATCGTCCTTGACCAACCCCGCGCCCATCTTCGGCACCTTTTCGCTGGCTAGGTCGAAGACGGCATCCAGGGCCGCACGGGACACGCCCAAGGCGACCGCGGCAAAGCTGGCGGCAAAGGCCAAGCCGGTGGGCAGCCGGTAGAAGAGGCCGTCGTGGTTGGGACGGCCGCCCAAGTCGGCCATCCAGGCATCCTCCACTTCGAGGTTTTCGACGGAAAACTCCAAGCTGCCGGTGCCGCGCAACCCTTGCACATCCCAAGTGTCGTGGAAGCGAACCGCCGATTGGGGGACGAACGCGCACAGCCAACCGTTGCTGCCGCGCACCTTCAAGGCGCCGGTCATCCAAGTGGCGTGCCGGCAGCCGCTGGAGAATCCCCAGCGGCCGTTCAGAATCCAAGCGTCGCCTTGCCGAGCCGCTTCACAATCGCCCGGCGGCCCATTGGCGATGCAGGCGTCGGGGTCCGACCAGATGGCCCGGATTTGCGCTTCGTCCAACCAGACGCTGGTGGTGCCGATGACTGCGCCCTGGCTGATGCACCAAGCCGTGCTGGCATCCGCCTCGGCATACACCTGCAGGGCATCGAGAAAGTCCGGGAACGGCGCTTCCAAGCCGCCGTAGCGCCCT
Source organism: Pseudomonadales bacterium (assembly GCA_022827905.1). Lineage (GTDB taxonomy): Bacteria > Pseudomonadota > Gammaproteobacteria > Pseudomonadales > Azotimanducaceae > Azophilus. The sequence continues at coordinate 6,209 of JAJEIQ010000025.1, read as the reverse complement.
GGGATCAACAGCCGAAAGGCGCCCGCGGCCTTGAGCTGCCGCACCAAGCCATCGGCCAAAGCCCGGTTGGCGTCGTTGGCGTCCGCCGCCTCGGCTACGCTGGCGCGGAGCCGTTCGGCAACTGCTGTGGCCGTTTCAGGCACGCAAGGTCTTGCCGGCGTAGGCTCCCGTTGGCTCCCCACCCTCCATGAACACCTCGCCAGTGCCGTCAATCACGGTGCCGTTCTTGATCACTAGATCATGGGCCATGGTGGAGTCCTCCCCTCTCGATGCCAGCGGGCATCAAGCCTAAGTGATTGAGGCGCTGCGGCGCAACGCTGGAATCCCAAGCGGTGATTTCTGGTAAGTTCCACCGCTTTTGCCCGACCGGAAACCCAATATGGACGCACCCCACTGGTTTCAGCGCGCCCTTGATGCGCCCTCGGAGCCCGGCGACGTTGTCGTTGAAGGCGCCAACATCCACTTTGAAACCTGGGGAGAGGTCGGCAAGCCGGGGGTGGTGCTGGTGCATGGCAGCAACGCCCATCTTGAGTGGTGGCGCTTCGTCGCGCCCTACTTGGCCGACAACTTCCGGGTGGCCGCGCTCGATTCGTCCGGCAACGGCGACAGCGCTTGGCGGCCGCGCTACAGCGCACGGCTGTTGGCCGACGAAGTGTGGGCGGTGTGCCAAGCCGCCGCCTTGGGGCCGGACCCGTTCGTCGTCGGCCACAGTTTTGGCGGCTTCGTGGCCTTGGAAACCGGTCACCGGCACGGCGATGCGCTCGGTGGCATCATCTTCCTGGACTTTACGGTCGCCCCACCGGAAACGTACTTGGAGTGGGGCATGCGGGCGAAGCGCGATGGCGTCAAGGCCGGTCGCAAGCCAAGGGTTTATCCCGACCGGGAGACCATAGCGGGCCGCTTCCGACTCATTCCCGAGCAGCCCAATGTCTATCCCGGCGTGCTTCGGCACATGGTGAGCCGGGGCATCCGGCAAGTGGAAGGCGGCTGGATCTGGAAGTTCGACCCGACGCTGTTCGACTACTTGGAAATGGGCGTCGACCAGCGCGACAAGTTTATCGGCCTACCCTGCCCGGCCGCGGTGATACTCGGCGAAAACAGCACCGACGAGGCCGCGCTTTACGGCGAGTACACGGCCGGGCTGAAGGGGCGGGAGGTGCCCGTGTTCAGAATCCCCGGCGCCTATCACCACCTGATGTTCGATGAGCCATTGGCCGTGACGGCAGCCATTACCGCCACTCTGCTTAGTTGGCTGCGAGTCGGCTGACGCCGACTCGTTTGGAGTTTCGCTATGCGAAACTCCGCGGTCCCAATCCCATTGAAACCGTGCAGGCCATTACGGAACATCATTCATTTGGTAATCTCCGAATTCGGTGCCAAGCCAGTCGAATAGGGGATTAGTTCCATGTCCTACGCCGGAACCCGGCAGATCAACGATGCTGACAGCCACCTCATGGAGTTGCCGGACTTCCTGACCGCGCACGCCGAGCCGGACATTCGCGACGAACTGGCCCCGATGCTCGACTCCTTGACGGGGATCTTCGATGCGACGGCCCATGCCGGGCAACGTGGCCACAGCCCAAGCCGACGGGCGGAGCTGGCCGCGCTTGGCGAGAACCTCACCCGCGGCCCCAAATGGCACGATGCCTTGGGCGCATTCAGCGGCGAGGAGCGCAGCCAGGCGCTGAACCTGCTCGGCTTCCAGCGGCAGGTCATCTTCTCCTCCTTTTGCGCCCGCCCCATCTTCACCGCGCCGACCGCCCACCTGCGCTACGGCGCGGCGCGGGCCCACAACCGCGCCATGGCCGAGTTCTGCGACGCCGACGCCCGCCTCATCGGCGTCGCCATGGTGCCGCTCGACGATCCGGGCCAAGCGCTCGAGGAAATCGACCGCGCACTCGACTTAGGGCTCGGCGCGGTTTGGATATCGGCGGACGCCCCGGGCGGACGATCTCCCGGCCACCCGCTCCACGAATCCATCTGGGCCACCTTGGCGGAGCGCCGCGTGCCCTTCATCCTGCACGTCGGCAGCGCCGACCTCTCCATCCCCGATCCTTGGATGAACGACGGCCACCCAGACCACCGCAGTGCCCGGGGCGGCGCGGAAGTGATCGGCTCCAAGGACCTGACCGTCATCCACCACTCCGCCCACCGATTCATCTCCGTGTTGGTTCTCGACGGCGTGCTGGAGCGCCACCCGATGCTGCGCGGCGGCGTCATCGAACTCGGCGCCGGCTGGGTGCCGGACATGATCCGCCGCCTCGACCACGCCGCGGCGATCTGGGCGAAGTCCGAACCCCATCTTCAGGAAATGGCCCGCACCCCAAGCGAGCAAATCCGCGCCCAACTGCGGTTCACGCCCTACCCCTTCGAGGACGTGGCGCAAATGGTGAGCGAATCGTTCCCGGAACTGTACCTGTTCTCCTCCGACTACCCCCACGCGGAGGGCGGACGCGACCCCATCGGCCGCTTCGAGCGTGCCACGGCAACCCTGTCGGACAGCGATCGGGATCTCTTTTTCCACCAAAATTTCAATGACTTACATCAAATAATCCGCCCCGGATAAGCGCCTAGACGCAGAATTTGACTAGGTTTTGATCGATCGATGCCTGGACACTATTAGCCAAAATTCGCGTAAAATTGGCACCCATGTATGCCAGATTACTAAAAAACCCCACCCGCTCGGCTTTTCTGTTCGGTCCTCGCGGCACCGGCAAATCGACTTGGATTCAACAGCGGTTTCCAGAAGCGCCGCTGTACGATCTGCTCGACACGGGCGAAGCCTTGCGTCTCGCCGCTGACCCACAGGCCCTCTATCGAGAACTTGCGAATCGTCCAAACGGCAGTTGGGCGGTGATCGACGAGGTGCAAAAGGCGCCGGCGCTGCTCAACGAAGTGCACCGGCTGATCGAAGGGAAAGGGTTGCGCTTCATTCTCTCCGGTTCCAGCGCCCGTAAGCTACGGCGGGGCGGCGTAAACCTGCTCGCTGGGCGGGCCATCACCTCCAACCTGTTCCCCTTGACCTCAGCCGAACTGCACTCCGATTTCAACTTGGCGCAGGCCCTGCAATACGGCACCCTGCCGTTGGCCATCGACCCCGAAACGGCCGAGGACTATTTGCACAGCTACGTCGAAACCTATCTGGTGCAGGAAGTTCAAGCCGAAGCCCTGACGCGCAGCGTCGGCGCTTTCGCCCGCTTTCTCGAAGTGGCCGCTCGGCAAAACGCCCAAACCACTAACGCCACCGGCATTGCCCTCGACACCGGCGTCCATCGGCGCACGGTGGAAAGCCACTTCCAAATTCTGGTGGACACCTTGCTCGGCCACTGGCTGCCGGCTTGGCGATTGAAGTCGTCCAACCGGCAGTTGCAGCGCAGCAAGTTCTACTTCTTTGATTGCGGCGTCGCCCGAGCGCTAACCGGGCGGCTGCCCTATCCCCCGACCAGCGAAGAGCTCGGCCCGCAGTTGGAGACCTTGGTCGTCAATGAGCTGCGCGCCTACCTCGCCTACTCCAAGCTCGGCTACGTTCCCCACTACTGGCGCTCATACGATGGTGCCGAAGTGGACATCCTGATCGAAACCGCCCGGGGCTTTGTCGCCATTGAAGTGAAGGCGGCCGCACGGTGGGAAAAGCGCTTCAATCGGGGTCTAAGGCGCGTGGCCGATGAGTTGGGGCGAAGCAAAACCACCTGCTACGGCATCTACTCCGGAGAACGCGCCGCACTTTGGGACGACGTGCAGGTGTTGCCTGTATTGGACTTTCTACAGAGTCTTTGGAGTGGCGAGGTCATTGAATGAACGCAGGTCTCGACCAACAGCCGCTCGCACAGCTTGCAATGCTCTCAAGTTCATTCCCCCAGAACAAGCCTTCCTGTCTTAAGTCCTGAACGATAGTAGGCGACGCTGTTTTTGGTTGTATTTGCTTGCGGGTACTCTTGCTTCACTTTGGACAAAATCTCCTCGGATTTGAGCCCTTCGCGAATCCAGAAACAGATTTCGCCACCGATCGTTTCCCGCCGAATGGTCTTCACTCCTTGGGCCTTCAAACTGCGTCCGGATTGGTTTCGCGCACTCTCTATCGCTTCCTTCTGAGTGGACTTTTCTGTGGCCGGAACCACTGGCGATGATTGATAAGAGGGCGCGGAAGATAACGATAGGGAATTCAAAAATCGAGTGATGTCGCTGTCATTTGGTCGAACGCCCTCCTTCGACTCCACCGCATCGCCAATGAGCTCGATGAGCAATTCATCGCCTTGTTCGACAAGCTGCCTCCAAGCGTCTGGAAGAGCTTGCCGAGCCTGCGCTCGACGCGCCTTGCTTCGATGCTCGTTGCGAGCGTCCTCCAATGCCTTGCCGGATGCGACGGCTGTCCAGTGGAGGTAGCCCTCAAGCACGGCCGCCGATCGCTCGGCCGGATGTTCGTAGAGGTCGAGCTTGAAGACACGCCGGTCTTCGTAGTCGCCCGGTTCGGCCGGCAGATAGAAGCTCCAAGTCCGCCCGTCGGTGAGCACGACAAAGGGCACGCCGGTGTGGAAAGCGTATTCGAGCGATTGCCTGACGCCACCCCGCGCCTTGCCTGGCTGCTTCACTTCAATGAGCACCTTGGGCTTCGAGCGTGGCTCGCAGAGGGCGAAGTCGGCCCGTCCGCCGCCTGCCGTGGCGTACTCCGGCCAAACGACGCTGTTTTCGAACACGTCCCAGTGCAGGTCGCTCAAAACGCGCAGCACGATGCCTTGGGATACTGACTGCTCATTGGGAAACGCGCCTTCGCGCAGCTTTCCGACAACGTCGGCAATCGTGTCCTCAAGCGCCATCCATCCCCTTCCTTCTAGCGGGTAAGCCCCTAGCGCTCAGCTCCGTGCCCTGCGGCCTCCGCCCATGCGGCCATGCTCGGGACAGCGACCGACCAGCGGTCGAGCAAGACGTCGGCAGGTGACCGCCGTCGGACGAGGATTCCATGCCGGACCATGTCGTCCAGAAAGGCCTTCGCCGCCTCTGCGGACTGATGGTAGCTGTCGAGTGCCTGTGCGTGGACGCACACCGAGTCAACCATCGAGCGCAGGTCGCGGTCCATGTGACCACTGCCGATTTCGGCAATGACCGCAACGGCCAGGGCCGGGTCATCGACCAACACGCCACTATCGAGGCGCTGCCCGTAGTAGGCCGCCCGACGGGCGTTGGAATCACGCTCCACCGCGGCCATATCTACTTCTTCAAGGTTGCCGTCCGCGGCCATCAGCGCCTTGGCCAACGCTTTCTGGGCGCCAGTGAGGTGCTGCGGCCAGCCGACTGCCATGGCCGCAACGCGTGATGCAGCTTCGCCCACTGCGGCATCGTTCGCGTCGGTCTTGAAGGCTTCCAGCATCATTCGGGTCGAAGCGGCGCACTCGTCGTCGGTCATGGCACCCATGTCAATGACTGCAGCATCCGCAAGCCGGGAAAGGCCGGGGATGGATCGGACGCAGCGGGCTGTGGTTGGCAGCCCTGAAAGCACCACCAGGGCCGGGACGCCCAGTGCGCCCTTGTGGGCGGAAGCAAGCGCCCTGCAGGATTCGTCGACGGTCTGGGCTTCGTCCAACCAGATGACCAGCCCCGCCTGCTTCGCCGCCCGTTCCCCTGCGCCTCGCAAAAGCGCCTCGGAGGCTGTCTTCATGCGCGATGCCTCAAGCGCCGCCACGGCCAGGCCAGATAGGATGTTGGCACCCCTGCGCTGGTCAAGGGCCTCCTGTGCGATCCGCTGCATCAAGGCGTTGGCGTCGGTCAAATGCTGTTCATCGACGAGCACAAACAGCAGATCGGGCCGTGCAGCCTCCATGCGGCGAACGAACGACGTCTTGCCGCAGCCCGGCGCCCCTTGGAATATGCGGAACACCGCCCGGGGACGCCCACCGTCGCTCGACAAACCGTATGCCTGCCGGGCGGCGGCGGCAAACGCCCCGCTCTCCACCTCCCGGCCCGCGAAAAACCACGCTTCGTCCCGATCATCCTGCTCGATGAATCGTCCGGCGGCAGCACTGTCAAAGTTGCCTAGCAAGGGCGGGTCCGGGATCTTGGCGACATGACCAAACTACGCGATGCCTCCTGCTGTGACAAGCCTATGCCCTTCCCCACTGTCGTCAACAAATAGATATGTCCGGTTTTAGAACAAATAAACTGTCCGGTTCCCCGATCCGGGTTCCGGGCCTTTCCGCCGCCCTCCGGAGGGAGCG
>JAJEIQ010000076.1 GCA_022827905.1 Pseudomonadales bacterium | reverse complement strand
CGAACCTCCTCCAACGTCCTGATCCGCTCGGTCTGAAGTGTCACGATCATCCTCCGATGATCCCAAAAACCGACCCTTCAGGCTCACTTCCCGTTGGAAACCCGGCTCCCGTTCAGGCTCACTTCTCGTTGGATAAGACTACCCCTTGCGCGGAAGGCGGTCGGCCATTATCGTTCGCGCCTGATCGACGCGCCGTTTCGCCGTGCCGTCCGTTCGCCTGAGTCGGCGCGCCAGCGACACCCCGTTAGTACGGCAAAAACAAATCCGATGAGGACTGCATGGGCCCGGAAGCCGACATCGCCAGCGCTGCCGTTCAAGGCCAGAACCTGTGGCCGGTAGTCCTCTATGCCTTGGGGGTTGGAGTGGTCGTGGTTGCGTCCATCGGCGGCTCCTGGCTGCTTGGCGCCCGCACCCGCAAGCGCAAGGCCACCGACATGCCCTTCGAGTCCGGCATCGTGCCGGTCGGCGCCGCCGAGCAGACGCGGCTGTCCATCGAGTTCTACCTGATCGCCATGTTCTTCGTCATCTTCGATCTGGAGACCATCTTCATCTTCGGCTGGGCGGTGGCGTTCTTCGAGCTCGGTTGGCGCGGCTACCTAGGGGCGTCCGCGTTCATCGTCATTCTCCTGGTCGCCTTGGCTTATGAATGGCGCACCGGGGCGCTGGACTGGGGCCTCAAGCACCGGCAGAAGCGTGGCCGCTACGCGGTTGATGCGCCGGCGGGCGCGGCCCAAGGGGAGGCTGCTTAAGGTGGAATGGCGTTTGGTCAAGGCGGAGGTCGATCAGCCGATGGAATCGGCGGAAGCGATCTACCAGGAGCAGGTGGCCAAGGGCTTCCTCACCGCCAAGCTGGACGACCTCGTCGCTTGGGGGCGGGCACATTCCCTGTGGCCGTTCAACTTCGGCCTCTCCTGCTGCTACGTGGAAATGGCCACCGCGCTCACCTCCCGCCACGACATGTCTCGCTTTGGCGCGGAAGTGATTCGGGCGACGCCGCGACAGGCGGACCTGATCGTCATCGCCGGCACCGTGTTTCGCAAGATGGCCCCCGTGGTGCAGCACCTCTACGATCAACTGCTGGAGCCGAAGTGGGTCATCTCCATGGGCTCCTGCGCCAACTCCGGGGGCATGTTCGACATCTACAGCGTGGTGCAGGGAGTGGACAAATTCCTGCCGGTGGACGTTTACGTGCCCGGCTGCCCGCCGCGCCCGGAGGCCCTGATGCAGGGGCTGACGCTGCTGCAGGAAGCTGTCAAGGCGCGGCCCCGTCCGTATAGCTGGATAGTGGGCGAGGACGGCGAGGTCAGCAAGTACCAGCCGAGCCAACGCGATGCCCGAACGCCGGCCCGAATGCGCGTCACTGACCTGGAGGAGCCGGCCCATGTGGGCGATGCGCCGCTGTCGAAGGAACTGCTGAGGCAGAAGAGCCCGTCACCGGCGACGCCGGGGCGAGATGGCACGGGCAGGCGGCGCTGATGGCGGAAGTTGTGGAGCAGCCAGCGCCTGAAACCGCCGCTGGCGAGACCGGGAGTGAGTTGGAAGCCCTTCGGCAGCGCCTCGGTCCGGACATCCAGATCCAGCACACCGTTGACGGCATCCCCAACCTGTGGGTGCCTCGGAGCCGTCTGCTTGAGGTTATGGGCGGGCTGAAGAAGGACTACCCCCTGCTGTTTGACCTCTCCGCCGTCGACGAGCGGGTTCGCAGCAACCGGAACGGCCTGCCGGACGCCGACTTCACGGTGTTCTACCACCTGATCTCCTTGGAAAAGAATTCGGATCTGCGCATCAAGGTGGCGTTGGCCGATAGCGACAGCAGCCTGCCGAGCCTGACCTCCGTTTGGCCCGCCGCCAATTGGTACGAGCGCGAGGCCTACGACATGTTCGGAGTCAATTTCGAGGGCCATCCGAATCTCTACCGCATCCTCACGCCAGCCCTTTGGGAGGGGCACCCGCTGCGCAAGGAGCACCCAGCCCGCGCCACCGAGATGGACCCGTTCCGCATGACCGACGAACTGCTTGACGCCCAGCAGGAAAGCCTGCGCTTCAAGCCGGAGGAATGGGGCATGTCCCGCGGCGCCAAACACACGGACTTCATGTTCCTCAACTTGGGTCCCAACCACCCCAGCGTTCACGGCGTGTTCCGCATCGCCCTGCAGCTCGACGGCGAAGTGGTGGTCGATGCGGTGCCGGACATCGGCTACCACCATCGGGGCGCCGAGAAGATGGGCGAGCGGCAGTCGTGGCACACCTACATCCCCTACACCGACCGGGTGGATTACCTCGGCGGAGTGATGAACAACCTGCCTTACGTGATGGCGGTCGAGAAGATGGCCGGCATCGAGGTGCCCGACCGGGCCAAGGTGATCCGCATCATGATGTCGGAGTTTTTCCGCATCGCCAGCCACTTGCTCTTCTTTGGCACCTTCGCCCAGGACGTCGGCCAAATGTCGCCGGTGTTCTACATGTTCGCCGACCGCGAGCGGCTGTTCAGCATCGTCGAGGCCATCACCGGCGGGCGCATGCACCCGTCCTGGTTTCGCATCGGCGGCGTCGGCCAAGACCTGCCGGAAGGCTGGGACACCATGGTGCGCGATTTCGTGGACTACATGCCAGCCCGCGTCGACCACTACGACAAGATGGCCACCCAAAACGGCATCCTCAAGCGGCGCACCATCGGGGTGGGCCAATACGACAGCGCCGAGGCGGTGGAGTGGGGCATCACCGGCCCCGGGATGCGCGCCACCGGCCTCGACTGGGACCTGCGCAAGAAGCGTCCCTACGGCGGCTACGACCAATTCGATTTCGAAGTGCCCTTGGCCGCCAACGGTGATTGCTACGACCGCTGCGTGGTACGCGTGGAGGAAATCCGCCAGAGCCTGCGCATCATCCGCCAGTGCCTGGACAACATGCCCGCCGGCCCCTACAAGGCCGACCATCCGCAAGCGACGCCACCGCCGAAAGAGCGGACCATGCAGGACATCGAAACGCTGATCCAGCACTTCCTGAACGTCAGTTGGGGGCCGGTGATCCCGCCGTCGGAATGCAGCACGATGATTGAAGCCACCAAGGGCTGGAATTCCTACTACTTGACTTCGGACGGCGGCACCATGTCCTACCGGACCCGCATTCGCACGCCCTCGTTTCCGCACTTGCAGATGATCCCGCTCATTTCCCGCGGCTTCATGATCGCCGACCTGATCGCCATCATCGCCAGCATCGACTTCGTCATGGCGGACGTGGACCGATGAGCGAGCCGGCCCTCATTCCAGTGCTCTCCGACGCGGAGGTCCGCGAAATCGAGGAGGAGTGCGCCCACCTGCCGGACCGCAAGTCCGCCGCCATCGACGCCATGATGATCGTCCAGCGGCATCGGGGCTGGGTATCCGACGAGAGCTTGGGCGCCATCGCCCACCTGCTCGGCATGTCGGTGGAGAACCTCGACAGCATCGCCACCTTCTACAACCTGATCTTCCGCAAGCCGGTGGGCAGGCACGTGGTGATGGTGTGCGACAGCGTCTCCTGCTACGTCATGGGTGCCGATCCCTTGCGCAAGCAAATTGAAGCGCATCTGGGCATCGGCATGGGGCAAACCACGGACGACGGCCGCTTCACCCTGCTGCCCATCGTCTGTCTAGGCGCCTGCGACAAGGCGCCAACCATGATGATTGGCGAAGAGCTCATTGAGAACGTGGATGGCGAGCAGTTAGACGACATTTTTGGGAGGTTCGGGTAACCGGGGCCAGCGATGAAGTCAAAGAATAAGAGCATCAGACTGGTCATGAAGCACTACGAAAGCCTCGAAGGTGCAAGGTGGCAAAAAAGAAGGCGCATGAACCACCATGAGGCCAACGCGTTTTTCGTGGGAGTGATGTTGGATCAAGGGCAAGATCTGGAACGCGCATGGGATGCAGGTCGTCACTTTTGCTCTCGGTTTGATTCCGAGTCCAACCTCTGGAACCAAGTAGCATCCACACCGCTTGGTAGTCTAAGGAGGATATCCCGAGTAGGTTTTGACGAGGGCGAAGACAGTTACTGGCAAGGCGCATATGCATGCCGAAATGTCAATAAGTTCCCCAATTGGATCAAGGCGTCAGCGAAATTGATTCTTGAAAAATACGATGGGGATGCACGAAGAATCTGGAATGGGACAAGAGCCAAAGATGTGGGTGAACTCTACGACAGATTTCGCGAGTTTCCTGGTATTGGCGACGCTCTGGCCAAAATGGCGCAGTTCATTCTGGTTAGAGACTACGGTGTAGGTGGCGGGGAGAAGAACAAGTCGAAAATGCGCGTTAAGCCAGACGTGCATGTGCGTCGGGTTACATATCGAATCGGCTTGACAACTCAAATGCGGCCCGAGCCCGTTGCAGACGAAATTGAAGCGCTAGGACTTGATTCGCCGGCGGATTTCGATTGGGCGATCTTGGATATTGGACGGAATTTCTGCAAGAAAACTCTGCCTCTGTGCGCAGAGTGTCCAATAGTGCCTACCTGCCAAAAGCAGGGAGTTGCCTAATGGCTGAAAGTCAACGTCCGCTAACTGGGATTGTGGATGACGTGGGCGGCTTGGTGGATCTAGCCGCCTACGAAGCCCACGAGGGTTACGCCGGTGCCCGCGAGGCACTGACCGGCATGACGCCAGCCGAAGTCATCGCCTTGGTCAAGGACGCCAATCTCAGGGGCCGGGGCGGGGCCGGGTTCCCGACCGGCTTGAAGTGGAGCTTCGTGCCCCAAGGCGAGGCGTCCGACGACGGCCTCAAGTACCTCGTTTGCAATGGCGACGAGATGGAACCGGGCACCTTCAAGGACCGCTACCTGCTCGAATACAACCCGCACCTGCTAGTGGAAGGCATGATCATCGGCGCCTACGCCATCGGCGCGGCCCAAGGCTACGTCTTTCTGCGCGGCGAGTACCACGAACCCTATCGCCAGTTACAAACGGCCATCGACGACGCGAAGGCCAAGGGCTACCTCGGCCAGAACATCTTCGGCAGCGGCTTCAATTTCGACCTGCGCATCCATCGCAGCGCTGGACGCTACATCTGCGGCGAGGAGACAGCGCTACTGAACGCCTTGGAAGGAAAGCGAGCACAACCGCGCACAAAGCCGCCGTTCCCGCCCGCCAGCGGCGCTTGGGGACGCCCTACCATCGTCAACAACGTGGAGACTTTCTGCAACGTGCCCTGCATCCTGCGCAACGGCGTCGAGTGGTATCAGGAGCTCGGCAACGGGGAAGATGCGGGCACCAAGCTCTACGGCGTGTCTGGCCGCGTCAACAATCCGGGCCTATGGGAACTGCCGATTGGCACCCCCATCCGCGAGATCATCGATGTCCACGCCGGTGGCATGCAGGACGGCTACAAGCTGCGCGGCCTGCTGCCCGGCGGCGCCTCCACCGACTTCCTGGTCGAAAAGCACTTCGACCTCGCCATGGATTACGGCACCATCCAAGCGGCCGGCAGCCGCATGGGCACCGGCACCATGATCCTCATGGACGACTCCATCTGCCCAGTGGATATGTGCCGCAACCTCGAGCATTTCTTCGCCCAGGAATCCTGCGGCTTCTGCACCCCCTGCCGGGAGGGCCTGCCTTGGGTTGAAAGGCTCCTGACCGATATCGAAGAAGGCCGCGGCAAACCAGGGGACTTGGAATTGCTGGACCGCAACGCCCAGTTCATCGGCGGCGTCACCAACACCTTCTGCCTGCACGCACCAGGCGCCATCGAGCCGCTGGCTAGTGCCCTGAAGTACTTCCGGGAGGACTTTGAGGAGCACATCCGAACCGGAGTGTGCCCGTACGCGAACAACCGATAGGCCCTAACCCCAGGCTGCCGCTTGGCGCAGCACCTCCGATGCCAATTGATTGATTCTCTTGCCCTTGGCGCCAGCCATGATGGCTACCGTGGCATGGACTTCTGGCTGCACGCGCAGCATCAATTGGCTTGAGAAGGGGATTGTCTCGCAAAGACACAACGTGCTTGGATGAGGCATGGCCAAGCCTACGACCCGCAAACTGGCGATAACGGAGCGCAACCTCAATCGGAGAGGGGGACGATTCGGAGCGCCGGTGGTAGCGGACGCGGATCTTCGAGCATGGACAAAACGGTTATCACTCGCGCTTGGTCCGCTTCAGAGAGGCCACAGGATGGCAAACGAATAATTTCGTCAGCCGAAACCATAAGTGCGTCAAATAGGTGTTTCTGGATCTCCCCGTTCAAAGCCCGCATAGCATTGGCGAAGCAGAACGTCACGATGTAAAGCGCTCTGGCCGGGTTGTCAAACGCTTGTTCCACCTCACTCACTTCTCAGTTCTCCTATCCGGATATGAAGGGTTCGATGAAAACTATGTAGATGTAGAAGGCCGCGCATCCCCAAAGGAAAGTACTCTGGAATGAGTCCTGTTGGTACGCCCTTTTGACTTCCAGCCAGAGGATGCCGGGCAGGAGCCTCCAATGCGCACGATCGTCGTCATTCACGCCGTCCGGCCCCCGAGGCCATCGGGCTTTGAGGCGTTGGCTCCAGCTTCTGGTCAATGGCCTCTCGGCAGTTCCGCATCGCGACCGGCAGGCTCTCGTATTGAGTCACTCGCTGGTATGGCCCGCTCTCTCTGTACTTTAGCCAGCCCTCCTCAACCTCTTCGTCATCAATCACTGGCCAATACCCAAGCAAACACAGAACACCATAATGTCGGACCACCAGATGGGAGGCAAGGACGTAGCCTTGGTTAGTAGCCCTGATCGACGTCCACGCGTCGAGGGGATCATCTGTGTCAGAGTTGATCAAAGCATCTTCCTCATATTCCCAATCACCCCACGGCCATTCCCCGGCGTTTGCTTGGAAGATCGAGAAGACCAGCAGGCCAACAGCCAGCGCCCCGATGATCCATCGGTGGCGACGCCAGTTCGCAGATCGCGCCCAAGCGCGTTTGATCTCACCGCCGAACCTCTGAATGTCCATCGTGTCGTGGCCGAGGCCCCGGACTACGAGCTGCCCCTTGTCCGTGACCCCGACCGGGCAGTAGTCCGGGAACCTGGTGATCGGCTGCTTGTCCAGCAGGCGTTCCACGGATCGCAGTGCCCGCGTTGGGTCAAGGCCATCGGGTATTGGCACAACCAGCGCCTGCCCTTCGGGCTGGACGCGCCACATGCGCACCCTCTGGCCATCCTCTGCCGTGTTGACATTCATATTCACTTCCGCCCCGTTCTCTGCCCACTAGTTCGTCAGTTTATCCGTATTCAGTGTCACCTTAACGCAGTGCGGAATCAGAAGGTGGGTGCCCATGAATCGACCAAGCACCTCATCGTACCGCTCTGTTGACCACACTGGCTTTTTCCTCCAAAAAATCTGCCTGCTGCCGGGTAAGTTCAATCAGTTTTCTCGCCCAACTACGTCCATATTTGACGCAATCCCTAGCTACATTTGCCTTCCAATAAAAAAACGGAAGGCATGCTAATGGTCAAGGCGAACACTCTGCGCGAACTGGCGCAATTCCTTGAGATTCTGCAGATGACCGGGCTCGATCCGCGATGTGTCAAACAGGCTGTTGGGAACGTCCCCAAGCTCATCGAGACGTTTGAGGCGCAACTGGAAAATCGGGCTGGTCGGCGAGTGCGCAAACCGGTTCGCAAGGCCGTGCGGCGAACGCTGACCCATTTAGCCAGCGCCGCTCGCCATGTCGGCGATGGCAGCGCAAGCCGGGCCGAGGCTCGCGGATTGATCCGCTTCGCGGGCTGTTGCGATGACTTCGCCGCGCTTGAGCGTCGGGCGTCGCGATACCGGGGCCACCACAACAAGATTGTGCGTCGCATTAATGATCGCAAGGCTCGCGAAGCGGCGCGGGAAATCTGGCTGGACGACGACCATAGCGTTCTAGAGGTCAGGACGGTCCGCCACCTGCGATCGGTGGGCAAACGGTTGCGGAACTGCGTTGGTGGCGAGCTGGGATCGGACTATCGAGACCAGCTGAGGCAAGGAGAGTCCGAGTTCTGGGCGTTGCGCCGTCAAGGAAAGCAGGTCGGCCTGCTCGAAGTTGACCCCGAGAGCCGAAGGGTCAAAGAGTGCTTGGGCATTGCCAATGAACCCGTTGGCTGGACTCGGGGGTTATTCCTCGAGCTACTGCGGGCGGTGGATGCAGATGGCGACCACGTTGACGAGTTCATCGAATCGGGCGCGTTCAACTTGTTCGTTCACCAGCCCAATCTTCGCCCGGCCCTTTTGCATATCGGCGAGCGAACCTACCAAGTCTGGAACTCGGGCGGCGTATTCATCCTTCGCGACGAACGCCAGCGCTGGTCGCAGTTCAAGTTGGCTTTCCGGCGTCATCGTGAGCTTCCTTCCTGCGAGGGCTACTATGGTTCAGCGCTGGAAGTCGACGAAATGGTGTGCCTAGTCGCCCTTTCCCCAGATTTGGCGAAGTTGATCTCTCAAAGCCTGCCCGAAAACCAAGAGGGGGATACCAGCCGTACGGTGGGTCGACGACGGAGACGCCGCCCAGCGGCGCGGCGCAGAAGGCCGCGCCGTTGAACGGCCAGCGCAACTCGGAAGTCCTTGAGCGCATCGGCCACCTGTGCGTTGTTACCATCATGTCGGTTGTTTGGAAGTTGATCAGGGAGCGGTGAACTCAAATGACAGAACGGGGATCAGAGTCCATGCGGTACGAACGCCTAAGCAACATCCTCCAACTCGCCACTTCGCTGCAAGCTCGGCGCGGCGGGTTGACGCTGGATGACGTCATGCAGGAGTTCAACGTGAGCCGCCGAACAGCGGAGCGCTTGCGCGACGCCGTGGACAAGGCGTTTGGGCCTCTGATGACCGTGGATGCCCACGACCGGCGAATCCACTGGCGTTTGGAGTCCCCCAACCTCGGCGGGCTGATCCGAGTATCCGATGGGGAACTGACCGATCTTGCAACGGCGGCGGCGAGCATGGAAAGGGACGGCCACAGGGAGCAGGCGGCTTCGTTGCGGGCGCTCGGCGACAAGCTGAAGGCTCGGAAGTCGTCCGGCACTGGCAAGGATGCCGACTCCGGCATTGAAGAACTGCTTCGAGCCGAGGGGCTGGCCATGCGGCCCGGCCCCCGCCAACAGCTTGAGGATGGGTTGCTCTCCACGGTGCGCGAAGCCATCAAACGCAGGCACGTCCTGGAGTTTGACTATGCGGCGCGAGGGCCACAGGCGCCGAGCAAGCGCCGTCGTGTGCGCCCCTATGGCGTGCTCTATGGCAGCCGCACGTTGCTGGTGGCACCCACCGAGCACCATGACAACTTGCTGCTTTGGCGATTGTCCAGCATGCGCAATGCTGAGGTCAGCGATGCCGCGTTCACGCCGGACCCGGAGTTCGACCTGACCGCATTCGCCAAGCGGGCTTTCGGCGTATTCCAGGAGCGCCCGTTCCAAGTGGCGCTGCGATTCACCCCAAGCGCTGCTCCCGACGCGGCTGGCTTTCTGTTCCATCCGGACCAACGGATCGCGCACAACGACGATGGCTCAATGACCGTCCGCTTCAAGGCCGGCGGTGCGCTTGAGATGTGCTGGCACCTGTTCACGTGGGGCGAAGAGGTCACGATCGAGCAGCCTGAGCGGTTGCGGCAGCAAATGGCCGCCCTGTGCGCCGCGCTGGCGACGCATCATGTCCTTTGATGGCTATATATCGTAATTTCAATAAGTTGACCACTCTTTCTCACAGAAATCCCGAAAAGAAGTCGAAGCGATCTCGCACAACCCCTTCAGACATTGGCCATAGCGGCAGCGGCGCCCGCTCGTTAACTTGGTCCCATGAATGCCCGGCCCGAACCCGCTGTCGCATTTCCCCACGACGCCGCTTACAAGGCGATGTACAGCCACCCCGAAGCGATCGTGGGGCTGCGCCATTATTTGGGTTTCCCAATTGGTCCGTTGAGTCAGTCTACTATTGACTCCCTCGACTTCGAACGCGCCGAGAAACTGCCTACGGAGTGGGTCACTGAGGACTTCCGCCGCCGATACGGCGATCTGGCGTGGCGCATCCCCTTCCGAACGCGCAAGGGTGCCAGAAGCCAAGTCTGGCTAGTCCTGCTGCTGGAGTTCCAGTCAGAGGAAGATGGCCGCATGACTCTGCGGGTTTATTGGTACGCCAGCGAGCTTTGGCGCGACCTCGAAGCCCAAGGCGTGTTGGCCGAGTACGATCGCCGCACGCTACTGTTGGCGGTGGTGATCCACAATGGCGCAACGCCGTGGCGGTCGCCGCGGCGGCTGGCGGATTGGACTCTAGAGCCCTTCGCGCCCAATCTGCAATCGGATTTGCTGCTCCTACAGCCTTCGGTAGGCCTGCATGTAGTTGACTTCCCCTCACTCAGGATGGACGATTTGATCAAGGGCAACCTAACTTCGCTGCAGATCGGCTTCGAGTATGCTGGCGCTGAAGATTTCGCCGGGCTGCTGCCCGCCTTGGCCGATTTGCCGAGTGCTAGGCTGCGCCACGCGGCGTACAATTGGGTTCGCCTTCGGGCGGAGCACTATTTCGGCATATCGATTGAGCCGATGGAGGAGAAGGACATGGGCGTACCGGCATTCCGATCAAGGCTAGACGAGAACATGAAGCGAGCCACCGAAGTCTGGTTCGCTGACGGACGTTCGGAAGGGCTCGAACTGGGCCGTGCGGAGGGAATCGAGCAAGGTCGAAACATGGGCATCGAGATGGGCATTGAGCGGCAGCGCTCGTCGCTCGAGCACCAGATGGCGGTAAAGTTCGGGCCGGACGCCGCCCAGCGGCTCGCCCCGCTGCTAGCCGAGGTAGCCGAATGGGACGCCCTGTCAGACTTGTCCATCGCCCTGATCAAGGCGGACGCCGAGGCGGATATGGTTGCTGAGGTGGAGCGGGTGCGGGGCGCCCGCCCGTCACCTAGCCGCGCCAAATCCTAAGGCGAGCCTGTATCCGGCTTGAGCCTTCCAGGAGCGAGAATCCTGGGAACTGAGCCGCAGGTCCGGGAAGTGCTCCGGATGCAAACAGGCTTGGCCGACTTGGGCTACATCTGGAGCCCGCCTGGAGAGGCCAACCGGTGGCAGCCGGGCATTCCCAGCCTGATGCGCTACGTCGAGGCGCACGAAGCATCTTAGGGCGCTCCGGGAAGGCCAGTGCAGCTGCACGAATGCCATGAGTCATTGACTCGCACCGCCGCCATCGTGTAAACCGCCGCCTTTCGCAAGCCATTGGGGGGATCACGCCATGCCGGACATGTTGACCGAACTCGCAGGCCAGTTGGGCGATAAGCCCGCGCTCATCGATGACCGGCCGGACGGTACGGTTCTCCAATGGAGCTACGCCGAGTTGGAGGCCAATGCCAACCGGCTGGCGCGCGTGCTCATGGCGCACGGCGTCGAACCGGGGGACAAGGTGCTCTGGTGCGGCCAGAATTCGATGTGGCCGGTGACCTGCGGACATGCGGCGCGCAAGGCGGGGGCCATCTCGGTGCCGCTGAACTACCGGCTCACGGCCGAGGAGGCGGCCTACGTCACCCACAATTCCGATGCCAAGATCGTCTTGGCGGATGCGCCCTACGCGGAGTTGTTTGAGCGCATTCGCCCGCAAACGCCAGAGGTCGCCGAAGTGATGATCTTCGATGGCGCGCCGGGGGAGGGCCAGCTCGATTTGGCTGCACTGCTGGACGGGATGGATGCCGGGCCCGTGGAAGCGGGGGCGGACCCGGCGGAGACCGCCGGCACCATGATCTACACCTCGGGCACCACTGGCAATCCGAAAGGCGCGGTGCGCACCGGCGCCGGGGACCCGGAGCAGGGGGCCAAGATGGTGGAGCTGTATGGCTGGCGTCCGGATGATGTTTACCTCACCACGGGCCCCATCTACCACTCCGGCCCCGGCGGCTTTTTGGCGCTGGCCCTGTCGTTGGGCAATACGGCGGTGCTGCAGCGGGCGTTCGATGCCGAGGACTGGCTGCGCCTGCTGGATAAGTACGCCGTCACCGCCACCTTCGCCGCACCGACGCCGGTGCGGCGCATTTGCCAACTGCCGGATGAGGTGCTGGCGAAGTATGACCGCAGCCGCCTGCGCATCACCATCGCCAATGCCGCGCCTTGGTCCTACGCCCTGAAGCTGGACTACTTGGAGCGCTTCCCGGAGCGTTCGCTTTTCGAGGTTTACGGTTCCACGGAACTCGGCGTGAACACCATACTCACGCCGGAATTCCAGCGCAGCAAGCCCGGCTCCTGTGGACAGCCGGCGCCGGGCGTGGAAATCCGCCTTTACGCGGAGGACGGAAGCGTGGTGTCGGAGCCGCGCCAACCCGGCGAGCTGTTCATCCGCTCCGCCGGCATGTTCAGCACCTACTACAAGGCGCGCGACAAGTTTCTGGCCGACCGGCGCGACGGTTGGCAGACGGTGGGCGACATCGCCTACTTTGACGAGGATGGCTTTTACTACATCTGCGACCGCAAGAAGGACATGATCATCTCCGGCGGCGTGAACATCTATCCCGCCGAGATCGAACACGCCTTGGAGCTGAATGGCGACGTGCAGGAGGCCGCCGTGTTCGGCATCCCCAGCGAGGAGTGGGGCGAGAGCGTCCACGCGGTGGTGGTGGCCCGGCCCGGGTCGGGGCTCGACACCGACGGGGTGACCGCCTACGCCCGGGAGCACCTAGCGGGCTACAAGGTGCCGCGTTCGGTGTCCTTCGTCGAGGAAATTCCGAAAACCGGGTCCGGCAAAATCCTCAAGCGCGAATTGCGCGCGCCGTTCTGGAAGGATCACGAATCGAGCCTGCTCTGAGTCCGCAGGCATCGTTCGACGTCATCCCCCGGAGCGAGGGCGTCCCGCCCTCGAAGGAATTCTCGGTTAACTGCGCGATCCATTTCGAGGGCAAGATGCCCTCGCTCGGTCAATTGGAAATTGCGGCCGATCCGCTACAAACCCTTGCTCCAACGCGCGTTGGCCTGTATCGTTGCGGCGTTTTTTTACACCTCCCGCCGCGCTCCCATGGAACCAATGGAAACTGCCTCCTTTGGGGGCCGTTGGGCTGTGTTGCTGGACCGAAGAAATGAGTGCTGAGGACTAACGCCCATATGGCCCGCGTCAACATCGACGGCAAGGACTACGAACTTACGGCTGGCCAGAATCTGCTGCAGGCAGTGCTGTCCGAGCACTTGGAACTCCCTTACTTCTGCTGGCATCCGGCCATGGGCTCGGTCGGCTCCTGCCGGCTGTGCGCCATCATTCAATTTGCCGATGCGGACGATGAGCGCGGCCGTCTGCAGATGGCCTGCATGGTGAACGTGCAGGATGGCATGCGGGTGTCCATCAACGCGGACTTTGCCGCTGATTTTCGCAAGCAGGTCATCGAATGGCTGATGGAGAACCATCCCCACGACTGTCCGGTGTGCGAAGAGGGCGGCGAATGCCATCTTCAGGACATGACGGTGATGACCGGGCACACCAGCCGCCGCTATGAGGGCACCAAGCGCACCTTCCGCAACCAAGACCTCGGCCCCTTCATCGGCCATGAGATGAACCGCTGCATCACCTGCTACCGCTGCGTTCGCTACTATCAGGACTACGCGGGCGGGCGCGATCTCCAGGCCTTCGGCTCCCGGTCGCGCATGTTCTTTGGCCGCGAGTCGGACGGCGTGCTGGAAAGCGAGTTTGCCGGCAACCTGGTCGAGGTGTGCCCAACCGGCGTCTTCACCGACAAGCCGTTCAGCACCACCTACACCCGCAAGTGGGATCTGCAGTCGGCGCCCTCAGTTTGCCCCGGCTGCGCGGTCGGCTGCAACACGCTGCCCGGCGAGCGCTACGGGTCGCTGAAGCGGGTGCACAACCGCTACCACCCTGATGTCAACGGCTACTTCCTCTGTGACCGGGGCCGATTCGGCAGTCACTTCGTCAACAGTCCAAACCGTCTGCGCCAAGCGGGCGCCAAGGCGGAGGACGGCGTCTTCGAGCCATTGGCGCCTGCCGCCGCCGCTGAACGGGTGGCGGAAGTTCTAGCCCGCGGCCGGGTGCTGGGCATTGGCTCGCCCCGCGCATCGCTGGAGAGCAACTTCGCCCTTAAGGCACTGGTGGGGAATGAGAATTTCGCCTCCGGCACGGCCGCCGACGAAGCGGCCCTCGATCAACTCATGCTATCCATCTATCAGGCTGGCGGCGCGCGCATCGCCACGACCACCGAAGCCGAGTCCGCCGACGCCGTGCTGGTGCTCGGCGAGGACGTATCCAACACCGCGCCGCGCATTGCCTTGGCCCTGCGCCAGAGCGTGCACAACAAGCCCTTGGACATGGCCGCCGACGCCGGCATCCCGCTGTGGCAGGATGCCGGCGTGCGCGGCCATGCGCAGCACGCCAAAAGCCCCTTTTTCGTCGCCACACCCGCACCCACCCGCATCGACGATTTGGCGGAGGACACATTGCGGGCGGCACCACGGGCCGTCGCTGCAGCCGGCTTCGCCATCGCCCACGGCATTGATGGCCGCTTTGCCCAAGCCGAGAGTGCGGACGCCGCATTCGTGGCGCAAGCTGTCGCGGCGCTCTGCCAGGCGGAGCGTCCGCTGATCGTTTCCGGCACCGCCTGCGGGTCGGCCCAGGTGCTGCAAGCCGCGGCCAATGTGGCTTGGGCGCTGCAAGGGCAGGGAAAGGACGCTGGCCTGTTGCTGGCGGGGCGGGAGGCCAACAGTCTCGGCTCGGCATTGCTCGGCAGCGAACTGGCCTTGGAGGATGCGCTCAAGCGTCTGGCTGAGGGCGAGGCCGACAGCGTCATAGTGCTGGAAAACGATTTGCACCGACGAGTGGACGGGGAGGCCGCCAATCGAGCCTTGACCAACGCCGCCGACGTGGTGGTGCTCGACGTGCTTGAAACCGCTACCGCGGAGGCCGCGACCTTGGCGCTCCCCGCCGCCAGCTATGCGGAAAGCACCGGCACCTTCGTCAACCACGAGGGGCGCGCCCAGCGTTTCTACCAAGTCTTTGAACCGGAGCAGGACGTGGCCCCGGCGTGGCGATTTCTGGCCGATGCCGCCATAGCGGCAGGCCGCAACGACTTGCGCTGGCAGCACATCGATGACGTGGCGCAGGCTTGTGCAGACGGCAACGCGCAGCTGGCGGGCATCGTGCGGACCGCCCCGGATGCTGCCCACCGCAACGGCGCAGGCCAACGCATCCCGCGCATGACCCATCGAGCCAGCGGACGGACCGCCAAGGACGCCCACATCAGCGTCCATGAGCCGAAGCCCACCGTGGACGAGCAGACCCCCTTCTCCTATTCCATGGAAGGCCAGAACGGCGGTGAGGTGGCCGCCCTGATCCCCTATGTGTGGTCGCCGGGATGGAACTCCAACCAGTCCGTGTTCAAGTTCCAACAGGAGGTGGCGGGGCCGCTGCAAGGCGGGGACGTGGGCGTGCGGCTGATCGAACCCGAGGCCAGCCCGACGGAGGCTCTCGCCCACCAGTACCGCGAGCCCCCCACCATCGACTCCGCTGGATTGCAGTGGGTGCCGTTGCACCATGTGTTTGGCTCCGATGAGCTTTCCGCCCACTCGCCGCCCATCGCCGAGCGCGGTGCAGGCGCAGAGGTATTGCTGCATCCCGATGATGCTGCCGCGCTGGGCTTGGAGGATGGCCAGGGCGCGCGAATTGCGGGGGCAAGATCCATGGCCGTGCGCCTGGAGTCGGACATGGCGAAAGGCTGCGCGGGGATCGTGCTCGGCCTGCTCGACGGCGTCCAGGCGCTGCCTGAGAGCGGTGCCGAACTGTCGCCCGACCCGGATTTCAAGCCCCGCCGGGCGCCGGAAGTCATCGCTAGGGGCTAGGGCGGGCACCGTGGAACCCAACTCCTTCATGGGCATCGAGCTCGGTTTCATCATGATCGTGCCGGTGCTCGGCGGGGCGCTCGCTGCTGCGGGCCTGCTGGTCTGGTGGGAGCGGCGGCTGCTCGGCTTCTGGCAGGACCGGTTGGGGCCCAACCGGCTCGGACCCTTCGGCATACTGCAAATCGTCGCCGACGTGATCAAGCTGTTCACCAAGGACGACTGGGTGCCGCCATTCGCCGACCGGGTGGTGTTCACGCTGGCGCCGGCCGCCATTGCCGCCGGCATGTTGATGGGCTTCGTGGTGGTGCCCTTCGGCCCGGGGCTGGCGGTGATCGACCTGAACATCGGGGTGCTGTTCTTTCTGGCCATGACCGCGGTGACCGTCTATGGGGTGCTGCTTGGCGGGCTGGCCAGCAACAATAAGTACTCCCTGCTCGGCGGCCTGCGCACTGGCGCGCAGATGGTCACCTACGAAGTGTTCATGGGGCTGTCGATCATGGGCGTGGTGCTGTTGAGCGGCTCGTTCAGCTTGAGCGAGATCGTGCGCGCCCAGGAGGAGGGGATGTGGTTCGTCTTTCCCCAGGTGCTCGGGTTCATCGTCTTCTTCATCGCCGGATTGGCGGAAACCCATCGCCTGCCGTTCGACCTGCCGGAGGCGGAGCATGAGCTGGCCGCCGGCTTCCACACCGAGTACTCGTCCATGAAGTTCGGCCTCATCATGGTGGGGGAGTACATCGGCGTGATTCTCTCCTCCGCCATGATCGTGACGCTGTTCTTCGGCGGCTGGCTGGGGCCGGGCTTCCTGCCGCCCATCGTCTGGTTCACGCTCAAGACGGCCTTCTTCGTCTGCAGCTTCATCCTGCTGCGGGCGGCCATTCCGCGGCCGCGCTACGACCAGCTCATGTCCTTGGGCTGGAAGGTGCTGCTGCCCATCACCTTGGTCAATCTGCTGGCCACCGGCGCCATCGCGTTGCTGCAAGAGGGGGCCTAACCTGCCATGTGGAGCCAACTGAGAACCCTGTGGACCGTGCTGCAGCACACCTTTTCGCGCAACGAAACCGTGCAGTACCCGGAGGAGATGCCCTATCTGGCACCGCGCTACCGGGGGCGCATCGTGCTCACACGGGATCCAGATGGTGAGGAGCGCTGCGTGGCCTGCAACCTGTGCGCCGTGGCCTGCCCGGTGGACTGCATCGCCTTGCAGAAGACCCAAGGCGAGGACGGCCGTTGGTATCCGGATTTCTTCCGCATCAACTTCTCCCGCTGCATCATGTGCGGCATGTGCGAGGAGGCTTGCCCGACCTACGCCATCCAGCTCACGCCGGACTTCGAGCTGGCCGAGTACAACCGCGACAACATGGTCTATGAAAAGGAGCACCTGCTGATCGACGGCGTGGGCAAGTACCCGGACTACTCCTTCTGGCAGGTGGCCGGCAAGACCATCCACGGCAAGGACAAAGGCGAGGCGCAAAAGGAGTCGCCACCGATGGACGTGCGCGAGCTGCTGCCGTGAGCCTTGAAATCGTCCTGTTCTACTTGGCGGCGCTGGTGTCGCTGTCGGCGACGGTGCTGACCATCACCCGCACCAACGCCTCCCATGCGCTGATCTACCTCATCATCTCGTTGCTGGCCGTGGCGCTGATCTTCTTTCTGCTCGGCGCGCCCTTCGCCGCCGCCTTGGAGATCGTCATCTACGCGGGCGCCATCATGGTGCTGTTCCTGTTCGTGGTGATGATGCTGAACTTAGGCGCGGGAGCCGTGGAGCAGGAGCGGCGCTGGCTGGCACCCAAGATGTGGATCGGCCCCGGCATCCTCGCTGCGGTGCTGCTGCTGGAGCTGCTCTACCTGATCGTCGGCACGGAAGTTGTGACGCCCGGCCAAGGCGTGGGGCCAAAGGCGGTCGGCATCGAGTTGTTCGGACCCTACTTGCTCGCCGTGGAACTGGCCTCCATCTTGCTGCTTGCCGCACTGGTGGGGGCCTTCCACCTGGGGCGGCGCTACATGCGGGCGCGGCGGGAGGAAATCGAATGACCGCGGTCAGCGTGCCCATCGAGCACGTTCTGGTGCTGGCGGCGGCGCTGTTCACCATCGGCTTGGTGGGCGTGCTCGTGCGGCGCAACGTCATCTTCCTGCTCATGTCGCTGGAAATCATGATGAACGCCTGCGGACTGGCTTTCATCGCCGCCGGCGCCCGCTGGGCGGAAGCTGACGGGCAGATCATGTACATGCTGATACTGGCCTTGGCCGCCGCCGAGGTGGCCGTGGGTCTCGGCCTGGTGCTGCAATTGCAGCGCCGCTTCGACAACCTGGACATCGACGCCGCCAGCGAGTTGGCAGGGTAGGGCGATGGACGGTCTGTGGTTGATCCCAGCCCTGCCCCTCGTGGGGTTTTTGATCCTGTTCGTCACCGAGGGCCGGCTGCCCAACCGAGTGGTGGCGTTCATCGGCGCCGGCTCCGTGGGGCTGTCCGCCTTGGTGGCGTCGATTACCGGCCTCGACTTCCTGGAGCAGGGCGGCGTTCCCCGAGCCGAGCACCTTTGGACTTGGATGGCCGCTGGCCCCTTCGAGGTGGCGGTCGGCCTGTATCTGGATGGCCTGTCCCTGGTCATGGTCGGGGTCATCACCGGCGTCGGCTTCCTCATCCACCTCTACGCCACCGGCTACATGGCGGACGAGGACGGCTACAGCCGCTTTTTCGCCTACATGAATCTGTTCGTCTTCGCCATGCTGATGCTGGTGTTGGGCGACAACTTGCTGACGCTGTTCCTCGGCTGGGAAGGGGTGGGGCTGTGCAGCTACTTGCTAATCGGCTTCTTCCACCAGGACTTGGCCAACGGCTACGCGGCCCGCAAGGCCTTCGTGGTGACCCGGGTGGGGGACACCTTCATGGCCGTGGGCCTGTTCCTTCTGTTTCGGGAACTGGGCACCCTGGACATTCAGGCGGCCATGGGTGCCGCAACGCTCGCCTGGCCGGACGGCTCCACGCTCTGCACCCTCATCGCCCTGCTGCTGCTCGGCGGCGCGGTGGGCAAGTCCGCCCAAGTGCCGCTGCAAACCTGGCTGCCGGATGCCATGGCTGGTCCCACCCCGGTGAGCGCCCTGATCCATGCCGCCACCATGGTCACCGCCGGGGTTTACCTGATCGCCCGCACTCACGACCTCTTCCTGCTGTCCCCGGACGCCCAGCTCGCCGTCGCCGTGGTCGGCTTGGCCACCCTGTTCATCGCTTCCTTCACGGCGCTGACCCAACGGGACATCAAGCGCATTCTGGCCTATTCGACCATGAGCCAGATCGGCTACATGTTCTTTGCGCTGGGCGTCGGTGCCTGGTCGGCGGCGATCTTCCACCTGATGACCCATGCCTTCTTCAAGGCCCTGCTCTTCCTGTCCGCTGGCTCGGTCATTCTAGCCCTGCACCACGAACAGGATATCTTCAAGATGGGCGGCCTCTGGCGGCGCCTGCCGGTGCCCTTCTGGTGCATGGTGATCGGTTCGGCGGCCTTGGCGGCGCTGCCGTTCACCTCCGGTTTCTACAGTAAGGACATCATCCTGCTGACCAGCTTCGATCATGGCCCCGTCGGTCCGTGGTTCTGGGGCTTGGCGGCGCTGGCGGCCTTCATGACCTCGCTCTACACCGCACGGATGATCTTCATCGCCTTCTTTGGCGAAATGCGCACCGAACCCCATGACCATTCCGGCGTCAACATGTGGCTGCCGCTGGTGATTCTGGCGGCGTTGGCCATCGGCGGCGGCTGGTTCGGGCTGGCGCCGGTGGCCGACGTGCTGCCTGACGGCGGCGTTGATGCGGCCCATCACGAAGGGACCATCGTCTGGGTGACGGCGCTCATCCCCATTCTCGGGGTTCTGGCTGGCTATCTCATCTTCGGCGGCAAGCAGCTATCCGTTCGAGCGCTGGTGGAGTCCAGTGCAGGTCAGCGCGTTGCCCGCTTCTGGGACGGCGGCTGGGGATTCGACACCTTCTATGATCGCTTGGTCGTGCGCCCGTTCCTGTTCCTGGCACGGATCAACAAGTCCGATGCGGTGGACTTCCTCTACACCGGCATCG
This sequence comes from Pseudomonadales bacterium, assembly GCA_022827905.1. Taxonomy (GTDB): domain Bacteria; phylum Pseudomonadota; class Gammaproteobacteria; order Pseudomonadales; family Azotimanducaceae; genus Azophilus. The sequence goes on along the minus strand of JAJEIQ010000076.1, from coordinate 131,013 downwards.
CCGCCTTCGCCCGCCGTCTCAACATTGTCACGGCGCGCTCCCAGACCGGCCAGCTCCGTTGGTATGCCGCCAACATGGCCCTCGGCTTGGTTTTGGCGCTGCTCCTCGTGTTCCTGGCCCCTGGAGCTTAGCGGATGCAGTTGCTTGGGCTTGTATTGCTGTTGCTTGGGGGCGGCGCACTGGCGGCGGCCTCGGAGCGGCTGCACCGCAACGCGCCGCGTTGGCTGGCGCTGGGTGTCATTGCCGTCGCTGGCCTATACCTGCTGACCATTCCGATAGGGACCGAGGAGCAGGCCGCTTGGATACCGCGCTTCGGGATCAACCTCATCCTGGCGATGGACGGGCTCAGCTTCGCCATGGTGGCCCTGACCCTGTTTCTGGGCCTGATCGCCATCGTCTCCTCCTGGTCCGAAATCGACGAAAGCCCCGGCTTCTTCCAGTTCAACCTGTTGTGGACCCTCGCCGGGGTGGTTGGCGTGTTCACCGCGCTGGATCTGTTCCTGTTCTTCGTGTTCTGGGAAGTGATGCTGGTCCCCATGTACTTCCTAATCGCCATCTGGGGCCATGAGGCGCGCGCCTACGCGGCGATGAAGTTCTTCCTGTTCACCCAGATCAGCGGACTGCTGATGCTGTTCGCCATCCTGACGCTGGTTTACCTGCACTACGACACCAGTGGCGTCATCACCTTCGCCTATGTGGACCTCCTCGGAGCTGAGCTCGACCCCAGCTACGCCTTCCTGCTGATGCTGGGCTTCTTCGTCGCCTTCGTCGTCAAGCTGCCGGGGGTGCCTTTCCATACCTGGCTGCCGGATGCCCACACCCAGGCGCCCACGGCCGGCAGCGTGATCCTGGCCGGCATCCTGCTCAAGACCGGCGCCTACGGCCTGCTGCGCTTCGTGGTGCCGCTGTTCCCCGAGGCGGCGTTGGACTTCCGCTGGCCGGCCATGTTCCTTGGCGCGGCGAGCGTCATCTACGGTGGCTACCTGGCCTTCAGCCAAAGCGACTTCAAGCGGCTGGTCGCCTACAGCAGCATCAGCCACATGGGCTTTGTGCTGCTCGGCGTCTTCGCCTGGAACACCGTGGCGGTGCAGGGCGCGGTGGTGCAGATGGTGGCCCACGGCTTCTCCACCGCTGCCCTCTTCATGATGGCTGGCGCCCTCCAGCAGCGGCTGCACACCCGGGAGATGGGCCAGATGGGCGGCCTTTGGCTCAAGGCGCCGCGCATGGGGGCGGTGGCGCTGTTCTTCGTCGTCGCTTCGCTGGGGATGCCGGGGCTCGGCAACTTCGTCGGCGAGTTCATGGTGTTGATCGGCGCCTTCCAAGTGGATGTGCCGCTCACCATCGCGGCCGCCATCGGCATCATCGTCGCGGCGGTTTATGCGCTTTCGCTGATGCAGCGATCCTTTCAGGGCGAACCCAATGCGGCGGTGGAGACCATGGCCGACTTCGGTTTTCGGGAACTCAGCGTCATGATCTTGATGATGGCGGCCTTGGTCTGGCTCGGCATCTATCCCGAAACCCTGCTGAATCTTTCCGCGCCCGTGGTTTCCGGGCTGGGGGTTGACCCGTGACGGCCTTGGACTTCCAAGCGCTGGCACCCCACCTAACCCTGACTGGCGGGCTCATGGTGGTGCTGCTCGCCGTATCCTTTTGGCGCGGCCACCGCACCGCCTTCGCTTTGACCCTGCTGTCCTTTGTCGCCGCCTTCGTCGCCTTGTGGCCGGGCCTTGATGCCGGCCCCCGGGAAGTCACGCCGCTGCTGATGCTGGATGCCTACGCCGCCTTCTTCAATGGCCTGTTCATCCTCATCGGTGCGGTCACCGCGCTGTTGGCGCGGCGTTATCTCGAAGGCCGGGCCGGCAGTCCGGAGGAGTTTTACCTGCTGCTGCTGATGGCCACCCTGGGCGCCATGACCTTGGCCAGCGCCCAGCACTTTGCGGCGCTGCTGCTGGGGCTGGAGATCCTCTCCATTTCGCTGTACGCCATGGTGGCCTACCCGGAAGAGGACCATCCGCCCTTGGAGGCAGCATTGAAGTACCTCGTGCTGTCCGGGGTCGGCTCGACCATCATGCTGTTCGGCATGGCGCTCATCTATCATTCCACCGGCGCACTGGGCTTTGCCGAGTTCGCTGCTTCGGTCGCCACCGGTGACCGAGCCGACCTTTGGCTGGTCGCGGGGCAGGTTCTGTTCATCATTGGCATCGCCTTCAAGCTGTCCCTGATCCCATTCCACATGTGGACGCCGGACGTCTATCAAGGCGCTCCCGCGCCGGTGACCGGCTATTTGGCCACGGTGTCCAAGGCGGCGGTGTTTGCCGTGCTGCTGCGCTTCGCCCTGGATGCCCAGTTGTTGGAGTTCTCCAGCATGGCGCAGTTGTCGATTGGGCTGGTGCTGGCGATCATCGCGGTGCTGTCGATGGTGATTGGCAACGTGCTGGCGCTGCTGCAGGACAGCATCAAGCGCCTGCTGGCGTACTCGTCCATCGCCCATGTCGGCTACTTGATGATTGCGCTTCTGGTTCTCAATGCGCTCCCCGATGGCACCATGGCGGTGGAAACCACGTTGGTGTTTCTGGCGGGCTACTTGGCGATGACCTTGTCCGCTTTTGCGGTGGTCAGCGAGCTCAGCTCGGCGGCAGCCGGCGAGCGGGACTCGATCGGGGAGTACGCCGGACTCTTTTGGCGCCGTCCGGTGCTGGCTGCGGTGTTGACCGCAGCGCTGCTGTCCTTGGCCGGCATCCCGCTGACGGCGGGCTTCATCGCCAAGTTCTACCTGTTTGCCGCTGGTGTCGAGGGTGCCCTTTGGGGCCTCCTCTGGGCCCTGATCCTCGGCAGTGCGCTGTCCATCTACTACTACTTGAAGATCGTGTTTGCCATGACCGTGCGGGGGACCGATGTCCCAGCCGTTCCGACCTCCGCCGCCGGCGTGGCCACGGCCGCCGTTCTGGGCCTTGTGGTGTTGGCGCTCGGCATCTACCCCGCACCCCTCATCGACTGGGCCGGCGACATCGCCCAAGGATTGCAACGCCTGCCCTGAGTCCATTACATATCAAGTCAATTTGCTGGTACAACGGCGAAACCAACCGAAGGGAGTGGAGAGATGAGCAACTTGATCGGTCAATTGCTGCGTGGCCTGACCCTTGCCTTGCCCTTGATCGCTGCGTCCGCAGTCGCGCAGGAAGCCGGCGAGGGAGAGGGTGCCGAGTCAGCCTCCGGGGTCATTGAGGAACTTTTGGTTACCGCCCGCCGCCGGGAGGAGAATGCCCAAGACGTGCCCATACCGATCACAGCGGTGTCCGGAGAGGATCTTTTGGATCGGGCGGCCCACGAAGTGCGCGACTTGGCTCGAATTACGCCTAACCTAGACTTTCAGCAGGCCGCATCCGCGAAAAACACTGCCCAGATATTCATGCGCGGCATCGGGCAGGTGAACTGGGCGCCTCCCCATGACCAAAAGATCGGCATCTACGTGGACGGTGTTTACCTCGCCCGTCCGCAAGGCAATGTGTTCGACTTTCTGGATGTCAACCGCGTGGAGGTCCTGCGCGGACCTCAGGGCACGCTCTTTGGCCGCAACACCACCGCCGGCCTCATCCACATCATCAGCAACCGCCCCCAGGAGGAGTTTGACTACTCCGTGGGCGTCGGGGTCGGCAACGACGGCATCCTGACCGGCCAAGCCATGCTCAACATCCCGCTGAGCGACACCTTTGCCGCTCGGTTGGCGGTCCAGCACCGGGAGTCCGATGGGTACGTCAAAAACACTGGCACCGGGGAGGACTGGAACGACGAAAACGCCCAGATGGCAAGGCTTTCCCTGCGCTGGAAACCCAACGAGCAGTTCACCGGCGATCTGATCGTCGAGATGCAGCGGGTAAGGGAGTTGTCGGGTTTGGGAAGCTGCGAATGGGGCGGACCCGACAACGGCCTCCTAGCTCCCTTCGGGCTGCAGAGTGCGGCGTTCTGGCTGGGCGTTTACGACGAGATCAAGGACACTTGCAACGCCACCAAGCCCTATGAATCCGGCGACAACAACCCTGATCCCGAGAGCACGGTCGATGCGTTGGGATTCTCGCTGAATCTCGACTGGGACCTCGGATTCGCATCGCTCGCCTCGATTTCCTCTTATCGGGACTTGGAGGATTTCAATGGCTCCTGGGGCTGGGGCTCGGACACCGTGGGCACGGCGTCCTATCTCGAAGTGCTGCCCATCGATGACAATGAGTATGAGCAGTGGTCGCAGGAAGTTCGCTTGTCGGGCGTGGCGTTCGACGACAGCCTCGATTGGGTGGTGGGCGGCTACATATTTGGCGAGGACGCCACCAATGCGGTGCACGTTCCATTGTTTCGAGGCGTCCCGCCGCCGGATTGCGCCGTCTGGCCGATCGCTTGCTTCCCGTCGCCTTTCGGCCTGCCTTTGGGCGCTGTCGCCGTGCAGTTCTTCCAGATCGGCGGCAGCCGCAGTCAGGTGATGACCGCGGAAAACTCCTCCAGGGCACTCTTCGGCGAGGTCACTTGGCGTTTCATGGAGGGTTGGGCGCTAACCGCTGGCCTTCGCCAAACTTGGGACAAGCGCGAGTTCACGCGCTCTGAGGAGCTTTTCATCGGCATTCCGGACCCGACCCTAGTCTGTCCGCCGGGAACCCCACCGCCGGTGAACGGCACCACCTGCTACATCGAGGAGAAGTTCAACAAGGCCACGCCCCGGGTCATCCTCAGCTACAACTTGAGCGATGACATTATGGTGTATGCGGGCTGGAGCAAGGGCTATTCCAGCGGCGGCTTCAATCAGGATGTGCGGATGCGGTTCTACGAGCCTGAAATATCGGGCAACTGGGAAGCGGGGATTAAGTCCCTGTTGATGGACGGCCGCCTACTGGTGAACCTGACCGGATTTCACAACAGCTACAAGAACCAACAAATCACGGTGGGACGCACCGTGGACGGCCAACCTACTGCCGACCTGCTCAACGCCCAAAAGGCGACGCTCTATGGCTTTGAAGGCGAAGTGCGGGCCGAATTGCCGGCTGGCTTCTACATGCTGGGTTCGTTCGGGATTCTTGATGGCGAGTACGACGAGTTCACCGTGCAGGACAACCTGACCGATCTGGTCACCGGTGAAGAGCTCATCCTCACGCGGGACCTCAGCGACACCGAGGTGGTGCGCGGCTCGCCGACCACCTTCAGCATTGCGTTGGGCCAGCACCGGACGTTCGGAGATGGGGGCACCCTGAACGCGCAACTCGGCTGGGCTTTCCGGGGGCGCATCTACAACACCTTGGAGACCCTGCGCTCGTCCCGCCAAGGCAAGTACGGCTTGCTGGACGGACGCGTGGTATGGACCCTGCCAAATGGCCAGACCTCGATAGCGCTTTGGGGCACCAACCTGCTCGATCGGGTTTACTACGGCAGCGCCATCGACCTGACCGGCGGCGCTGCGCCAGCCGGCACCAACAGCAAGTACTGGGGCGAGCCGCGCCGCTTCGGCATCGAGTTCAGGCACAGCTTGGGCGGGTAGTGAAAGCGGTGAACTGGGCGCCTCGAATTGGGGCGCTTGGCTCCGCCATCGAAAATTGAGGAACGCAGCATCCATGTTCATCGCCATGAATCGATTTCAGATCGCCAAGGGCTTCGAAGCCGGGTTCGAGAAGGTTTGGCGCGAGCGCGACACCTATCTGTCCGAAGTGCCCGGCTTCGTGGACTTCCACCTGCTCAAGGGCCCGGAAGGCGACGACCACGTGCTCTACGCCTCCCACAGCGTCTGGGAAAGCCGCGAGGCGTTCATCGCCTGGACGGAATCCGAGCATTTCCGCAAGGCCCATGCGCAAGCCAGCGCTCCCAAGGGAACCTATCTGGGCCATCCCAATCTGGAGACCTTTGAAGCCGTGCTCTGACCGGCTGCCGTGCCCCGCGTTGCCGTAGTTGGCTCCGGCAATGCCGGGCTATGCGCCGCCCTGTCGGCCGCTCAACAGGGTGCCGAAGTCATCGTTCTGGAGGCGGGCGGCGAGCCCGATGTCGGTGGCAACAGCCGCTACACGGCCGGGGCCATGCGTTTCGCCTATCGGCACCGAGACGATGTGCTGGCCTTGGTCGATGCCCAAGACCCCCGCATCGCGGCCTGCGACTTCGGCGCCTATCCCGAGGCCGAGTTCGAAGCGGACCTGCGCCGTTTCTGCGGTGGCGCCAAACTCAACCCACTACAGCGCCTGTTGGTTCGGGAAAGCCGCCCGACGCTCCGATGGCTGGCGGAATCCGGCGTTTCCTTCGAGCCGATCTACGATCGACAAGCGGTGCTTGCTGAGGGCCGCTATCGTTTCTGGGGCGGGTTGACGCTGGCCGCAGCAGGCGAGGGCGAGGGGTTGGTCAACCGCGAACGGGAATTGGCGGAGGCGGCTGGATGTCAATTGGCGCTCAACGCCCCCGTTGCCGCGCTGCTTGATTCAAAGGGCCACGTGAGGGGCGCACGCACCGCTTCCGGTGCCGAGATCAACGCCGATGCCGTGGTGCTCGCCTGCGGCGGCTTCGAGGCGAATGCGAACCTGCGGGCCTCCCAGTTCGGTGCGGCGTGGCGCAACGCCAAGGTGCGCGGCACCGCCCTCAACCAGGGCGCTGGGCTGACCTTGGCCCAGTCGGTTGGCGCGGCCTTGGCCGGCAACTTTGAGCGCTGTCACGCGGTATGCATGGACACGGCAACGCCGGACTTCCGCGACAGCGCCATGCCCCATATCGAACGGCGTCGCTTTCGCCGCATCAGCTACCCCTTTGGCATCATGCTTAATCAGGACGGCAAGCGGTTCGTCGATGAGGGAGCCGACTTCCGCAACTACACCTACGCTCAATACGGCGCCGCAGTGCTTGAGCAGCCCGGCGCGGTGGCTTGGCAGATCTTCGACGCGACCGGCGCCAAGCTGCTCTACGACGATTACCTCCAAGAGTTGGCCACCCACTGGCAGGCGCCACGACTATCCGAACTGATCGATCAGTTGCCTGGCATCGACCGTTCCCAAGCGATGCGAACCCTAGATGCCTACAACGCCAGCGCTTCGGGGGAGGGCTTCGACCCCGCCATCAAGGACGGCTGCGCCACCTCCGGGCTCAATCCGCCCAAGAGCAATTGGGCAATGCCCCTTACGGAACCTCCCTTTCACGCCTTTGAAGTCACCTGCGGCATCACTTTCACCTACGGCGGATTGGCGGTGGACGTGGACGGCCGGGTGCTTGATGAGCGCGGCCAGCCCCTAAGAGGCCTGTTTGCCGCGGGCGAACTGGTCGGTGGCATGTTCTTCGACGGCTATCCGGGCGGCTCCGGCCTGACCGCGGGCGCCGTCATGGGACGCCGGAGCGGCGCCAACGCCGCTCAGGTATATTAGGCGTTTTTCTTGATTCGGGGGACCACATGGATTTTGAAATTCCACAGGACTTGGCGGACTATCTGAAGGAACTCGACGACTTCATTGAGCGCGAAATCAAGCCGCTGGAGGAGCGCGACGACAACATCCGCTTCTTCGACCACCGCCGCGAGGACGCCCGCACGGACTGGGAGCGGGGCGGGCTGCCCAACGAGGAATGGGAGGCGCTCATGGCGGAAGCCCGTCGGCGCGCCGATGCGGCGGGCCACTACCGCTACGCCTCGCCCAAGGAGTACGGAGGCCGCGAGGGCACCAACCTCGACATGGCCGTCATTCGCGAGCATCTGGCAGTCAAGGGCTTGGGCCTGCACAACGACCTACAGACCGAGCATTCCATCGTTGGCAACAACGTGGGCCTGCTGCTGATGATCCTGTACGGCACCGAAGAGCAGAAGGCCGAGTGGATCGATGACATCGCAGAGGGTAGGCGCGGATTCGCCTTCGGCATCACCGAGCCGGAGCACGGCTCGGACGCCACCCATATGGAGACCAACGCCTATCGGGACGGCGATGAATGGGTCATCAACGGTGCCAAGACCTGGAACACCGGCATTCACAAGGCCAAGTACGACATGATCATGGCCCGCACGGCAGGCAAGGCCGGAGACGGGGAGGGCATCACCGCCTTCCTGACGCCCACCGACTCCGAGGGCTTCAAGATCGAGGAAATGCTCTGGACCTTCAACATGCCCACCGACCACGGGCGCATTTCCTTGAAGGACGTGCGGGTGCCCCACGGCGCGATCTTCGGCGGCGAGGGCCGCGGCCTGCAGATCGTACAGCACTTCTTCAACGAGAACCGCATCCGCCAGGCCGCCTCCAGCCTCGGCGCCGCACAGTTCTGCATCAACGAATCGGTGCGCTACGCCACCGAACGCAAGCCCTTCGGCAAGCCGCTCTCCTCCAACCAAGGCATCCAGTTTCCGCTGGTCGAGTTGCAGACCCAGTGCGAGATGTTGCGCGCCCTAATCCACAAAACCGCTTGGCTGATGGACAAGCACGGCGCCTTCTCCCAATCGGACAAGGTGTCGATGTGCAACTACTGGTCGAATCGCCTCTGCTGCGAATCGGCCGACCGGGCCATGCAAGTGCATGGAGGCCTAGGCTACTCGCGGCACAAACCCTTCGAGCACATCTACCGCCACCACCGCCGCTACCGCATCACCGAAGGCGCGGAGGAGATCCAAATGCGCCGCGTAGCTGGCTACATGTTCGGCTACATGAAGCAACGGGCGCCCAAGGGGGTGCGGGAAGGCTAAGTACGATTGAAGCATGGATTCGCTATATGACTTGATGGAAGCCGTTGCTTTGGAGTGGGGGATACGAAGTCGTGACAGATGAAGATGGTTACGAGAGTTGGTCCGAGCGCGCCTTGGCCGTGCAACCCCTTCCAGGCGGGTACTTGGCATATCTCGACTCCCTAAGGGAAATCTGTGGTCAAGTGCCGCCGAGCGGGTTGCCCTTCAGTCGACTGGTTAGGTGGATGCAGGATCGGTTTTCGGTCACGGAGAACCGAACGAAAGGCAACCTTCAGTTTCTGACCAGGGCTGGGCTGATCCGTATTGGGGACGACGTGAGTCTTGAGCAAGTGGCCCGCCAATGGCTTGACGGCGGTGAGGACATGGCGCTGATAGCCGTCATGCACAGACACATTAGATTCGTGGGAGAGATGCTCCAGGAGATTAGAGAACCGAAGTCGGTAGAGCAGCTATGGAGGATCGCTGTTGATCGGTACAGCTTAACTTGGAAAAAGCCAACCCAGGTTAACAATCGGCGAGGGTGGTTGGCATCCGCGAAGCTCATCGAAGGTTCGAGCGAGGAATTGAGACTGCTGCCCGATGGCGAACGACTTCTGGGTCAATTGGATGTTTTTGAGCCAAGTTCCCGCCCAGAAAAGCAAACAAAAGGTCCCGGTCCGAGGCAGACTCCAGATGCGTCCGAGATAGTTGCCAAGAAGGCCAAGAACCTCGTCCTCTACGGACCACCCGGCACCGGCAAGACATATTCCACTGCCAAAGAAGCTGTCCGCCTTTGTGGAAAGCGAGTGCCCGCAAATCGTGGCGACTTGATGGATGAGTACAATCGCCTCCGGTCGGAGGGCCGGATTGAGTTCGTCACCTTTCACCAATCAATGTCCTACGAGGATTTCGTGGAGGGCAGGCAGCCAGTCACTGGCTCGGACGGCGACAATACGCCGTCCGGCGGCTTCCGGTTGGAAACTGTGCCCGGCATTTTTCGCCGCATCGCAACGCGCGCCGACCAGAACAAGAACGAGTCGTTCGTGTTGATAATCGACGAGATTAACCGGGCCAATATTTCAAAGGTCCTTGGAGAACTGATCACGCTACTTGAGCCTGACAAACGCTTGGGCGAGCAGAATGAACTGAGAGTCCGCTTGCCCTATTCAGGCCACGAGTTCGGTGTACCTAAGAATCTGCACATCGTGGCCACCATGAATTCTGCGGACCGATCGATTGCGTTGTTGGATACAGCCTTGCGCCGTCGTTTCGGGTTCCGCGAAATGGAGCCAAGAGCCGATCTGTTGCAAACGGTGGTGAAGAAATGGAAGGATTCCGATCCTTTAGACCTTGAGAAAGTCCTCAACACGCTCAACGAACGGATCGAGTATCACTACGACCGGGAACACCGAATCGGGCATGCCTATTTCATGAAGTGCACATCCAAGGCTGATGTGGACGCTGTGATGCGCGATGAGGTGATTCCGCTTCTGGCCGAGTACTTCTTTGAGGATTGGGGGAAAGTTGCGAGCGTGTTGGGTGATGAACCTCCGAGCGATGGGAAGGCGAAGGAAGGTGGTTTCCTCAAATGTTCAGTGCTCACGCCGCCGTCTGGATTCGGCCAGGATGAGATTCAGGCACGGTTCCGCTGGCAGGTTCGCTCCGAAAAGGAGGGCTTCCATTACACGAACCTGACATCTAAATGATCCACCGCACGATCCGCGAGTGGGAGAGTATCGGGTACGGAGACGGCGATCACGAAATCCCTATTCAGTTGGCGGATCAGCTCGCGGCGGAGGCGCGGGCTTCCGCGTTCTCGGGGTCAGGAGGCCAAGGTGTACTGGAGCACGGACGAAAGGGGTTGCGTGCCCGCGGCGTGGTGGGGGTGATCGCGAGCCCTGATTGCCAGCTTGAGATTTTGCCCAAGATCGAGGGTATAGGAGAAGAAAACAGCGTTGACAACGCCAAGGTGAGGAGCCGGTTGATCGACATGATCGCCGTCGCGCACGATATCCGCATCGACGTAGGAGGAATCACCTCTTTAGGCTGGCAGCGCGATACGATCTTGGAAATGCTGATTCGGCTCTACTGCAGCAAGTTAGCGGAGGCTGTGCGCCAAGGCTTGCCGCAGCAATACAGGAGTCACGAAGACGATTTCCCCGCCCTGCGCGGGCGGCTAAATGTGACGCGGCAGTTCTCAACGCTGGCGGTCTCGCCGCATAAGCTGGCCTGCCGGTTTGATGCTCGCTCACCTGACATCGCCCTTAATCAAGTCATGCTGGCGACCATCTGCAAACTCTCCCGCCTTGCACAGGCATCGGACAATCTGCGGATCCTGCGAGAACTGCGCTTGCGCTACGCGGACATCCGCGAGGTGGCACCGGACGCCCTGCGCTGGGATAGGATAGTTCTTGACCGGACGACTACGCAATGGCGGGAGCTTGTCGATATGGCCAAGCTCTTTTTGGATGATCGCCAACAGAAGACAACCGCTGGCCCGTTCAGCGGCTACGCCCTACTGTTTGAAATGAATGTCCTTTTTGAGAAATACGTGGCGCGATTGTTCTCGCGTACGCTAGCTTCCTATATGGGATTGAGTGCAAGCGCTCAAGGCGGTCTCCGTCCCTGCCTCTTTTACAAGAAATCAGGTCAGGAGACAGTAGGTCGTTTCGAAACACGTCCTGACCTGATTGTCAGGCAGGGCGGACAGATCATTTTAGTCGTGGATACAAAGTGGAAGCGCATCAAGGACTCTGACCCCAAGCAAGGCGTGAGCCAAGCTGACGTGTATCAGCTAATGGCATACCGCCAACTTTATAAGTGCGACAATATCGTGCTTCTGTATCCTCATCACGGTGAGCTACCAACTGAGCCTGGGATACAGCGTGAGTATTCGATTGCCAGTCCAAGTGCCAGGGAAAAACTGTTCGTGGCAACGCTCGATGTCACCCAATCGCACCATGAGAGCGAGTGTGCTCTCGGCGGCCTGACCAAACTGTGCACCAACGTCAATGGCGCATGGGTTGAATCAAACTGAGGGCCATTGAGGAAGCACCCGCTTGAGGTATTCGTCGAACAGAGGCACCGTGAAGCCGGTATCGCCGTGGGCTGGGCTGTAGATCATGCCCTTTTCGATGAGCTTGGCTCGGGTTGGGGCGACGGCACCTACGCCTCGAGAAAGGACTCGGCTAATGTCTCCGGACCGATGTGGCCCGGGGCCGAGGTCCGCCATGGCCCGCAAGTAGCGTTTTTCCGATGGGGCTAGGCGGTCGAAACGGGCGCGAAAAAAGCTGGCGTCGAGTTCCGCTGTTGCTTGGGCCGTAGCGGCAGCAACATCGTCCGCGGTGATCGGAGAGGTCGCGGCGCAATCCCAACTGTGTTTGCCCCACTCCTGAATGAAGTAGGGATAGCATCCGGTGTGGCGCGTGATCGCCTGAAGCGCATCGGGATCAAAGACGACGCCGTGCTTGTTGGCTGGCGCTTCAAGGGCGTATCGGGCCGCGTCCTCCGGCAGCGGGCCGATTTCGGGAAAGCTGAACAGCCGTTCGGCGTATGACTTCGCAGCCGCCGCGTGGGCCACGAGTTGGGGCAGGCCAGCACCGACGAGCGTAACGGGGAGTTGCCTTTGGGCAGCGCGGTGAAGTGCGGCAATCAATGCGGCGAGCTGGTTCTCCTCAACGTATTGCAGCTCGTCAATAAACAGGACGACGGCGGTGTTCTGGGCATTTGCGGCTTCGCCTACCGCGGTGAGTAAATCGCCAAGGTCGAAGTCCAAGTGGCCGCTGTCAGCGACCCCCGGTTCCGCTTCGACGTCAATGCCAATGCTGATGTCGCCGAAATTGACCTTCATCGCCCCGACGAATCCCGCGAGTGCGTGAAGCGCTCGCTTTACGGCATCCCCGGCGGCGGCTCGGTGGCTCATCTTCACCAGCGCACTGTGCAGCGGCGCAGCCAGCAAGCTGGGCAGCGAGCGATCCTCCGGTGCTTCCAGCAAGAGGGTGGTGAAGCCTCGGCATTCCGCGTCCCGGCACATGCGGTTCAAGAGCACCGTTTTGCCGACGCCTCGAAGCCCGACCATGAGCAGGCTTTTGGCCGCCAAGCCGTTGCGGATGCGGTCCAAGGCGATGGCGGCATCGTCAATTAGGTCATCGCGTCCGGCCAGTTCCGGCGGGGGCGTGCCGGCACCAGGCGCATACGGGTTTGTTCGGGCATCCATTTATGCCAAAGTTAACCCAAGTTATCTAAAGTAGCAAAACTTGGGCCAATCCCTAATTTAGTAGCGGGATCGACCAATCACCCAATTTGACCGAAGTTAGCCGAGATTATCTAAATCAGCTAACTTTCGCCGTCATTCCGTTCTTGGCAGATTCTGAAGCCGATTCCAAGCCTAGTGAAGGCAGCGAGCCCCTCTAGAGCGCCGCGCCTTCGCTGCCTATGGGTGCCCAAGCGAGCAGCGAAGCATCGTGGGGGAACTCGTTGCGCACCAGCTCGGTGCCGGCGGCGTCGGCCATTTCCTTGTACTGCATCCAGGACAGCACCGCGGCGATGGGGGTGTCGCGGCCCTCATCGAACTGCAGGGGGCCATAGACATTGGCGGTGTAGATGAGGTCGTCCTCGCCGATGCGCTGGGTGGCGTCATGCCGTGCGCCTGCCGGTTCGTAGAACCAAGTGCCGGGGCCGTAGCCGTCCGGGGGGCCGGCCCGGTAGCCGATGCGCCCGGAGAGCACCATGAAGTCGGCGGCGCCCAGATGATAGTGGGGCGCTGCCACGCCGTTGTGGCGCACGATCAGGGAGACGACGCCGGTTTCCTCGCTGACGCGCAACACCTTGAGGCCTAGGTCCGGGGTGTCCGGGTTGACTGACCAAGGCACCTGTCGCGTGTCGATGAAGTGTGGATGGGTGGCCTGCTGCTCACTGTCCGCGACCGCCTCCGCAGCGCGCACCAGTTCCCCGGCATCGCTGCCGGCAATCGCCAAGGGTTCCGGCGGACCTTGGTAGGCGGGCGGGCGCGGCTGCATGCACTCAGCCAGCGTGTTGGGCACCAAGGTGATGCCACGCGCCTCGGCGGCGGCTTGGACATCCAGGCTGGTGAGGACACCGGCCACCGATTGCCCGTCATCGCCGAGAAAGGCCACCGGCCCGTAGAAGTTGGCCAGAAACTCGGTGTCCTCTTCAGCCTCCCAGCCGTTGATCTTGGCATTGGCGGGCACGTAGCCCCAAACGCCCGGGGTCAGATCGCCGGTCAACAGGCCATCCGAGTAGGTCATGCGGCCCGAGAGCAGCATCAGGTCCATGGCGCCGAGATGCACGAGGCCGTTCAGTTTGGTGCCTTGGGCCAAGCGCGCCACCGTGCTGAACATCCCAGTCTCGTAGCTGGCGCGCAGGGGCTTGATGGACAGGCCCGGTGCTTGGGGCAGCTCGATCCAGGGGATGTGGTTGGTGTCCACACCGCCTTCGATGCCGGTGGGATTGAAGTCCGGGTTGTAGCCGATGTTCATGGTCGTTGGTCCTCCCTTGGCGCATGGCGCATTGCTTGACCTGAACCTTATGCCTATGCCGCCTTAAGTCAAGTAAACTAGATGCCCAAGCCCCGTTGGAGGAAGCGCATGAAACTCGCCAAGACCTTTGCCATCCTCTTGATCCTCACTGCGGTGCCTGCCTTGGCGGAGGCGCAGCAGCGGACGCCCCCTTGGATGCAGCCCGATGTGGTCAAGGCCGCGGTGGACATCGGCATGACCGAAGAGCAGCTTGCGCAGTTCCGCAGCCATGTGGCCGAGTTCATGGATGGCCGCATGAAGGCGTTCAACAACCTGATGCGCCGCAACAACGTCACCAACATGGATCGCAAGATGAAGTCCCGAACCAAAAGGCTCAAACGCCGCATGGATGAGCAAATGGGCGAGCTCCTGACCGAGGAGCAGTACCCCAAGTACGAGGTTTACCGGGACCTGCTGATGTCGAAGTTCAGGATTTAGCTGCCGACTCCATCGCTCCAACCTATTCTTTTACTTAGCTTTCCTAAGGAGGCTCACTATGGCCGCATTCGGATTGGTCATGTTCCCCACCGACTATGCCATCGCGCCGGCGAAGCTCGCCGAAGAGGCGGAGGCGAGGGGGTTCGACTCGCTGTTCTTCCCGGAGCACACCCACATACCCGCAAGCCGCATTTCTCCCTGGCCCGGCGGCAGCGACCTGCCCAAGGAGTATTGGCACACCCATGACCCCTTCGTCGCCCTAGGCATGGCGGCGTCGGTCACCACGACGCTGCGCTTAGGCACCGGTATCAGCCTAGTCACCGAGCGCGACCCCATCCTGATGGCCAAGCAGGCCGCCACTCTGGACCACCTGTCCGGCGGGCGGCTGCTGCTTGGCGTCGGTGCCGGCTGGAACGCCGAGGAGATGGGCAATCACGGCGTCGAATTCGCCAACCGCTGGAAGATTCTGCGCGAGCGGGTGCTGGCCATGCGGCGCATCTGGTCGGACGAGGAAGCGGAGTTCCACGGCGAGTACGTGGACTTCGACCCCATCTGGTCCTACCCCAAGCCGGCGCAGCCCGGCGGCCCAAAGGTGCTGCTCGGCGCATCCTCCCGATGGACTTGGCGGCGCATCGCCGAATACGGCGACGGCTGGTTCCCGATTTACCAGGATCCGGCCCGGGCCGCAGCCTCCGGCGCCGTTGACTATGCGGCGGGCATCCAAGCCACCCAAGACGCTTGGACGGAGGCCGGACGTACGGGCGAGCCGGACTTCACGATCTTTGGCGTCGGCCCCGAGCAGGGCTTGGCAGAGTCCCTTTTCGAGACGGGCTTCAACCGCGTGGTCTTCGGCCTGCCGCCGGCCGCGGCCGATGTGGTGCTGCCGATGCTCGACCGCTACGCGGCGATCGCCTCAGCCATCAAGGGCTAGGGCTGTGCGCCAACGGATCAATATCCGGCTTCACCCGCCCTGATCGCGTCGGCGAACGACCGATCAAGCCGCTCGTAGGTCGTTGATCCGGGTTTCTGCACATAGAGGGGCTCGGCCACTTGACTTAGGTCGTAGCCTTCCTTCTTCAGGTTGCCCTTGAGCATTTTGAAGGTGCCGGTCACGTCGATGTCGGACTGCACCCGCAGAAAGACGGGGCGGGCGTAGGCGGGCAGTTCACTCGCAACGTAGCGGGAGAAAGCCTCGGCATCGAGGGCCTCAACGCCTGGGCTGAGCGTCAATGCCGCCATGCCGGCCCGACCGTCTGCGCCGGGTACTTCCACGCCATAGACGTTGCAGAACTCAATGCCGTCGAACCCGTTGATGATTTCACCGACTTCGTTGGTGGAGACGTTTTCCGACTTCCAGCGGAAGGTGTCGCCCACCCGATCCACGAATTGATAGTGCGGATAGCCGAGGGTGAAGCCGGCCTCCACTTCCCGGAGCAGGTCGCCGGTGTTGAACCAGGCGTCACCCTCCTCGAAGGCGTTGCGCAGTATCTTCTTCTCGGTGGCTTCGGGATTGGTGTAGCCCTCGAACGCCGCCTCCTCGTTGATTTGGCCGAGCAGCAGCCCCGGCTCGCCGGACTCCACCCGTATGCAGCGACCTGTATCGTCCTTGACGATCTCATCGGCGTCCACGTCGTACTCGACCAAGGCGATTTCCATCGCGGTCATGCCGACGGTGCGGTCCTTGTTGAGCAGGTTGGCGAATGCCACGTTGCCCTCGCTGGCACCGTAGAACTCCGATATCCGCTTGATGCCGAAGCGCTGCTTGAACGGCAGCCAGACATCCGGGCGCAGGCCATTGCCGATCATGTGCTTAAGGGGATTGTTGTGGTCGTCCGCCGCCGCCGGTGTGTTCATCAAGTAGCGGCACAGCTCGCCGATGTACACCAGGCAGGTGGTCTGGTGCTCGCGCACTTCGGCAAGGAAGTTGCTGGCCGAGAACTTGCGCCGGATGAATAGGCTGGCGCCCGAGCCGAAGGCGGCGCCTACGCCCACCAGCAGGCCGGTGCCGTGGTACAGGGGCAGGCAGATGTAGAGCCGGTCCTTTTCGGTGCATTTCAGTCCGGCCTTGTGCGACATGGCGGCGCTGGCGAGGTAGCGGCGGTTGGACAGCACTGCCGCCTTGGGCAGACCCGTGGTGCCCGAGGTGAACAGGTACATGGCGGTGTCGCCCAAGGCGTTCTCCGCAGTCGTGGGCGGATTGTCGGTGCTGGCAGCGGCACTCTCAGCCTCAAGATCAGCCGCCCAGTTGGGTGCGGGCACCTCGCCTGCGTCGGGCACGAACAAGTAGTCATGGCCTTCGGCGAGGGGCAGCTCGCTCTTGACCTCCGCCAGGGCAGGCGCTAGTTCCTCGCCAAAGACGCACTTCTTGGACTCGGTGACCGTGATGCAGTGGACCAGGGGCCGGCCGCGCAGGTTGGTGTTGATGAAGGCCGCCGTTGCACCAAGCTTGTTCAGCGCCACAGTCACGGCCAAAAACTCGATGCGGTTCTCCATGACCAGGCTCACCACGTCGCCGCGCACGACGCCTTGGCTCGCCAAGTGGTTGGCGTAGCGATTGGCCAGCGCGTTGAACTCGGCCCAAGTGACCGAGCGGCCTTCAAAGACGATGGCGGTGCGCTCGCCAAAGCGGGCGGCGTTGGCTTCCACCTGGCGGGCGAAGCAGTCCTTATCGGCGTAGGGGCGTGGTTTGAGCTCCTTCTTCAGCGCCAGCAGGGCGGGCACTTGAGCCAGTGTCGATGCCACGTCGCGAAGTCCCATGATGGCAATTGCTCCCTTCTAAGTCGTCAAGCCAAACCTTTGCATGAACGCCCCCAACAGGCAAGATGGCGATTGCCCTTTCAACTTGTAGGAGAAGCGCCCGATGAACCAGTGGCAAATTGGGGACGTCAAGATCACCCGCGTCATCGAGATGGAGATCGCCGGCGGCAGCCGCTTCATTCTGCCGGACGCCACCCGGGAAGCCTGCCTGCCCATCGACTGGATGGCCCCCCACTTCATGGATGAGGCGGGCAACCTCATCATGAGCATTCATGCGCTGATCGTCGATACCGGGGAGCGCCGCATCATGGTGGACACTTGCATCGGCAACGACAAGGAACGCAGCATTCCCAACTGGAGCCATCTGCAAACCGCCTTCCTGGACGACATCGCCGCGGCCGGCTACCCCCGCGAGTCCATCGACACCGTGCTTTGCACCCACCTGCACGTGGACCACGTCGGCTGGAACACCATGCTGGCGGATGGCGAATGGCTGCCGACCTTTCCCAACGCCCGCTATCTGGTGGCTGAGCGCGAGTGGGCCTATTGGGACGCCCATGAGGATGAGTCCACCTACGGCCCAGTGCTGGCTGATTCCGTGCGGCCCATCGTCGCCGCCGGCCTGATGGATTTCGTGGCTTGCGACCACGTGCTATGCGACGAAGTGCGCTTGCAGCCGACCCCGGGCCACACCCCGGGGCATGTCAGTGTCGAGATTGCATCTGGCGACCAGCAGGCCCTAATCACCGGCGACTGCATCCACCATCCCTGCCAAATGACCCGCACCGACTGGTGCAGCAGCGCCGACACCGACCAAGCCCAAGGCCGGGCGACCCGGGAGGCCTTGCTCGAACGCTACGCGGGTGCGGACACCCTGATCATCGGCACCCACTTCGCCACACCCACGGCCGGTCATGTGAAGCGGCTGGACAGCGGCGGCTATTGGCTGGACGTGGGCTGAGTCAACCGCCCCTGGCGACCGCCTGAAGCCGAACCATCCGCCGATCCAACCATCGGCGGGCGGGGGGGATGTCGAGCGCCGCAAAGGCCAAGCCGAGCGGAAACATCCAGAAGCCGAGGATTGGTAGGAAGCCGAAGACGCCGCCCACCATGAGCAGCACGCCGATCAACGTGCGTGCCCCCGGCGGCACGTGATCGCGCCCCCATTTGAGCGTGTTGAAGGCGATTTGGGCGACCTTGCGCTTGAAGGCCGGGTCGGAGGCCACCGCCGTCAGACCATGATCGGGCCGTCATCGGGCGCATCGTGGGCGTCCGGATGGGCGCGGCGGGGGAGATCGGGGTCGATGGAGGTGAATCGGTACTGGCCGTCCTCATGCAAGGTGCGTTCGATGCGGTTGCGGTGCATCAGCAGATGCAGGTGGGCAATGGCTTCGCCCAAGGCCATCATCATCTGGCGCGAGTCGAGCTTGCGGGCGAAGAGCACCGGCAGCAGGTCCCGGGCCAGAGCGGGTTCCACGCAGTGCTCCTCGATGGCCAGCATGCGGTCCTCGTGATGGCTGATAAGGTCGCGCAGGCGCTTGCGAACGCCGAGGAAGGGCAGGTTGTGGGCTGGCAGCACCAGCGTGTCGTCGGGGGTGCTGAGGAAGCGGTCGTGGGACTCCATCCACACCTTCAGCGGATTGGCGTCCGGCTCGGTCGGGTGGACGCTCACGTTGGACGTGATGATCGGCAATATCTGATCCCCTGAAATCATCACCTTGAGAGCGGCGCAGTACAGGCAGGCGTGTTCCGGGGAGTGGCCGGAACCGACCACTATCCGCCAATCATGATGGCCGATGGTGAGCACATCGCCGTCCTGAAGCCGGTGATAGCCGCCGGGCATTTCCGGCATGGCCATGCCTTCGCTGCGGCGTTGGCCCCAGGCATTGGCGAGTTCCTCCAAGTAGGAGCGGGGCATGCCGGCGCGCAGGTAGAAGTCCTGGCCCAGCCAGGAGGCATGGTGGCCGGGGCTGCTGTTAGAGAAGGCCCGAGCCTGATAGTACTCAGTTCGGGTCATGTAGAGGGGGCATCGGTACTCGTCGGTGATCATCTTCGACTGGCCGATGTGGTCGGGATGCATGTGGGTGCAGATCACTCCCTTCACCGGTCGCCCGCCGAGTTCGTGGCGGAACACCTCCCGCCACCATTGGCTGGTCTCCTTGAGGTTAAGCCCGGTATCGACCACCCACCAGCCGCCCTGATCTTCGAGCAAGTACAGGTTGATGTGTGAGAGCGAACCCGGCATGGGCATGGTGAGCCAACGCACGCCATCCGCCACCTCCTGGGTGGTGCCGGGGGCCGGATGGTCGGCGTAGGGGTAGCTCAATTCACTCATACGGAGTTCGGCTTGAGGGAAAAAAGACGAAAAATTATACCCTAGCGCCTTTTGCGTCTGTCTCACTTTGACCAGATAATTGGTCCTTTACTGCGGAAACTTGGGAGTTACGGCGATGACAGGACGTGTGGCAGGAAAGGTGGCGCTGGTCACAGGCGGCGCCAAGGGCCTTGGCGAAGCCGACGCTCGGGCGCTCGCCGCCGAAGGGGCGCAGGTGGTGCTGACCGATGTTGACGAGACCGGTGGCAAAGCGGTCGCAAACGACATTGGCGCAGTCTTCAAGCAGCAGGATGTCACCGACGAAGCGCGCTGGCAGGCGATCATCGACCAGATCAAGGGCGAATTCGGCGCCCTGCACGTTCTGGTCAACAACGCCGGCATCGTGCTGCCCGG
Organism: Pseudomonadales bacterium; assembly: GCA_022827905.1. Taxonomy (GTDB): domain Bacteria; phylum Pseudomonadota; class Gammaproteobacteria; order Pseudomonadales; family Azotimanducaceae; genus Azophilus. The sequence goes on along the minus strand of JAJEIQ010000076.1, from coordinate 110,906 downwards.
CAGCATCGAGAGCCAGACCTACGCCCAATACCAAGCGCAACTCGCCGTGAGCGCCGACGGCACCTTCCTCGGCAGCAAGTACGCCATCCCGCTCATGGCGGCCAGTGGCGGCGGTTCCATCATCAACATGGCGTCGGTGGTCTCCAAGCTCGCCTACAGCGGCGTGATCAGCTACGCCGCCGCCAAGGGCGCCATCGAGGGCATGACCCGCTCCATTGCCGCCCACTGCTTGGAGTCCGGGTACCGGATTCGATGCAACTCAATTCATCCCGGGGTCATCAACACGCCGATGGTGCAAAACTTCGGCGCGCCGACGGGCGACGGCGAAGCGGACGTTCCCCCAGTGCCTGAGGGGCCGCTCCCAGCGGAGGCGGGCGTCTTGGGCGCACCAAAGAACATTGCTGACTTGGTGGTGTTCCTGGCGTCGGACGAGTCCGCCTTCATCACCGCCCAGGAGTTCGTCATCGATGGCGGCATGTCCATGCTGCCCGCGCCACTGGTTCACGAATTGCAGTAGCCAGGTTCTGTTGGCAAACCGGAGTGCTGGGACTAGAATCTTCCGTCACCGGATCAATCCGGGCCGGTCAACAGCCAATGAGCGGGCCGGAATGGAACCGGTCGCCATAACAGGCGGCGCGCCATGTCGGCGTGGGCCTTGGCAGGTTCCCCGTTTTTTTGGAACGACAAAGCACTTGGTTTATGAGGCCCGAACGTCCAATCAGTCTATCGCTGGCCCGGTTCCGTTGGCCGGTAACCGCCATCGCCTCCATCGCCCATCGGATTTCCGGCATGGCGCTGTTCCTCGGCTTTGCCTACCTGCTTTACCTGCTTGATCTGGCGCTTTCGTCCGAGGCGGGTTTTGAGCGGGCGGGGAGCTTGCTGGCCATGACGCTCCCCAAATTGGCCCTGTGGAGCGTGCTTGCCTTGTTGGCCTACCATCTGTTGGCTGGCATCAAGCATCTGCTGCTCGACGTGCATGTTGGGGATGGCTTTGCTGCGGCCAAGCGCGCCTCTTGGCTGGTCTTCGCCGCGACCGGAGCGGCTGCCGTCCTGCTGGGGGCTTGGTTGTGGTGACCCAGGTCACTTCCTTGGCGCGCAGCGGCTTGGCGGACTTCCTGATCCAACGCTTAAGCGCAGTGGTGCTGGCGCTCTACACCCTATGCCTACTGAGTTTCTTCCTCGTCAATGACGGCTTGGATCATCGCCAATTGGTCGAGTTTTTTGGTTCAGCATCAATGCGCGCGTTCAGCGTTTTGGCGGTTCTCTCCACCGCCGCCCATGGCTGGGTCGGTTTGTGGACGGTCGGCACGGACTACATCAGGCCGCACTACTTCGGCGCCCGGGCGGTGGTCTTGCGCATGGCTTACCAAGTGGGCTGCGCACTGCTGCTGTTCATCTACGTTTGGTGGGGCATTCGGCTCTTCTGGATGCTGCCGGGGTAGGGCCATGGCTGCGCTGCGCAAACTGGAATTCGATGGCCTCATCGTCGGCGGCGGCGGCGCTGGCTTGCGGGCCGCCCTTGAGCTCGCGCAATCCGGGCTCAAGACGGCGGTCATCTCCAAGGTGTTCCCCACCCGCTCGCACACGGTGTCCGCCCAAGGCGGCATCACCTGCGCCATCGCCAGCGAGGATCCGGACGACGACTGGCGCTGGCACATGTACGACACCGTCAAGGGATCGGACTACATCGGCGATCAGGACGCCATCGAGTACATGTGCAGCGAAGGCCCCCAAGCGGTCTTCGAATTGGAGCACATGGGCCTGCCGTTCTCGCGCACGGAATCAGGCCGCATCTATCAGCGCCCGTTCGGCGGCCAGTCGAAGGACTACGGCAAGGGTGGGCAGGCAGCCCGCACCTGCGCCGCCGCCGACCGCACCGGTCATGCGCTGCTGCACACCCTCTACCAGGCCAACGTCAAAAGCGGCGCCACCTTTCTGAACGAATGGTTCGCCGTTGATTTGGTGAAGAACCAGGACGGCGCCGTGGCCGGGGTCATTGCCATCGAGATCGAGACCGGCGATGTGGTTTATGTGGCCTCCCGGGCGACGGTGTTGGCCACTGGTGGTGCCGGGCGCATCTACGCGAGCACCACCAACGCGCTGATGAACACCGGCGACGGCGTCGGCATGGCGTTGCGCGCCGGCTTTCCGGTGCAGGACATCGAAATGTGGCAGTTCCATCCCACCGGCATCGCCGGTGCCGGGGTGCTGGTCACCGAAGGCTGTCGCGGGGAGGGCGGCTACCTGATCAACAAGGATGGCGAGCGTTTCATGGAGCGCTACGCACCAACCGCCAAGGATCTCGCCGGCCGGGACGTGGTCGCCCGCTCCATGATCATCGAGCTTATCGAGGGGCGCGGCTGCGGCGAGGCCGGGGACCACGTGCTGCTCAAGCTCGACCACCTTGGCGAGACGGTGCTCAACAGCCGCCTGCCCGGCATTTTGGAGCTGTCGCGCACCTTTGCCCATGTTGATCCGGTCCGCCAGCCGATTCCCGTCGTGCCGACTTGCCACTACATGATGGGCGGCATTCCCACCCAGGTGCGCGGCCAAGCGCTGACTCAGGATGAAGCGGGGCGGGACCAGGCCATCGAGGGGCTGTATGCCGCTGGCGAGGCGGCCTGCGTCTCGGTGCATGGCGCCAATCGGCTGGGCGGCAACTCATTGCTTGACTTGATCGTCTTCGGGCGCGCCGCCGGGCTGCACATCGAACAAGCGGTGCGCCAAGGCATCAGCGCTCGGGAGGCTAGCGAATCAGACCTTGAGGCGGCATCCGCACGGCTCGCCCGGTGGAACGCCTCCACCTCCGGGGAGAGCGTTGCCGCGCTGAAGCGGGAATTGCAGAACTGCATGCAGACGAGCTTTGGGGTGTTCCGCACCGAAAAGCACATGCGAAGGGGCATCGAATCCCTTAAGGGCTTGCGCGAGCGCATCGGCAATGCGCACCTGCCCGACAAGAGCAACGCCTTCAACACCGCCCGCCTTGAGGCCCTCGAACTCGACAACCTGTTGGAGGTCGCCTACGCCACCGCCGTCGCCGCCGAAGCCCGCCGGGAAAGCCGGGGTGCCCATGCCCGCGAGGACCATCAGCAACGCGATGATGAAAACTGGTTGTGCCACTCCCTGTATTTCCCGGATGATGAGCGGGTGGCCAAGCGGGCGGTGAACTTTGAGCCCGCCACCGTGCCGGTCTTTGAGCCGATGGAACGCAGGTATTAGGCCTTTGGGGCGCATCGGGCGCCACAGGCTGAATTGAGCAGCAGAGATCCACAAGAGAAACCAAGGAAGCGCCCAATGCAGGTCAGCGTTTATCGATACGACCCGGATGTGGACGAGGCCCCGCAAATGCGGGACATGAGCATTGATTTGCCCGAAGGCAAGGAATTGATGGTCCTCGACTTGCTCGAGCGCCTGAAGGAGCAGGATCCATCCCTGTCCTACCGCCGATCCTGCCGCGAGGGCGTCTGCGGTTCCGACGGCATCAACATGAATGGCCTGAATGGCCTCGCCTGCATCACGCCCGTTTCCCAAGTGGCCAAGCGCGGCAAGCTGGCGCTCAGGCCCTTGCCGGGGCTGCCGGTGATCCGCGACCTCGTGGTGGACATGAGCCAGTTCTTCGACCAGTTCGAGAAAGTGCGGCCCTATCTCATCAACGACCAGCCGCCGCCGGCCCAGGAGCGCCTGCAATCCCCCGAGGAGCGGGCTGAGCTCGACGGCCTCTACGAGTGCATCCTATGTGGCTGCTGCTCAACCGCCTGCCCATCGTTCTGGTGGAACCCCGACAAGTTCGTCGGCCCCGCCGGCCTGCTGCAGGCCTACCGCTTTCTGGCCGACAGCCGCGACACAGCCAGCGCCGAGCGTTTGCGGGATCTTGAGGATCCGTTCAGCGTGTTCCGCTGCAGAGGCATCATGAACTGCGTCAACGTCTGCCCCAAGGGCCTGAATCCGACCCGGGCGATCGGCAAGATTCGCGGTCTCCTAGTGAGGCAGGGTACCTAGGCGCGCCAGTCCATGGCGGAATCCTACCTTGAACGCATGCGCGCCAGCTCGCATCTGGCGGGCGTCAATGCGGCCTACATCGAAGCCATGTACGAGGCTTGGCTTTCCGCCCCGGACAGCGTGCCGCTGCAGTGGCGGGCTTTCTTCGGAGACCTGCCGTCGGCCCAACCGGACCCCGAGGCCGAGATTCCGCACAGTGGGGTGATCGCGCACTTCGAGCGCATCGGCCGCAACCGCTTGAAGGCGCGCCCGGAAAAGCAAAGCGCCGCCGTCGAAAGCGAACACGAACGCAAGCAGATGCGCGTTCACGATTTAGTCACCGCCTATCGGCTGCGTGGCCACAAGAAGGCCAGGATCGATCCACTGGACATGATGGAGCGCCCGCTCATGCCGGTGCTCGACTTGGCCTACCACGGTCTGTCCGCAGCCGAGTCGGAGGAGATATTCAACACCGACATCCTGCGCTATTGGGACGGGGCAGCCAAGCTCAGGGAAATCGTCGAAACCCTGGAGATGACCTACTGTCGCAGCATCGGCGTCGAGTACATGCACATCCTGCAGGCCACCGAACAGCTCTGGGTGCGGGAGCGCCTGGAGTCCGTGCGTTCCGAGGCGCCTCTAAGCCCGGCGGAGAAACGGTCCATATTGGAGCGGCTGACCGCCGCCGAAGGCCTCGAGAAGTACCTGCACGGCCGCTACCCCGGCACCAAGCGGTTTGGCTTGGAAGGCGGCGAGTCCTTGATTCCCTGCCTGCACGAACTGCTGCAGAGATTGGGCGGGCACGGCGTGCTGGAAAGCGTCGTCGGCATGGCGCACCGCGGCCGCCTGAACGTGCTGGTCAACATTCTCGGCAAGGATCCCTGGGATTTGTTCGATGAGTTCGACGGCAAGGTGTCCGTGGAATCCGGTTCCGGGGACGTCAAGTACCATCAAGGCTTTTCGACCAACGTCATGACCCCCGGCGGGGAGATGCACCTAGCCTTGGCCTTCAATCCCTCCCATTTGGAAATCGTCGGCCCCGTGGTCGAGGGTTCCGTGCGCGCCCGCCAGGATCGGCGACGTGACTACGCCGGCGATCTCGTAGCGCCCATCCTGATCCACGGCGACGCCGCCTTCGCCGGCCAAGGGGTGGTCATGGAGACCTTCCAGATGTCCCAGACCCGGGGCTTCAAGACCGGCGGCACGGTCCACATCATCGTCAACAACCAAATCGGCTTCACCACCAACCGCCGTGATGACGCCCGCTCGGCGGAGTATTGCACCGAGATCGCCAAGATCGTCAAGGCGCCCATCTTCCACGTCAACGGCGATGACCCCGAGGCGGTGGTGTTCGTCACCAAGCTGGCCGCCGACTACCGTATGCGGTTCCGCAAGGATGTGGTCATCGACATCGTCTGCTACCGCCGCCGGGGGCATAATGAGGCCGAGGAGCCGATGAAGACCCAGCCGCTGATGTACTCCCGCATCCGCGCCCTGCCGACCACCCGTGAGCGCTACGTCGAAAAGCTGATCGAAGAGGAGGTGGTCAGCGCTGCCGAGGCCGCGGAAACGGCGGAGCAGTACCGCAACACGCTGGAGAGCAGCGGCCACGTGGCGCTCTCCATCGTCCATGAACCGGACCAAAGCCTGTTCGTGGACTGGCGTCCATTCCTCGGCCATCGTTGGACCGCAGCCGCCGACACCCGGGTGCCCAAGAAGCGGTTCATCGACGTGGCCGAGCGCCTGACCCAACTGCCGGACGGCTTCGAGTTGCAGCGACAAGTGGCCAAGACCATGCGCGAGCGCGACGAAATGACCCGGGGCGAGCGGCCCGTGAACTGGGGCTACGCTGAGGTCATGGCCTACGGCACCCTAGTCGATGCGGGCCATGGCGTGCGCCTTACGGGCCAGGATGTGGGGGTCGGCACGTTCTCCCACCGCCATGCCTGCCTGTACAACCAAAACGGCGGCAAGCGTTACATCCCGCTCAACCACCTCTCGGAGGCCACCAACTTCGACATCTACGATTCGCTGCTCTCGGAAGAGGCCGTGCTGGCCTTCGAGTACGGCTACGCCACCACCACCCCCCACGAACTGATCGTCTGGGAGGCGCAGTTCGGCGACTTCGCCAACGGTGCGCAGGTGGTGATTGACCAGTTCATCTCATCGGGCGAAATCAAGTGGGGGCGCTTGTGCGGGCTGACCATGCTGCTGCCCCACGGCTATGAGGGCGCGGGCCCTGAACATTCATCCGCACGGTTGGAACGCTATCTGCAGCTCTGCGCAGAGCACAACATGCAGGTTTGCGTACCCAGTACCCCCGCCCAAGTCTTTCACATGCTGCGCCGCCAAGCCATCCGGCCCTTGCGCAAGCCCTTAATGGCGTTGACGCCGAAGAGCCTGCTGCGGCACAAGCAGGCGGTCTCCGCGCTGGAGGAGCTCTACGACGGCCAGTTCCACACGGTGCTGCCGGAAGTGGACGATCTGGATCCGGGTCAAGTGACGCGGCTGGTGCTGTGCAGCGGCAAGGTGTTCTACGAGTTGCTGGAAGCGCGCCGCAGCGCCGGCGCGGAGCACGTCGCCATCGTGCGCATCGAACAGCTCTACCCCTATCCCGAGGATGACCTTGCCCAAGTGGTGGCTCCTTACCGGAACCTCAAGGCAGTCGTTTGGTGCCAGGAGGAGCCGATGAACCAAGGGGCTTGGTATCCCAGCCAACACCACACCCGGCGGGTGATGCAGCAGCATGATCCGGCGCTGATTCTCCAGTTTGCTGGCCGGGACGCTTCGGCGGCACCGGCGGCAGGCTATCTGCAACTGCACAATGAACGCCAGCAGCGGCTCGTTCACGAGGCGCTGTTCGGGGCTGTAGAGTAACGAGCCATGGACATCAAAGCGCCCACATTCCCCGAGTCCATCACCGAAGGCACCATTGCCGTCTGGCACAAGGGCGCCAATGAACCCATCAAGCGCGACGATCTGCTGGTGGACATCGAGACCGACAAGGTGGTGCTCGAAGTGGTGGCTCCCGCGGATGGCCAACTGGTGCGCATCTTCAAGCAGGAGGGCGACGTGGTGGAGAGCGAGGAGCGCCTCGCCACCTTTGAGATCGGCGATCTGCCGGCCGCTCAATCCGTTGCCGCGACTGAGCCGCCCGTGCCTGCGACCCCCACCCCCAGCGCCAGTCCGGCGGCGCGCAAGCTCGCCGAGGAGAAGGGCCTCGACATCGCCAAGGTGCAGGGCACCGGAAAGGACGGGCGCATCACCAAGGAGGACGTGGCCCAGTACGTTATCGAGGAGCGGCCCACGCCGCCTCCCGCGGCCCCCGCCGCCAAGCAAATCGATGATTCGGAAGACCAGGATGGCTTGGCGTTTCCCGACCAGGCGGTGGGCGAGCGCGTGGAGCGCCGCGTTCCAATGACCCGGCTGCGGGCCAGCATCGCCCGGCGCTTGGTCGAGGCGCAGCACAACGCCGCCATGCTGACCACCTTCAACGAAGTGGACATGTCGCCGGTCATGGCGCTCAGGAGCAGGTACCAGGAAGAGTTTCAGGCGCGCCACAACGGCACGCGCCTCGGCTTCATGTCGTTCTTTGTGCGCGCCTCCGTGGAGGCCCTCAAGCGCTTTCCGGCCGTCAACGCCTCGATCGACGGCGATGACATCATCTATCACGGCTACTACGACATTGGCGTTGCCGTCAGCACCGACCGGGGCTTGGTGGTGCCCGTCGTGCGTGACGCCGACGCCCTGAGCCTCGCGCAGATCGAGGATCAAATCAACGGCTACGGCGAGCGGGCGCGCAGCGGCAAGCTGGCCATCGAGGAGATTTCCGGGGGCACCTTCACCATTTCCAACGGTGGGGTCTTCGGTTCACTGCTTTCCACGCCGATCCTCAACCCGCCGCAGACCGGCATTCTGGGCATGCACAAGATACAGGAGCGGCCCATGGTGGTGGGCGGCGAGGTCGAGGTTCGGCCCATGATGTACTTGGCGCTGTCCTATGACCATCGCCTGATCGACGGCCGCGAGGCGGTGCGGTTCCTGGTGGCGGTAAAGCAGTTGCTTGAGGACCCGGCGCGCATACTTCTGGAGCTATGAGCATGAGCGATCAATACGACGTCATCGTCATCGGCGCGGGCCCGGCGGGCTACGCCGCCGCCATCCGCTGCGCCCAGCTTGGCTTGGCCACCGCTTGCATCGACAAGTCCTTGGGCAAGGACGGCGCCCCGGTGCTCGGCGGCACCTGCCTGAACTGGGGCTGCATTCCATCCAAGGCCCTGCTCGACGCGTCGCACAAGTACGTGGAAGCAAAGGGGCATCTCGGTGACATCGGCATCGAGGTGGACGGCGTGTCCATCGACGTGCCGAAGATGATCGCCCGCAAGGATGAGGTGGTGAAGGGCTTGACCGGCGGCATCACCGCGTTGTTCAAAGGCAATGGGGTCGCCAGCTTGCCGGGCACGGGGCAACTGCTGGCAGGGCCGCAGGTGGCCTACCAAGACCACGAAGGGGCGACCTCAACGCTGGCGGCGGAGCACGTCATTCTGGCCGCCGGCTCGGTGCCGATGGACATACCGGCCGCACCCCTGGCTGAGGAACTGATCGTTGACTCCACCGGCGCCTTGGAGTTTCAAGAAGTGCCGGAGCGTTTAGGGGTCATTGGCGCTGGCGTGATCGGGCTGGAACTCGGCAGCGTATGGCGGCGCTTGGGTTCCGACGTCATCATATTGGAGGCGCTCGACGACTTCCTGCCCATGGCGGACCGGCGCATCGCCCGCGACGCCTTGAAGACGCTCAAGGGGCAGGGCTTGGACATCCGCTTGGGCGCCCTGGTCACGGCGGCGGAGGTTGCCGACGGCGAGGTGCAGGTGCGCTTTAAGGACGAAACCGGCGAACAGGGGCTGACCTTCGACAAGCTCATCGTGGCGGTGGGGCGACGCCCCTGCACGGATGGCCTGCTCGCCAGCGACGCGGGCGTTGCCGTCGACGAGCGCGGCTTCATCGAAGTGGATGAGCATTGCGCCACAGGGGTGCCGGGCGTGTACGCGGTCGGCGATTGCGTGCGCGGCCCAATGTTGGCGCACAAGGGTGCCGAGGAGGGCGTCATGGTGGCCGAGCGTTTGGCCGGCTTCAAGCCGGCGGTGAACTACGGCACGGTGCCCAACGTCATCTACACCCACCCGGAGATTGCCTGGGTCGGCAAGACGGAGGAGGAGCTGGCCGACGAAGGCGTCACCGTCAAGACGGGCAGCTTTCCGTTTGCCGCCAGCGGCCGGGCCTTGGCGGCCAACGATGCCGCGGGCCTGGTCAAGGTGGTGGCCGATGCCGAATCGGACCGCCTGCTCGGCATTCATGTGCTTGGGCCCCAAGCCTCGGAAATCATTGCCGAGGGGGTCATCGCCATGGAATTCGACGCCAGCGCCGAGGACTTGGGGCTCACGATGTTTGCCCACCCCACGCTGTCGGAGGCATTGCACGAAGCAGCGCTTGGCGTGGCTGGCCGGGCGATTCACATGGTCAACCGAAAGACAGGCCGAAAGTCATGAATCTGCACGAGTACCAGGCCAAGGCGCTATTCGCCGATTATGGCTTGCCCGTCTCCAAGGGCATCGCGGTGGATTCCGCGCAAGACGCGCGCGCGGCAGCCGCAGAGCTCGGCGGCTCGCGTTGGGTGGTCAAGGCCCAAGTCCACGCGGGGGGGCGGGGCAAGGCCGGCGGCGTCGCGTTGGTTGACTCCCAGGACGAGGTTGATGCCTTCGCCAAACGCTGGTTGGGCCGCAATCTGGTCACCGCGCAAACCGACGCCAATGGCCAACCGGTCAACACCATCTATGTCGAGCAATGCACCGACATTGAGCGGGAACTCTACTTCGGCGCAGTCATTGACCGCAGCGCCCGCCGGGTGGTGTTCATGGCCTCCACTGAGGGCGGCGTGGACATCGAGAAAGTGGCGGCGGAGACGCCGAAGAAAATCCTGCGCGCCGCAGTCGATCCCTATGTCGGGGCGCAACCCTACCAAGGCCGGGAATTGGCCTTCCAATTGGGCCTCGAAGGCCATCAGGTGAAGCAGTTCACGGCACTGTTCATGGGATTGGCGAGGCTTTTCCATGAACTCGACTGCTCGCTGGTCGAAATCAATCCCTTGGTGGTCACCGCCGCTGGCGACGTGCATTGCCTGGACGCCAAGATCAACATCGACGGCAATGCCCTGCATCGGCAGAAAGCCATCGCCGAACTGCGCGACCCGGCCCAGGAGGATCCCCGGGAGGCCGAAGCGTCAGCCTACGGCCTGAACTACGTGGCCTTGGACGGCAACATCGGCTGCATGGTCAATGGCGCCGGCTTGGCGATGGGCACCATGGATCTGGTGAAGCTGTACGGCGGCAACCCGGCCAACTTCCTCGACGTGGGCGGCGCCGCCGACCCCAAAGCCGTCTCGGAGGCGTTCAAGATCATTCTGTGCGACGCCAACGTGCGGGCGGTGCTGATCAACATCTTCGGCGGCATCGTCAGTTGCGCGGTGATTGCCGAGGGCATCGTCAGCGCCGTGGAGCAGGTCGGCGTCAAGGTGCCGGTGGTGGTGCGCTTCGAAGGCAATAACGCCGGCACCGGGCGGGAGATCCTATCCGCCAGCGGGCTGCGAATCGTCGCAGCGGAATCACTGTCCGACGCCGCCAAGAAGGCGGTGACCATTGCGGAAGATGGGGGCGAACCATGAGCATACTGGCCGACAAGGACACCCGGCTGCTTTGCCAAGGCTTTACCGGCTCCCAAGGGACGTTGCACAGCCAACAGGCGCTGGAGTACGGCACCTGCTTGGTGGGCGGGGTAACGCCCGGCAAGGGTGGCTCAACCCATCTTGGCCTGCCGGTTTTCAACACCATGGCCGAGGCGGTCGCCGCCACCGGCGCCGATGCGTCGGTCATCTATGTGCCCGCGCCCGCCTGCAAGGACTCGATTCTCGAAGCGCTCGACGCGGGCATTCAGTTGATCGTCTGCATCACCGAAGGCATTCCGACCTTGGATATGCTGGTCGTCAAGGCCAAGCTCGACACCACCGGCGCGCGGCTGATCGGCCCCAACTGTCCCGGCGTCATCACCCCTGGGGAGTGCAAGATCGGCATCATGCCCGGCGACATCCACATGCCCGGCCGGGTGGGCATCGTGTCCCGCTCCGGCACGCTCACCTATGAGGCCGTCAAGCAGACCACCGACAAGGGCTTCGGCCAAAGCACCTGCGTCGGCATCGGCGGGGACCCCATTCCAGGCAGCCACTTCATGCACATTCTGGCCATGTTCCAGGACGATCCCAAAACCGAGGCCATCGTCATGGTCGGCGAGATCGGCGGCACTGCCGAGGAGGAAGCGGCGGGCTTCATCAAGGCCAACGTCACCAAGCCGGTGGTGGCCTACATCGCCGGCGTCACCGCCCCCAAGGGCAAGCGCATGGGCCACGCCGGCGCCATCATCGCCGGCGGCCGCGGCACGGCCACGGAGAAGTTCGCTGCCTTGGAGGCCGCCGGCGTGACCACCGTGCGCAGCCTCGCCGACATCGGCAGCGCCTTGGGCGATGCCACGGGCTGGCTTTAGCGCTCTACTCAATCCTGAGGCATGGGATGGGAGCAATCGGTTGTCGGATGCTTGATTTCAGACCACTGGCCCCCATATTGCCCCCTTCGCCGCCACGTTAAGCCCACATCATGAGCACCCAAGCCGAGACCTTCGGCTTCGAGACCGAAGCCAAGCAACTGCTGAAGTTGATGATTCACTCCCTGTACTCCAACCGGGAGGTGTTTCTGCGGGAACTGATCTCCAACGCATCGGATGCGATCGACCGTCTGCGCTTCAAGGCGATCAGCGAGCCGGAACTGGTGGGCGAGGACAACGACTTCGCCATTCGGGTGGCCTTTGACAAGGAGGCCAAGACCCTCACCGTAGCCGACAACGGCATCGGCATGAGCCGCCAGGACGTGATCGACAATCTCGGCACCATAGCCAAGTCCGGCACGGCGGAGTTCCTGAGCCAGTTGAGCGGCGACCAGCAGAAGGACGCCACCCTGATCGGCCAGTTCGGGGTTGGCTTCTACAGCGCCTTCATCGTCGCCGAGGAAGTTGAAGTGCTGACCCGGGCGGCAGATGCCGAAGCGGGCGTACGCTGGGTCTCCCGGGGCGAGGATGAATACAGCGTGGAGGAGGCGGAAGCGGAGCGGGGCACCCAGGTGATGCTGCGCTTGCGCGACGACGCCCTGGAGTTCGCCGACGGATTCCGCCTGCGCAACCTCGTGCGCAAGTACTCCGACCACATCAGCGTGCCAGTGCGCATGGTCAAGGAGGCACCAGCCAGCGAGGACGATGCTGACAAGGCGCCGGAGGCACCCGAATGGGAGAGCGTCAACGAGGCGACTGCCCTATGGACGCGCTCTCGTTCGGAGATCAGCGACGAGGAGTACCGCGAGTTTTACAAGCACGTATCCCACGACTTTGAGGACCCAATGTCCTGGAGCCACAACCGGGTCGAGGGCCGGCTGGAGTACACGAGCCTGCTGTACCTGCCCAAGCGCGCGCCCTTCGACCTCTGGAACCGGGAGTCGCCGCGGGGCTTGAAGCTCTACGTGCAGCGCGTGTTCATCATGGACGACGCCGATCAATTCCTGCCGCTCTACCTGCGCTTCGTCAAGGGCGTGGTCGACTCCAGCGACTTGCCGCTCAACGTCTCCCGAGAGGTGTTGCAACAGGACGAACGGGTCGCCAGCATCCGCTCCGCGCTGACCAAGCGGGTGCTCACCACCTTGGACGGCATGGCCAAGAAGGAAGCCGAGGACTACCAGGCGTTTTGGGACGAATTCGGGGAGGTCATCAAGGAAGGCGCCGGTGATGAGTTCGCCAACCGGGAGCTGTACAGCGGACTGTTGCGCTTCGCCTCCACGACCGGGGAGGACGCCACCAAGAACGTCGGCCTCAAGGATTACGTCGAACGCTTTGTGGAAGGCCAGGAGCGCATTTACTACCTCGTTGCCGACAGCTATGAGAACGCCCGCTCCAGCCCGCACTTGGAAATCTTCCGGGAACGCGGCATCGAAGTGCTGCTGCTGTTCGACCGCATCGATGAGTGGCTGATGTCGAACCTCCCCGAATTTGACGGCAAGGCGTTTCAGGACATCACCCGGGCGGGCCTCGTGCTGCCGGGGGAAGCCGCGGACAAAACCGAGGACGACGAGGACTCGAAGAAGGATGCCGACAAGGAAGATGCCGACGACGACCCGCTCGCCGAACGCATCAAGACCGCTCTGGGCGATCGCGTGGAGGCGGTGCGAGCCTCGACACGACTGACCAACTCGCCAGCCTGCCTGGTGCAGGGCGAGTTTGCCTTGGGAAGGCAGATGCAGCGCATCATGGAGGCCACGGGCCAAGCCTTCACCCCACCCAAGCCGAGCTTCGAGTACAACGCCAAGCATCCACTGCTCGAGCGCCTCGACCAGGAAAGCGATGAGGACCGCTTCGCCGAACTGGTGCTGGTGCTGTTCGACCAAGCCAGCCTAGCGGAAGGCGACGCCCTTCAGGACGCCGCCGCCTACGTCAACCGAATCAACCGCCTGCTGCTGGAGCTGCTGGAGCGCTGACGCCCAGGGCTCCGACGGGCTCTTTAGGTGTGGCTGGGCTTGGCCTAGAAGGTCAACCGAAGCTCAAGCTCGTCGGCGCCGGTCTTTTCTCCGGTGTATTCGAAGCCAAGCTGCTCATAAAGGCGGCCGGCATTCGAGTTTGCTTGAAGATGACTGGTTATCAGGACCTTCGGGTTGTCGGTTTGCCGGATGCGCTCGATCAATAGCTGCACGGCGCACCTCCCGTAACCACGGCCTTGGAAACGCTGGTCGATCATCAGCCGCCACAAGAAGTACTCGCCCCGATCTTCTGCTTCTGATGTCAATATGAGCCCTACGGGAGTTTCCCCTGCATAGATTGCCTTCAGCCACACAGCGTCGTCATCGGCTGGGTAGTGGGCTTCAGCAATTGAATGCGCGTTGGTGCGTGGGTAGATTTTGCGTTGATGGTCAGCGACCGAGAGTTCGAGAACCGCGTGCAGGTTCTCCCCAGTGATGGCTCTGAGCGTGATTGGTTCCAAGCCGCTGGTCACCTAGGAATACGACTGCTTTCGCAACTTACTCGGTCAGGTCGCGCAATTGAGTCGCGAACCTGACTCCGAACCCGTCTGGGTCGGCTATGGTGAAATCCCGCAGACCATAGGACTGATCCGTGATTGGCGACAGAATCCGAGCGCCCAATTCCTGGGACAACGCCCAATAGTCATCCACGTTGGGCACCATTACCCTGATGTTCCCTTGCGGCAATCCGGTGCCAGAGGTCATCTTCTCCTTCAGTTCATCGCTCAGGAAAAGACGATGGCCCTCCCAACCAAGCTCCACGAATCCGTCCTCGTCCCGCAACAGCTCGAAGCCGAGTTTGCGGTAGAACGCCACCGAGCGGTCGATGTCGCGGGTGAATATCTCAGTCACAAGCTGTTCCGTAGAGTCCACGTATCCTGTCATCACGGACCTCAAACCCTTCCGCTGAAGCACATCGGGAGACAGGGTAGCAACCTCATTAGTACTATGGAATACTCATTAGTAACTATTTCTTGGGGCATAGAAGTGTCCAACTCAAAGTACCAAGCCTTGGAAAACCACTTACGGGTGACCGGCTTCCAGAAAATTCCGATGACATTCAAGGAAATCGAGGCGATCATCGGAACTGATTTGCCCGCTTCGGCGCGGAAGCATCGACCTTGGTGGAGCAACAATCCCTCCAATAGCTCGATCACCCCTTGTTGGCTCTCCGCAGGGTACAAGACCTCCGAGGTGGACCTCGGAAACGAGCGGCTGGTTTTCGTTCAGGCCAAAAAGGGAGCCGCCCGCCGGGTTTCGGCTCCGGATTCGGCAAACGTACGGACTAAGCATCCCGTTCTGGGTTGCATGGCGGATACCGTTACTGTGCCCGATGGCACAGATTTGACGGAGCCGGCCATGCCCGAGTGGTCGCATCTGGCACAGAATTCGAGGCTAGTCCATGACTGAACTACTGCTCGACACCTGCGCCGTTATCTGGACCGGCAACGATGACCCGATCGACGCGGACGCAACAGCTATGATCAACAGCAATCACCGTGAAGGTGGCCGAACCTATGTTTCGCTTTTTTCAGCCTGGGAATTGGGGTTGCTCGTTTCCCGTGCGCGGTTGAGGCTTGAGCGGCCGGTTGCGAGTTGGTTCGAGGACTATGTCACCAAAGGCCGGATCACTCTCGCGGAGGCCCCTCCGCAAACTCTCATCGCTTCTTCGTTCCTGCCAGGCGAACCGCCTGCTGATCCGGCGGACCGAATCATCATAGCCACGGCCCGGGAGATGAACCTGTGCATTGTCACCCGGGATCGCTTGATCTTGGACTATGCCTCTGCGGGTCATGTTCGGGCCTTGCGTTGCTGAGTCTGTCGGAGCGGTGTGGCCATTTTGCCAGCGGACCATTAGCATGGCCTCCGTGCTTGCCGCTGTTTCCAATTTAGTCCCCCGACTTGAGCGTATGGGCCGCTGGCTGGTGCTGGTGCTGGTGCTGGCGCCGAGTTTGGCCGCAGCCGCCTCGGATGTGCCGGGCTCCGCCGACCCGCCGGGCGTCGATCGCTTTCCCCGATCTTGGATCATCGCCTACGAGCGGCAGGACGATTTCGCGCCTCGGGAGTTCATCGTCAGCGCCGTGGAGAAGATCCGGCGGGAGCTGCGCATCGAGCAGAAGCTGCGCCTTGATGCCACTGCGGTACGCATCATCTACCAATTTCCGGCGGGCGTGCCTTTGAGTGAGGTCATCGACCACTATGAGAAGGCGTTGGGCTCAGAGGCGCTGTTCAGTTGCCGGGGGCGGGACTGCGGGCGCAGCAACGGCTGGGCCAACCAAGTGTTCGGCCAAGCCATTCTCTACGGACCGGAGGCCAATCAGTTCTACATCGCCGCCGACATGGGCGGCCAATTGATGTCCGCTTACGTCATTGAGCGGGGCAATCGGCGCATCTATGCCCACGTGGAAGCCCTGCAGCCTCGTGAGGCCATCGAAGCGGTGACCAACGCCGAGCTCACGGAGGAGTTGGCGGGCAACGGCTTCGCCACGGTCGCTGGGGTGCGCCCGCGCCGCGACGGCAGCATTCCCGATGCCGGCCTTAGAACCCTGCGCGGCATCGCCCCGCGCCTGCGCATCTTTGAACGCCTCACCGTCCATGTGGTCTGCCATCTCTACGGTCCGGAGGCCACCGCCTTGATGCTGGAGCGTTCGACCGAGTGCGCCGAGGCGGCCCGCGATGCGTTGGGGGAGGGCATCGACGCCGATGCCGCGCCGAATCTCGTTCCTTTTGGCGCCGGACCGCTCCTGCCTCGGGTGGGGGGCGCCGTGCCCCGCATCGAGTTGGTGCTGCCCCACCGTCAGCAGCGTGATTGAACTCCAGGCGCTACTCGCCGAGGTGCATGAGCGGTTCCGCAGCGCACCGCTCTGTTACGGCCAAGGCACCGACAACGCTTGGGATGAAGCCACCGCCCTAGTGCTGGGCGTCACCGGGCTGCCTGACGAGCCGTCCTCCCTGGAGGTCCGTTTGGATGCGGGAACCGTAGCTGAAGCGAGGCGCCTCGCGAAACGCCGAGTGCAGGAACGTCAGCCCCTAGCCTGGCTGCTCGGCAGGACGCAGTATTGCGGGCGGCGGTTCGCAGTTGAACCCGGCATTGTGGTGCCGCGCTCTCCCATCGGCCCCATGCTGCTCGACGGCCTTCGGCCTTGGCTTTCCCGCCCACCCCAGCGCGTTCTGGACCTGTGCTGCGGCTCCGGCTGCCTCGGCCTGTTGGCCCTCGAACGGTTCCCCGCAGCGGAAGCCCTTCTGGTCGATGCCGATCCTCATGCTGTTGATCTCGCACAGCGCAATGCCGAGGCGCTTGGTCTCGCCGGACGCACGGCGGTGGCTTGCGCCGACCTGTTCGACGGCGCACCGCCCAGCACCTTTGACTTGATCCTCTGCAATCCACCCTACGTGGATGCTGCCGACATGCGCACCCTCCCGCCGGAATTCGCGCAGGAACCGGCCTTGGGACTCGCTGGCGGCGAGGATGGCTTGAGCGTGGTTCGACGCGTCATCAACGAAGCCCTGTCACATTTGGCCGACGGCGGACTGCTGGTGTGCGAGGTGGGCATGAACACCGGCCGAGTCAACCGCGCCTGGCCGCGCTTGCCGTTTATCTGGCCGGAAACGCCAGTGGGCGGCGCGGGCGTGTTTGTGCTTGATGCCGCAGCCTTGGCTTCCCATACTAGCGCCAAAAGCGCAATTGCCATCTAAGTCATCCCCATGTCCGGCAACACCTTCGGTCAGCAGTTCACCCTCACCACCTTCGGTGAGAGCCACGGTCCGGCGCTGGGCGCCATCGTTGACGGCTGCCCGCCGGGCTTGGCACTGTCCGAAGCGGATATCCAGCCGGATCTCGACCGCCGCCGTCCGGGGCAATCCAAGTACACCACCCAGCGCCGGGAAAGCGACCGGGTGAGAATCCTCTCCGGGGTCTTTGAGGGCCGCACTACCGGCACGCCCATTGGCTTGGCCATAGAGAATGAGGATCCGAAGAGCAAGGACTACGACGACATCAAGAACCTGTTCCGCCCCGCCCACGCCGACTTCACCTACCATCACAAGTACGGCATCCGCGACTACCGGGGCAGCGGCCGGGCCTCGGCGCGGGAAACGGCCATGCGGGTCGCCGCCGGGGCCATCGCCAAAAAGTGCCTTGGCGAGCTGGCCGGGGTCCAAGTAAGGGGCCATCTATCCGCGATCGGCGAAATTCGACCACTCTTCAAGTCCTGGGATGCCGTGGGGGCCAACCCCTTCTTTTGCCCGGATCCAGACAGCGTCGAGGCCATCGCCGCGCTGATCGATGATCTGCGCCGGGCGGGGGACTCCATTGGCGCGGAAATCACCGTTGTCGCTGAGGGCGCGCCGGTCGGCCTCGGAGAGCCGGTGTTTGCCAAGCTCGATGCCGAATTGGCGGGTGCCTTGATGGGCATCAACGCCGTAAAGGCGGTGGCCATCGGCGACGGCTTCGACGTCGTCCGCCAGCGCGGCACCAAGCACCGGGACGAGATGTCCAGCCAAGGGTTCCTGAGCAACCACGCCGGCGGCGTGCTCGGCGGCATCTCCTCCGGTCAGGACATCGTCGCCCGCATCGCCTTAAAGCCCACTTCCAGCCTGACCACTCCCGGCCGGACGGTGGACATCGACGGCAATGAGACCGAAGTGGTCACCAAGGGACGCCACGACCCCTGCGTCGGCATTCGCGCCACCCCCATAGCGGAAGCCATGGTCGCCTTGGTGCTGATGGACCATTTGCTTCGCCACCGGGGACAAACGGGGTCCGGGGCAGCGCCCTGAGGCCACGCGGTCGACTCGACTAAGCTGGAAGGAGCGCCAGAGTGCCAACGCTGTACGACAAGATTTGGGCTGATCACCTAGTCGGCGAGCGGGAGGACGGGCACTGCCTGCTCTACATCGATCTGCAGTTGCTGCACGAGGTCACGTCGCCCCAAGCCTTCGCCGGTTTGGCCCAGGCCGGACGGGAGCTCTGGCGCAAGGAAGCCAATTTGGCCACACCCGACCACAATGTGCCCACCGACAACCGCGCTGCGGGGATCGACGGCATCGACGATCCGGTGGCCCGTGAGCAGGTGGTGGTCTTGGACGACAACTGCCGCCGCCATGGGGTGCGGCAGTTCGGGATGCTGGACGTGCGCCAGGGCATCGTCCATGTCATGGGTCCCGAACAGGGCGCCACGCAGCCCGGCATGACCATCGTCTGTGGCGACTCGCACACCTCCACCCACGGTGCGTTCGGCGCCTTGGCCCAAGGGGTCGGCACTTCGGAGGTGGAGCATGTGATGGCCACCCAGTGCCTGGCGCAATCGAAGGCCAGAAACATGGCCGTGCGTGTCAGCGGCAAGCTGCCGGCGGGGGTTTACGCCAAGGACTTGGCGTTGGCGCTGATCGGGCGCATCGGCACCGCCGGCGCCACCCGCCACACCATCGAGTACCTAGGCGAGGCGGTGCGCGGGCTGTCGATGGAAGGCCGCATGACGCTGTGCAACCTGTCCATCGAGGCGGGCGCCCGGGCGGGCTTGGTGGCCGTCGATGACACCACGCTCGACTACCTGGAGGGGCGGCCCTTGGCGCCGTCGGGCAGCGAGTGGCAGGCGGCGGAGGCCTATTGGCGGCGAATGGTCAGCGACCCCGATGCCGAGTTTGACAGCTCTGCCAGCTTGGACGCCAGCGCTCTGACGCCGCAGGTCACTTGGGGAACTTCTCCAGAGATGGTCACCGGCGTCGAGGACGCCACGCCCAACCCGCGCCGCGCCACAGACTCGACCGAGGCTGATGGCATCGAACGGGCCTTGGCCTACATGGGATTGGCGGCGGATCAGCCGATCGCCCACATTCGCTTGGATCGCGTCTTCATCGGCTCCTGCACCAACGCCCGTTTGGAGGACCTGCGGGTTGCCGCCAGCATCGTGGCGGGCAAGCGGGTGGCCTCCAGCGTCAAGCAGGCGTTGGTGGTGCCTGGCTCCGGATTGGTCAAGCAGGCCGCCGAAGCGGAAGGGCTGGCCGACATCTTTACCGCTGCCGGTTTCGAGTGGCGCGCCCCGGGCTGTTCCATGTGCCTAGCCATGAATCCCGACAAGCTGCTGCCGGGCGAGCACTGCGCGTCCACCTCCAACCGCAATTTCGAGGGCCGCCAGGGCCACGGCGGACGCACCCACTTGGTCAGCCCCGCCATGGCCGCGGCGGCGGCGGTGGCCGGCCACTTCGTCGATGTGAGGGACTGGCTGTGAAGGCGTTTCGACGGGAAACGGGGTTGGCGGCACCCTTGGACCGCGCCAACGTGGACACGGATCAGATCATCCCCAAGCAGTTCCTGAAATCGATCAAGCGCACCGGCTTCGGCGAAAACCTGTTCGATGCCTGGCGTTTTCTGGATGAGGGCGACATCGGCCTCACGCCCAACGAGCGGCACCTGAACCACCGCTTCGTGCTCAACCAACCGCGCTACCAAGAGGCGGGCGTGCTGTTGGCCCGGCGCAACTTCGGCTGCGGCTCCAGCCGGGAGCATGCGGTCTGGGCGCTGCTTGAGTACGGCTTCTTCGCCGTAATTGCTCCCAGCTTTGCGGACATCTTCCACGAGAACTGCTTCAAGAACGGGCTCCTGCCCATCCGTCTCGATGAGGCGGTGGTGGACGACCTGTTCGAACGGGCACAAGGCGATGGCGGTCTGGAATTGACGGTCGATCTGGAAGCGCAACGAATCGAGCTGCCCGATGGTGGCGAGATTGCCTTCGATGTGCCGCCAAGCGCCCGCCATAAGTTACTTGAAGGACTCGACGATATCGGCCTCACCCTAGCTCAGGCCGGCCGCATTCGCGCCTTCGAGGCCAGCTACTACCAGCGGCGCCCTTGGCTCAGGCGCGGTGCCGGGGCACCTGAGGAGGCAGCGCCATGACCCGAGTAGTCAAAGTCACCGCTCTGCCAGGTGACGGCATCGGCCCTGAAGTGGTGCCAATCGCAATCGACGTTCTGCGCGCCGCCTTGGCCGAGGCCAAGGTGGGGTTGGAAGTGAGCGAGGCCTTGGTCGGCGGCTGCGCAATCGACCAGACCGGCGAACCGCTGCCGGAGGAGACGCTAGCCGCTTGCCGCGCTGCCGATGCGGTGCTGCTCGGCGCGGTGGGCGGACCCCAATGGGAGGACCGGCCCATGGACCAACGCCCGGAAAAAGGGCTTTTGGGCCTGCGCTCCAACCTGGAGTTGTTCGCCAACCTGCGCCCGGCGCTGCTCTTTGCGCCCCTGGCTGAAGCCTCTTCGCTCAAGCCGGAGCTGGTGTCGGGCTTGGACATCCTAATCGTTCGCGAACTCACCGGCGGCATCTATTTCGGCGAACCCAGGGGCGTTTTTATTGAGAATAATGAAAGAGTTGGAATCAACACCTATAGGTACTCTGAGTATGAGATCGAGCGCATCGCCCGTGTGGCCTTCGACTTGGCGGCCAAGCGCCAAGGACGGCTGTGCTCCGTGGACAAGGCCAACGTGCTGGAGGCGACGGATCTGTGGCGGGAGGTAGTGAGTGGCTTGGCGGACGAGTATCCGCAGGTGGCGCTTTCCCACATGTACGTCGATAATGCCGGGATGCAACTCGTCCGCGCCCCCAAACAATTCGATGTCATGGTTACCGGCAATATGTTCGGCGACATCCTTTCCGATGTTGCGGCCATGCTGACGGGCTCCCTTGGCATGCTGCCATCGGCGTCCTTGGCCGCCGACGGCTTCGGCCTGTACGAGCCGGTCCACGGTTCCGCGCCGGACATCGCCGGCCAAGACGCCGCCAACCCGTTGGCGACCGTCCTTTCTGCCGCCATGATGTGCCGTTACAGCTTGGGCCTCCCGGCTGTGGCGACCCGCATCGAAGGCGCGGTGGATGGGGTTCTCCGAAACGGCCTGCGCACCGCCGACATCCTTGGCGGCAGCGAGCCGAACAACATGGAACGGGTCGGCACGCAGGCTATGGGGGAGGCCCTGTTGGCCGAGATCGAATCGGGCGCTGAAGGAGCCGAATCGTGAGCGTTGCTGGAGCCAATGGAAAGGTCAACGTCGCCATCGCCGGAGCCACTGGCGCGGTGGGCGGCGCGCTGATCGAGATTCTCGAGGAACGGGACTTCCCCGTGGATCGACTGCACCTGCTCGCCAGCGAACGCTCCGCCGGCAAGCGCCTGCAGTTCCGCGGCAAGTCGGTGTCGGTGCAAAGGCTCGATGAGTTCGACTTCAGCCAAACCAAGATTGGACTGTTTTCGGCAGGTGGCGCCCTATCGCAGGAATTCGCGCCCAAGGCGGCAGCGGCGGGCTGCGTGGTGATCGACAACACGTCCGCCTTCCGCTACTGCGACGATGTGCCCTTGATCGTGCCGGAGGTCAATCCCCACCGCATCGGCGAGCACGCCGTGCGCAACATCATCGCCAACCCCAACTGCTCCACCATTCAGATGGTGGTGGCGCTCAAGCCCATTCACGACGCGGTGGGGATCGAGCGAATCAACGTGGCCACCTATCAGGCGGTGTCGGGAGCGGGCGGCGGCGGGCTTCGGGAACTCGCCGGCCAGACCGCCAACCTGCTCAACGGCAAGCCCATCGAAACGGACGTCATGCCGGTGCAGATCGCCTTCAACGCCATTCCCCAGATCGACCCCTTCCAAGACAACGGCTACACCAAGGAAGAGATGAAGATGGTCTGGGAGACGCGCAAAATCCTGGAGGACGACGCCATCCAAGTGAATCCGACCTGCGTGCGCATTCCGGTCTTCTACGGACACTCCGAAGCGGTTCACATCGAAACCAGAGAGCCGATCACCCCGGAGCGGGCCACCGAACTGCTGGCCGCCGCACCGGGGGTGATCGTCCACGATCAACGTGTGCCGGGCGGCTATCCCACAGCGGTCGGGGAAGCCGTCGGCACTGATGCGGTCTATGTCGGCCGCATCCGCCAGGACATCTCCCATCCGCGTGGCCTCAACCTTTGGGTGGTGTCCGACAACGTGCGCAAGGGCGCCGCCTTGAACAGTGTGCAGATTGCGGAAGCATTGGTTGTGAGCTAGTGCTCCATCCAACTGATAGTTGGGAGTTTGTTGGACGGCAGCACCGGACCATGTTGAACCGATGGTTCATCATGATTGCCCTAGGTTGGTTCACCTCGACCTCGCTAGCCAGCACAGTCGATCTCGGCGACTTGCACGTTGCCTCGGGAGCGGGTGAACGGCTCGATGGCCGCATCGCCTTGATCGGCGCAGAAGGTCTGCGACGCCGCGACATCACCGTCACGCTCGGTTCCAAGGAGGACTTCGGCAACCTCGGCCTTGAGCGCTTCGCCTATCTGGACACCCTGCGCTTCCAAGTGGAGCCGCCCCATGTTCGGGTTTCGAGCAGCACACCCATCCCCGATGCCTACCTCAACTTCCTCGTGCGCCTGACTTGGCCGGGCGGCACCTTGCTCCGCGAATACGCCGTTCTGCTCGATGCACCGGGGCCGGCTCCGGCCAAGCCGCAAGCGCCCATCTCCGTGGAAAAACCCAGGCAGCCCGCCTCAGCACCATCCGAGCGAACCGTCGTCGTGCGGCCCAAGGACACCCTGTGGAGCATCGCCGCCGCCAACCTCCCGGACGGCATCAACGTTCAGCAGCAAATGCTGGCAATAGTGCGGGAAAACCCCCATGCCTTCGTCGCGGAAAACATCAACGGCTTGGTGGCGGGCGCCACCCTGCGGTTGCCGGACAGTGCGGCCACTGACAGCTTGTCTCCCCAGGAGGCCATCGACGAAGCCGGGCGGCAGAACGACGCCTGGGGAGGCGGTGGCGGTGGCCAGCTTAGAATCATCGACTCCGCTGAAGACAGCCTGGCAACCGAGGCGGTCACGGAACCGCCAGCGTCAGCGCGGGAAACGGTCGTCGAGCCAGCACCGGACACCATTGCGGTCGCCGCCCCACCCCCGGAGCCGCCGCTGGCGGATCTGTTGCAGGAGGCTCGCCGTCAGGTGCGTGAACAGGCCCGCCAACTGCAGCGGCGCGACGGTGAGATCGCTCGCTTGAGCAGCGAGTTGGCGGCGCTGCAGGCCAGTCGCAAGCAAGAGCGGCAGGATTGGATGGAGGCGCTTGGACGCTGGCGCATAGCGGCCTTGGCCGGGCTCGTCCCCACAGCGGGGCTCATTGCCGTCGGGCTGGTGGCCCTGCGGCGCCGCCAATCCGCTCGGCGCGCCGATTCCTCTGATGCGCCCGACTACGACTTCGGCGCGCCCATCGGCGATGGGCAAGTCAAGCTGAACTTGGCCAAGGCCTACATTGACCTCGACGACCGAGCCAGCGCCCGGGAAGTACTTGAGGAAGTGATTGCCGGCGGCACCGACGCACAGCGCAGCGAGGCCCAAGCGCTTCTCGAACGGCTGGCTGAAGGGCCATCGCAACCGGCCGAGTCTTGATGTCCGCGCAAATTGCCATCGGCATAGAATACAACGGCGGCGCCTTCAACGGTTGGCAGCGCCAAAGCCATCAACCCTCGGTGCAAAGCGAACTGGAAGCCGCACTGTCCCAAGTGGCCGACCACCCGGTGCGCACCGTGGGAGCGGGGCGCACCGACGCCGGGGTGCACGCCACCGGTCAGGTGGCCAGCTTCCAAACCGCCAACGCCCGTCCGATGCGTGCTTGGTGCGATGGCGTGAACGCGCTCACCTCCACCGGCGTCAAGGTTCGGTGGGCTCGTGAGGTTGATGCGCAGTTCAACGCTCGCTTCTCGGCCAGCGCCCGCCGCTACATCTACCTATACCGAATCGACGGGGGCCGTTCGCCGCTGAGCGACCCCTTCACGTGGCGAAGCCCACCGCTGGACGCACAAGCCATGCGCCTCGCGGCCCAAGCGCTGCTCGGCGAACAGGACTTCACCAGCTTCCGAGCTGCCGGCTGCCAATCCAAGTCTCCCTGGCGGGAAGTGCGCCGCATCGACGTGCGCTCGGCTGCCAACTTGGTCGCACTCGACATCGAGGCCAATGCCTTTGTGCTGCGCATGGTGCGCAACATCGCCGGGGCGCTCGCCCAAGTCGGGCGTGGTGAGCGGTCCGCTGGCTGGATCGCCGAATGCTTGCGAGCCAAGGACCGCGCGCTGATCGGCAAGACCGCGCCGCCCCAAGGCCTCTACTTGGTGCAAGTGCGGTATCCGGGGCAGGACTTCCCGGTTGGCGGACCACCGCCGCCGCTCGCCGCCGCAGGGGCCGACTGGCTGGCCTCGCTGGCCTGAAAGGCAAATTTCGCTGGTTCGATCACTCGAATCTCTCTAAACTGCCGCCGCGCCGACGGAACGTTGCACTATGGCCCTCAAAATAAAGATCTGCGGGATCACCCGATCAGAGGACTTGGAGGTCCTGATGCGCCTGAAGGTCGATGCGGTCGGGCTGATGTTCGCTGAGAGCAGTCCGCGGCGCCTGGCCCTTGAAGACGCACGGCGCCTTTCGGAGCAAGCCCAAGGACGCATTGCCCGAGTGGGGGTGTTTGCCGACGCCAAGCCCGCCGCTGTGTGGACCGCAATCGACGAAGTGGGGCTGGATGCGCTTCAATTCCACGGCCAGGAGGACGCCGCCTGTTGTTCGGCATTCGGCCTGCCTTACCTGAAGGCCGTCAGAGTGAGCGGCGCGGTGGATGAAGCCGCTCTTCGGCAAGGCTATCCCGATGCCTGCGCCCTGTTACTCGATGCTGGGGCGGGCGGCGGCCAGGCCTTCGACTGGCGCCACTGGCCCGCGAACCCCTCCGGCCGGTGCATGCTGGCGGGCGGGTTGGGGCCGGACAACGTGGGCCGCGCCGTGCGCTTGCTTCGGCCGTGGGGCGTGGATGTCAGCAGCAAAGTGGAAGGCACCCGAAAGGGCGTCAAGGATGCCGAAAAGATGACCGAATTCGTAACGGAGGCGCGCCGTGCCGCAGCCGGGGAGTAACTACGCACAGCCGTCGCAAGACGGCCATTTCGGCCAGCACGGGGGGCGCTTCGTGGCGGAGACACTGATCCATGCCCTCGATGAGCTGGAGGCGCTCTATGAGCAGGCCAAGGCGGATCCGGAGTTTCAGGCCGAGTTCGCCGAGGACCTGGCCCGCTTCGTTGGCCGGCCATCGCCGCTGTACTTCGCCAAGCGGCTGACCGAGCGCTTGGGCGGTCCGCAAATCTACTTGAAGCGCGAGGATCTGAACCACACCGGGGCGCACAAGATCAACAATTGCATTGGCCAAGCGCTCCTGGCTCGGCGCATGGGCAAGCCGCGGGTGATCGCCGAGACCGGAGCGGGCCAGCACGGCGTGGCCACGGCTACCGTGGCGGCCCGGTTTGGCCTCGAATGCCAAGTCTACATGGGGGCCGTGGACATAGCCCGCCAAGCCCTCAACGTCTATCGCATGAAGCTGCTCGGCGCCTCCGTGGTGCCGGTCCACTCCGGTTCGAAGACCTTGAAGGATGCCTTGAACGAGGCGCTGCGCGACTGGGTGACCCACGTGGACGACACCCACTACATCATCGGCACAGTGGCCGGTCCGCACCCCTATCCGATGCTGGTGCGGGATTTTCAGTCCGTGATCGGCCAGGAGGCGCGCAGCCAATGCCTGCAGCAAATGGGGCGCCTGCCGGATGCGCTGGTCGCCTGCGTCGGCGGCGGGTCCAATGCGCTGGGCCTGTTCCATCCGTTCATCGACGATGAGGCCGTGCGGCTGGTGGGCGTCGAGGCGGCGGGGCTGGGGCTGGAAACGGGACGTCATGCGGCACCCTTGAACGATGGCCAAGTGGGCGTGCTGCACGGCAACAAGACCTACCTGATGCAGGACGCCGACGGCCAGATCAGCGACACCCACTCCGTATCTGCGGGCTTGGACTATCCGGGCGTCGGTCCCGAGCACAGCCATCTCAAGGACATCGGCCGGGCGGAATACGATGCGGTCACCGATGAGGAGGCACTGGCCGCCTTTCGCCTGCTCAACCAGACCGAGGGCATCATGCCGGCCCTGGAAAGCAGCCATGCGGTGGCCTGGGTGGTGCGCGAGGCACCGCAGTTCGACGCCGGCCAAATCGTCGTGATCAACCTCTCCGGGCGAGGTGACAAGGACATTCAGACCGTCGCCGACCTCGACGGCACGACATTGTGAGCCGCATCGGCCAAACCTTGGAGGCATTGCGCAGCCGTCGGCGAACGGCGCTAGTGCCGTTCATCACCGCTGGGGACCCGCACCTCAAGGCCACCGTTCCGGCGCTGAATGCCTTGGTTCAGGGCGGCGCCGACCTGCTGGAACTTGGCGTGCCGTTCAGCGACCCGGAAGCGGACGGGCCCGCCATTCAGGCGTCATCGGAACGTGCCTTGGCCAATGGCACGGGACTGCGCGACGTGCTCGGCTGCGTGGCTGAATTCCGCGCCGGCAACGATCAAACGCCGGTCATCCTCATGGGCTATCTGAACAGCGTGCTGGCCATGGGGGAGGGGGCCTTCGCCGCCGCCGCCTTGGAAGCGGGGGTGGACGGGGTGATCATCGTCAACCTGCCTCCCGAGGAATCAGTCTCGCTGCGCGGCGCCTTGGCGGAGGTGGGTATCGACCTGATCCTGCTGGCCGCGCCCACTTCAAGCGACGAGCGGCTCAGCGCCATTGATCGGGCGGCGAGCGGCTTCGTCTACTTGGTGTCGCTCAAGGGCACGACCGGCGCCGACCACATCAGCGTCGGCGAAGTCAATCAGAACCTGGCTCGGCTGCGGACGCACACCCAGCTGCCGGTTCTCGTCGGCTTCGGCATCAAGGACGGTGCCACCGCCCGGGCCTTGGGCGATCAGGCCGACGGCGTGGTCGTGGGAGCCGCCATCGTCTCGCGCATGGCGGCGCTCGGCGACGACGCCGACGCCATTCCTGAGGCCCTTCAGCAATTCGTCAGCGAAATCCGCCAAGCCTTGGATGCATGAAGCCGCCCGCCCGCAATCTGACCGATTGGCTGGGGCACATGGAGGCGCTCAACCCGGCCAGCATCGATCTGGGACTCGAACGGGTGCGCAAAGTGGGCGAGCGCATGGGCGTGCTGAAACCCGCGCCCGTTTCGGTGATCGTGGCCGGCACCAACGGCAAGGGGTCCACCTGCGTGTGCCTGGAGCGCATTCTGCTTGCCTCGGGTCGGCGCACCGGCTGCACGCTGTCGCCGCATCTGGAGTCCTTCCGGGAGCGTGTGCGAATCAACGGCGTCGAAGCGGACAGCGACACCCTGTGCGCGGCCTTCGAGGCGGTGGAGGCCGCTCGGGGCGATCTTGACCTGACATACTTCGAGTATTCGTGCCTTGCGACGCTGTTCTGCTTCAAGGCCGCCGCCGTGGATGTGGCGATCCTTGAGGTCGGCCTTGGCGGACGCCTCGACGCCTTCAACATCGTCGATGCGCAGGTGGCCGTGGTCACCAGCATCGGCTTAGACCACATGGCCTACCTGGGCGACTCTTGCGAAGCCATTGGCGCGGAAAAGGCGGGCGTTTTCCGCACCGGCCAACGCATCGTCTTAGGCAATGAAATGCCGGACAGCGTTCTGGCAGCGGCGGCGCGAGCCACTGCGTCGCCCATGCGTTGGGGGGAGGGCGTTCGTCTATTGGCGGAGACCTCCAGTGCCGACTTCCCGACTTGGCACGTCGAAGTGGACGGGCGACGCTTTTCCGGCCTGCCCTCCGGTGCCCTGCCAACCGAGAACTGCGCCTTGGCCACGGCGGCAGCCTGCGCCGTCGATGCCGTCATGGGAGAGGATCGGATCGATGAGCCATGCGTTCGCCAAGGCTGGTCCGAGGCTTGGCTGCCTGGCCGCCTCGAAGCCTTCACCGCCGCTGAACGACAGTGGCTGGTCGATGTGGCCCACAATCCCTTGGGGGCCGCGTTCCTCAACGACGAAGTACCGAGGCGTTTTCCCGGCTGCCGCGTCGTGGCCGTATTCGGCAACCTGCAGGACAAGGACAGCGGCGCGGTTTGCCGAGCGCTTGACGGCTTGGTCCGCCATTGGGTTCTGGTTGACACGGCCGGGCCCCGCGGACTGTCGGCCAAGGACCTGTCCGACCGCTGCGGCGGGTTCGAATGCTCCGTCGCGGGCGATTTGGGTGTCGGCTTGGCGCTCGCCCACTCGCTCACCGAGCCATCTGATGTTATTCTGGCATTCGGTTCGTTTGCGGTGGCCCAAGCGGCGCGCTCTAGACTGACGATGACCGACATTGATCTCCAATAGGCCAGCGGTTTCGCGATGAGTGAACAAACCCGCTACCGGATTACGGGCGGCCTGTTCCTTCTAGCCATCGCCATCATCTTTGTGCCCATGCTGTTCGACGACGACGGGGTTCCGTCCGTGGAGCTCGCCCCGGTCGATGCCGACTACCAACCCCCAGTCGTAGAGGCGTTCGAGGACGTGGTGCCCGAAACCGACCTCGCCGCCCGGGTCCAAGCCTTGCGCGAAGAGGCGGATGACCAAGGCTTCCACCGCACGACGGGAACCCGCATCGGCGAGCCGGTGCTGTCGCTCCCCAACGATGAAACCGGCGCCTGGGCGGTTCAACTCGGCAGCTTCTCCGAGGCGGATAAGGCAACCGCCTTTCGCGACCGGCTGCGCGCGGATGGCCACGAGGCCTTCACCAGCATGTTCAAGCGCCGCGAAGGCACCATCATGCACCGGGTGGCCGTGGGGCCCTTTCTCTCGGAGGAGCGGGCCAGCAACCTCGCCGCCGACCTTGAGGATCAGTACGGGGAGACGCCCAAGCTCATGGCGTTTGGAAACTAGGAGTTGGCGCATCGCCGGCCTCGACATCATTGTCCTTGTGCTGGTGGCCGCATCGGCATTGATCGGGCTGCTTCGCGGTCTGATGCGGGAGGTGCTGTCCCTCGCCATCTGGATTGCGGCCATCCTCGGCGCGATGTCGCTGGGCCCTCTGGTTGCGGATTGGTTGACGCTGGACTCCCAAGCGATGAGTGCCGTTGCGGGCTACGTCATCGTCTTCGTGGTGGTTGTCGTGCTTGGCGCGGTGACCCAGAAGCTGGTGGCCAAGGCGGTCAACGCGACCGGCCTGTCGGGCACCGACCGCGTTCTGGGATTGGTGTTCGGCGGGGCTCGGGGCTTGGCGATCTGCCTGGTCGCCTTCGTCGTCATGCGTCCCTTCGCCCAAGATGCCGCTTGGTGGCAGGCGGCTTTCGCTCCGCCCTTGCTGGCCGAATTTGAGGATGAACTGCTGGATCTCCTAGGCAGCGGCGGCGCTGTCCCATCAAACTCAACTGTTGAGGCGCTCTAATGTGCGGAATCGTCGGCTTGGTTTGCGCTGATCCGGTCAATCAGCAGATCTACGATGCCCTGACCGTGCTGCAGCATCGTGGCCAGGACGCTGCTGGGATGGTGACCAGCGATGGCGTGCGGCTGCACCTGCGCAAGGACAACGGCCTGGTGCAGGACGTCTTCGAACAGCATCACATTGAACAGCTAGTCGGCAACATCGGCATCGGTCATGTGCGCTATCCCACCGCCGGCTCGTCGAGCTCCGCCGAGGCGCAGCCCATGTACGTCAACTCCCCGCACGGCATCACCTTGGCGCACAACGGCAACCTGACCAACTTCGAGGCCTTGAAGGCGGATCTGTACAGCGAGGATCGCCGCCACGTCAACACCAGCAGCGACTCGGAGGTGCTGCTCAACGTCTTCGCCCACGAACTGCAAATGATGAACGTCGATCAGCCGAGCGCCGACGACATCTTCACCGCCATCGCCGGGGTGCATCGCCGTTGCGAAGGCGCCTACGCCGCGGTCGCCATGATTACCGGCGTGGGCTTGGTCGGCTTTCGGGACCCGCACGGCATCCGCCCCCTAGTCTATGGCCGCCGCGCCTGCGACTACGGCTGGGAGTATATGATGGCCTCGGAGAGTGTTGCCTTGGACATGCTCGGCTTTGAGTTCGTCGCCGACGTGGCACCGGGGGAGGCGGTGTTCGTCAGCGACCAGGGCGAGATCGCCAAGCGCCGTTGCGCCCCGGCCGCAACACATACGCCCTGCATCTTCGAATACGTCTATCTCGCCCGCCCGGATTCGATTCTCGATGAGATCTCCGTGTACAAGTCACGGCTGCGGATGGGCGAGCACCTAGCCGCCCGCATCCTGGAGCGCTACCCCAACCATGACCACGACATCGACGTGGTAATCCCCATTCCGGACACCGGGCGAACTGCGGCGCTGCCGCTGGCTTACGAACTGAACGTCAAGTACCGGGAGGGCTTCGTCAAGAACCGCTACATCGGGCGCACCTTCATCATGCCGGGGCAGCAAATGCGCCGCAAATCCGTGCGCCAGAAGCTCAACGCAATCGAGCTGGAGTTCCGGGGCAAGAACGTGCTGCTGGTGGACGACACCATCGTGCGCGGCACCACCACCGGCCAGATCGTGCAGAAGGCCCGCGAGGCGGGCGCTCGCAAGGTCTATATGGCCTCGGCCGCGCCACCCATCCGCTTCCCCAACGTCTATGGCATCGACATGCCCGCCGCCAGCGAGCTGGTTGCGTTCGACCGCAGCGAAGAGGAAGTGGGCCGCATCATCAACGCCGACTGGCTGACCTACCAGCGCCAGGAGGACTTGATCGAAAGCGCCCGGGAAGGCAATCCCGCCATCCGCGCCTTCGAGTGCTCCGTGTTCGACGGTGACTACGTCACCGGCGGCATCGATCAGAACTACTTGGCCCGCCTGTCGGCGAACCGCAACGACCAGAGCAAGCAACAGCGTGAACTGCAGCTGGACCGCACCGTCATCGAACTGCATAACCATGCCTGAAGCCGCTCCTCGAAGCCCTTGCATCGGGGTCTGCTCCACCACCTATGGCGATTTGATCTGCCGCGGCTGCTACCGCTTCGCCCACGAGGTGGCGCAATGGAACGGCTATGAGCCCGCCCAGCAGACCGCCGTGCTCGAGCGGCTGGCCAGCCTGCGCGCCGGCGCGGTCTCGCGGCATTTGAGCCCCATCCACATCGATCAGCTGGTACACCGGGCGGCCTCCGTAAAGCTCCGGCGGACCGGGGGCCGCAGTGCCCCCGACATCGCCTACGAAGTGTTGCGACGCCTCAGTGTGTGGCGCCTGCCACTGCCCTGGGCAACGGAGGATGAGGATGCCCCAGTCCAAGCGCACGTCCTCCTGGGGCGAATTGACAAGGACATCTGGCAACGCTCCGAAGCACACTACGAACGCAACTTTCGAATCGCCGCTCAGTGAAGGCGAACCCGCTGCGCGGGTTCGTTGGAGTTTTGCTATCGCGAAAGCGCGACCTAACGGTCGCGTTGGAGTTTCGCTAACGCGAAACTCTGTCTATGGTGAGCGAAACAGCGATAGGAAGTGACGGTTCATGGGAAACCTAATCGATGTGCAGCGCTTTCTGGCTTGCCCAACGCCGGATGCTTGGCTTGGTGACGCCTTGGCGCACCTGCCGACCTTGCTGATCGACCACGCCAATTGCGAGAAGAAGGCCGCCGGGACCGCGCTTGGGCTGCTGTACCGCTACGTGGACAAGCCGCCGTTGCTGCACAAGCTGTCCCGTTTGGCGCGGGAGGAGTTGCGCCATTTCGAACAGGTGCTTGAACTGATGGCAGGGCAGGGGGTGGAGTATGTCCACCTGCCGCCGGGCCGCTACGCGGGCAGCCTGCACCGGCTCATCAGCCACCAAGAACCACAACGGCTGGTGGATTCGCTGCTGGTGGGCGCCATCGTCGAGGCGCGCTCCTGCGAGCGCTTTCAGCGGCTCTCAGAAGTCGCGGCTGAGCCGTTGGCTGAGTTCTATGCCCGCCTGCTGGCCTCCGAAGCGCGGCACTTTCAGGACTACCTGAAGTTGGCGGAGCGCTATTCGGATGCTCCGCTGAGGGCGCGCTTGGAACGCTTCCTAACCGCCGAAGCGGCGCTTGTGACCGACCCGGATTCGACGTTTCGCTTCCACAGCGGACCGCTGGCTAGCGCCTAGCCGGGACGCTGGTCCTCATCGACGTTTCGAAAGAACCTTGGGATACCGCGTCAAGGGTTAGATTGGGGGCTGCTGTAGGGAAGATTCAGCGCAAAGCACTCCAACCGAAAGCGCTGGCCGGATTGGCGCAGCAGCCAACCGCAACGGTCCCAGTCGCCGAGCACGTAGCGCCATCCGTTGGCATGGCGGTGGATGGCTGGCCGGTGCGTGTGGCCGTGGATCAGCACATGCCCGCCCAAGTCTTCGAACAGCCGGTCGGCGGCGGTGGGATCGGCGTCCATGATGGCCATGGGCTTGGCCGCGTTGCTGACCCGGCTGGCGGTGCGCAAGCCGTTCGCCGCCGCTCGGCGCTCGGCCAGCGGCTTGGCCAGCATCTCCGCCTGCCACGCGGGGGAGCGGAACAGTTTGCGCATCGCCTGATAGGCCTCATCACCCGTGCAAAGGGCATCGCCATGGGCCAGGATGAGGCGGTCGCCGGTGCGGAACGGGTCCGGCAGCAACCGCGCATGCGTGCGTTCAGCAAACCCCTCGCCAATCAAGAAGTCCCGATTGCCCGCCATCACCTGCACGGCGGCGCTTCGCGCCGCTCGCTCAAGCACTGCGCAGACGCGCGTCGCCAGCGTGCCGTCGTCGTCGTCACCGATCCAAGCTTCGAAAAGGTCGCCGAGAATGAACACTTCCTCCGCCCAAGGCGCTTCCGACTCAAGGCATTCGGCGAACCGTGCGAAGCGCTGGTCGCGAATGCTGTCCAGATGCAGATCGGATAGGAAGACCCGCCTCGGCTGGGCTCGATCATCCGTCATCAAGCACCTCGCCTGCCGCCTGCAGGGTGTTGAGCAGCAAGGCCACCCGGGTCATGGGGCCGACGCCACCGGGAACTGGCGTGATCCAGGTGGCAATCTTTGCGGCAGCATCGAAGGCGACGTCGCCGTGCAGTTTGCCCCGCTCATCCCGCGTGATGCCGACGTCGATCACGACGGCACCGGGCTTGATCCAGTCACCCTGCACCAGGCCCGGCTTGCCAACGGCGGAAATGAGGATGTCGGCTTGGCGCGCCGCGGCACCGGTGTCGCGGGTGAACTTATGGGTCATGGTGACGGTGCAGCCCGCTTGGAGCAGTTCCAGGCCCATGGGACGGCCGAGATGGTTGGAGGCGCCAATCACCGTGGCTTGGGCGCCGTAGTAGTCCACGCCGGTGCGGTCGAGCAGCAGCATCACGCCCATCGGGGTGCAGGAGCGCAAGGCAGGGCGGCGCAGCGCCAGGCGGCCGATGTTGTGGGGGTGGAAGCCGTCCACGTCCTTGGCTGGATCGATCTGATCGATGATGCGGTTCGCGTCGATGTGTTCCGGCAACGGCAACTGCACGAGAAAGCCGTGGATGTCGGGGTCGGCGTTCAGCGCCCGAATCCGCGCTTCCAGCTCAGCTTGCGTGACGGTGGCGGCGATGCGCTCCACCACGGAGTGAAAGCCGACTTGGCGGCAATCCCGTGCCTTGGCATTGACGTACACTTCGGAAGCGGCGTCGTCGCCGACCAGTACCACGGCCAACCCAGGGGGGCCGAGGCCGGTCTCGACGCGCCGTTCCACGGCTTGCCGAATGTCGCGCCGATAGGCCGCAGCGATGGCCTTGCCGTCGAGAACCTGGGCTGTCATGGACACTCCGCAACCAATTCCGTTCGGCGGGCAGTTTACAACCGACCGCCGCCTATTGTGAGCCGGAATCTACCCGTATAATTCGCGCGTCCCCACCCCGATCACCATCCTCGGAGAAGCAAGCCCATGGCGCTACCGCACCTCGAAGACTATTTCCCCGATTGGAAGGAGCGCGAAGCCTTGGCCGAAGCCATGATTCCCATCATCGGCAAGCTCTACCGCAAGAACGTGGTCGCCTATTGCTACGGACGGGCGCTGTACAACCAGAGCGTCATCCAGATCATGAAGACCCATCGCTACGTGCGCCAGGTGGCACACAACGAGCTGTCGGAGTTCGAGAGCTACCCCATCCTGCAGGCCCTGTCCGAACTCGATCTCGGGCCTTCCCACATCGACGTGGGCAAGCTGACCACCCGCTTCATGGAAGCCTCCGAGGGTTCCTCCCTCAATCCGCTGGCGTTCGTCCGCGAGGCCTGCGCCGAGGTGATTGGCCGGCATGTGCCGCCGCTGGAACAGCCCCAGGACATCGTGCTGTACGGCTTTGGCCGCATCGGCCGCCTGCTTGCCCGCCTGCTCATCGAGAAGACCGGCGGCGGCCACCAGTTGCGGCTCAAGGCCATCGTGGTGCGCAAGGCCAGCAATGGCGACCTGATGAAGCGGGCGGCGCTGCTGCGCCGGGATTCGGTGCACGGCGCCTTCCTGGGCACGCTGCGCGTGGATGAGCAAAACAGCTGCCTGATCGCCAACGGCAACGTGATTCGGGTCATATATGCGGACCAGCCCGACGCGATCGACTATCGGCAGTACGGCATCGACAACGCCATCGTGATCGACAACACGGGCGCTTGGCGGGACGAGGCGGGCCTCGGCCGCCACCTCGAATGCCCCGGCGCCGCCAAGGTGATTCTGACCGCGCCCGCCAAGGGCGACCTCAAGAACATCGTTTCCGGGGTCAATTCGGGCTGCGTGGTGCCCACCGACACCATTCTCGGCGCCGCCTCCTGCACCACCAACGCCATCGTGCCGGTGATGAAGGCGGTCAACGACCGCTACCGGCTGCAGCACGGCCACATGGAGACGGTGCACGCCTACACCAACGACCAGAACCTGATCGACAACTACCACAAGAAGAATCGGCGGGGTAGGGGTGCGCCGCTGAACATGGTGATCACCGAAACCGGCGCCTCCACGGCGGTGACCGAACTGCTGCCGGAACTCAAGGGCAAGCTGACGGGCAACGCCATCCGTGTGCCGACGCCGAACGTCTCCTTGGCGATATTGAACCTCACCCTGTCCGAGGATGTCGCCGTTGACGGCGTCAATGACTTTCTGCGCAACGCTGCCCTGCATTCCGACCTGCAGCGCCAGATCGACTACACCGAAGCACCGGACGTGGTGTCATCGGACTTCGTTGGCAATCGGCACGCCTGCATCATCGATGGGGGCGCGACCTTGGCCAAGGACAACCGGGTGGTGCTCTACGTCTGGTACGACAACGAGTTTGGCTACGCCTGCCAAGTGGTCCGCGTGGTGCAGAAGTGGGCCGGCATCTCCTATCCGCTCATCCCCCGGGACGTGGAGGAACAGGGCTTCTGATCCCGACACTTCTGATCCCGCGGAGTTGACGCTTGGCCGGGCTACAGCCACAATACGCCGCCCTGAAATTGGCCGCGCCAGCTTCCATTCGGAGACTGGCGCAAGCATCCACCGCGCGGCAAGCGCAATCAATCTTGAGGATTGCATGAAGGTACTGGTACCGGTAAAGCGCGTCGTTGACGCGAATGTGAAGGTTCGGGTCAAGCCCGACAACACGGGGGTCGATCTCAGCAACGTCAAAATGGCGGTTAATCCGTTTTGCGAAATCGCCATTGAGGAGGCGGTGCGGCTCAGGGAGGCGGGGGTGGCCACGGAGGTGGTTGCTGTCGCCGTGGGCGGCTCGGCCTGCCAAGAGCAGCTCCGCACTTGCCTGGCACTCGGTGCCGACCGCGCCGTGTTGGTCGAGACCGATGAGCCCGTGCACCCCCTAGGCGTCGCCAAGGCGCTCAAGGCACTGCAGGACAGCGAACAGGCCGACATCGTGCTGTTCGGCAAGCAGAGCATCGATGGCGACAACAGCCAAACGGGACCGATGTTTGCCGCGCTGACGGGCCTGCCCCAAGCCACCTTTGCTTCCGAGGTCAAACCCCAGGACGGCTCGCTGGAAGTGACGCGGGAAGTGGATGGCGGGCTGCAGACCATCTCCGTGAAGCTGCCCGCCGTCATCACCACGGACCTGCGACTCAACGAACCCCGCTACGCTTCGCTGCCCAACATCATGAAGGCCAAGCGCAAGCCGATGGACAAGACGACGCCGGCCGAGCTCGGCGTCGATGTCGCTTCCAGCGTTGAGGTGCTCTCAGTCGAGCGCCCGGCCGAACGCGCCGCCGGAATCAAGGTCGAGAGCGTAGAGGAACTGGTTGATAAACTCAAAAACGAAGCAAAGGTGATTGCATGACCGCGTTGATCGTCGCCGAGCACGACAATGATTCCCTAAGGCCGGTCACTGGCGTGGTGGCTGCTGCGGCCACGGCCATCGGCGGCGGCTACGACGTACTCGTGGCGGGCGAAGGCTGCGCGGCAGCGGCCGTCGAAGCTGCGGCGCTGGCTGGGGCGGGCAAGGCGCTGCTCGCCGATCACGCCGCCTACGGCCATCAGCTTGCGGAGAACATCGCTCCCCTGGTGGCGGAAGTTGGCGGCGGCTACAGCCACATCCTCGCCGCCCACACCACCACCGGCAAGAATTTTCTGCCGAGGGTGGCCGCCTTGCTGGATGTAGCGCAGATTTCGGACATTATGGCGGTGGTCGATGAGGCGACCTTCAAACGCCCCATATACGCCGGCAACGCCATCGCCACGGTCCGCTCCAGTGACGCCATCAAGGTCGTAAGCGTGCGGGGCACGGCCTACGATCCGGTGCCAGCGGAAGGCGGCTCCGGCATCGTGGAAACCTTCGACAACATCCATGACGCGGGCCTGTCCGGCTTTGTAGGCGAAAGCCTGGCGGTTTCGGAACGACCGGAACTGACCGCCGCCGGGACCATCATCTCCGGTGGCCGGGGCATGGGCAGCGGCGAGAACTTCGCCCTGCTCGACGGCATCGCCGACAAGCTCGGCGCCGCCATCGGCGCCTCCCGAGCGGCCGTGGACGCCGGCTTTGTGCCCAATGACATGCAAGTGGGGCAGACCGGCAAGATCGTGGCCCCCGAACTTTACATCGCCGTCGGCATTTCCGGCGCCATCCAGCACCTGGCGGGGATGAAGGACAGCAAGGTCATCGCGGCCATCAACAAGGACGAGGACGCGCCCATCTTCCAAGTGGCGGACTACGGACTCGTCGCTGACCTGTTCAAGGCGCTGCCGGAACTCGAGGCGCTGCTCTAAGCGGCGAACACGTCAAGGACCGTCCTCGGTCTGGAGGACTCCGCTCGGCGGCAATCAAAGCCCGGCTGCAGGCGTTCGCTTGGCCGTGTACCAAGTGACCGGCTGTGCGTGGTTGTGAACAGCCTCCGCGACATCGAGCACTAGGGCGAAGATCGCCATGCGGACAATTACTCCGTTGTCGGTTTGCCGGAAGATGGCGAGGTTGGGGTTTTCATCGAGGTCGGCATCGAGTTCCTGGGCGGCACTGCGCGAGTCGCGTGGCAGCGGATGCATGATGACGGTGTTCGGCTGGCAATGTTCAGTGTAGATGGCTTGGTTCAAGCGAAACAGCCCCCGGTAGCGATTGGCTTCCGCCTGGGAGGGAAAGCGCTCCTCCTGGGTGCGCGTGACGTAGAGAATGTCCACGTTGTTGATGCCCGGCTCCAGTTGATGGTGGGCGGCCACCCGGTGCCCGCGCCGACGAAGGCTTTGGACAATTTCCGCCGGCGCCTCAAGGTCCGGCGGCGATACCAAGTGGTAGTCGATGTCCTCGTAATGGGCCAACAGCTTGCACAGTGAATGCACTGCGCGGCCGTAGCGCAGATCGCCCACCAGCGCGATGCGCAGGCCGTCGATGCCCTGCCCGCGTCCAGCCATCTCCTGAACGATGGTGTACAGATCGAGCAGGGCTTGGCTGGGGTGCTCGTTGGGGCCGTCACCGGCGTTGATGACCGGCACCCGGCTGGCTTGGGCGAATTCGGCCACGGAACCGGCTTCAGGATGGCGCATCACGATCACGTCGCTGTAGCCGGACAGCACCCGGGCGGTGTCCTCGAGCGATTCGCCCTTGGCCAGCGAGGAGGCTTTGACCTCGGTGGTCTCACGCACCTCGCCGCCGAGCAGGTTGAAGGCGGAGCCGAAGGAGATGCGCGTTCGCGTGGAGGGCTCGAAGAACATGTTGGACAGTATCGCGCCCTGCAGCACCCGGGTGATGCGCATGCGGGCGGCATAGGCGCGCAGATCGTCAGCGACGGCGAACAGGGTCTCGATGTCCGCCCGCTCGAACTGGTCCACGGACAGTATGTGCGCGCCCCGGAACTCCAAGCTGAACCCTCCATGTGGTGCGGCTTGCTATGCTAAGTGATGCGCGGGCTGGTTGGGAAGGAGAAGTGCCGCACGGCAAGATGGCGCTGGACAGGACTGGTATTATTGTGGCCAATCTAGCCCAGCCATACGGCGAACCGATGAGCGAAGCCGCTGCCGAGCCGATCGACTCCATGCCCGCGCCGGGGGAGGGCACTGCCCCCGAGTTGCTGCCCTTTTCGTTCGCCCGCCGCTTCGGCGTCGTCATAACCAACGCCCAAACCCTTGGCGGCGAGCTCGATGTCGCCTGCCGGGAGCCGCCCTCCTTGGCCACCTTGGCGGAAATCAAGCGTTTTGTGGGGCGTCCCATCAAGTTGCGGCTCGTCAGCGCCGCGGAATTCGATGAAATCCTGAGCTCGGCCTACGCTCGGGATTCGTCGGCGGCCCGCCAGATGGTCGAGGACATGGGCGACGAAATGGACTTGGCGAGCCTCGCCGAGTCCGTGCCGGAAACCGAGGACCTCCTGGAGCAGGAGGACAACGCGCCCATCATCCGGCTGATCAACGCGCTGCTGGCCGAGGCCATCCGCGAGAACGCCTCCGACATCCATGTGGAGACCTTCGAGAAGGACTTGGTGGTGCGCTTCCGGGTGGACGGGGTCATGCGCGAAGTGGTTCGCCCCAAGCGGCAACTGGCGCCACTGCTGGTCTCCCGCATCAAGGTGATGGCGCGGCTCGACATCGCCGAGAAGCGCGTTCCCCAGGACGGCCGCATCGGGCTGCGCATCGGCGGACGGGAAGTGGACGTGCGGGTCTCCACCTTGCCGGCAAGCAGTGGCGAGCGGGTGGTGATGCGGTTGCTCGACAAGCAGGCGGGGCGGCTGCGGCTGTCGCGCTTGGGCATGTCCGAGGACGACCTGGCCCGCATTCGCGACATCGTGCACCGCCCCCACGGAATCATGCTGGTGACCGGTCCAACCGGATCCGGCAAGACCACGACCCTCTACGCCTCCCTCGCTGAGCTATCGACCCGCACGATCAACATCCTCACGGTCGAAGATCCCATCGAGTACAACTTGGCTGGCGTCGGCCAAACCCAGGTCAATACCAAGGCGGACATGACCTTCGCCCGGGGCCTGCGCGCCATTCTGCGACAGGATCCGGATGTGGTGATGGTCGGGGAAATCAGGGATCTGGAAACGGCGCGAATCGCCGTGCAGGCCAGCCTGACCGGGCATCTGGTGCTATCCACGCTGCACACCAACACCGCCGTGGGCGCCGTCACTCGGCTGATGGACATGGGGATTGAACCCTTTTTGCTGTCCTCAAGCCTAGTTGGTTGCCTAGCCCAACGCTTGGTCCGGGTGCTTTGCAGCGAATGCCGCGTCCGGCGGCCGGCCACGCCTTCGGAACTCGAGTTCCTTGAAATGGGCTCCGCCCTGGTGTTCGAGGCCTCGGGCTGCGAGGCCTGCGGACAGACCGGCTACCGGGGCCGCACCGGTATCTATGAGTTGATCGACGTTGACGATGGCCTCAAGCAGCTCATTCACGACCGCAGTTCGGAACAGGCCTTGACCCACTACATCCGCAGATCGGCGCCCGGCATCCGGCAGGACGGCAAGGCCAAGGTGCTGGCGGGCGTCACTTCCGTGCAGGAGGTGCTGCGGGTCACCCGGCAGGACTGATGCGCCGTCCCCAACCCCATCGGACGGCGGACGCAAGCCATCATGGCCGCGTTTGAGTACACCGCGCTTGAAGCGGGCGGGCGCCGCCGCAAGGGTGTGCTGGAAGCGGACAGCGTGCGCCAAGTCCGGCAACTGCTGCGTGACCAGGGCTTGGCGCCGTTGGCGGTGGAAACCGCTTCGAACCGCCGCGGCACCGGAGGAACGCGGCAGGTTTCGTTCATGCCCTTGCGCAACCGTTTGAGCGGCTTGGAACGCGTTTTGGTGACCCGCCAGTTGGCGACCTTGATCGGCGCCGGCCTGCCCGTTGAGGAGGCCTTGGACGCCGTGGCGAAGCAATCCGACAAGCAGCAGTCAGCCGCCTTGGTCATGGGCATACGCAGCCGGGTCTTGGAGGGCCAATCGCTGGCTTCCGCTTTGGCCGAGCACCCCGGCAGCTTCAACGCCCTGTACCGCTCCACGGTGGCGGCTGGCGAGCGGTCCGGACATCTCGGCCGGGTGCTGGAGAATTTGGCGGACTACAGCGAACGGCAATTCGAGGCTTTTCGCAACGTGCAGATGGCGCTGCTCTATCCGGTGGTGCTGCTGGGGCTGGCGTTGGCCATCGTCGGCGCCTTGATGGTCTTCGTGGTGCCGGACATGGTTCGGGTGCTGGACAACATGGGACGGGAACTGCCGCCGGTGACCCAATTCCTAATTGGCGCTTCCGCCTTCCTCCAGGATTGGTGGTGGACGCTGCTGCTGTCGGCGGCGGCGCTGGCCCTGGGGCTGGAAAGGCTGCTGCGCCTGCCGGGCTTGCGGCTGGCTTGGGATCGGCAAAAGCTCAATGCGCCGTTGTTCAGCCGCATCGTTCGGGCCAGCAACGCGGCGCGCTACGCCAACACCTTGAGCATCCTCAACGCCAGCGGCGTTCCCTTGGTGGATGCCATGGGCATCGCCAGCGAGGTGGTGGCGAACACGTGGCTGCAGCAACGGCTGCAGGACGCCACCCAACGGGTGCGGGAGGGCGCGAGCCTCCGCGCCGGCTTGGAGCAAGTAGGCCACTTTCCGCCCATGTTGCTGCACATGGTCGCCAGCGGCGAGGCGTCCGGGGAGCTCGACGCCATGCTGGAGCGGGTGGCCGCGCACCAACAGGCGGAAGTGGAACGCATCGTCGGGGCGCTGGTGGCCTTGTTTCAGCCGCTCATGCTGCTCCTGATGGGCGGCATGGTGATGTTCATCGTCATGGCCATCCTCTTGCCTATCCTGAACATGAACCAGCTTGTGTAAACTTGGCATATGGACACTCAATCGACATTCCCTTTTGATCCTTGCCGCTGCCCTTGCTCCGCCTCTCGGGGCAGCCGGGCAAGCGGCTTCACCCTGATCGAGATTCTCGTGGTGGTGGTCATCATCGGCATTCTGGGCGCAGTCATCGTGCCCAACCTGCTCTCCCGTCCGGACCAAGCCCGCATCACGGCGGCGCAGACGGACTTGCGCGCCCTAAGCGCGGCGCTCGACATGTACCGGTTGGACAACTTCCAGTATCCCTCCACCGACCAGGGCCTCGATGCTTTGGTCAACCCGCCGTCCGGCTTCCCGGAACCGAAGAACTGGAACCCGGACGGCTACATCAAGACGCTGCCGACCGATCCTTGGGGTTCCCCCTACATGTACGAACAGCGCGACTCTGAGGTAACCCTCTTTTCCCTAGGCTCGGACGGTGCCGAAGGCGGCGAGGGCACCGGTGCAGACATCTACCTTAAGGACATTTGAATTGACTTAAGGAAACGGTCCCAACTATCTAACCTCGTTGAACAAAATGAGCCGGCAACCAATCCAGACAAGGCGGCGGGGCAGGGGTTTCACATTACTTGAACTGCTGGTGGTCATCGCCATCTTCGCCGTGTTGGCGGGCACCGTCATGGTCAGCTTCACCGGCGCGGACGAGGAACGGCGCCTGCGCGCCTTGGCCGAAGGCATCCAAACGCGTCTGGAAATGGCCCGTCAAAACGCCTTGCAGCGCAATCGGGAGTGGGGTGTGCATGTGCAGGACAACGGCTATCGCTTCAGTGAGTTCGACCCGCA
The DNA here is from genome assembly GCA_022827905.1 of Pseudomonadales bacterium. Taxonomy (GTDB): domain Bacteria; phylum Pseudomonadota; class Gammaproteobacteria; order Pseudomonadales; family Azotimanducaceae; genus Azophilus. Next base: position 68,453 of record JAJEIQ010000076.1, on the reverse strand, counting down.
GTTGGGCACTTGGACCACGCAAACCCAACGCCCCTTCCAAGCCGCCAAGGAGGCGCCCCGCATCGAGTTCGACGTGGAGGTTGAGGGTTTCGACCTTGGCCAGTTCAGCACCCCGGAGGACGAGGAGGAGGACCTCCCCGACATCGTGCTGTTCTCCAGCGGCGAGGTTACCCCCTTCACTTGGGTTTTGCAGCCCGACTGGGACACGATTCCGTGGGTGCTGCACAGCGACGGCTTGGCGGCGGTCACCGTTGAGCGCGAGGATGTCCGGTGGGCCAGCAGAGGGCGCCGCAACGCCCGTGGGGGGCGGGACGATTTGGCGCACCTGTTCACTGGCCTTGGGATTCGATGAACCGGCAGGTCACTTCCGGGCGGGGCAACGTCACTTTTCGAAGCGGCCCAGCGGTGCACGGCTTTACCCTGATCGAAATCCTCATCGCGCTGGTGGTGCTGGCGGTCACGGGCCTGGCGCTGTCATCGGCCTTGGGCAACGTTGCCTTTCAAACTTGGTCATTGGAACGCCGCACCGCCGCCCATTGGGTGGCTGAGAACCACTTGGTGCGAGCCCAACTCGCCGGATGGGACGCCGATGCGCCGTTGGAAGTGGGTCGGCAATCCGAAACCGTGGTGCTTTCCCGCCGCCGCTGGCGGGTGCGGCAATCCATATCCGAAACCGGCCAGCCATCGTTCTGGCGGGTGGAGATCGAAGTCAGCGAGTTGGTTGACAATCAGGAGGTTGGACCGCTCGGCCGCTTGGTCGGCTTTGTGGGGCGGCGCTAGTGTCAACACGCCCCTGCGGATCCGGAATGCCGGCCGGCGGGTTCACCCTAGTGGAGGTTCTGGTGGCGCTGGCCGTGTTTGCCGTCGTTGGCCTGATGTCGGCTCAACTGATGTCCCGCACATTGACCAACCACGAGGTGCTTAACGAACGGTCGGCGCGCCTGGCCGATGTGCAACGCGCCATGCTCGTTCTCAAGCGCGATCTGGTGCAGATCAGCGACCGGCCCGTGCGCGACCTCTTTGGCGACTCCCTCGAGCCGGTCATGATCGGTGCCGATGGCATGATGGAGTTCTCCCGCACCGGCTGGCGCAATCCCTTGAATTCCCGCCGCGCGGAGCTCCAGCGGGTGGCCTACCGCCTGCACGACGGCGACCTCCTTCGAGCTTGGTGGAACGTGCTCGACCGGGCCCAGAATTCCGAACCCGTCGTGCAGCGCCTGCTCAGCGACGTGGACCAGGTCGAGTTCTTCGCCTTGGACGCCGGCGGCGGCGAGCATGGCTTCTGGCCGAGGAAGGAAGCCGAAGACGACCCGATCGATGTTCCCTTGACCGCCATCATCATGCGCATTGAATTCGAGCCGTTTGGCATCGTTGAACGCATCTGGCCGGTGGCCGGGGGCCCTGGCACTCCGCTGCCCATGCTGGGCGACCGGTCAACGGCAGAAGAGGAGGGGGACGGAGAGGAAGGTGAAGAGGATGGCGAAGAGGAATTGGACAGTGAAGTCGAGGGTGAAGGGGACGCGCAAGGCAAGGAAGAAGGCGAAGGAGCAGGGGAGGAGGGGCCATGAAGGCCCAGCGCACCCAAGGCGTCGCTCTGATCAGCGTCCTGCTCGTGGTGGCGGTGCTCACCGCCGTGGTCTATCACTTGGTGTCACGCCACGCCACCAGCCTGGCCCAAAGCCAAAACGCTCTCGGCTTCGATCAAGCCCTGGCCTATGCGCTGGGCGGCGAGGCCTTGGCCCGTCAAGTGCTCTACGAGGACCTGACGGAGACTGGGCCGGAAATGGACAACCTCCAGGAAAGCTGGGCACAGGTGTTTCCTCCTTTTGAGCTGGATGAGCAGGGATTTATTGAAATTCAGGCGCGGGACCTGAACGGCTGCTTCAACCTCAACGCGCTGTCCGGCGAGGATGTTGGCCCCTATGTGGATCAATTCAAGAACCTGCTGCGCAATCTCGACATCCCTGAGCCGGTTGCCGATGAGACCCGGGACTGGATCGATGCGGACCAAACCGTGCAGGAGTTCGGAGCGGAGGACTACGACTACCTAGGCTTGCAGCCGGGCTACCGCACCTCGGGCCAGCGGCTCGCCCACGTCTCCGAACTGCGGCTGATGCGAAGCATGACGGCGGAACACATGGAGCTATTGCGGCCCCATGTTTGCGTCCTGCCCGTCAACGCCCTGAAGCTCAACGTCAACACCGCCAGCAGCCACGTCTTGGCTGCCCTAGCGCCGGAACTCCACGAACCCGAAATCAGGATGTTCACCGAGATGCCCCGCGCCTTCAAAAGCCTTGTGGAGTTCACGCAGGCGATCACCGGATTCGAGACCTTGGGACAACACCTTGGGGTGACTAGCGAGTACTTCGAAGTGCAGGTGCGGGTGGAAGTGGGGGGGGGCACCGCCATGCTAACATCGGTGCTCCGCCGGGATCCCAACAGCAGCGCTATCACGTTGATCTCCAGGGATCTGGGCCGGGACTTCCGCTCACGCTTCGTTGTTGAGATCGAGAACGCCTGAACGCCGCCAATGCCCAGCACCCTATTCATTCGCCTGCAATACCCAGCCGTCCGGCTAGACGACGGCTGGCAGCTTGATTGCCAGTGGCTGGCTGTCGATGCCCAAGGGCACCGCCAAGGCCGAGGTGTCAGCGACTGCAATGCGGTGCTGGAATGCGTGGCCGCCGAGACTTCGGCAGGCGACGAGGCCGAGGTGGTGGGGCTGGTGTCCAACGAGCAGGTCTTGAGCTTGCAATGCGACGTGCCCGGGCGCCGGGCAAGCCAGCTTCGCCAAGCGCTGCCCTTCGTGGTCGAGGAGTTCACTGCGGCGGAGCTTGAGAATTTGCACATCGCCCACGGCGCAATCCGCGCCGGCAATCCGGTGCGGTGCAGCGTGATCGCCAAGCCGCTGATGGACGGTTGGCTCGCCAGCCTCGCCGCGGCCGGCATCACCCTGAACAGCTTGGTTGCCGAATCGGAGCTCATGCCGGATGAGCCGGGCTTGGTAAGCCTGCTGTTCGATGGCGATGCGGTGCTGATGCGGTCCGCCCGGGAAGCAGCCACCTTGGAGCGGGGCAACCTGCTGATGGCCCTAGGCGCCATGGATGGCGAGCGGGTTCGGTTGCTCAACGGGCCTTTAAGCGAACTGGAGCGCAGCCAGTTCGATGGCGAGGTGGAGGAAGTGTCCGCCGCTGCGCTCGGCGGCCAGGAGCAGGGCGCCCTTGAGTATCTCGCCGAGCGCTGGCCGCAGCGCGGCGCCGTCATCAATCTACTGCAGGGCGACTATCGTTCGGAACCGTCGGTGCGGCCAGGCCATTCGAAGTGGCGCAGCTTGGCCACCTTGGCGGGAATTTGGCTGCTGACCGTCTTGGGCGCCATGGCCGCTGAGGGTTGGTGGTCCTCCCGGCAGGCGGATGCGTTGGAGGGCAGCGCCTTGGCACTGTATCAAGACATCTACCCCCAAGACCGGAGCGTCACCGCCCAGAGCCTGCGCCGCCGCCTGAACGCTCGGCTGGGCGAGAACGCGGGAGGCGGCGCTCCCGAAGCCTCTTTAGTCCACCTTCTTGGGCACTTGGCGAGCGTCGTCAAACCCTCCATGTCGGTGGCCAGCATCGACTACAATCAAGGACGCGGTGAGTTCCAGGCTGAATTGATCGTGCGGCGCTATGCGGATGCCGACCAGGTGCTGGAGGCCATTGCGCAACGCGGCCTCGAGGCTGAAATCAGCTCCGCCGAACAGGTTGAGGGCGGCGTCAGCGCCCGCTTTCGACTGAGCGGCTTCTAGAAGGGGACGGTATGCGCGCGTTTACCATCAACCTTTGGCGAGGTTCCTCAACTTGGCGGGAGTCCTCAGCAGGCCGCTGGTGGCGCGCCAAGGCAACCCATGAACGGCTTGTTTACGCGATGGTGGCTGTTGCGGCTGCCGCCACCTTGGCATGGCTTGCGGTCTGGCAACCGCTGGTGGACTGGCAGGATCGCGAGTCGCGGCGGCTCGCCAACGCCCAGCGGCTCCTCGAATGGGTGAGCGTCAATGAGGAGCGAGCCCGCGCCGCCGCAAGGGGCGCCAGCCAGAGCACCGACGATCGCACCCGCTCGATCCTGCCGGTCATCACTCAGGCAGCCGAGACTGCGGGGATCCGCTTGGCCAGGCTGCAGCCGGAGAGCGGCGGCGCGGTATCCGTATCCTTGGAACAGCAGTCCTTCGATCAAGTGGTCGCCTGGCTCAACAAGCTCGAAGAGGACAACGGGGTCGGGGTGGTGCAGGCATCCTTGGATGCCCATCGCGCACCCGGCTTCGTCAACGCCCAGCTACGGCTTAACGCGACCCCATGAGCACTCCTGCGGCAATAATTTAACATAATACACATTATGCGCATCAATCGGCGGGACAAGGTGGCCTTCCTGGATCGCGATGGTGTGATCAACGAGCCCCCCGGGGGCAGCGGCTACGTGGCGGCTTGGGAGCAATTCCACTTCATTGATGGCGCTCTCGACGCCCTGCGCGCCCTCAAGGGCAAGGGCTATCGATTGGTGGTCGTCACCAACCAGCAAGGGGTCGGCAAGGGCATAGTGGACATCGCTGCGCTTGAGGCCATTCACCGCAATCTGTGCGCCTGCTGTGCACGGCATGGCGCAGCCCTCGATGGCGTGTTCTTCTGTCCCCACTTGGCGAGCGATGGCTGCGACTGCCGCAAGCCCCGGCCGGGCTTGATTCACCAAGCGATTCGGCACCTCGCACTCGATGTGGACTTCAGTGGATCTTGGCTTATCGGCGATTCGCCTCGCGACATCGAGGCAGGCGCCGCAGCGGGCCTCAACACCCTGTTGATTGCTCCGGGGGCCGATTCAGCCCCTTCCGCGCCGGCTTCGGCGGTGGCGGCAAGCTTGGCGGACGCAGTGCAGCTTCTTTAGGTTCAGGGTCGTTGCAGAAGTTGTAGGAGATACTCCCCGTAGCCGCTCTTGCGTAGCGGCTGCGCCAAGCGCTCCAGTGCCTCATCGTCGATCCAGCCCGCCCGCCAAGCCGCCTCCTCCGGAGCGCCCACCTTCATGCCCTGCCGCTTTTCCAGCGTTTGAATGTAATGCGCGGCCTCGAGCATTGCGTCCGGGGTGCCGGTGTCCAGCCAGGCGGTACCCCGGGCCAAGCGCTTCACCTCCAGCTCTCCCCGGCCGAGGTAGGCTAGGTTGACATCAGTGATTTCCAGTTCGCCTCGGGCCGAGGGTTTAATGGACTTGGCGACCTCCACGACCTGTTCATCGTAGAAGTACAGCCCGGTCACGGCGTGGCGGCTTCGCGGTTTGGCGGGCTTTTCCTCTATGGAGACGGCTTGGCCTTCGGCGTCGAACTCAATCACGCCGAAGGCTTCGGGGTTGCTCACCGCGTAGGCGAACACCGTGGCGCCGCGAGTGCGGTTTGAGGCGCTTTGCAGCAGCTCCGCCAAGCCGCCGCCGTGGAAGATGTTGTCGCCGAGAACCAGCGCCGACGGCGCGCCGTCGATGAACGCCTCGCCGAGCAGGAAGGCCTCCGCAAGGCCGTTGGGTGCTTGCTGCACTTGGTAGCCGATGGACAGCCCCCATTGACCGCCGTCGCCAAGCACCTGTTCGAAGCGGCCGATGTCCTGGGGCGTTGAAATGAGCAGCATGTCGCGAATGCCCGCCTGCATCAGCGTGCAGAGCGGGTAGTAGACCATGGGCTTGTCGTACACCGGCAGGAGTTGCTTGCAAACGCCTAAGGTGGTCGGATGCAGGCGGGTACCGGCGCCCCCCGCCAGAATGAGCCCCTTGCGATTCACGGTGTGGGCAACCGGCTACAGGCCGAGCACCAGCTTGGCCATGATGTTGCGCTGAATCTCGTTGCTGCCGGCGTAGATGCTGACCTTGCGGGTATTGAAGTGGGCCTGGGCGGCACCGTTGGCGTGCGTCGGTCCAAAGCCGGGTCCAAGATCCTCGGATAGGGGTGTGGATTGGTCCAGCGGGAAGCCGTAGTAGCCGCACAGTTCCAGCGCCAATTCGGCGACCGCCTGCTGCAGCTCGGTGCCCCGGGTCTTGAGCATGGAGGATTCGGGGCCGACGTTTTGCCCAGCCGACAGGGCGCCGAGTATGCGCAGTTCCACGAATTCCATGGCCAGCACCTGCACTTCGAGATCCCTTAGCTGGGTCACAAAGGCCTCATCGTCGATCAGTGGCGCATTGCCCGCGTTTTCCGATGCGGCCAAGCCCGTTCTCGATGCGGCATAGCCGCTAGGCTCGGCGGCAGCCAGCGCCTCCAAGCCAGCCAAGGACTGTTTGAGGGCCGGGGAGTAGGCGTTGCCGCGCTCAAACTCCAGCAGGTACTTGGCGCAGGTCCAGCCCCTGCCCGCTTCCCCGAGCCGGTTGGCCTTGGGCACCTCCACGTCCTCGAAATACACCGTGTTGATCTCCTGGAAGCCCTCCACCGGCTGGTCCAGCGTGATGATCGGCTTGACCGTGACGCCAGGGGACTGCATGTCGATCAGCAGGAAGCTGATGCCGAGTTGACGCCGCTCCTCGGTGCTGGTCCGCACCAGGCAGAAGATCCAGTCGGCGTGCTGGGCCAGGGTAGTCCAGGTCTTGACGCCGTTGACCAGGTAGTGGTCGCCCTTATCCTCCGCCTTCATGCGCAGGGAGGCCAAGTCCGATCCGGAGCCCGGCTCGGAGTAGCCTTGGCACCACCAGACCCGCGAATGGAGAATGTCCGGCAGAAAGCGCTGCTTTTGCTCCTCGGTGCCGAACTTCATGATGACCGGGGCGACCATCGTGATGCCAAAGGGCAGCACTCGAGGCGCCCCGGCACGGGCCATTTCCAAGTCAAAGATGTAGTTCTGGGTGGCGGTGAAGCCCGCCCCACCGTGCTCGACCGGCCAATTCGGTGCCGCCCAGCCCCGTTCGGCAAGCTTTTGCTGCCAGCGCACCTGCTCCGCCTTGGAGACACGCGCCAACGCGCTGCGAGCCCGCCGTTCACGGGCTGCCGCGGGCCAGGATTCATCGAGCCAAGCCCGGACTTCGCGTTGAAATTCGCGGTCTTCAGCGGAAAAGGAAAAGTCCATAAGCGCCTTGCCCACTTGGGAGGGTCGTTGACAGGCGCGAAATTCTACCACTTGACGGCGTTTTCGCTCATGCTAGGGCGCTGCCTGCGCGAACCAAATAGGGAGGGACATGTCTGATTCCAGGCAGGCGCGGAGCTTTTCGCCGCTGTATCGCTGGTACGCACTCGGCCTTCTGGTCGTCGTCTACATCTTCAACTTCATCGACCGCTCGATCCTCGGCATCCTCGTGGAGCCAATCAAGCAGGATCTCGGGGTGTCCGACACCTTGATGGGCTTTCTCGGCGGCATCGCCTTCGCCACCTTCTACACCGTGCTCGGCATACCCATCGCCCGGCTGGCCGACCGGGGCTCCCGGCGCAACGTGCTCTCCGTCTGCCTGGCACTGTGGAGCGCTGCCACGGCGCTGTGCGGCCTGGCCGCCAACTTCTTCCACCTGCTGCTGGCCCGAATTGGCGTCGCCGTCGGCGAAGCGGGAGGCAGCCCGCCATCCCACTCCATGATCTCAGACATGTTCCCGCCCCGCCGCCGAGCCACCGCGCTGGCCATCTACGCCCTGGGCATCCCCATCGGCACCATGCTGGGCAATCTCGGCGGCGGCTGGATCAACGAGGCCTTCGACTGGCGCACGGCGTTCATGGTGGTTGGCCTTCCGGGCGTCCTGCTGGCAGTGATCGTGCGCTTTACCCTGCGGGAACCGCCTCGGGGCGCCGCCGAAGGGTTGCAGCTCCGCGATGAGGAGGCGCCGCCGGTGGCCGAGGTGTTCCGCCATCTATGGTCGCGCCGCAGCTTCCGCTACATGGCCATCGGCGGCAGCCTGCATGCCTTTGTCGGCTATGGGGTGGGCTACTGGATTCCGGCGATGTTCAACCGCAGCCACGGCATCGGCACTGCCGAGATGGGCATGGTCCTGTTCTACCTCGGCTTCGCCTCAATTCTTGGCACCCTGTCCGGGGGCTATCTCGGCGACCTGCTCGGCGCCCGTGACAAGCGTTGGTACCTCTGGCTGCCGGGGCTGGCGACGCTGATCTCGGTGCCGTTCAGCTTCTACGTCTATGTCGCCGACAACCCCTACGCGGCGTTCTGGGTGTTGTCGATCCCCTACTTGCTCGGCGCTTACTACTTGGGTCCCACTTTCTCCATGAACCAAGGCATGGTTGGGCTGCGGATGCGCGCGCTTGCCTCCAGCATTCTGCTGTTTATCCTGAACATCATCGGCTTGGGGTTGGGGCCCCAATTCACCGGCATCGCATCGGACGTGCTGTTCGCCTGGACGGACCTCGGGGCCGATTCCCTGCGCTGGGCACTGGTCATCAGCCTGAGTTTCAACGTGGTCTCCGCCCTGCTCTACCTCGCCGCCGGCAAGACCATCCGCGCGGACCTCGAAGCCAGCCGCAAATGGGGCTAACCCTGAGCTCCGACAATGCAGACGGCGGCGACGTTGCTCATGGGTGAGCCGCCCAGGTTGTGGGTCATGCCAATGGACGGGTCCGGGACCTGCCGCTCCTCCGCCCGACCCTGCAACTGCAGGTACATCTCGTAGAGCATGCGGATGCCGGAAGCGCCGATGGGATGGCCGAAGCACTTCAGGCCACCGTCGATCTGGCAGGGAATCTGGCCGTCGGCGTCATAGAACCCGTCCATCACGTCCTTAATAGCGCCACCCTCCGGGGAGAGCTGCAAGTCCTCCATGGTGACCATTTCGGTGATGGAGAAGCAGTCGTGGCATTCGAACAGGCTCACTTGCTCGCGCGGTTTGCTGATGCCCGCCTCCTGGTAGGCCTTCTTGGCGGCGATGCGGGTGGTGTGGAAGTAGCTGCCGTCCCAGGAATTGTGGCCCGACTCGGAACCGTTGGACAGCGAAAGCTGCAGCGCCTTGACCGAGACGATGCGCTCCTTGTCAAGGCTTTTGGCGATTTCCGGGGTGGTGACAATGGCGGCCGCGGCCCCGTCACTAACGCCGCAGCAATCGTAGAGGCCCAAGGGCTCGGCGATCATGGGCGCATTCAAGGCGTCCTCTTCGGTGATTTCGCGGCGCAGGTGGGCCTTCGGGTTCTTGGCGCCGTTGGCGTGGCTCTTCACCGAGATGTGGGCGATGGCGCGCTTTAGGTCATCGCGCTCAACGCCATGCTTGGCCCGGTAGGCGCTGGCCAACTGCGCGAAGTTGCCCGGCGCGGAGCCGTTCGCCGACCACTGCGGCGTGAGGGTTCCGCCCAAGCCCCCCGGCAAGCCGCCGTAGCCGGTGTCCTTGAGCTTTTCAACGCCCAGCGCCAAGGCGATGTCGCAGGCTCCGGAAGCGACGGCGTAAACGGCGCCGCGGAAGGCTTCGGAGCCCGAGGCACAGAAGTTCTCCACCCGGGTGACCGCAATGTTTGGCAGCCGCAGGGCGATGGACAGCGGCAGCCCGCCCTTGCCGACGTTGATCTCCTCATAGTGGGTGGAGAACCAAGCCGCATCGATTTCGCTGACATCCACGCCGGCGTCACCGATGGCTTCGTTAAACGCCTCCACCATGAGCTCCTCCGCGCCGCTCTCCCAGCGCTCGCCAAAGCGCGAGCAGCCCATGCCGAGAATGGCGACCTTGTCCTTGATGCCCGTGGCCATAATCAATGCTCCTTAATCGTTGAACGCGGGGATGCCGAACCATTCTCGGCCCAGTGTACACAACCCAGCACGCTTTGTGGCTGGCCGGTCACGCCCCACCCGCCGGGGTGGCCTTCCAGAAGTAGCGCACGAAGCCCCGCCGGGAATCCACCGACTTGATGCGAAACACCATGCGCACCGGCGTGCCCACGTCAATGCCACCCACCGTGACATCGGTGAAGTCGGTCATGAAGCGGCCGCCCTCCTTGAAGGTGATCATGCCGTAGTGGCTGGGCGGATCCGCGGTATAGGCAAGGTAGTCCGCCGACCAAGTCAGGACGCTCGCCGGTTCATCGCGGAACGAATGGGGCTCCTGGGTGCCGTGGGCGCGGCACTGCGGGTTCACGCACACTTCCGTGCGCGGAAACTGCAGCGCCCCGCATTTGGTGCAGCGCCCGCCCACCAAGCCGAGCAGCATGTCGCGCTTGCGGTAGGTCACCGACAGTGCGGTCTTGTAGTCGTCGTTCTCCGCCCGCATGCCCTTCTCCAACCGAATCAGGTCGTTGAAGGCGAGAAACTTCTGGTAGTTGTCCTCCGGCTGCCGGTTGGCCAAGGCATCGCTGACGCCTTGGGCGCTCTTGAATTGCGCCAGCGCCTCGGTGGCGCGCAGCACCACGGCATCGCAGCCTTGCCCGAAACCGGCCAGCAACAACAGATCACCGGGCTTGGCTCGGGTTTCCAGGACGTGCAGCAGCATGACCAGGGGATGGGCCGCACCGGCCTCCCCCATCACGCCGGCCAAGTTGTCGGCGATGGCCTCCGCAGGCAGCCCAACTTGCCGGGCGATGCCGGCCACCGCCCGGCCAATGGTGCTGGGCATGATGAAGTGATCGATGTCGGCGGGGGCGGCCCCGGCCTTGGCCAGCGCCTGATTGATGCACGGCGGGACGATCTTGGCGAGACCCTCGTCGCGAATCCAGCGCTCCTCCCAGGTGTAGTCATAGGCTTCGGTGGCGCTGCGGAAATGATCGACGAAGTCCACGGTGGCGCTTTGCGCGGCGACGAACTCGGCCAACAGGCCATCGGCGCCGATGGCCAGCGCCGCGGCGCCGTCGCCGTACGCCAACTCACCCGGACTGCCCGCCTTCACCCGGCGCTTCTCGCTGGCCACCACCAGCGCCTGTTCGTAAAGGCCACCTTGGACGGCGCCTAGGGCCTGAATGAACGCCGAGACGCCCGCTTTCTGGCTGGAGCCCAGATCCACGGACGCAATCGACTCCGGCAACGACAGGGCCGTGCTGACAATGCCGGCGTTCTGACGGTCTGCGAACGGCGCGCTGGTGCTGGCGAAGTAAAGCGCCTCGGGCGTCGTCCCGCCGCTGTTCACACAGCTTCGAGCTGCCTCGACGGCCATGGTGACGGCGTCCTCATCCCAGTTGCACATGGCCCGCTCGCCGCGCCCCCGCCGGGCCAGCCCCGGGTCCGCCCAAACGTGGGCATCAACAATGGCCTGGCGAACCAAGCGCCGTTTTGGAATGTAGCCTCCGAAGGCGGTGATGCCGACCACGCAGCTCCTCCCCAATGCAAACGAAGGCGTGATTGTAGATGAGCGGCTGAACCGGCGGCAATCCGGAACGAGGGCATCTTGCCCTCGCTCCGGCAAAGTGAGGATTGCTGGCATAATCCGCCCATGAGGGCGGACATCGAACCGGTCAAGGCGTTTTTTCTTGATCTTCAGGCGGACATATGCGCCGCTCTGGAGGAACTCGATGGCACCGCCCGCTTCTCCTTGGAGCGGCTGCCGCAGCCCGGCGGCGGGTTCGGGCAGCCGCGGGTGTTGCAGGCCGGTTCCGCCATCGAAAAGGCCGCCGTCCAGTTCACCCACAGCGTCGGCGACTCCCTGCCGCCTGCGGCCAGCGAGCGCAACCCGCACTTGGCCGGCGCCCCCTTCCAAGCCACGGCCATCTCGGTGATCGTGCATCCGCGCAATCCCCATGCGCCCACCACCCACATGAACCTGCGCTTCTTTCGGGTGGATGCCGACACGCCTGCCTGGCACTTCGGCGGCGGCTTCGACCTGACCCCCTACTACGGCTTTCTCGAAGATTGCGTGCACTGGCATCGAACCGCCGCCGAAGCCGCCGGCGAGCACTACGCCGGCATGAAGCAGGCTTGCGACGACTACTTCCACCTCGGCCATCGCGGCGAGAGCCGAGGCATCGGCGGGCTGTTCTTCGACGACTGGCGCGAAGGAGGCTTTGCGGCGAGCCTAGACTTGGTCAAGGCTATCGGTGGAGCCTTCCTGCCCGCCTACCGCCCCATCTTCGAACGCCGTCATGGAATGGACTACGGCGAGGTGGAACGGGAGTGGCAGCTTGCTCGGCGCGGCCGCTACGCGGAATTCAATCTCGCCATCGACCGCGGCACGCGCTACGGCTTGCAAAGCGGGCGGCGGGTCGAGTCGGTGCTGGCCTCCCTCCCCCCCTTGGTGCGTTGGGGCTACAACGAGGCGCCCGCCGCCGGCACCCGGGAGGCGGAGCTGCTGTCCTTCTACTTGCAGCCGAAGGACTGGCTGGGCCTAAACCAACCAGAGCCTCCATCCTGATGGGCGCGGATTTGCAGCCGTGAATTCCTAAGACTCAGGCTCTTGGGGGGGCACCACCTCCAGCCGGTCCTCGACCGAGGCGACGCCCTTGACGGCACCGGTGATCTCCAAGGCGCGCAAGCGCATCTCCTCGCTCTCCACCCGGCCATGCAGGCTGACCACGCCGCGCTTCACCTCCACGTTGAGGCGAAATCCATTGACGTTCTTGTCGGCCATGAGCTGGGTCTTGACCTTGAGTTGAATGGCGGAATCGTCCGTCAACTCACCCACCGTGCGTGATTTGCCGTCCCGGTAGCTCTGGCAGCCCGCCACGAGGGCCAGACACAGGAGCACACCGGCCATCCCCCACCTCGCCCGACGCCGGTTCCCACGCTGAGCAAGCCCTCGCCGCCCGAGACCTTCGGCGCGACCGGAAAAACCAGAATAAAGGCGTTCAATTCCCATGTTCCAAGCCCTCATTGCCAACGCTAAGACACGATGGCGTGTATTCTAAGCCTTTCAATTGCTCTTGAGGGAGATAAGGACCACGCCATGCCCGACTACCAAGTACTCGCCGAAGGCCTGAGGTTTCCGGAAGGCCCGATCGCCATGCCGGACGGCAGCGTCATCGTCGTGGAGATCGCCCGCGGCACCCTCTCGCGTGTGCGGGACGGCCAAATCGAGGTGGCCGCCGATCTCGGCGGCGGCCCGAACGGCGCCGCCATCGGCCCCGACGGCCGCTGCTACGTCTGCAACAACGGCGGCTTCACCTGGGTGGAACGGCGCGGCCGGCTGTTTCCATCCGAGCAAGCAACGGACTACGGCGGCGGACGCATCGAGGCGGTTGACTTGGCAAGCGGCCAAGCCGAAGTGCTCTACACCCACTGCGACGGGGAGCCGCTCAAGGGGCCTAACGACATCGTCTTCGATTCCGAGGGCGGGTTCTGGTTCACCGACCATGGCAAGACCCGCGCCCGGGACCGGGACCGCACGGGGGTCTTCTACGCCGCCGCGGACGGCTCGTCCATCAAGGAAGCCATCTTCCCCTTGGAAGGCCCCAACGGCGTCGGCCTGTCGCCCGAAGAAGATGAGCTCTACGTGGCTGAAACCCCCACCGGGCGGGTCTGGGCCTATGAGCTTTCCGCACCCGGCAAACTGAAGGGCGAACGGCGCGACCGTCCCGATGGCGGCCGCTTGCTGCCCGGACGCCCGGGCTACTTTCTGTTCGATTCAATGGCCGTGGACGCCGAGGGCAACGTCTGCGTGGCCACCATCGTTGACGGCGGCATCACCATCCTCTCGCCCAAGGGCGAGCCCGCCCGCCATGTGCCCTGCCCCGATCCCCTCACCACCAATATCTGCTTTGGCGGCCCGGACCTGAAGACGGCCTATGTCACCCTGTCCTCCACGGGTCAGTTGATTTCCATGCCTTGGGCGACGCCGGGCGCACCGCTCAACTTCCTGCCGCAGCAATAGCCAAACTCCAACCACAACCAACACGAGAAGCGAATCATGAAAGTCATCATTGCCGGAACCCTTGACCTTGAGGATCCCAGCCAAGTCAAGGAAATGCTGCAAAGCGCCCGTCCGCATATCGAGGGCGCCCTGCAGGAGGAAGGCTGCATCGCCTACGACTGGACCGAGGACCACTTGGTCCCGGGCCGAGTGCATGTTTACGAGGAGTGGAGTTCATCCGAAACCCTCGAAGCGCACCTGCAGGGCCACTGGTATCGCGACATGGGGGCGCATCTGGGCAGCTATCCGCGCAAGGCCACGGACAATGTGATCAAGAAGTACCGCGTCGATCATGAGGAGCCGGTGTACGACGACACGGGCGTGGCCCGGGGGCATTTCCTTACCGCACCCTGACCGAAAGTTCCGACGGGACGGCCCGGGCTAAGCCCATGCCAGCGGTCTATCACGGCTGGTGGGTCGTAGCCGGGCTGTTCCTTGTTCTGACCGTTTCATCAGGCTTCGGCTTCTACAACCACTCGGTCTATCTCAACGCGCTGTCCGCGGACGGCGCCTTCTCCGTTGCCGATGTCTCGGTGGCCATCAGCTTCTACTTCCTCGCTGGCGGCATCACCGGCATCGGCGTCGCCCGGCTGATCGACCAAATCGAAGTCCGCCGCATCATGATTGTCGGCGCCGCCATCGCCGGCGTCGCCTTGGCGCTGCTCGGCCAGGCTAGGGAGCTGTGGCAGCTGCACGGCCTGTTCGCGCTGTTCGGCGTCGGCAACACCGGCGTTTCCATCGTCATCGCCACCACCTTGGTCACCCGCTGGTTCCCGGGCCGCAACCGCTCCATCGCCCTCTCCCTCGCCTCCACCGGACTGTCGTTCGGCGGCGTGGTGTTCACCCCCATGACCGCCTTCCTGCTGGACCGCATGGCATTTGAACCGGTCGCCGTGGGGCTCGGCGCGGCCTTCTTCCTTCTGACCGCGCCGGTCGCGCTGCTGGTCGCCCGCCTGCCGGACGCCGAGGCGAAAGCATCAAGGATTACGGAGGAAGTCGGGCGGTGGCCGCTGGGCGCAGCCCTGGGCACCCGCTTCTTCGTGCTGCTGACGCTGGCCTACATGCTGTGCTTTCTGGCCCAAGTGGGCGGCATCGCCCACCTCTACAATCACGCCGAGGCCGGCCACGGCTACGCCGTTGCGGCCCAAGCGGTGCAAGCCTTGGCGACCATGAGCGTCATCGGCCGCTTCCTTGGCGGCTGGCTGTTGACCCGCGTCTCCATTCGCGCTTTTGCGCTGGCCTGCTCCGTGCTGCAGGCCGCCGGACTGGCCGGCCTCGCCCTAGCCGATACGCCTTGGCAGGTCCTGCTCGCCGCGGCCGCCTTCGGCGCCAGCGTCGGCAACCTGCTCATGCTGCAGCCCCTCTGGCTGGCGGAAGCCTATGGCGTGAAGTCCTACCCACGCATCTTCTCCGTCGCCAACGCCTGCGCTGTGGTGGGCGTGGCCAGCGGGCCGTTCGTCCTGGGGCAGGCTTACGCCGCTATCGACTACAGCTTCGCCTACTTGGTCGCGGCGTTCACCGCCGTAGCGGCTTTCGGCTGCATGGCCGCAGCGGGAGCGAAGCCACACAGGACAGCAGCGCCCGCTATGCGAAACGATGCATGAAGCGGGAGTTGTTGAAATGGTCCAATTGACAAGGCTTCCCACAATCCAAACATCCCGGTAAGATGCTGAGCCTCATTGGGAAGACTCTTGTTGGGGGAGCACACAGTGCGAAGAATCATCGGTGGCCGCGCTTCGGATGAAGGCGAGGAGCAGATCAACCTCACGCCCATGCTCGACGTGGTGTTCATCATGCTGATCTTCTTCATCGTCACCGCCACCTTCGTCAAGGAGGTGGGGCTGGACGTCAATCAGCCGGATGATGAAAAGCCCAAGACGGTCGATCCGGACAAGAAGAGCATCGTCGTGCGCATCAGCAACCGGGACCGCATCGTCATTGCCCAACGGGACGTGGACTGGCGCTCGGTGCGGGCCAACATCGAGCGGCTGCATGCGGAGAATCCGGAAGCGCCGGTAATCATCCAGCCGCATCCGGATTCCCAAACCGCCACCATGATCCATGTGATGGATTCGGCCCGCCTAGCCGGAGTCTTCAACGTCTCATTGGCGTCCAATTGACGTTACAGGCGTCCAACCAAGCCGATGATGGCGCCGGTTAGGCAAGATACTAAAGTACCTGAAATCAACGTCCTAGATCCTAAATCTAAGAAATCAGGTCGTCTTTCGGGCACTAGGGCCGACAGGCCGCCGATGAGAATGCCCAGACTCCCGAAGTTGGTGAAGCCGCACAGCGCATAGGTCAGGATCAGGCGGGACTGGTCGCTGAACTCCGCAGGCTCCAACGCAGTTAACTGCAGGTAGGCCACCAGTTCATTCAATACCAGCTTGGTGCCGAGCAGGCTGCCTGCGGCTTGGGCTTCGCTCCACGGCACCCCAATCAGCCAAGCCACGGGCGCGAAAACCCAGCCCATCGCCCGTTCGAGGGTCAACGCGGCACCGCCAACCTGAAGGTTGGAGAGCCCGATGTTAACCAGCGCCACCAGGCTCACCAACACGATCAGCATGGCGCCGATGTACAGGGCCAAACGCAGGCCGTCGGCGGTGCCCCGGGTGACCGCATCCATGGTGCCCGCGTAGCTCAACTCCACCGCCGTCTCGTCCGCATCCGTCGCGCCATCCATGGGTATCATCAGCCTAGAGATGAGGATGGCGCCGATGACGTTGATGACGGAGGCCACCAAGATATGCCCCAACGCCCCGTCGATGACGTCGCGCAGCACGCTCGCGTAGAGCACCATGATCGACCCGGCAATGGTCGCCATGCCGCAGGTCATGACCGAAAACAGTTCGGAACGGGTCAGCTTGGCGAGATAGGCGCGGATGACCAGGGGCGCTTCCGCCATGCCAAGGAACAAGCTCGCCGCCGCAGCGGTGCCGACCGCGCCGCCAACGCCCAAGGTGCGCCGCAGCACCGCCCCGAAGGCGCGTATGACCGCAGGCAGGATGCGCCAGTGCCACAGGATGGCGACCAGTGCGCTGAACACCAGAATCTGCGGCAAAACCCGGAAGGAGAACAGGTACAGGGCGCTTTCGACATTGACCTCAAAGGGCGCCGGGCCACCGCCGAGATAGCCAAACACGAAGCCGGTACCGGCCTGGGTGGCCTGCTCGACAGCGCGAACCAAGCCGTTGACAGCCAGCAGCATGTCGCTCAGCACCGGAGCCTTGAGCAGCAGCGCCGCTAAGGCGAACTGCATGGCCAGCGCCGTGACCAGCATCCGCCAATCCAAGCCCCTGCGGTTCTCGCTCACCAGCCAAGCGAGCCCCAATAGGGCGGCGATGCCGAGGATTGCCTGCATGCCGCTATACTAGCCCGTCTCGCAGAAGGAGCAACGGGATGCCCGGTTTGGATGACAGCGTCGAGCAGCTTGCCACCCTGCTGGCCGATGCGCAGCGAATCGTCTTCTTCACCGGAGCGGGCATCAGCACCGAGTCCGGCATCCCGGACTTCCGCAGCCCCGGCACGGGCTTGTGGAACCAGATCAAGCCCATTCAGTTCCAGGACTTTGTCGGCTCCGAGGAAGTCCGCACCGAATCTTGGCGCCGGCGCTTCACCGGCGAGCGGCTGATGGAAAACGCCCAGCCCAACAAGGGCCATCTCAGCGTCGCCCGCTTAGTCGAGGAAGGCCGCTGCTTGGCTGTGATCACGCAGAACGTGGACAATCTGCACCAAGATGCCGGGGTACCCAAGGAGCAGGTCATTGAATTGCACGGCAACGCCAGCTACGCCACCTGCCTGTCCTGCGGCATACGCTATGAACTCGGCGATCTGGAGCGTCAATTCAAGCAACTCGGGCGCGTTGAGCCGTGCGGACGCTGCGGCGGCATCATCAAGTCGGCCACCATATCCTTCGGCCAAGCGATGCCGGAACAGGCCATGCTGCGCGCCCAAGCGGCGGTGGAGGAGTGCGACCTGATGGTCGTCGCCGGCTCCTCGTTGGTGGTCTATCCGGCGGCAGGATTCCCGGAACACGCCAAGCGCCTGGGCGCTAAGCTCGCGATCGTCAATCGGGAGGAGACGCCGTTGGACGCCTTGGCCGACCTAGTGGTTCGCGGGGAGATCGGCCCGGCGTTGTCGTTCGCCGTGGGTATCAACTAGTCCTGATTTCAACGGTTAGTCAGGGCGCCTCACACAAGCCATTGGGCAATCTGCCGTCGCGCAGCCGCCAGCCGGTTGCTGAAAGGGCCGCCCACTTCCAAGTAGGGATGTGGTCCCTCGGCCAAGGCCCGTTGGTAACGGCGGTGCAGATCCGAGCGCTCGCCGCCGCTCTCGCGCAGCGGGTCCGGCACCCAGGGGATGTCCGGCCGGGTGAGCAGATAGGCGCGCGCGGAGCGGCCCGCCAGCGCCGCCGCGAGTTCCTCGGGCAGAATCCCAAACTTGACTTGCCACCAAATCTGAATGACCAGCAGATCCGTGTCGCAAACCACCAACCGAGGCGACCCTGCCAGCGCTTCCGCTTCCAAACACACCTGCTCCCGGGCGATGGCCAAGACCTCCTTCGGGCCATAAGGACGATTCGGGGTCAATTGACGCCGTGCGACCTCCGGCACCAGCGGAGCGTCGTAGTGATTCGCCAAGGCGGTTGCCAAGGTCGTTTTGCCGGTCGATTCGGACCCGGTCAGGCAGACGATGAGCGGATCAGTGCGCATGCCCCCGTAGACCTAGCAATGCCAACAAGCGGTATTCATCGACCGTCCATCATACAGGCACGGGTTTGCGGGCTGTGGCAAAATGGGGAGTTGAGTTAGGAGGCAACGCCGCACCATGGCCAAGCGCATCGCCATTGTCGAGGACGACCCGGACCAGCGGGCCAACTACCGTGACGCCATCACCAAGAAGGGCTACGAAGTGGTCGCCTACGGCAGCCGCCGGGAAGCCTTGGAGCGGATGGACGGCGACCTGCCCGATCTGGTCATACTCGATATCATCCTCGGCGATGAAGTGGATGCGGGCTTTCAGCTCTGCCGGGAATTGCTCTTCAAGTCCCCTTCCCTGCCGGTCATCTTTCTAACCGAACGCATCAACGAGATCGACAAGATATCGGGTCTGCGGCTAGGCGCCTGGGATTATCTGCCCAAGCCCATTTCCCTCGATTACTTGGCGGAACGGATCTCCTCGCTGCTCAGGATCAACGAGGTGCGCGCCGAGAACGCCGAGCGCGACAGTTCCACGGCCCGAAAAATCGGCCATCTCACCCTCGATCAGGACGCGCTGCTGGTTTCCTGGAAGGGCCAGCGCATTGACCTCTCCGGCACCGAGTTCCGAATGCTGGCCAAGCTGGTGCGGGTGCCCGGCCACGCCGTCAGCTATGAAACCCTCATGAACGCCACCATGCAGAGCCTGGTGACCAACAACACCATCAACACCCACATGCGCAACATTCGCAAGAAGTTTGAGCGCTTGGACGCCAACTTCGCCTGCATCAAGAGCGAATACGGCTTCGGCTACCGATGGCTGCCGCCCTAGCGAAAAAGCTAAATCCCTTGCGCGGCCCGCGCATCGGCACCAAGTTGATGCTGCTGAGCCTCACCCTGTTGGTGGTGCCTTGGTTCAGCTACCGCCAACTGCTGGAGATGGAGCGGTTGTTGGTGCAAGGCCAATCCCAAGCCCAGTTGTTGACGGCCGAAGGCATCTCCACCCTGTTCAACGGCCGTGAGGATCTGTTCAACGATCTGCCGGTGACCATCGAGGACTACGAGTCCCTGTTCGCCCACCCTCTTGAGGGCAACATCCGCCTTGACGGACGCTACGACGATTGGGGCGAAGGGGCCGAGGACCGGCTGTTGAGCTTCGGGCCAGCCACGTCGGACGACGGCGCGTTTCAACTCCTGCTCGGGGAGCGCGCTGGCCAACTGCATCTGTTCGTACAAGTCAGGGACTCCGACCTCGTCTATCGCGACCCGGAGTACCTGCGCCTGGACAACGCCGACCATGTGCGCTTGTCCTACATCGGCTCCGACGGCGAGGACGGCCGCATCGGCCTGGTCTTCGCTGAGCCCGGGGTGGTCACCGCCTACGCCATGGACGGGGATTGGCGATTCGCCACCACCGGCACCGCCGAAGCGGATGTGCTGGGCTTTATGGAAGTGGGCGAGTCCGGTTGGTCGATGGAGTTTCGCCTGCCCTTGGATCGCTTGGGTTCGCGCCGCTACTTCGGCGTCTCGGTCGCCGACGTGGATGATCCCGTTGCCCGGGCACCGCTCAAGTTGGCGCAGACCCTGCCCAAGGCCGGCAAGGAGAGCTTCAATCTGATCGTTCTGCGCTCCCCGGAAGTGCTCAACATCATCCAAGGGCTCGGATACTCCGGCGCCCGCATCCTGGTCATTGACGCCCAGCAACGAGTGCGGGCCGAAGCCGGCGCCCAACTCCCGGAAGGCGCAGGCCCGAGCCCGGATGAAAGCACCACATTGGGCTTGATCCAGCAGGGCTTCGAAGCGATACGGCCCGTTCTGCACCGCTTCACCACCTTGGAGTCCCTAGAGGCGGAACGCGGCGGCGGACCCGTTGAGAACACTGCAGCGGACATCATCAGCGCCACGCTGGCGGGTCGCCCGGCCGCCACCCGGCACCGGTTGGACAATCAGCTTGAAGTCATCATGGCGGCGCATCCCATCGTCTCCAAGGATGCCGTGATCGGCACGGTCGTGGTGGAGCAGAACATCGATGACATCTTGAGCTTTCAGCGCGAGGCCCTCGAGCAGGTCATCCTGCTGTCGGTGGCCGCATTGATCGCGGTGTTTGCCGCCCTGTTGGCGTTCGCTGGACGCCTCGCCTGGCGCATTCGCCAATTGCGCCGCGAGGCCAGCGCCGCCATCGACCAGCACGGACGTCTGAGAGCAAGCGCCCTGCGCAGCGAAATCGGCTCAGGGGACGAAATCGGCGACTTGGCCCGCAGCTTCTCCAACACGCTCTCCAAGCTGCATCAGCACAACCACTTCCTGGAGAACATGCCGCGCACCCTGCGCCATGAAATCAACAATCCGCTCAACACGCTAAGCACTTCCCTGCAGAATCTCGCCGAGGAAAGCCCGGGCGTACAGGACAGCAAGTATCTGGCAAGCGCCAAGAACGGCGTCATCCGCATTGGTTCCATCGTGCAAAACCTCTCCGATGCGGCCAATCTCGAAGAGTCGCTAAAGGCCGAGGAGCTTGAGGTCGTCGACATCCAGAAGCTGCTCGAAAGCTACGTGGCCAATTGCGCCGCCGGCAACCCGGACTGTGAATTCGTGTTTCGCGGTCCGCGGGAACCCGCCCTCGCGGAAGTTTCCGACTACCGGATCGAGCAATTGCTCGACAAGATCATCGACAACGCCATCGACTTTCACCGAAGCGGTTCGCCGATCACCGTCCAACTCGATGTCCAGCGCGACTACCTGCGAATCACGGTGGCCAATCGAGGGCCGATCCTACCGGATCAGGTGGGCAAGTCGGTGTTCGACTCCATGGTCAGCAACCGGGGGCCGCACAACCGGCTGCACTTCGGATTGGGATTGTATGTGGTGCGCATCATCGCCGAACACCACGGCGGCTTCGTGCGGGCGCTGAACCTGACCGACAACAGCGGTGTCGCCATCATGGTGCAACTGCCGCGCACTGATGTGCCAGAGCCGCGCGCTGAAATGCCACAGCCGCGCATGGTCACCGAGACAGAAATCGAAGCTAAGGCGTCCGCCTCGCCGCCGACCGCTCAAGCCAGCTGATAGGCCGCACCCAACTGAACGCCGCCATCGGCCTTCAGGGCGCCGTTGCCAACGAGGTGCTCCATGGAAGCCAGGACGCTGCGCGCCGCCGCCGGATACATGAATTCCGGCAATTCGGTGTACATCATGGGCACCATGTCCTCAATGCGATGCACGCCCTGCTCGATGCAGTCGATGATTTGCCGTTCCCTGGCCAGCCGGTGTTCGATGAATGCCTGAACGTGGGGCTTGGGATCGTCGATGCAGGGTCCGTGGGTGGGCCAGTACACCGTATCATCGCGTTCGAGTAGCCGCTCAAGGCTGGCGATGTAGGCGCCCATGTCACCGTCCGGTGGCGAGATGATGCTGGTTGACCAGCCCATGACATGGTCTCCGGTGAACAAGGCTTTCGACTCCCGAAGCTGGTAGCACATGTGGTTCGAAGTGTGGCCCGGTGTGTAAACGCACTCCACCGACCAGTCGCCGCCGGTCAGCACATCGCCGTCCTGCAGCAATTCATCGGGCTCGAACTCCATGTCGCCGCCCTCTTCGACCGGAACGCCCTGCTCCAGCTTGCCCGCGCCATGGGGACCGTAGGCATAGGACTTGGCATCGGTATGCGCCTGCAGAAGGCGGCAGCCCGGTGAGTGGTCCATGTGCGTGTGGGTGATGAGAATGTGGCTGATGGTCTCGCCTTCAAGGGCCTCCAGCAGCTTGGCGATGTGCGCGCCATCCGCCGGCCCTGGATCGATGACGGCCACTTCCCCGCGACCGAGAATGTAGGTGCCGGTGCCGTACAGCGTGAACGGGCTTGGATTTTCAGCAATGACGCGCCGGATGCCTGGAGCTACCTGGCTGACTTCCCCATAGGAGAAGTTCAACTCGCGTCGAAAGGGAATGCTACTGGCCATTGGATGATGGCGCCCCCGCTCAATGGGGGCGCAAGCATACTATATCTGCGGCCTCGGCTAGTAAGCTCCAAGTCATTGCCAGGACTCCCGCAGCGAACGCCATTCCCCTTGGTCCGGCGTGACCGTTAGGGCGAGGTCCAAATAGTGGCGGGCGGGCTCCGGCAAACCCGCCGCGAATGCCTCCCGGGCCACTTCGGCGAGGCGGGCGGCAGCTTGGTCGAGCAGTTCATCGGCCCGGGCGTTGCCGGGGTCCAGCCGCTGCACGTCCCGCAGCACGGCCACTGCATTGTGTTCCTGGGGTTCGGTAAGGAAACCCTGTGCCAGCAGGCGGCCAGCCTCCGCGAGCTTTTGGCTGATGGTTGCCAAGGCTTCGATTTCTTGATCGAGCCGAGTCTGGATTTCAAGCAGCGCCGCCGCTTCAATGCCAGCCGCGCTGGCTTGCCCAAGCAACCGCTCAACCGCGCTCAAGTCGCCGCCTTCGAACATTTGGGTGGCCTTGTTCAGCAGTTGCGAGGTCACTTCATTGAGACCCTGCAGGGCGATGCCGTTGTCTGGGGCCGTAGCCAACACCCGGTGATAGAGCTCGGCAGCATTGCCCCCCGGCGGATGCACCAGAAGGCCTCGGGCACGCTGCGCGCCGGCCTGCTGCAGCAGCTCCTGGATGGCGCTACGGGCTCGACTGGCCTGTTGAATCTCCTCGCGCACCGCCTCCAGAATCGGCAGGCCACCATCGGCCGTGGCTGCCCGTTCCAGATAAACGATGGCATCATCCACATCGCCCTGACCCGCCGCCTCCCGCGCCAGTTCCGCGTAATGCTCCGCCAAGGCGGCCAACTCCGCGAGCGCTGCGGGATGTCCCGGCGCCAGCCGAACGATCTCCTGGTAGGCCTGAATGGCCACGGTGGCCGCCGGAATGCGCGACATGCCCTGGCTGCGCAGCAGCGACCGGGTGGAGGCCAGCAAAGTGTCCGCCGCTCGCCGATTACTGATTTGACGTCCTAGGTCCATCAAGCTGTAGTCATCCGGAAACACCAGCGTCATTTCGTTGTGCTTGGCTTCAGCGCTGCCAAGGTCGTTTTGCGCCAAGGCTTGGACGATGTCCTGCCGCCATTGGTCGGCCAAGCTGGCGATGGCTTGGGTGGCTTGGCTGTGGCCGGCATCGAGCTCCAGAACGCGGCGATAGCCGGCCACCAGGGCCGGCAGGCTCTGCACTGGGTCTTCCCTGAGCGCTTGGGCGGCCACCCACGCGCTCTGCACATTGGGGTCCTCAGCCAAGCCGATCTGTGCCATGAACGCGACCAACCGCCACGACTGCCGATCGACCAGATAGACGCCGCCGCCAATCACCGCCACCGCCAAGCCAGCCGCCAGCAGCCAACGCGAGAACTTGGCCGAAGGCCCATAGGTGCCGCGTTCATCGCGAATCGGCTCCCGCGAGGATAGCCCCGCAGCTTCACCCACGGTCCGTATCTCCCCGCTGGAAACCGCGGCGGTCTTGATGGACAGGTCCGCCAAAGCACCGGAGCGAGCCACCGCTTCCAAGGCTTCCCGAAACGCCGCGCCGGTCTGGAACCGCCGATTCGGATCCACCGCCAGAGCCTGGTCAAGCACTGGCTGCAGCATCTTGAGATGGCCGGGCAGCGCCGCTGGGGCGTTGGCTTGCCCATTGGCGTCGCCGCGCAGCGCGCCCTGCGCCGTCTCTCCGGTCAATGCTTGGTATAGGGTTCGCGCTAAGTCGAAAAGGTCGTCGCGATGAGCCGCGGCGCTCGCCCCACCCGGCGGCGACTGTTGATCGCGTTCGGCCCAGTCAGCGGCGACCGAGCAATAACCTGCCAAAACCACTTCGCTTGGCGATCTGAAGAGTATGCTTGCGGCGCCGATCCGCCGATGCGCAAGACCCTTCCCGCGGGCATGGTCCAACGCCGCGCACAGGTCGCCGAAGGCGTTGACGAGCCGCTCGAGGCCCATGCCCCAAACCAGATTCTCCCTGAGGTCGCCGCCCTCGACGTACTCCATGGCCAAGTAGAGCCATTCGCGGTGTGCGCCAACTCGGTGGACATGCAAGATGTGTGGATGGCGGAAGTCCGACTTGAGGGCCGGATGCCGCTCAAGTTCGCGCAGCGCTTCGGGCGCCTCGACCGCTCCCCGGCGCGCGACGGCCAGAGCCACCCGCTTGTACGGATGGGTCTGGGAGGCCAAGTAAAGTTCCGCATCCCCCGAACGCCCCAGTCGGCGCTCAATCTGAAAGCCGGGAATGTTCACTGCGCACGGCTGGGCAGCCAGATCGGCCGCGCCTCGCCCGTTACCAAGTGGCCGAGCACGAAGTGGCCATCGGCGATGATCAGTTCGCCATCCAAGCTGGTGGCCAAGCCGCGGCCATGGGCCAAGCCGTTGACGCAGCCTCCGCTGCTGAACATCCAGTAGCGGTCCTGAAGACGCAGACGGCAGCGCTCATCCTCGACTAGGGGCATGCGCATCTGCAGCCCGCCTTCCGTCCACTGCTGCAGCTCCATGGTTCCGTCGGGCTGCTCCTTGACGCCATAGCCGTGCATCTTGTTGGCGCGGAACTGACCCCGGAATATGGTGCCGTCGCGCCAATGGAACACCCCCAGCCCGTCACGCTGGTCGTTGGCAAAGCCACCGCTGTAGCGATTGCCATTGGGCCAGGAGAACAGGCCCTGCCCATGCAGTTCGCCATTCACGAATTCGCCCACGTAGCCATCGCCGGAGACCCAATCGAACCGTCCCGGTCCGCTGCGCCTGCCGCGCACGAAAGTACCCTCGTAACGGTCCCCGTTGCTCCAGGTGAAGACGCCTTGGCCATGCATCCGGTCGTCTTCGAACTGGCCTTCGTAGCGGTTGCCGTTGCGCCAGGTCAATACGCCTTCGCCGTGACGCCGGTCGGCGACGAACGTCCCGGTGTAGGCGCGCCCATCAACCCAAGTGTAGTTGCCCTGCCCCTGCATCTGATTGGCGACGAACTCGCCTTCATAGCGGTTGCCGCTGGCCCAGACGTAGACTCCGTTGCCGGTGCGCAGACCGTCCACCAGGTCGCCATCGTAAACATCGCCGTTGTCGAGCTGGATCGAGCGGGCCTGAGCGGCGCTGGCGATGGCAATCAGGACCATGGCGCAGGCCACGCGCAAGCCATTCCCCCGGCTGCAGAGCGTCCCGCCCTCGCCTTGAATCGGAGTTGGTTCGTGGAAGCCCAACAGCATCTTCTTTACACTTGCGCAACCCAACCTTTGGACTTTACTTGAATTGAGTCCGATTTTCTTCGCCCTACTATGCCTTGGCGTGGGCCTGTTCAGCGGTTTCCTCGGTGGCCTGCTCGGCATTGGCGGCGGCATCGTCATCGTTCCAGCGCTCGTCATCCTCTTCGATTGGACCGGCATTTTGCCCTTGGCGCACAGCACTCCGGCGGCGGTGGCCACATCGCTGGCCTGCATCCTGTTCACTTCCCTGTCAGCGGCCTACGCCCAAGTGCAGGCCGGGCGCGTCGAGTGGCTGATCGTGCGCCGTTGGGCGGCGCCGGTGACCCTTGGCGCCGCCGCCGCTGGGTACCTGGCGCCCTTGTTGCCCGTGGCCGTCTTCCGCGGCTTTATCGGCCTGTTTCTGGGCTTGGTCTCCGTCGTCATGTTGACTCGTTGGACCCCGCATCCGCATCGAAGTTTCCCGGCTCCGGCATTCGCCGGGGGCATCGGCTTTGGCGCGGGCTTGGTGTCCGGCATCGCCGGCATCGGCGGCGGCAACGTCATGGTGCCCACCATGATCTACTTCAACACGGCCGTTCACCGTGCCACGGCGACTTCAAGCAGCCTGGGAGTGCCTTTGGCGGCCGCCGGCGCCCTTGGCTACATCCTGTTTGCCCCGCCAATCGCCGCCGCCGCGCAATACATGCTCGGCTATGTCCACCTGCCGAGCTTCGCCGCCATCGTTGTCGGAGCGGTTGCCGCCGCACCCCTAGGGGTCTGGACCGCCAATCGAATCAATGCCCCGGCCCTGCGCCGCTTGTTCGGCGTCCTGCTCATCCTGGCGGCGTTGCGAATGATGCAGTCCGCTTGGGCGACGGCCTGATCGGGGAAAACGGTCAGTCGATCTGGCGGATCTGGATGGCGTCGGTCTTGGCACCGGCCAGCACGTCGGAGATGACCACTACCTTGGCGTTGCCGCCAAGCACCTGTCGGTCGCGCAGCACAGCAAAGGCCCGCTGCAGGGTCTTCTCCGGCTCCAGGCTAAACTCCGTGCGGAAGCTGGTCACCGCTCGGTTGAGGAACAGCCGCCGCCTTGTGCGGCTGTCGTTGGTGAACGCATAGATGGGCACCGTCGGCGGCCGTGCGTTGGTGACCAGATCGGCCATGATGCCGCGCCGGGTAATGACCACGATGCCATCCGCGTAAATGGATTCCGCCAGGGCGACGGCGTGGATCGCCAGTTGCTGCTTGTCGGCTGCGGCCTCGAGATCGCTTTCGTAGCCAAGGCCCGGATAGCGCTCGGCGGCCTTGGTGATCTGCACCAACTGTTCGACGCAGCGCACCGGATGTTTGCCAATGCTGGTCTCCCCGGAGAGCATCACCGCATCGGCGCCTTCATAGACGGCATTGGCCACATCGGTCACCTCGGCGCGAGTGGGAATCGGGTTTTCGATCATGGACTCAAGCAGGTGCGTGGCCACGATGCACCGACGGCCCCAACGGGCGCAGGCGTGCACGATCCGGCGTTGCACGTTGGGCAGATCGGCGATGTCCGTCTCGATGCCGAGATCCCCCCGCGCCACCATGACCCCGTCCGCAGCTTGGGCAATGGCATGGATGTTGGACACGCCCTCCTGGTCTTCGATCTTCGCCAGAATTAGCGTCCGAGCCCCATGCTGCGCGATCAGGGAGCGCAAGCGCTCGACGTCCTCGGCAGTGCGCACGAAGGACAGGGCGATGTAGTCCACTTCCTGCTCCAGGCCGAATTCGATGTCGGCCCGGTCCTTGGCGGTGATGGCCGGTAGATTGATGCGTACGCCTGGCAGGTTGACGTGCCGCTTGCTGCCGAGCCAGCCGCCGTCGATGACCCGGCAGACCAACTGCTTGCCGTGCGTTTCGAGCACTTCGAAATTGATCAGGCCGTTGTCCACCGTGATGCGGTTGCCCGGCTCAACGATGTCCGCCAACTCCTGGTAGTTGACCTGAATGGACGAGGTTTCCACATCGTCGTCGCCGCGCACCGACAGAGTCACCACTTGACCGGTCTGCAGATCCATCGGCTCGCTGACATCGCCGGTGCGGATTTCCGGCCCCTGGGTGTCGAGAATCACCGAAATCGGATCGCGCACCTTGCGGTTCAGGGTGCGGACCCACTGAATGACCTCAGCAGCGCCGCGGTGGTCGGCATGGGACATGTTCAGGCGCACGAGGTTCATGCCCGCCTCCGCCATGCTTTCCAGCACCGGATAGCTGGCCGTGGCCGGCCCGATGGTGCAGATGATCTTGGTGCGGCGGAGCGTCATGCCATGGTCCCGGAGTGCCGAGTTCCCCTATTCCTTATGCAGGATAGGCGGTTGCCGCAGCTGTTGCCAGAACTTCGCCACTGCCGCACCCACATCGCGCGCGGCCACCTTTCGCGGCCGCCAATGATTAGGGAAGAAGCGTTGCTGCGCCTCGTGGCCAAAGCGGGGGTCAATCAGGCAGATTACCCCCCGGTCACCGGGCGAGCGCAACAGACGGCCAGCGACCTGAGCCACCTTGGTCATGGCCGGCTGCCGATAGGCCACTTCCGTGCCGTTGCCGGACTTGGCGTCAAAGTAGCGTGCCTTGCTGGCCCGCGCCAGGGTCGGCGGCGGCAAGCCGGCGCCGATGGCCAGAACGCCGCTCAAGGGCACGGTGGTGAAGTCCACCGATTCGGCGAAGACGCCGCCGAGCACGATGGCCGCCAAAGCGGGGGATTCGCTGCGGGCGAAGCCGTCCAAGTACTCCGTGCGTTGATCATCCGTCATGTCCGGAGTTTGGCGGTGCAGGCGAATTCCACCCAAGCGCCCCATTGCGGCCTCGGCAAAGCCGTCGAGATAGCCGTAGGACGGAAAGGCTAGAAGGTAGCGTCCGGCATGGGCCTCCACCACACCCCGGACCAAATCGATGACCTGCGCCATTGTCGCCTGACGGCCGCTGAAGTAAGTGTTGATGTCGGTAACCAGCAGCACGGCGACCTGTTCGGACTCGAACGGACTGCCCGCCCGTTCGGCAGGCGCCTCAACCAAGCCGTGCAGGGCGTTGTACAGTGGCAGCGGCGACAGGGTGCCCGAAAAGCGGATGCTGCTCCGGTAGCGGGCGAGGCTCTCCTTCAAGTGCTCGCTGGCATCAAGGCAGCGCAGCGCTACTTCGATGTCGGAACCGCCGGTGCGCAGCAGGTGGACAAAGGCCTCCGGGCGCCGCCAGGACTCACCCTTCTGCCAGCGATTGGCCGCCCATGCCGCCGCTTGCGTGTGCGGCAGGGCATCAAGCACCCCTTGTTCGCTGAACAGCGCTTGCAGGAAACGTTCAACGGCACGGTTGAGCGCGGCAGGCGGCTCAATCACCGCCTCGTCCGGATGACCATGCTCGCGGCGCAGGTTGACGAGGGCACGATCGATGCTCCGCAGCCGTTTTGCCAGCGATGCCGGCAGCGGCTCGGCCAGTGCCGCCTTGACCGCACCGCGGCTGAGCTCAACGGACAGCGATTCCTCGGCACGGTCGCTCAATTGGTGGGCTTCATCGACTAGCAGATCGATGTCCTTGCCGTCGGCAAAGCGCCGCAGGCGCACGACGGGGTCGAAGACGTAGTTGTAGTCGCCGATCACCACGTCGGACCAGAGCGCCGCGTCCAGGGACAGTTCGTAGGGACACACTTCGTGGTCCTGCCCGACTTCACGCACCCGCTCCGGCGTGATGGCTGGTTCGGAGAGCAACACCGCCTCGGCCTCGGACCGCTTGTCGAAGTATCCCTTGGCGTAACGGCACTGGTCCGCCGCACAGGGCATCCCGGGCGTCAGGCACTGCTTCTCCTTCGCCGCCAAGGTGATGCGGCGGACATGCCCGGACGTGGCATCGATGTGCTCCAAGGCCGCCTCCGCAGCCGCGGCGCCGGTGCCGCGGCTGGTAAGGAAGATCAGTTTCGAGGCGCCGGTTTGCGGCAGGCTCTTTAGGGCAGCGTAGAGCACCGCCATGCTCTTGCCGCTGCCCGTCGGCGCTTCGAGCAGCAGGGACTCCTGCGCGCGCAGGGCTTGGTAGCAGCGCCGCGCCGCGGCTCGTTGATGGGGCCGATAGCTTGGGTACGGGAAGTCCCTCCCCGCGAGCCAGGCGTTGCGGGCCGCTTGGTGTTCCCGCTGCGGCCCCATGCGGGCCGCGAAACGATCCAAGGTGTCGTGCAGAAAGGCCTGCAGAGCGGAGGCGCTCTGCCGCTCCTCGAAGACCTGCACCCGGCCGTCGTCCGGATGGCAATACAGCAGGCGCAAACGCCAGTCGTGCAGGTTTGGGTGCGCCTCGGCGAGCATGGCGGCGTAGAGGCGGGCTTGGGCCCAATTCACCGGACCGTCGTGTCGATGCGCCACTGCCGGGTCTGCCCGCGTAGTCTTGAACTCCTCGACAACGGCGGGCGCCACGCTGAGATTGGCGCCGTCCACCCGACCGCGAAGCTCGAAGCACGCGCCCTTGAGACAAATGTCCATTTGCACCGCCAGTTCGGCCTGGTAACCGTCCGGGCGGTTCCGTTGCAAACGGCGTTGGGTGGCGATGCCTTCGACGCCTTGGGTCGGCGCGCCCCGATAGGCGTAGAGGTCGCCGATGCGGTGGACCTGCTCCGCCAGCCAGCGCACCGGGAGCAATTTCGAGTTCAGGCTTTGAATTTGAGCACCCTGGCCTTGAAGCCGTTGCTTTCAAAGTAGTTGAACCACTGGCGTTGGGCAGGCTGCAGGCTGTCCGTGGGTCCCTTAACCTCGACAAAGTCGTAGTCGCGGGTGCCGTAGAGGACCAGCAGGTCGGGGAATCCGGTCCGCGTGGCTCCCGGATTGTCGATGATGCGGCAGGCCAGCCCGAAAAGAACCTCATGGGGGACCGTTTCCAGCAACCGTTCCAGCAGGGCGCCATCCATGTGCCGCCAGCTGACCAATCGGTTGGCGATCCCTGTTTTTCTGCGCAGCGTGCCGCGCAAGGTTTCCGCGAACTGTGCCGGGTTGGAGAGGGTCTTTTTTTGCTCGGCGATGGCTTCGGCGCGGGCGACAGCGAAATCGTCCCAATGGAGATCCAACGGCGCATCTTGATAGGGATTAAGGAAGGCCCCGGCAACGGGCGCGAACACCACGTCCCAGAAGGCCAGGCCGGCCAATCCGCGGGGCAGGTGGTTTTCCAGATGCCAAGCCTCGCCACCCTCGGCAGCCAGCAACGCCATGGCGTGCCGTTCGATCGGGCTCGCCGCCACCGGGCCGAGGGCCTTGGTCGTGGTCTTCGGAGTACTGCGCTTTCGTCGCTGGCCGAAGCGGGCGGCGAAATCGGCTTCCTCCGCGCACTGCGGCGCTTTGGCGATGCTGCGCAACAGGCGTCGGGCAGCCTTTTCGTCACCGATGCGGGTCAATATCCGCACTTGCCGCTCCCGCGCCGGATGGACTGGCGAAGCCGCATAGCAACCGAGTGCGGACTGCCACTCCCCGGCCCGTTCAAACCATCGTCCCAAGCGGATGCGCGCCCGGTTCAGCGTCTTCTCTTCCAAGCGTGACGGCAGCACGGGGCATTCCGCCAACGCCTTGGACAGCGGTTGGGCCATGCCCGGCAATTGGTCCAAGCCGCGGGTGGCCTCACTCAACAGCCGCGCGCGCAGGTAGCGGTCAACTTCCCCCCGATCCCTGAACAGGCGTTGCTGCGGGGATAGGGCGTAGTCCTCATAGCGCCGCCAACCGAGGTCCTCAAGCACCAACACGCTCAGATCCCGGTGGTTGTCGCCAAAAAAAAGCAATTGGGCGAGCTTTAAACTGGGCCAGCAGGCCACCGCCAACCAAGGCGATTGCGCCATCACCGCAGCGCGAATGCAAGGCTCCGGCAGGCGTTCGAGGATCGTCTCCATCACGTCCGGCTTGGGGCCATCAGCCACTTTGAATCGGCTGCCGAGTTCCGCCCGGGTGAGCAAGGCAAGCAGCTCGACCGCCGGAGCCTCTGGATTTAACTGCACCAGCCCGGCATCCGCCAACGCCTCGAGCGCCGCCGCTGGGTCGCCCACCTCAGAATAGTTGATCCGGTCGAGACGCAGCAGCGGTCCCTTGCGGGTGATCAGGCGGGCGAACAGGCGCTGCGCGGATTTTCCGGCTTCCAAGATGGCGGAGAGGCAGCGCTCATCCTCCGGCCTGAGCAAATCGGAGTGCTCGGCCATGACAAAGCGCGCCAAGCGCAGTAAATTGTTGCGGTAGTAGTCAGGCGGCGGCGGTTCGCCGGGGCGCAGGGCAGGAGCAGGAGGCGCGGCGGACGACATGAGCGGAAGTATAAAGTGAATGCCGCCCCTTGGTGCATCGCCACGGTGGTTACCGAGAAGGCCATCGAAGGGCTGCTCGAGAGCGGCAGCGGCGGTGTCTACAAGGACAGCCACCCTTGGTTGGTGGCGCTGGACCTGTTCCGTTCCATGGCGGCCCAGGATCAGGCGCTGCCCATTCTGCTCGCCACCGGCCAGCCTCTGGCCTTCAGCCATTGGGGCTTCATCGAGCAGATCGATGTCGTCGAATTGCACCTCGGCCAGTGGGAGACGGCGTGCCAGTTCAAAGCGCCCAAACCCATGCACCCGATTTTCTCGGAACTCGGCAGCGTCTTCCTAAAACCCGCCAGCGAACAGTTGGAGCGGGAACGGCGGGAAGGACTCCGGCAGCACCGCACGGCGTTGGATGAAATGCACGTTCACCCCTATGCGATCTGCGAAACGCCGGCCTTCATTTTAGTGCCGCCGGTGGACGGCGACGCTTAGTAACCGGTCTTTTCGCGCGGTTCTTCCATCGTGCCCCGAGCCGCGGCCAAGTCACCCGCCGCCGTGCGGACCATGAAGCCGAGATCCGAGCCCAGGGTGACGAAGTTGAAGCCGGCATCCAAGTAGCGCCTAGTGAATTCCAACCCCCCGGTATGGATGCCGATGGCCACGCCGTGCCGGTGGCAGGCATCCCGAATGCGCTCCACGGTTGCCGCGTGGATGGGATCATCGTTGTCGCCCCTCGGCGCCAAGCCCAGCGACAGGGCCAGATCGGATGGGCCGATGTACACGCCGTCGAGACCCGGGGTCGTTACAATCTCCTCCACGTTTTCAATGCCCTCGGCCGTCTCGATCATGGCGATGCAGGCGATCTCGCCGTTGGCCTCCTTGGCGTAGCCGCGGCCGCCGTATAGCGCGGCGCGTATGGGCCCGAAGGAGCGGTTGCCGTCCGGGGGGTAGCGGCAGGCGGCCACCGCCTGTTCGGCCTCGGCCCGGTTGTTGACCATCGGCACGATCACCCCGTAAGCGCCGACGTCCAAGACCTTCATGATCTCGTAGGGCTCGTTCCAAGGCACCCGCACCAAGGGCGTCGCGTCGCTGGCGGAAAGGGCCGGCAGCATGGCGGTGAGGTCCTTGTAGTCGAGCAGGCCGTGCTGCAGGTCGATGCAGACCCAGTCGAAGCCGAGGCCGGACAAGGCCTCGGCGCTGTGGACATTGGCCAGCGACAACCACAGGCCGATGGTTCGTTCGCCGTTGCGCCACGCCGCCAAGGCCTTGTTTGAACGCACTGGATGCTCCTGTTCTGATGTGCCGATTCGAGCGTCGGTGCCCTGTTGACGAGCCGCATCGAATTCGCAACTCTAACATGCGAGAATTCGCCCTGGCATCCTGACCGGGATGCCTATTCACAACGCATTGTGGGAGCGATGGCTTTGACCAAGAAGAAGGTCGCCGTGCAATTGCCGCGCCGGGCCCACGCCGAAGTGGTGGCCGAGCGCTATGCGCTGGAGCTTGAAGCGCTGGCGCCAGTGGCGGACATCGTGGAAGTGGAGGGAGGCAGCGCCGCGGAATTCGCCGCCGGCGCCAAGGACGCCGACGCCATCATCACCTCCTGGGGCATTCACATCGACCGCGCCGTCATCGACCAACTCGACCGCTGCGTCGTGATCGGCGTCGGCAGCGTCGGCGTCGACATGGTGGACATCGAGGCGGCCACCGAGGCGGGCATCGTGGTCACCAATGTGCCTGACGTGTTCATCGAGGAGGTCGCCGACCACGCCATGATGCTGCTCTTGGCGGCGGGCCGGCGCAGCCGCATCATGCAGCGCATGGTGGCTGGCGGGGACTGGTTCAAGGGGCGCTCGCTGCTCAACGAGGTGCCGAGGCTGATGGGCCAGACCCTTGGTTTGTTCGCCTTCGGCAACGTGGCCCGCTGCACGGCGCGGCGGGCGGCGGCATTTGGCCTGCGCGTCATCGCCCATGATCCCTACGTCAGCGAACTGACCGTCAGCGACGCCGGCGTCGAACCGGTCAGCTTTCCGGAACTGCTTGAGCGCAGCGACTACCTGTCCATTCACGCCCCGCTCAATGCCGAGACCCGCCATGCCTTCGATGCTGCCGCCTTCGCGCAGATGCAGCCGCGCGCCGTCATCATCAACACCGCCCGCGGCCCAATCATCAAGGAGCAGGACTTGATAGACGCCTTGGCCGAGGAACGCATCGCCGCAGCCGGCCTGGACGTGCTGGAGCGCGAACCGATCGCCGCGGACAATCCGTTGCTGGACATGGATCAGGTGGTTCTCACCCCCCACGTGGCCTCCGCCACCACCCGCATGCGCCCGGAAACCCGGCGCCGGGTGGGTCGCGAAGTGGCCTTGGTGCTACAGGGCCGCTGGCCGCTCAGCTGCGTCAATCCCACCGTGCTGCCGCGCGCGCCCTTGGAACGCTGGCAGCCCTATCCAATGAACCGAGGACCGAATCGCTGATTGCCAAGTCAGTCACCGACCCCCATTGCCAACCATTGTAGGAAGCACCATGAAGAACTGGATCCGAATCGCGCTCGCCGCGCTACTTCCCCTCGCCGTTGCCGGCACCGCCAAAGCAGACTTGGCCGAAGCCGTCGCCGCCGCCCAAGCGGCGGAAGTCCGCAGCGATGCGGAGCGCGCCCGGGATGGCAACCGAAAACCCGCCGAGACCTTGGCGTTTTTCGGCCTTCGCCAAGACATGCGGGTGCTGGAGCTGCTGCCCGGCGCAGGCTGGTACACCAAGATTCTGGCGCCTCTGCTCTATGAGGACGGCGCGCTCTTCGTGTCCATCGGCACCGACCGGCTACAGGAAAATCTGCTCGGCAAGCCCGGCTTCGACCGCATCACTGTCATCGAACCGCAGGGCGACTTCACCCGCGTAGGACGGCGGTTCG
Organism: Pseudomonadales bacterium; assembly: GCA_022827905.1. Lineage (GTDB taxonomy): Bacteria > Pseudomonadota > Gammaproteobacteria > Pseudomonadales > Azotimanducaceae > Azophilus. Next base: position 33,678 of record JAJEIQ010000076.1, on the reverse strand, counting down.
AGGGCTTGAGCTTCCAAGCGGAGGACATGGACTTGGTTCTGACCTTCCGCAACCTGCACAACTTCACGGCCGCGGGCCGCGCCACGCTGAATGCCTCGGCATTCGCGGCGTTGAAGCCGGGCGGCTACTACGGCGTCGTCGATCACACCCGCCGCCACATGCAGGAGGACAGCTACGAGAACTGGCGGCGCATGGACCCGGTGCTGGCCATCAAGGAAATCGAGGCGGCCGGCTTCGAGTTCGTGGACTACTCGGACCTGCACTACCGGTTGGACGACGAACTGCGCTACGAGGTCGGGCGCCGGTCGGTGAGCGGCAACACCGATCGCTTTACGCTGTTGTTCCGAAAACCCTAGTGCACCGTCCGTCCTACTTACCGAATTTGTGCCGCAGGGTGTACCAACTCGGATAGGGAATCGGCCTCGGATCCTTCTTTGAGGTCCAAAAACGCACCACGCGCCCGTCGGATAAACGCAACGCCTTGGCGACATCCTTGTTGGACAGGCCCTTGCGGTCCATCCACTCGCGGAGTTCCTGCGGCGTTGGCGGGTACTTCTTCATGGGCCCGCCGCTAGCCCCCAGCGAAGTAGATGCCCGCCACGGCCAGAATGACGCTTACCACCAAGCCGGCGAAGGCTTTGAAGGCGTCACTGCCGATGAGCTTGCCCGCCGCCTTCAAATCGCCGCCGCTCTGCACCCGCATGGCGATCTCGCGCCCCGCCAACAAGCCGAGAAACACCCAGGTGGTGCTCATCGGCATGTTGCTCCACTCCTTGAACACCAGCAGGATGAGGCCGAAGATGAAGTCGATGATGGTGGCCGAGCGGACGTCCGTCGTGAGGGTCTTGCTGGTGACGATCCGCTGAATCTGCCCGCCCCGCTGGTAGTAGATGATGCCTTGCATGACCAAAAGCAGCGCCAAGGCGCCGAGCAGCGCGGTGAAGTCGATGGTGCGCGGCAGGAACACGAAAATGTTCGCCAAGTCCTGAATCAGCCACTGGCTCCAGAGAAAGGCCGTGGCCAACCACTGCAGGACCACCCAGCGCAAGCCCTGCGCCTCGTCGCTGCCGGCGGTGCGCAGCAAGTAGTCGTTGAGCCGGCGAACCGCGAAGTACAGGCCAATGGCCACCACAAAGGCAACGGCATACCCTGCCAAGGACTTGAACAGCATGTTCTCGATGTTGCCGGGCGCAAAAACGCTCAGCACGAGGAAGGTGGTGCTCACCGGCACGCCGAAACGGGTCAGCACCAACAGCGTGAACGGCGCCAGCACGTGCAGCCAGTTCACGCCGCCCTCCGGCGGCGGGAAGGCGGCCAAGCGGCCGTGGGCCGGGTCGCCGTCGTTGACCACCCAGCCCCAAACCGCCACCACCACCAGGATGGAGCCCGTGAACAGCCACAGCAGCCACCAAGGCCGATCGGCGTTGGAGGAAAGGAAGGTCCCCAATGTTTGGATGGAGTCGTTGGACACCACGGAGTAGGCGGCCAAGGCGAAACCCAGGAGCATGAGCACTTCGGTCAGCGGCATCGGTTCTCCTAGGAGTGGCGGCGAGTGGCTGCGCAGTGTATCCAAGCCGGCCAGCCACTGAAAGCGAATCCGCTGACGCGGATTCGTTGGAGTTGGGCTGGCGCCAAACTCCGCACTACCGGTTGCGCTTCATCCCCAATTGCAGCGTCGGCCAAGCGGCCAGCAAATAGACGGTCATCGACCACAACGTCATGAAGGTGGCGGCGTACAGCAGGACGTAGCCGGCGATGACCCAAGGACGCTCCAAGTCCGGCGGATTGGCGAGCAGCAGGGCGATGGCCACCATCTGCAGAACGGTCTTGACCTTGCCCACCGTGACGACCGCCACCAACCCGCGTCGGTTCATCTCAGCCATCCACTCGCGCAAGGCGCTGATGAACACTTCACGGCTGATGATGACGATGCCGGCGAAGGTCATCCACAGGTTGCCATGCTCGCCGATCAGCACCGTCAACGCCGTCACGACGATGAGCTTGTCGGCAACCGGGTCGAGAAACGCGCCAAAGCGGGTGGTCTGCCCGAGCTTGCGGGCCAGGTAGCCATCCAGCCAATCTGTGAAGGCCGCGGCCGCGAACAGCGCGCTGGCCCACAGATAGGCGCCGCCGCTGGGCAACAGGTAGGCCAGCGCGAACACGGGCACCAGAACAATCCGGCCCAAGGTCACTAGGTTTGGCCAGTTCACTTTGAACACTGGCATCACTCGGCGTGCAGGACGCCGAACACGTCTTCCGCCAAGCGCCGGCTAATGCCGGGCGCCTTGGCGATTTCCTCGACGCTCGCGCCCTTAAGCGCGGCTAGGCCACCGAAGTGGGTCAGCAGCCCGCGCCGCCGCTTGGGGCCCACGCCGGGCACTTCGTCGAGTTCAGAACGCGCCCTAAGCTTCTTGCGGCGTTGCCGGTGGCCGGTGATGGCGAAGCGGTGCGCTTCGTCGCGGATGTGCTGCAGCAGGTGGAACGCATCGGATTGGGGGGGCAGCCGTACCTCCCCGGCCCCGGAGAAGAAGCGCTCGTCGCCGGAGCGCCGCCCCGGTCCCTTGGCGACGCCCAGAATGTGGACGCCATCCACTTGCAGTTCGTCCAGCACATCCTGCGCCCGGTGAATTTGGCCCTTGCCGCCGTCGATCACCAGCACGTCCGGCAGGGTGCCCTCCCCTTGCCGAAGGCGGGTGTAGCGCCGCCGCAGGGCCTGCTCCAGGGCGGCGTAATCGTCGCCCGGCGCCACGTCGTCGATGTTGAACCGCCGGTAGTCGGACTTCAGCGGTCCACCGGTGTCGAAGACCACGCAGGACGCCACCGTCGCCTCACCCATGGTGTGGCTGATATCGAAGCACTCCAAGCGTTCCGGCCTGTCCTCCAGCCCCAAGGCGTCCTGCAGCGCGATCAGGCGCGCGAAGACGTTGCGCTTGTCGGCCAGGTAGGCGGCCAAGCTCACTTGGGCGTTGTCGAGCGCCATTTGCCGCCACCGGGCGCGCTGGCCGCGCACGGCGGCAGCCACTTCCACCTTGCGGCCCACCAGCTCCTTAAGCGCTGCGGCCAGGACGCTGGCATCCTCGAAGGGCACCGAGGTGATCACCGTCTTGGGAATGTCCCGGTCAACGCCACCGAGATAAAACTGGGAGAGAAAGGCGGCAAGCAAATCCGCCTCGCCAACGCCGAGTTCGTTGCGCGGATACCAAGCGCGCTGGCCAAGCATCCTGCCGGCCCGAATGAACAGCCCCTGCACACAAGCGAGCGTCCCCCCATCGGCCAAGGCAAAGACGTCCACGTCGCCATCGGCGGTATGCACGTACTGCTGTTCCTGCACCCGCCGCAACTGGGCGATCTGGTCCCGGTAGCGGGCGGCATGCTCGAAGTCCAAGCGCTCGGCGGCGCCTTCCATGCTCTTTTGCAGGGCCTGAAGAACTTGGCTGCTGCGCCCCTCCAGGAAGAGGGTGCCCAAGGCCACTTCCTCCTTATACGCCGCAGCGTCGATCAAGCCAACGCAGGGGCCGCTGCAGCGTTGAATTTGGTATTGCAGGCAAGGCCGGGAGCGGTTTTTGAAGAAACTCTCGTCGCATTGGCGGATGCGGAACAGCTTTTGCAGGATGTTAAGGCTCTCGCGCACTGCGCTGGCGGAAGGAAAGGGGCCAAAGTAGCGCCCCGCCTTGCGCTTGGCGCCCCGGTGGAAGCAAAGGCGCGGATACTCCGGGTGATCGGTCAGGTGGATGTAGGGATAGGACTTGTCGTCGCGCAGCACGATGTTGTACGGCGGACGTTCGGCCTTGATCAGGCTTTGCTCAAGCAGCAGGGCTTCGGTCTCGCTGTTGGTGACGGTGACGCCAATGTCGCTCACCTTGCCCATCAGGGCCAAGGTCTTGCGATCGAGCCCCCGGCCACGGAAGTAGCTGGCCACGCGGCGCTTGAGGTTGCGCGCCTTGCCGACGTAGAGCACCTTGCCCCCTGCATCAACCATACGGTAAACGCCGGGCTTCTGGCTCAGGTTGGCCAGCAGGGACTGCGGATCAAAGCGGCTGGGGGCGACCGTCATGGCCACCGCAGTTTAACCGAAAGCGCGCGCACGAAGTGCGTGTTCAAGTTGCTGGCGGGAGCTACGACACCAGTTCCGACAGCCCGGTGGCCTCCGGCCGTATCAAGCCATAGCGCACCGACAGCAGGGTCAACTCCACGTCGCTGGTGACGCCGAGCTTCTCAAAGATGCGATACCGGTAGCTGTTGATGGTCTTGGGGGACAAATGCAGGTTCTCCGATATGTCGCTGACCTTGTGGCAGTTGATGATCATCAGCATGATCTGCATTTCCCGCCCGGAAAGGCGGTTGAAGGGCGTGCCCTGGCTGGTGTCAAAGGCCTCAACGGCGAGTTGCTGGGCGATTTCCCCGCAAACGTAGCGCCGTCCGGCGTAGACCTTGCGGATGGCGAGATGCAGTTCATCCTGATGCACGCCCTTGGTGAGGTAGCCCGTGGCCCCGGCGCGCAGCATTTGCAGCGGAAACGGATTCATCCAACAGGCGGTGAGCGCCACAACCTTGATGTCGAGGCTCAAACGGCGAATGCGCACGGTGGCTTCCAGCCCGCCGATGCCGGGCATGAGAATGTCCATCAAGACGACATGGGGCATGAGTTCCCGCGCCAGATCCACGGCCTGCTCACCGTTTTCAGCCTCCGCCACAATGCTGAAGCCGTTGCTTTCCGGAAGCATCTTTCGCAGGCCCATCCGAAACAGCCGATGGCTGTCCACCACAAGGATACGGATCATCTTCCACCCCTATTCGATTTTTCTTGCTGTTGTCGCACCCTACCAGCAGGCGTCTGGCGGGCAATGCCGGTCGGCTAATGTCGCATAGGGATTCTAGCCATGTCCTATAGGCGATATTCTCTTGATATCAAAAGAAGGCTTGCAGACCCGTCTGGGCACGCCCGAGTATCAGCGCATGCACGTCATGAGTGCCTTCGTAGGTGTTGACGGTCTCCAGGTTCATGACATGGCGAATGACGTGGAACTCGTCGGAGATGCCGTTGCCGCCGTGCATGTCCCGCGCCATGCGGGCGATGTCGAGGGCTTTGCCGCAGTTGTTGCGCTTCATCAGGGAGATGTTCTCCACCGGCAGGCGGGCTTCATCGAGCAGGCGCCCGATGCGCAGGCAGCCCTGCAGCCCCAAGGCAATCTCGGTCTGCATGTCCGCCAGCTTTTTCTGGATGAGCTGGTTGGCGGCCAATGGGCGGCCAAACTGTTGGCGCTCCAGGGTGTAGTTCCGGGCGGCGTGCCAGCAGAACTCAGCGGCGCCCATAGCTCCCCAGGCGATGCCGTAACGTGCCCGGTTAAGGCATCCAAACGGACCACCCAAGCCCTTGGCGTTGGGCAGCAGGTTCTCCTCGGGAACAAAGACGTCCTGCAGAGCGATTTCGCCCGTCACCGAAGCGCGCAGGCTCATCTTGCCAACGATTTTCGGGGTGGTGAACCCGTCGAAGCCCCGCTCGACGATGAAGCCCCGGATGACGTCGTCGAGCTTAGCCCAGACCACGGCGATGTCGGCAATGGGCGAGTTGGTGATCCACATCTTGGCGCCGTTGAGCCGATAGCCGCCGTCGACGCGCTCCGCCCGGGTGGTCATGGAGCCGGGGTCCGAGCCGTGGTCGGGTTCGGTCAGCCCGAAGCAGCCAACCCATTCGCCGCTGGCGAGCTTGGGCAGAATGCGCTCCCGCTGCGCCTCGGAGCCGTACGCGTAGATCGGGTGCATGACCAGCGACGACTGCACGCTCATCGCCGAGCGGTATCCGGAATCGACCCGCTCCACCTCCCGCGCCATCAAGCCGTAGGAGACGTAGTTCACCGCCGCGCAGCCATAGCGCTCCGGCAAGGTGGCGCCGAGCATGCCGAGCGCCCCCAATTCAGTCATGATGGCGCGGTCGAAGGACTCATGGCGATTGGCGTCGATCACTCGCGGCAGCAGCTTTTCCTGGGCGTAGTCCCGCGCCGTGTTGCGGATCAGGCGCTCCTCCTCGGTGAGTTGCTCGTCCAGCAAAAAGGGATCCAGCCAGTCGAACTGAGCCTCCTTGTCACTCATGGGCACTCCTAGGGGAATCCGTGAACGGCCATTGTACAATGCCTGTTTTTGTGGAGGATTCCATGCGCTTCGTGACGTTCAACGCCAATGGCATACGCGCTCGCCTGCACCAGATCGAGGCGATCGACCAAGCCCATCGTCCGGATGTCATCGCGGTGCAGGAAACCAAGGTGGACGACACCCAGTTTCCCTTGGAAGCCGTTCAGGCGATTGGCTACGAGCACCTCGTCATCCACGGCCAGAAGGGACACTACGGCGTCGCGCTGTTCTCCCGCATCCCCCCAATCGATGCGCAATGCGGGTTTCCGTGGCGGGAGACCGACCAGCAGCGCCGTTTCGTGACGGCCAGCTACGACGTCGGCGGGCGCCGGGTGCAAGTCATAAACGGCTACTTCCCCCAAGGCGAAAGCCGCGACCATCCGCTCAAGTTCCCAGCCAAGGCGCAGTACTACAGCGACCTCACCCGCTATCTCAAAGAGCGCTGCGACCCTGGGGAACCGCTCATTGTCGCCGGCGACATGAACGTGGCGCCGGAGGACGTTGACATTGGCATTGGCGAGGACAACCGCAAGCGCTGGCTGCGCACCGGCAAAACCAGTTTCCTGCCCGAAGAGCGGGAATGGCTGGAGACGCTGATGGACTGGGGGCTCACCGATGCCTACAGCAGTCACGTGGGCGGCGACCAGCGTCTGTACAGTTGGTTCGACTACCGCAGCCGGGGCTTTGAGCGCGACCCCAAGCGGGGGCTGCGCATCGACTTGGTGCTGACCACTCAAACGCTCGCCAACGCGGTGTCCGACTGCGGCATCGACTACCGCATCAGGGGCTCGGAAAAGCCCTCCGACCACTGCCCGGTGTGGTGCCATTTCGCACCGGAGGACTAGTGCTCCTGCACAACGAAAGTGACGCCGGCGCTGCCAACGGACTCCAGCCGCTCCTTGCCTAGGTCATAGATGATCTTCGAACTGGTTACGGCGAGGTCCCCGGCTGCAAAGGCAGCGGCGCCGTGAACCTCAACGAGCTCGCGCCGGCGCCAATAGGTGATCCGCTCGCCAGTCCCCGAAGCGCGCTCGCCGTTGCGCCGGGTCAAGGACACGCGAGCCGGCGCGCCCAGGATGACGAGCCGTTCGGGATCCTCCACCGGCCCATAAACCTGCGCCGAGTCCGCGGTCAGCCGCCAATCCGGACCGCGCATTTCAAAGTTGCCCTCGAGGTTGAGCACTTCCTCCTCGCCCGCCACTTCAGGAGCGGGCTCCCAGGCGCGGTCGGCACGAATAAGCAACGGCTCCCGGCCAAAAGCGGGAGCCGCGGGCTCCCCGCCCGGCGCGGGAGCCGCCACTCCCTGGGCAATGCCTAGCAGCGCAAGCAAGGCAGCCTGAGCGAGCCTCGATATGATTGTCGATCGATATCTGGCCCGGGAAACAACCAAGCCATTCGCCCTCACGGCGCTGTTCTTAGTGGGCGTGTTCATCGCCTACAGCCTAACGCGGTTTCTCACCGAGGCAAACGACGGCCTGTTGGACGGGTCCGCCATTCTCATGCTCACGGGGCTCAAGGCAATCATCGCCCTTGAGGTGCTGCTGCCCATCGCCCTCTACATCGGGCTGATCGTCGCCTTGGGCCGCCTCTACTCGGACTGGGAGATGATCGGATTGCGGGCGGGCGGCTTCAGCGAATACCGCATCCTAGTGCCGGTCATCGGCATGGCCGCCGCAGTGGCCATCTTCGTTGCGGCAACCTCCCTGTGGGTCCGGCCCTGGGCCTACCAAAGCCTCTACGCCTTGGAAGCCGACGCCAAGGCCACCGCGGAGCTCGACGAATTGCCCCCCGGGCGTTTCCACATTCACGGCGAAGCCGAGCGCATGGTCTTCATCGATGAACGCGATGCGGCCAGCGGAGAGCTGCGCGGCGTTTTCGTGCGTTCCAGCCGCGGCGGCACCCTGGAAGTGATCTCGGCGGCCCGGGGCCAGCTCACCACCTTTGCCCGCAGCGACGCCCATTTGCTGGCGCTGCTGCAAGCCTTCATCTACAAGCAGGCGCCAGCCGAAGGACCGACCGACAGGGATTTGGCTGGGCGGTTCGAGGCCTTTCAAATCTGGGCACCTGCGGTCACGCCGGACCCGCCCGGCTACCGACCCAAGGCCCAGCCCACCCGAGCGCTGTCGGCCTCGCTGCGCAACGAAGACCGTGCGGAAGTGCAGTGGCGATGGTCCACGGCCGTTTCGACGTTGCTTCTGGCCCTTGTCGCAGTGCCCTTGAGCCGGACCCAGCCGCGCCGGGGACGCTATGCCCGAGTGCTGCTGGCGGTCGTCATCTACGTGCTCTACTTCAACTTCATCGGCGTCGCTCGCTCGGAAGTCGAACAAGGCTCCCTGACGCATCTTTGGTGGGCGCCTGGCGCCTTGGCCATCGCCCTAGGCCTAGCTTGGCCATTGGCGCGGCGGGCCGCTCCTTGAGCTTGCTGGACCGCTATCTGCTGCTGGCCCTGCTGCGCGGCGGGTCGCCAGTGTTCCTGCTGCTGCTCGGCCTGTTCGGCTTCGTCGCCTTGGCGGAACAATTGGAAGACGTGGGCAAGGGCGCCTTCGGCACTTTGGAAGCCTTGCGCACGGTTGGATTTCTGCTGCCCAGAATCGCCTTGGACCTGCTGCCCATCACCTGCCTATTGGGCACAGTGATCGGTCTCGGCCAACTGGCCAGCCAACTCGAAGTGACCGCTTTGCGCGCCAGCGGCATCAGCCTCGTGCGGCTCGCCCGTCCCCTGCTGCTGATGCTGCTCGCCGTGACCGGCTCGGCGCTGATCCTGCAGCAGGCCGTCATCCCCGGCTTTGAAGGGCGCGCATCGGACCTGCGCACCCGCAGCTTCGACAACGCCGCCAAGGAGGACGACGCCTACTGGACCCGCAGCGAATCGAGCTTGGTCCGGGTCGGCGAAGTGGCCTATGGCACCATGCCCTCGGACATCGAAATCTACCGGCTCGACGCTGCCGGAAGGGTTCGTGAACTCATTCAGGCCACTCGGGCGGACGTCATCGGCCCGGACACTTGGCTGCTGCACGAGGCGACTGTCACCCGCTTCGAGGCCGAAAGCGTCGAGCAAAGCCAATTTGATCAACTGCCTTGGGCCAGCGACATCGATGCCGAGCAGATTGCTGCGCTGCTGCGGGCGGAACATGCCCTCTCACCCACGGATCTCGTCGGCTACATCGGACATCTGCGCAGCAACGGCCTCGATGCGCACCGCTTTGAAGTGCTGCTGTGGCAGTTGCTTGGCCTGCCGATGGGGCTGTTTGCCATGGGCCTGCTGGGCCTGCCCTTCGTGGTGGGCAACGTGCGCAGCACCCCGTTGGGCGCCCGGGTCACCCTATGCGCCCTGATCGGCATCCTGTTTTATCTTCTGGAGCGCACCAGTCTCCAGGTCGGCCTGCTCTATCGCTTCCCAGCGCCGCTGGCCGGCTTGGCGCCGGATCTGCTCGCCTTGGCCGCAGCTTTGCTCAGCATCCGGCTAAAACGCTGAACTCGTCCTCCTCACCGAGCGCAAACCCGTCGCCGTCCGCACCACGCACATGCAGGCTCATCCGAACTTGCACGCCACCTCCCTGCCTGTGAAAGTCGAATTGGCGAAAGGCGGCATCCGCCGTGGAAGCCGAACCGACGGCGAACACCCGCGCTCCACCGCAACGGTAGCTGCGGCTCCAATGTCCGTGTCCGTGCAGCACCAGATGGGCATCCCCGAGCAGGCCTTCGAGGGCGCCGGCGTCGGCAAGCGCCTTGCGCCCCGGCATGAGGCCGCGCTGCGGCGCATGATGCAGCGCCACCACCTTCAAGGTCCCAGCCGGAGCCTGCGCCATAAGACGTCCCAGACGCCGCCTTTGGCCGCTGCCGAGACGACCGGAGGCGGCGCCCAGTGGCGTCGGGCAGCCCGTGTTGAGCCCATAGAGGTCCATCCCGTCAAGGCGCACGCGGGATGGAAATCCACGCTGAAAAGGCGCCTCCCCGCCCGCGTCGGCAGTCGGGCTGAGATGCAGGTACCTGCCCCAATGCTCTTCGCAGGCAGCCCAGGAGTCGTCGGCGTAGAGATCGTGGTTGCCAGGGGTGACCAAGACCCTGCCGGGCGGCGCCAATGCCTCAAGCCAGTTGGCCGCCGCCGCCAGCTCACTGGGCAATCCGATGTGGATGAGATCGCCGGTGACCACGATGAAGTCCGGCTGTGCGTCCCGCACCGCTCTGCGCAGCGCTTCCAGATAAACGGGCAGGTGGCGGTGGCGTCGGCGTCCGCGCCAGGAAAAGTGCCCAAGGCGCCGCTTGCCGCGAATCTCCTGGGGACTGACCGTGGATAGGTCGGTCAGATGCAGATCGGAAATGTGGATTAGGCGCATGGCGTGGCACATAATCGCCTTTTCTGTTCATCCGTTGCAATGACCGCAGCCCACATCATTGGCCAATCCAGCGTCACCCTTTGGGGACTGACCAGTCCTGAGCGGCTGGCCCGCCAATTGGCGCGCATCGACGGCGTCGAATTATCCCTCGAAGCACCCGGAAGCCGCCCTGGCAACCTGTTGCTGGTCAGGGCGGACTACCTTTTCGAGCCGCGCACCCTTGAGGGTCTGCTGCGGCGCGGCGGCGTGCTCATGGACGGCGATGCGCCGGCCGCGGCAGCGGTGCAGGCAGCCAATGTTCCTACCGCCGAAGCCCTGCTCAGGGGCGAAGCGGTCCCGGCCAACGACGGCTTGCCGCGCTTGGGCGCAGAGGACCTCGCCGCATTCGAAGGCGATCTTCGTCTCGCCACGCCACCGCTGCTCGAACGCATCGCCCCCGACCGGGCCGCAGCCTTGGAGGACCGCTTGTACGGTGCGTCTTACAAGGGAATCACCGATTTCGTGACCAAGTGGTGGTGGCCGGTGCCGGCCAAGGCGGCCGTGCGCGCCTGCGCCAATCGGCGCATCTCCCCCAACGCCGTCACGCTGGCCGGATTCATGCTCATGCTGGCCACCTGCTGGCTGTTCCTGGAGGGTTGGCTTTGGGCCGGTCTGGTCCCCGCTTGGCTGATGACCTTTTTGGATACCGTGGATGGCAAGCTGGCCCGGGTCACCGTTCAATCGAGCCAGTTCGGCCACTGGCTGGACCACGGCATGGACATCGTTCACCCACCGTTCTGGTATTGGTTGTGGGGCCTGTCCCTGACTCCGCTGGAACCCATTTGGGGCTTGGGCTTCGATGCGCTTTTGGCACTCATCGTCGGCGGCTATCTGGCCGGTCGTCTCATCGAAGCGGCTTTTCACGCCTTGGGATCCGTGAGTATGTTCGCTTGGCGTCCCTTCGACGCCTACTTCCGCCTGATCACCGCGCGCCGCAATCCCTGCTTGGTGATTCTGACCCTTTGCCTGTTGGTCGGGGCACCGGCGGCGGGATTCGCCCTCGTGGCGTTGTGGACGGTGCTGTCGTCCTTGGTGATGCTGGCGCGGCTCGGCGTTGCGGCCGGCTCAAGAATTCGCCGCGGTCCGCTGCAGTCCTGGTTGGCCGACCCCGAAGCAGCGCTTCGCCATCCCCGCGCCCACCGCACCTTTTCGTCCACGAGGCGCGCCTATGGAAACTGATTCCTCAAGCTCCACCATCCGCAGCGGCCCCGTTGACGATGGGATCACCCGCCTCACCGCCCGCCTTCGCGCGCGCTATGGCGAGCGGGTGGATGCCATCATTCTGTACGGATCCTATCTGCGCGGCGTGGAAGACGCCATGCCGGACGTTTACGTCCTGCTGAACAGCTGGCCCGCCAAGCCTCGCCGGCATCGCTGGCTGGGCGCGGCGCTGCCGCCCAACGTCCTCAACCTGCCGTTCGAGAACGGCGCGGGAGGACGCGCCAAGGTCAGCGTTCTCACCACGGCGCAGCTTCTGAGGGCGGTGACCGGTGATCGGCATCCCTATTTCTGGGCGCGCTTCGCACAACCCTGCCAGCGGCTTCACTGCCGGGATCGGGTCGTGGCCGCACAACTTGACTTCGTGGCCGCCCGGTCGGCCCAGCGCCTGATGGACGAAGTGGCCCCCAACCCCTCCCCCACCACCTCAGCCGCCTTCTGGATGGCCGTGTTTGCTCGAACCTACGCCGCCGAAGTCCGATCCGAGGGGGCGAGCAAGCATGAGGCGCTGTACGCCGCCAATCAGGGTTACTATGACCGACTGTTCCAAGCGCGGCAGGCCAACACCACTTCGCGACGCGGCTCCCGGGCTTGGCCGGTGGCCCAGGCGGCGGGCAAGCTCTTTTCAGTGCTGCGCATCGGCAAGTCCGCCCTCACCTTCGAGGATGGGGTGGACTACATGCTCTGGAAGCTGGAACGCCATTCTGGCGTGCGCCTTGATGCCACCGAACGGCAACGCCGCTATCCCCTGCTCTTCGCTTGGCCCTTGGCCTGGCGCCTTTACCGGTTGAAGGCCTTTCGTTGAGCGTCACCCGGCGGGTCGCCCGAAACTTCGGCTGGCTGCTCAGCGGCCGAGGCGCCGGCGCCCTGCTGGCCTTGGCCGCCACTGCCCTGATGGCGCGAAACCTAGGGCCGGAACCATTCGGACTGGTCATCCTGCTGCATACGGCGGCGCACATACTCCGCCACCTGTGCAGCGTCAAATCGTCGGAAGCGGCCATCCGCTTTGGGCAGCACTTGCTGGACCGCAATAGCGGCCGCAACCAACCCACGACTGCTTGGCTTGATCTGATCGGCGCCCTGTTCCGCTTCGATCTCCTCATCGCCCTGTCGGCGGCCACCCTTGCCGCTGCCGGTCTCGTGTTCGCCGCCGAGCCCATGGGTTTGCCCGCGGACATGGCCGACGCGGCTTGGATCTATGTTGCCGCGCTGATTTGCACGGCCACCGGCGCCGCTAAAGGGGCGTTACGCGGCCTGGACCGATACCGGCTGCTCAGCGTCCAGTTGATGGCTGCGCCCGCCCTGCGATTGGCTGGCGTGGCGGCCTGCATCGGCTTTGCGGCTCCCATCGAGTGGTTTGTCACAGTCTGGGGTGCGAGCCTGTTGCTCGAACACGCGTTGCTGCTGACGAGCGCTGCGCCCTATCTGGGCTTGCCCAAGTTCGGCACGCCCATCCGCCCCGCCTTGGCGGCACAGCCCAAGCTCGCGCCATTCCTCAAGGCGGTCTACTGGCAGTCGAACCTGGACATGGTGCCCCGGCATGGGGCGACCTTGGCCGTCGGTTTGCTGTTTGGGGCCCACAGCGCCGGCATCTATCGGTTGGCCCGCGACATCGCGGAAGTGGTGAGCAAGCCCGTCGTGCTGCTGCGCCAAGCCATCTTTCCCGACCTGACCGAGCTTTGGAACGAGAACAAGAGCGCCTTCCTGTCCCTGACTTGGCGGGCGAGCGCCGCCCTAGCGCTGGTGGGCGGCGTCTTTGTCCTAGCCGCGCTGGCGTTTGGCGCCGATCTGCTCGCCCTGCTGGCCGGCGAGCCCTTCCGGGCCGGGGCAACGCTGTTGGCGCTGCTGCTCGGGGCAGCCGCCCTGGAACTGGGCGCTGCCCCCTTGCGCCCGGCAAGCTACGCCATGGACGGCGTGGTTCAAGTGCTCATCCTGCAAAGCATGGCGGTGGCCCTGTTTTTCGCCACCTTGTTCGCAACCAAGCCCCTGATCGGCCTTGACGGCGCAGGCTGGGCCGCCCTGGCGAGCGCCAGCGCCAGCATCTGCGGCATGGTCTGGCTGGTGCGGCGAACCGCTCAGCGCGCATGAAGCTGACCTGGAATCGCTTCCAGTCGGTTGCAAATCGCCTAGGTGGCGTTACCCTTGACGGGCCGTTTACGAAACCGCTGCCATGAGTCAAAGCCACGTCGAAGCCTTAGTATCGGACGTTCCCGAGGCGGGGCGCACACCCGCTGATCTTTGGCCGGTGCTGCGCCGGGAGGCGCGGGCCAAGGCCAGCGAAGAGCCGATTCTCGGCAGCTACTTTCACGCCACCGTGCTCAATCACCACAGTTTCGGCGCAGCGCTGAGCTTTCGCCTGGCCAGCAAGCTCGACAATCCCATGCTGCCCACCATGCTGATCCGCGACGTGATTCAGGAGGCCATCGAAGCCGACCCCAGCATCCTGCAGTCCGCCGCCAACGACATGATGGCCACCTTCAGTCGGGATCCCGCCTGCGAAGACCCCCTCACCCCCTTCCTGTTCTTCAAGGGTTTTCACGCGCTGCAGGCCCATCGCATCGCCCATTGGCTGTGGCGGCAGGGCCGCAAGACCCTAGCGCACTTCTTTCAAAACCAGATCAGCGTCACCTTGGGCGTCGATATCCATCCTGCGGCCCGGTTCGGTGCCGGCATCATGCTCGATCACGCCACCGGGCTGGTGGCCGGGGAGACCGCCGTGGTCGGCGATGACGTGTCCATCCTGCATGCCGTCACCCTCGGCGGCACCGGCAAGGAATCCGGTGACCGGCATCCGAAAATCGGCCGCGGCGTGCTGCTGGCGGCGGGCTGCAAGATCATCGGCAACATCGAAGTGGGCGAAGGCGCCAAGGTGGGCGCCGGCAGCGTCGTCCTCGAAGACGTGCCCGATCATGTGACGGTGGCCGGCATCCCAGCCAAGATCGTCGGCCAGACCCAAGGCCTCCCCGCCCACGCCATGGACCAGCGCCTGAGCTAGCCGGGATTCCGGCGGCCAGTTCAGGCAAGCCGTTCCTTTGCACGTTGAATGAACTGCCCCATCACTTCCGGAGTTTGGGCTCCCGGCAGGGTGAATCGGCCAGCAAGGAGATAGCTGGGAACCCCCGAAACGCCCAAATCCACGGCGCGTTCGAGTTGTTCCCGAACCTGGTCCGCACCGGCGTCGCCGTCGAGATGTTGCGCTGCCTTGGCGCCGTCGATGCCCGACCGCTCCGCCGCTTCGACCAGGGTTTCCCTTTGGCCGATGTCCTTGCCGGCGCGGAAATAGGCGTCGAACAGCACTTCGGCCAGTTGATGCTGCACGCCGTCGTCCCAAGCCAACTCCATGAGGCGGTGGGCTTGAAAGGTGTTCGGCATGCGCCCTATGGCGGCAAAGTCGAAGGTCAGCCCGGCATCCTCCGCCTCTGCGGCCAAGCGCTGCGGAACGCGGCCCGGATCGGCATCCTCGCCGTACCGGGCCCGCAGGTACTCCGCCCGGTCCACGCCTTTGCCAGGCAGCCCGGGGCGCAACTGGTACGGTCGCCAGCGCAGGGTCACCCCCTCGCCAACCGGCGTTTGCAGCACCGCATCGAGCCGCCGCTTGCCGATGTAGCACCAGGGGCAGACCACATCGGAGAAGATTTCAATTTCCATGCGCTCCGTCTCCGCACCACTGGGGATATCCCAATCCGCAGCCCGATTATATAGACTGCCAAGGACGACCTTGGTGGATTCCTTGTGTGAGCAATCCCGCATCGCCACCGCGGCTCTACACCGTCAATGGCATGATGGTTGGCGCCGCCCTTGGCTCCTTGGTGGCACCCATCTACATGGCGGCGCACAACTACGCCGCGCTCGGCAAGCCGGAGCTCGCCAAGCGCATCGTGCAGGCGGGCTTGATCGTTTATGGCGTCATCCTAGCCGCCAGCTTGCTGCTTCCCCAGACCGTGGTTTGGGCGCCGCTGTTCATCGTTGCCCAGGTTGCAATCGCTGGATTCCTCGGCAATCGCCTGCAGGGCCCCGCCATCGACTACCACCGGCACAACGGCGGCGAGGCGCACGGCCTCGGGCAAACGGTATTGGTTGCCCTGCTCGCCGGCCTCGCCCTGATGTTCATTCTGCTGGTAATCGCCCTGCCCCTCTCCCTCACCATGCAGAGCCTGTCAGGTTAAGCGTCAATCGCGCCGGCGCAGGCGGACCTCGGCGGCATTGAGCACTTCGCCAACGCCTTGGTCCTTGGTCTTGAGGGCTCGGAACATCGCAACTAAGTTGTCGTCCCGCCGCCGTTCGAGTTCACGAATCGATGCGCCCTGAGCCTGCTCGTCGGACTGCCTGGCGATCTCCTCGATCAGCTCCTCGGTCAGCTCCGGCACGTCGGTGAGGCGGCTCCAAGGCCACTTCAGCGCCGGGCCGAACTGAGCCAGAAAGTGCCTCATGCCCGCTTCGCCCCCAGCGATCCGATAGGTTTCAAACAAGCCCATCTGCGCCCAGCGGGGACCGAAGCCGAAGCGAATCACCGTATCGATCTCCTCCGTGGTGGCGATGCCGTCGCGCACCAGCCATAGCGCCTCCCGCCACATCGCCTCCAGCAGCCGGTCGGCGACGTGGGCGTCGATTTCGCGGCGAATGCGTACCGGCTTCATGCCCAGCGCTTCGAGCACCGCCATCGCCCGATCGATGATCGCGGCGCCGGTGCGCGCGCAAGGCACCACCTCCACCAGCGGCAGCAGGTACACCGGATTGAAGGGATGGCACACCAGCAGTCGGTCGGCGTGGGCTGTGTCCGCGGCCAGCACCGAGGGTCTGAATCCCGAGGTGGACGAAGCGATGGGCGCATCGGGACGGGATCCCGTGGCAACGGCCGCATGGACCCGACGCTTTAGATCAAGGTCTTCGGACACGCTCTCCTGAATCCAGTCAGCGTTCGCCACGGCCGTTTCCAAGTCGGGTGCCGTGACCAAGCGGCCCTCGTCCGGCATGGGGGTGTCATAGAGCTTCGGTAAGCTGCGCCGAGCCGCTGTCAAGGTGGCTTCAAGACCCGCGCGGGCGGTTTCGGAGGGGTCGAAGACGGCGACGTTCCAGCCATGCAGCAGGAAACGGGCGGCCCAGCCGCCGCCGATGACGCCGGCCCCGACGATGGCCGCCTTCATGCGGGGCTGCGCTTGGTCAGCCCCAGCCGCTCCCGCACCTCAGACGGCCCGATCACCCGGGCGCCCAAGCCTTCCACGATCTTGACGGCGTGCTCGACCAATTCGGCGTTGGTGGCCAAGTTGCCCTTGCCCAAGTAGAGATTGTCCTCGAGGCCGACACGCACGTTGCCGCCCGCCAAGACCGCCGCCGCCACATAGGGCATCTGATGGGCACCCAAGCTGAAGGCCGACCAAAACCAATCCTTCGGCACGTTGTTGACCATCGCCATGAGCGTGTTCAGGTCGTCCGGAGCGCCCCATGGCACACCCATGCACAGTTGCGTGAGCACCGGCGCCTTCAGCACCCCCTCCGCCACCAGCCGTTGGGCAAACCAAAGATGGCCGGTGTCGAAGGCCTCGATCTCCACCTGCACGCCCAGCTCGGTCATCATGGCGCCCATCGCCCGCAGCATGCCCGGCGTGTTAGTCATCACGTAATCGGCTTCGGCGAAGTTCATGGTGCCGCAATCCAGCGTGCAGATCTCCGGGCGGCATTCGGCAATGGGCTGCATGCGTTCGCTGGCTCCCGCCATGTCGCTCTGATTGCCCGGCGGCAAAGGTTGCTCCACCGGCCCCAGGTACAGGTCGCCGCCCATGCCCGACGTCAGGTTCAGCACGACGTCGGTCGAGGCCGCGCGAATACGCTCGGTTACTTCCCGGTACAACTCCGGAGCACGCGCCGGCGCACCGGTTTCCGGATCCCGCACATGGCAGTGGACGATGGCGGCTCCCGCCTCGGCGGCATCCAAGGCGCTTGCGGCGATGGCCGCAGGCGAACGCGGCACGTGGGGGCTGCGATCCTGGGTGGCGCCAGCGCCGGTGACGGCGCAGGTGATGAAGACTTCCTTGTTCATGGCGAGTGGCATGAGTGATTCCCCAAGCGACGGTTCAAGCGCTAATTTGAACCGGATCGCTCCGGCTGGCAATACCCGGAGCGAGGGCATCCTGCCCTCGAAACCGAACCGGGGATTTCCATCGAGGGCGGGACGCCCTCGCTCCGAGGGAAACCGCCCAGACCCGCGTCAGCGCAATGAGGCGCCGAGCAGGTCCCGGGCGATGATGTGCCGCTGCACTTCGTTAGGCCCTTCGCCGATGCGGCGAATGCGCATCTCCCGGTACCAGCGCTCGAAGGGGAAATCCTTGGTGACCCCGTAGCCGCCGAATATCTGCATGCAGCGGTCCACCACCCGGCTGCCGGCCTCGGTGGCCACCAGTTTGGCCATGGCCGCCTCCTTGCGGAAGGCGTCCCCCCGCTGGGCGCGGGCAGCGGCCTCCAAAGTCAGCCAGCGGGCCTGGCGGATGTCGATCTCGTTGTCGACCAGCATCCACTGAATGGCCTGCCGGGACGACAGCGGCGCCCCAAAGGTCTGCCGCTGGGGTGCGTACTCCAAGGCCAGTTCGTGGGCCTTGACGGCGACGCCGATGCAGCCGGCGGCGTAGGGAATGCGCTGCCGCGAGAGCCGGTCGTTGGCGATGGCGAAGCCGCCGTTGACCGCGCCGAGCACGTTGGCATGGGGCACCCGCATGTCCTCGAACTGCAGTTCGGTGGCATAGCGGGCGGAGCGCAGGGTGTGCACCACCCGGCGCACGTGAAAGCCCGGCGTATCGGTATCGACGATGAAGCAGGTCACTCCGTTGCGGCCCCTGTCCGGGTCGGTGCGGGCGAACACCAGCCCGAAATCCGCCCGATCCGCGCCACTGATGAAGATCTTGCTGCCGTTGATGATCCAGTCGTCGCCGTCGCGCACCGCCCGGGTTTGGATGGCCCGGGCCGGGTCGCTGCCGCCGGACGGCTCGGTTAGGCCAAAAAAGCCGCTCTTCTCGCCGCGCAGCATGGGATGGAGGTAGCGCGCCTGCTGGGCTTCGGTGGCTTCAAATAGCTGTGCCAAGCCGGCACCGCCGAACACCCCGTAGCAAGGCGCGTAAAGTCCGGCGCGATGCTGGCTGGTTTCAATGGCGATCAAGGTTCGGGTAACCAGATCGATTTCTGGCCCTCCAAATTCCGGCGGGATGTCGAGGCCATAGAGGCCCATGGCGCGGGTTTTCTCCGTCAAGCGCTGCCGGTCCGCTTCAGGCAACTCGTCGGCATCCGGATCCAGGGTCAGCTCCAACGGCAGGATCTCCTCGCGCACGAACCGCCGGACCATGCCGGTGATCATCTCCTGCTCTTCGGTCAGCGCCAAGTCCACGCTATGACCCTGGGCTGAGCCTTCCTAGGCGGGGCTGTGGTTCGTTGTGGGGTGGCAGTGCTCCCTCATCGGCCTGATGGGCCATCAGCAGTTCCTGGTGGCGGGTGAGGTAGGCCATCGTGACCTCAACGCGGAAACGGCGGGCCCCAGGGATGCGCTCGGCTGCGGCGGGGACTTCGCTGCGCAGGCCAAAGCGGCTGCGTCCCCCAGCGCAGCCGATGTACTGCAACTGTCCGGCGTCGTCGGCCAGTTCGAACACCCCGAGTTGGCCCGGCAGACCAGCGGCGGCATCAAGCGGCAGCCAAGGCTTGTCAAGACGAATCGGCACGATGGGCGGATTCCTGCTGGACTTTCGCTTGGGCATGACCGAAATCTCCATGGCCGCCAGTATAACGGCAACCGACTCGCCGATTGGCCGCTGTCCGCCACGCCGAGGATGTGCCAAACTTGCGCGCCATTGCGTTAAGGAGTGACGGGAGGCCCATGAAATTCGGCATTTTCTATGAGCATCAGCTACCGCGGGACTGGGACGAATCCAGCGAGCACCAGTTGATCCAAAATTCACTTGAGCAGATCGAACTCGCCGATCGGCTCGGCTTCGACTACGCCTGGGAGGTGGAGCACCACTTCCTGGAGGAATACTCCCACTCCTCGGCTCCGGAGGTCTTTCTTGCCGCCGCCAGCCAGCGCACCCAGAACATCCGTCTTGGTCACGGCATCATTCAGATGACCACCAACCATCCGGCGCGGGTGGCGGAAAAGGTGGCCACCTTGGACTTGGTCTCCAACGGCCGGGTGGAGATGGGGCTCGGCGAAGGCTCCTCGGTCACCGAGCTGCATCCCTTCAATTTGCGCTTTCGCGACAAGCGCGACATCTGGGAGGATGCCGTGCGCTGCGTGCTGCCCATGTTCTGGAACCACGGCTGGGAGTACGACGGCGAGTACTTTAAGTTTCCCAAGCGGGCGGTGGTGCCCAAGCCCTTGCAAAAGCCCCATCCGCCGTTGTGGGTGGCCTGCTCCCAACTTGAGACCATCAAGTACTCCGCCCACCGGGGCATGGGGGCGCTGTGCTTCAAGTTCGTCGATCTGGCCGCTGCCCGAGCTTGGGTGAATGCCTACTACAACACCTTCATCCATCACCAGGAACGGCTCTGCGAGTACCAAGCCAACCCCAACATCGCGGTGGTCAGCGGCTTCATGTGCGCGGAGACGGATGAGGAGGCCTGGCGCAAGGCGGACGGCTGGACCTTCTTCCAGTTCGCCCTGAAGCTCTACAACAAGGAAGGCCCCTTCGAACCGGGCGAAGTCCACATTTGGGACCGCTACCAAGCCTGGAAGCAGACGCCCGCCGGCCAGCGCCGCTCCGGCAGCGAGCTGATCGGCTCGCCGGATACCATCCGCCAGCGCTTGCGGGAGCTGGTGGACGCCAACGTGGATCAGGTGATCCTGCTCAACCAAGCGGGCAAGAACGCCCACGAGGACATTTGCAGCAGCCTCGAGTTATTCGCCCAAGAGGTCATGCCCGAATTCCAAGGGCGCCAAGACGAGCACGAGGCTTGGAAGGCGGCCGTGCTGAACGGCGAGATCGTTCTGGAGGACATCGACACGACTCCGTTCGACTTCACCGCCCGCCAAGCACCGTCGCAAAAGCCGTCCAAGGACCGGCGCAACATGGTGGCGGGCGTGGTGGGCCGGCCGGACTCGACCGCCATCGGCGCATAACGCCGCATATCCGAGGGCGGGACGCCCTCGCTCCGGAGTCTGCGCTTGATGCTGAATTGGAGCGAGGGCGTCCCGCCCTCGATTTTCAGCTAGGCGTCGAAGATGATGACGCTGCGCGCCACCTCGCCGGTTTCCAGGGCCTGCAAGGCTTCGTTCACATCGCTGAGCTTGATGCGGCTGGACACCATGTCGTCCAGGTGCAGCTTGCCCTGCAGGTAGAAATCGACGAAACGCGGCATGTCCACCCGAAAGCGGTTGGATCCCATGAACGAGCCCTGGATCTTCTTTTCGAACAGGAAATCCACGCCGTGCAGGGCGACCATGCCGCCGGGGGGAATCATGCCGATCACGGTGGCCGTGCCGCCGTGCTTGAGCACCTGGAAGGCTTGTTCGGCGGTCACCTTCAGGCCGATGGCCTCGAAGGCGTGATGCACGCCGCCCGATGTTAACTCCATGACCGCTCCCACCGGATCGTTGTCCTTGGCATTGACCACGTCGGTGGCACCGAACTTGCGGGCCAGCTCCAGCTTCGAAGGCACGGTGTCCACCGCGATGATGCGGCCCGCCCCGGCGATGGCCGCGCCGTTGATGCACGACAGCCCGATGCCGCCGCAGCCAATCACCGCCACTGTTTCACCGGGCCGCACCTTGGCGGTGTGAATCACCGCGCCCACGCCGGTGGTCACCCCGCAGCCGATCAGGGCGGCCCGGTCCAATGGCATGTCATCCCGAATCTTGGCCACTGCGTGTTCATGCACCAGCATGTACTCGGCAAAGGAGCCGAGATTGGCAAACTGGGTAAGCGCCGCGCCGCCCTGGCTGATGCGCGGCTCCTCATGCTTGTGGCGCCGGGTCTCCGGCTCCTCGCAGAGGTTCATGCGCCCGGTCAGGCAATGTTCGCAGTGGCCGCAGAACACCGACAGGCAAGTGATGACGTGATCCCCGGGCGCAACGTAGTGGACATCGGCGCCCACCTGCTCCACCACCCCGGCACTCTCGTGGCCGAGCACCATGGGCATAACGCCGGGATAGGTACCGTTGAAGAAGTGCATATCGCTGTGGCACACGCCGGCCGCCGCCGTGCGCACCAAAACCTCCCGGGGGCCGGGCTTGGCGACGTCGATCTCCTCCACCTCCATCGGCACATTCACTTCACGAAACACCGCTGCCTTCATGGATTGCTTCCCCGTCGAATTGGACGATGCCAGTTTGCCGCACTTGTGTTGAAGTCGCAAAGGGGCCATCCCCTAGGAAGGCTACAGCGCAACCTCCGCCACGGCTTCAATGGAATCTGGGCTGCCCGAAAACACCAATCCGGTGGCCCTGCTTTCACGCCAAGCGCCCAAGCGGTCGCGGATGCGCTCCTTCGGGCCGACCAAGGCGACGGCGTCGATCAGGTCATCGGGCACCGCGGCCATGGCCTCGTTGCGTTGGCCGCCCAAGTAAAGATCTTGAATTTCCCTGGCGGCATCCGGCCAGCCTTGGCGGCTGACCAGGTTGTTGTAGAAGTTCTTGGAACGGGCGCCCATGCCGCCGACGTAGAGGGCCAACTGGGGGCGCAGCTTGTCCCGGCAGGCTTGCAAGTCGTCGCCGACGATGACGTTAACCGAAGGCCGGACATCGAAATCATCCCAACCCTTCTCCCCGTCCGCCTTGGCGAAGCCGGACTCAATGTCCGCCGCAAAGCCGTCCAGACCCTCCGGCGTCACCCAAAGCGGAATCACCCCGTCGGCCACCTGCGCCGCGGTCGCCACGCCCCGCGGCGAAATCGCGGCCGTGTAGATGGGAATGTCCGGGCGTCCGTGGAGAATGCTGCGCAACGGCTTGCCCAAACCGGACGCGCCCTCGCCGGTGTAGGGAATCTGGTAGCACTCGCCCTCAAACGCCACCCGCTCCTGGCGGGCGAAGATCTGGCGCATGATGGCAATGTACTCCCGGGTGCGGGTGAGCGGCTTGCCGTAGGGCTGGCCATGCCAACCCTCGATCACCTGTGGGCCGGAAGGCCCCAAGCCCACGATCATCCGCCCCCCGGAGAGCTTGTCCACGGTCATCGCCTGCATGGCCGCCATGGCCGGGGTGCGAGCCGACATCTGCATAATCGAGGTGCCGAGCTTGATGCGGCTGGTGTGGCCAGCCACATAAGCCAAGGGGGTGATGGCGTCCGAACCCCAGGCCTCCCCGGCCCAGAGCGAGTCGAACCCAGCCGCCTCCACCCGCTGAATGGCTTCCAAATCGATCTGCACCTGCGGGCCGATGCCCAGCGTGACTCCAAACTTCATACTGCTGTCTCCTAATTGAACTTAAGGCAATTTACATAAACTAACATCAACCTACCGCAAACGCCGCTCCACCAGCGATTGCGCCGCCTCGATGGCGGCGGCCAAGCCGCGGCTATCGGCTCTTCCGAGGCCCGCGATGTCGAAGGCGGTGCCGTGGTCCACCGAAGTGCGGACGAACGGAATGCCCAAGGTGGCGGTGGTG
Organism: Pseudomonadales bacterium; assembly: GCA_022827905.1. Classification (GTDB taxonomy): domain Bacteria; phylum Pseudomonadota; class Gammaproteobacteria; order Pseudomonadales; family Azotimanducaceae; genus Azophilus. The sequence goes on along the minus strand of JAJEIQ010000076.1, from coordinate 10,380 downwards.
CTCTGGTGAAAGTCATGGACCTTCACAGCGATGTGGCCTTGGTCGTGATAGAGGGCAAGAACCACGTCAAATTCGCCGCCGATGGCCCGATTGAACACCGAATCCGCCGGGATGGGGCCGGTGGCGTTCAGGCCTTGCCGACGGGCGTCGGCGACGGCGGGAGCAAGCTCTTCGATTTCCTCGCACCCAATCAGTCCCCCTTCCCCGCCGTGGGGGTTGAGCGCCGCCACGGCGATGCGCGGCCGGCGCAGGCCCCACCGCTCAAGCGATTCGTGGATGAGGCCCAGTTTTTCGCCCACATTGTCGCGGGTGGCGTACTGAGCGGCTTCAATCAAAGGCTTGTGGGTGGACAGGTGCACGACCTTGAGGCCCGGCGTCATCAACATCGTTGCGGTGGATGTCGAGCCTGTCAGCCGCGCCAGGATTTCCTGGTGGCCGATGTCGTTTACGTAGCCGGCTGCGTGAATGGCCTCCTTGTTGATGGGGCAGGTCACCATCGCAGCCAACCGACCTTCAAGGCAAAGCGCTGCCGCCGCCTCCACCGCCTGTACGGCATGGTGCCCGCAGGCGACCTGCACTTGGCCAAGCCGAAAGGCCGGTGGCCGGGGAACCCCAACATCAAGGATGCCGACAACGCCGGCGGCATCGGGCAGCGCTTCAAGTGAGTCAATCACGGGGATTGGGGCCAGCGCCAGATTGGCCGCCGCAGCGCCCTCCTCCAAGGCCCAAGCGCTGCCGACGAGCAGCAGCCGAATCCCAGCGACATCCGCCGCCTGCAAGTGTTTGGCCAACACCTCAGGGCCGATGCCCGCCGGGTCGCCCATGGTGATGCCGACCAGCGGAAGCGTCATGGGCGCTAGAGGAGCTCCGTCGCGTCGAGGGTCAGCCCGAAGCCGCGCATGCCGACGAAGCCCACTTCACGGCCCGCGATCAAGCGAATGTGGGTCAGGCCCAGGTCCCGCAAAATCTGCGCACCGACGCCGATCTCCAGCCATTGGGCCTTGCGCTCCTGCTCCCGGGACTGGTCCTCCAATCGCTCTAGGGGCACACCCACAAAGCCGGTGCGAAGGTAGATCAACACGCCCTGCCCCAAGGCCTTGATGCGATCCAGGGACGCATCGAGCAGATTCTGGTCGTGGTCGGTCTGCGGCCCCAGCACGTCATCGATCAGTTTTTCGCGGTGCATGCGCACGGGCACCGATGCATCGCCGCGCACGTCGCCGAACACCAGCGCCAGATGCTCCGCATCCTCGAACTTGGTCTTGTAGGCGAGCGCCCGGGCCGGGCCGATGCGCGTTTTGACCTGGAACTCCCGGGTGCGCTCCACCAGCCGCTCCCGGGTCTGCCGATAGGCGATGAGATCAGCGATGGTGATGATCTTCAATTGATGATGGCTGGCGAACTCGAGCAGTTGCGGCAGCCGCTGCACCGTGCCGTCGTCATTGACCAGTTCCGCCAGCAAGCCCACCGGCGGCAAACCGGCCAGTTCCGCCAAGTCAACGCCGGCTTCGGTGTGCCCGGAACGCACCAGCACGCCGCCGCGGCGGGCCACCAGCGGAAAGATGTGTCCGGGACGCACGAAGTCCTCGCCCGCCACGTTGTTGCTGGTGAGCGCCTGCACCGTCGCCGCCCGTTCCTCGGCGGAAATGCCGGTGGTCAGACCCTGCTTGTAGTCGATGGAGACGGTGAACGCCGTGCTCATGGGCGCATCGTTGAGCGCCACCATGGGATCGAGGCGCAGGCGGCTCGCCAAGCTCTGGCGAATGGGAGCGCAGAGGATGCCGCTGGTGTGGCGGATCATGAAGGCCACCTGCTCAGGGCTCGCCTTGCTCGCGGCCATGATGAGGTCGCCTTCGTTCTCGCGGTCATCATCGTCAACCACGACCACCATCTCCCCGGCGGCAATGGCCGTGAGCGCGTCTTCAACAGTATCGAATTGGGACATGGCGGCTAGTTTACTTGAAGTGCGAGCCTTCGGCTGAGTATCTATCTTGTCAACGGTCGCCGGCATCAATGGCAGCCAGTAACATTGCAATCTCCATTGAAACTGCGAAGCCCGCATGCGCTCATTGCTTACAGTGCGCAAAGTCCTGCTGTCCGTTGCTGCCCTCATCGTTCTTGCGGCGCTGATCTCAGTACTCGGCGGTTCAATGATTTGGTATCTGGGCGGTGCGCATCGATTGGACATAGACGGCACGGCCCAGACCACGGCCCGTCCCGCGGCCACCATCGACGTTGGCGGTGGCTGGGGTTATTACGGCGGTGATCCGGGCGGGCATCGATACAGTCGGGCTGCTGAGATCACGGCAAGCAACGTCGCCCTACTGGCACCGGCATGGGAGTATCGAACCGGCGACCTGACCGACCGGGCAGACCACATGGAACGTGCCGCCACCGAGGGGACGCCGATTCTGGCCGGCGACGCATTGGTGTTTTGCACGCCCTTCAACGAGGTCATCGCCCTCGACCCGGATACCGGCGGCGAACGCTGGCGCTTCGATCCCCGCATCGACCTCGGGCAGGACCCGGCCAACCAGTTCGTATGCCGCGGCGTCACCCATTGGCGGGATGCCGATGCTTCCGCGCCCTGTGCCAGCCGCATCTTCATGGGCACCAACGATGCGCGGCTGATCGCCATCGATGCAGCGACCGGGGACCGCTGCCCGGGATTCGGAGACCGCGGAGAGGTCCGCATCGATCCCGGCATGCCGCTCCTCTGGCCGGGCGAGTTTCAAATCACGTCACCCCCAGTTGTAGTTCGCGACACCGTGGTGGTTGGTTCCGCCATCGGCGACAACGCCAGGGTTTTGGCCCCCGCCGGTTCGGTGCGTGCCTTTGACGCTAGAACCGGCGTGGCGCGCTGGGATTGGGATCCGATTCCGCGCACTGCGAACGATCCGGCGGCGCTAACCTGGCAGGGCGCGCAGCCACCGATTGAAGGCCATGCCAACGCATGGGCACCGATGTCGGTGGACGAGGAGCGTGGCCTCGTGTTCGTGCCGACCAGCAGTCCCAGTCCTGACTTCTACGGTGGCCTTCGGCCCGGCAGCAACCGCCACGCCAATTCCGTTGTCGCACTGGAGGCTGAGACCGGCCATGTGCGCTGGAGTTTTCAGACGGTGCATCACGACATCTGGGACTACGACGTGCCAGCGCAACCAGGCCTGTACTCGGTCTGGCGCGACGGCGCGCTTCATGACGTGGTGGCCCAGGTGACCAAGACGGGCTTCGTCTTCGTTCTCGACCGCGACACCGGAAAGCCTTTCCTGCCCGTCGAGGAACGGCCGGTTCCCCAGAACGGCGCTCCCGGCGAGTGGCTCTCACCGACGCAGCCCTTCCCCGCCGCGCCCCCACCCATCGTGCCGAACCGTTTGTCGGCGGACGACGCCTTCGGGCTGACCCTTTTCGACCGCCTGCAATGCCGGGCCCGGATCACGGAATCCCTCGCGGGCGGCCTGTATACGCCGCCCTCGGAACGGGGAACCCTGCTCTACCCGTTCACCGGCGGGGGCGCGAACTGGGGTGGCGCCGCCTACGACCCTGCGCGCAACTTGCTGATCGTCAACATGAACAGCGTCGCGCACCATATCCAGTTGATCCCAGCCGAACAGGTCAACGCCATGCGCAAGGTGTTTCACGACCAGGAGGTCTCCCCGCAGGCGGGGGCACCCTTTGGGATGAAGCGGGAGGTACTGCTTTCTCCGTTCGGCGTTCCCTGCACGCCACCGCCCTGGGGCGTCCTGGCGGCCGTGGATCTCTCGACCGGGAAAATCGTCTGGCGCAAAGCGCTCGGCGAGATGGGAGGCGTGACCTTGGGTCTGCCGAGCCTCGGAGGCCCCATCGTGACCGCTGGCGGCCTCGTATTCATCGGGGCGACAATGGACGACACCTTGCGAGCATTCGATGTCGCGACCGGCGAACTGCTATGGCGCTGGCAACTGCCAGCCGCCGGGATGGCCACCCCGCTGACCTATGTTTGGAAGGGCCGACAGTACGTCGTGATCTACGCGGGCGGCAACCCGACAGCGCAAGGACGGCTGGGCGATACCCTGATTGCGTTCAGTGTTCCTCCTCAATGACAACTTGAGGAGATGCCAGCCTCTCCAGCGCCGCTTGCAGATTGCGGCTCGGTGGCGGGACTTCCTCTCCAGCACAGGAACTGACCCCAAGTCTGGGACGGCAGCCGGCGAGAACGCACGATTTCAGCGCATCCCGCGTCGCTGGGTCGAAGACGCCATTGACGACCACACTGGCATGGCCATTTCGAATCAGGGCCCGTTGCAAGGTCTGAATCAGCATTCGACGATACCCCTCCGATCCCGCCGCTGACTCCCCTTCCACATCCGTTGGCACCACTGCCGTTTCGTACGCTTCAATCGCCGTCTCCAACTCACCGGCCTCGATCAACGCAAGAGCCCGCCCCTCCTGAAGGAATGCACCGCTTTCCAAGGTCAGCGCTTTGTCGATCAACTTGATTGCGCTATGTCCGTCCCGCAAGTAGCAGGGGCCTGTGGACAACCGCCCCGCCATCTCTCCGAGAGCCGCGGCACTACCGCCACCGAGCCGCACCGCATCGTCGAAGTCCTTGATCGCCCGGTCGTGAATTCCCATTCTGTCGAAAGCCAAGCCACGGATGAGGTAGGCAGCCGCACGCTCAGGCCGTAGGCCGATTGCGTGATCGAGATCGCCAATGGCGGACTTGTATTCCTTGATGCCAAGCGATGCCACGCCCCTTGAGAAGTAGTAAAGGGGGTTATCTGGTTGCAGGCGGATTGCTTCGTCGTAATCCCGAATCGCTAATTTGAAGTTGCCCTTCTCCTGCCAAACGCGGGCGCGGCTGGAGTAATCGCTGGCATGCGCGGGTCCGATGCTAATGGCCTCGCTGTAATCGCCAATTGCACGATCGTAGTCCGCCTGCTGCGAGTAAAGGAAAGCCCGGGCACGGTGGGCATGGGCGAGTCCCGGATATTGGCGGATGGCTTTGCTGTATTCCTCAATGGCCTGCGCATGATCGCCCTTGAACCAGGCGACGCGACCGTGCCCGAAATGTCCCGACGCAACCGTGCTGTCCTCCGGGCCAAGGTGGATGACTTGGTCGAAGTCCTGACTGGCCCGGTCAAACTCCCCCTTCCGAAGCCAAGCTTCCCCGCGCTGGTAGTACGCGGATGTGTCTTCGGGGTCGAGCGCAATGGCTTCGCTGAGGTCACGAGCGGCTTGGTCGAAGTCATTCTGCTTGTGCCAAGCCACTCCGCGCATGTAGTAGGCAAGAGCGTTTTTGGGATTCAAACGGAGAGCCTCATTGAAGTCCCGCACCGCCTTCGCCAAGTCTCCTTCCTGGTGCCAAGCAAATCCCCGGTGGTAGCGGATGTGCCCATCGTCAGGATCAAGTCGGACAGCCACATCCAAGTCACGGATCGCTTCCTTGGGTTTTCCCTTCATCAGCCATGCACTTGCCCGTTCGTAGTACCCAGAGGATTCCTTGGGAAGGTGGCGGATGACCTCCCCGTGGTCCTGTATGGCTTGGTCGTAATCCTGGGCTGCATGGGAGGCGAACCCGCGCAGATAGAAAATCACCGCGTTGTTCGGATTCAAACGAAGAGCCGCGCTGTAGTCGTCGATGGCCCCCTGCTGGTCCCCATCCCAGAACCGCGACGCTCCGCGGCTGTAGTAGGCAATTTCATCTTCGGCGTCGCGTTGAATGGCCTCATCGTAGTCGCGAATGGCCCTTTGCCACTCCCCTTTGCCTAGCCATGCAGCGGCACGCAGATGGTACGGGGCCGCTCGTTCCGGAGCCAAGCGGATCGCTTCGCCAAAGTCCTGAAGGGCTGCTTCCGAGTCTCCGCTGAACCACCCGTGCGCACCCCGCATCAGGTAGGCCGTCCCAGCATCTTTGGGCGCGTGGGCGGCGATGGTGTCCAGTTTGGCCCGCAGCGCACGTTCATGGCGTTGGCGCAAGGGGTCGGAGAGGTTGAGGAAATAGTAGGGGGGCGGGCTTTCCGGACTATGGTGGATCGCCTCCGCAAAACTCTCGATCGCCCCGCCAAATTCCCCCTCCCAGAGCAATTTCTCGCCTTGGACGCGGTGTGCAAGCCCAACCTTGGTGTCGTCGTGAGCGGCGTTGGCAACGGGTGCCAGCTCGCTCTCCAACTCGCTCCCCCGAGCTAGCGGCCCTGGATTGACTAACGCCAAGACGACGCCTAAGGCGCCCGCAAAACAACCAGCGGCTCTCAAGCGCAAAGCCAATTCAATCCCCATGCCTACAACTGGAACGCCAGCACATTACCGCAGCCCCGGTCGCTGCGGAAGCACCCTGAGGGAACCACGTCGTGTATCCTACCGACGCCCCGAACAGGAGGAACTTGTGAAACGCGCAGCACCATCCGTAGCATTCGACCTAGCTTCCATGCTGGTCATTATGGACAAGCCCAAGCACCCGCAGACCGCGCTCAAGCGGGCGCTAGCGTTGCAGGGTGCAACCGCGGCAAAGATGGAGGCGGTGTCGTTCTGCTGGCATCCGATGGCTGCGGCACAGGACGTGTTGGAGGCCGATCAGAGGCGAACGATCCGCGACGCCCTGCTGAAGGAGCGCCGGGCTTGGCTGCGCCAATGCGTGGACGACGCCCGGGGCGGCAAGGCTGGGGGCGAGATCGCCCGCAAGGTGGTTTGGACCAACGACATCGCCGGCTGGACCACTCGTGCCGTGAAGGAACGCGGGGTCGACGTCGTGGTCAAGACCGTGCATTACTCTAGGACACTGCTGCACACCCCGCTGGACTGGCAACTGCTGCGATCCTGCACCCCGCCCGTTTTGCTAACCACCGCCCGCCGACGCAAAACCGCCAAAGTGGTGCTGGCGGCACTCGACCTCTCCAACTTGGATCGAGCGCACCAGCACCTGAACCGCAGGGTGCTGGCATCGGCCCAAGCGCTCGCTGAGCGGACCGGTGCGGAACTCCACTGCGCCTATGTCATCGAGCTGTCCGAGGTGTTGCGCGACCTCGACGTCATTGACGCCCGGCAAGCCCGAAAAAGAGCCGTCGCCAGCGTCAGCGAGGCGCTCGAAGGGCTCGTGGCGCCCCATAGCATCGCAAAGTCGCGCCGCCATTTTCCGGTCGGCAAAGTCGGCCAGTCCCTGCAGTTTTTGGCCAGCAAACTGAAAGCGGAACTGCTCGTGGTGGGCACCGCCGCGCATCCACTGCGGCAGACCCTGGGCATCGGCAATTCCGCGGAGCGGGTTCTGTCGCGGGCGCCCTGCGACGTGCTGGCCGTTCGTCCCTGACCGAAGTCCCTCGTGCCGCTCCGGCGCAGCGAGTCTCACGGCCTGCTTGGCCCCATGTTCTGGCTTGGACGAGGGAAAACGCTTAGCTCCTGTTAAGGCCCCCGCGACCTTCCCCCGCAGTTAGCAACCCCTCGGCAAGGCCCAGACCCCGCCGAATTGACCCGCTCGGTCGTGCGGCCCGTCGGCCCCAGTGGTGCGAGCCGCCGCCCACCCGGACCCCACGGCGACCCCTTCGAAACAACACCCAATCCCTACCATTTGCTAGGCGAATTCCGCGCCGCCGTTCCGTAGCTTTGCCCGCTGTTGGGGATTGGGGGAAGCGAGTCCGCCGTGGCTGGCTTCCCGTTCCCCCGCCCCCGAGGCACCCGCGAAAGCCCAAGGAGACCGTCCGCGATGACCCTGCCCAACCGCGTCAACCCGCCCGCAACAGGCACGGAAATCCCCCTTCCGGCTGGCGGCGGCGCTGCCCCGCGTGAGCCACCAGCACCGCCACCGCAGCATCAACTTCATCTGCTTCCTGCGGCACGTCGACCACGCCGTCCCCGAGGACTTGGAGGTCCACATAATCCTGGACAACTACCGAACCCACAAGACCGGCGGGGTGAAGCGGTGGCTGCTCCGCCATCCCCGGTTCCACCGCCACTTCACGCCGACCGAAAGCTCCTGGATCAACCTGGTCGAGCGGTTCTTCGCCAGCCTGACGGAGCACCAGCCGCGGCGGGGCTCCCACCGTTCCGTCGTCGCTATGGAGAAAGCCATCCGCAGCCATCTAGAAATACACAACGAACAGCCGAAGCCGTTCCGCCGGACGAAGTCAGCCGACGAGATCATCAAGTCGGCGCACAACGAACTAAAAAAAAAATTAGTCGGAAAGGGCACTAGTAGGCTCGCTGGCCTACCTCCACGCCCACTAGAGGGAACACGTCATGAAACCACTTGCCACCCTAACCGCCATCGTCGTTGCCGCCGCCAGTGTCGGTTTCCTTGCGCTGCCCACCAACGCAGCGGCGGACGTTCAGAGAAGAACTGTTCAATGGACTTGGGAAAGCCCCGACCAAGCGGAGCCGTCCGTAACGTGTTCGGCCCAATCGGTGCCGGGAGGGTTCGTTGAGGTCCACCCAACGCAGCCAACGCGCCTTTTGGTGTCTGTGCCCAACTCCACAGTTAGGGATAGCGGCGGGCCGGTTGGCGAGGTAGCCCACTTGTACCGAGTGGACGAGCAAGGAAACATGAGCGGCAGAATGCCTGCAATCACCCCACAAAAAAAAAGAGCTTCAAACGGCTGATTCGAGCGACGGACTTGCGCGACGTTGCGGGCTTGGGTTCCCTTTGGCTCGAATGGGAAGTACCGGGCGGCATCGACAATCAACCGTCAAGGGCATTGGGCCAGTTGGTCGAGCAATGGCGCGGCCATTGGTGCCTTGACGATTGCAAGCGCACACAAGAGCTTCCTAGCTGGCTGGCCTTGCCGGTTCCTGATCGAGTGGGCCTGACGCGAACCGACTACGTCTATGGCGGTTTTGAGACTTGGCCACCTATGCGCCCCGAAGAGCAAAGTCAGTTGGCCGATTGCCTCAAGGCGTTTCAACCATCGTGGACGGCCACGCAATGGCACTACCAGCTATCCGGCGCTGTGAGTTGGGAGGCTGCGGCGCGTTGGTCGCGCAACTGCGGAACCGTCCATGCGACAAACCAAATCCCCCCGGCTTCCTATGTCGATGGGGATTCATGGTTTCCCGGCGAGCCGCTAGACCGATGCCGGTCGGTTCAAAGGGGCCTGTTCAGTTCGATTGGGCGATCATTCGTTGGCGAGGGCTTCGGCGGCGGTCAGGACGGCATAGCGAAATACCTTTGCGACCTGTCAAGCCCCTACTTGGATGAGCCGTCATTGAACATGGACGGCTATCAAGTGCGCGATCGGTTTGACCGCGCTTATGGCGACTTTCCCGGCTTCGAATGCCCTTGGCAGGTTACGGAATAACTGGCCGTGTGCGAATGAAACGGGGAGGCCGTCTCCCGGCGAAACCGCCGTTGATTGTCGCCGCCGTCCTATGGCTCGCTAGCGCGGCGATGCCCGCTCCCGCCGCGGATGAATCCGCAGCGCCCGAAGTCGGTTGCGCCCAATGGATTGACGATCCCCCCGAACTGGCTGAATGCCAAGACGGAGGGCAGCGCTTGGTTGACCGGATGCGGTGGCTTTGGTGGGAACTGCCGCCCGCCGACCCGCCCACCGAGGCCAGCGTTATCTATCGGCAATCGGCGGCTTTTTCTCTGGCGACCACTCTGCACTTTGCAGGCTACGCGCCGCCGCCCGATGACATGGCGAAACTCAACGAACGATGGGCGCGGTTCGAGCGCATCAAGGAAATTGACTATGACGCGGCCATGACCTATTTCGAGAAACTGACTTCGGGCCGCGAGCGCGAGCGGATTTTGCAGGAGGGTTTAGAAGGGCCGCAAGATCAACCGTGAGCGCCCGATGCGGCACTGACCGCCCCGCTTGCGCGTTGGCCTGCCGAAATCAAACGCTCAATTCCACAACGGCCCCGATGGGGCGCAAGCCTTGACGTGGTAGAGGGGTGGCCATCCGATTTGATTGGCGCAATTCACTTGCGCCGCCTTGCTCATGGTCGCCTTGAAAGGCCCGGCATTGCTGGCGTTGTACTGAATCGCGGCGGCTTTTGTTGGCGCTAAGGCCATTGCCGCGCAGAGGATGACGAGGGTTTTGCTCGCTCAGTTCATGGGGTTTGCCTCGTTGTGGTTGAATGGGTTGACCTTCGATGTTTGCACTTGGGCTGTCGACGTGACTTCCGTTTCAACGCCCGCCAAACGCTTACAACTTCGATGCTTTCCGTTTCTGTGTACGAATCAGTATACGACTTTCTTAACCCATTGATTTACAAAGTACATTGGCGGAGGGCTAGACGTTCGGAATTTTTGCGGATGAATTCTTATTTTCTTGGTAACTACTCGCCCCCCTGCGCCTGATTGGACGTGGCTTGCTGGGTCGGCTGCTCGACCATGTCGGCGGCGTTGCCGTTGAGTGCGATCTCGATTGCGGTCAGGGGGTTCCATCCCTGGAGCGCCATGGACTGGAGGTA
>JAJEIQ010000022.1 GCA_022827905.1 Pseudomonadales bacterium | reverse complement strand
CTCGCTCACGGTCCTCTATGACCCAGGGCATCACGACCCGGCCGCCGCGCCTCCCCGGCGCCCTAGGGCGCCGGGGAGGCAATCCCGTTTCCGGGTCCGCAGGGGGGAAATCTAACAGACAAGGGCATCTTGCCCTCGATTCGAACCCGGACATTCCATCGAGGGCGGGACGCCCTCGCCCCGGCGTTCCGTCGAGGGTGGGACACCCTCGCTCCAACGGAGGCCCCCGGATTGCTTTGCCCTCGTGGATTCTGTGATACATTGCGCAACCCAAGAGCGGCGGCGCTTCAAGCCGCGCTGGAAGTAAATCCGAAATTGGACAGGGAGGATTCATGGGCGAATTTGCCTACGAGGCCCCGCGCAGTGTTGCCGACGCCGTCGGCATTCTGCAGGACCACGCGAACAACGGGCGGCGCGCCCAGGTTCTGGCGGGCGGCACCGATCTGCTGGTGCAGTTGCGCGGCTTGGACAGGGCGCCGCGCACCATCGTTGACGTCAAGAAGATCGAAGAAACCAACCGCCTGGACATCGGCGGCGATGAAATCTACATCGGCGCGGCCATTCCCAGCGCCATCCTGAACGAGAATGAGGAGCTGAAGTCCCTCCTGCCGGGCTTGATCGAGTCGGCGGACCTCATCGGCTCCACCCAGATCCAGGGCCGCGCCTCCTTGGGCGGCAACCTGTGCAACTCATCGCCCGCCGCCGACACCATCCCCGCCATGATCGCCGACCGCGGCATCTGCGTCATCGCCGGAGCGGCCGGCGAGCGGGAAGTGCCGGTGGAGGACTTCTGCACCGGAGTGGGCACCAACGTCATGACTGGCGATGAGTTCCTGCTTGGCCTGAAGTTCCCGCGCCCGCCGGCCAACAGCGGGGACGCCTACCTGCGCTTCATCCCCCGCACCGAAATGGACATCGCCGTGGCTGGCGCCGGCGTCAGCGTCACGCTGGACGGCAGCGGCACCTGCACGGCAGCCCGGGTGGGTATCGGCGCCGTGGCTCCGACCCCGCTGCTGGTGGCCGATGCCGCCGCGGCGCTGGTCGGCACCGCCGTGGATGACGAGGCGTTGGCCGCTGCTGGTGCCGCTTGCGCGGCCGCCGCGTCGCCCATCAACGACAAGCGCGGCACCATTGAGTACCGGCGCAAGGTTGTCGCCGTCCTGTGCCGGCGCGCCGGAGCCATCGCCCGCGACCGCGCCTTGGCCGCTTAGGAGAGTTACCCCATGAGCAAAATGCACATCCACACCACCATCAACGGCGACGAGGTCGATTTTCTCGGCTCGCCGCAACAGTCCCTGCTCGATGCGCTGCGCGACGAGGTGGGCAAGCTCGGCACCAAGGAAGGCTGCGGCACCGGCGACTGCGGTGCCTGCTCGGTGATCGTCGATGGCCGCTTGGTCTGCTCCTGCCTAATGCTGGCCGCAGAGGCCGAAGGGGCGGAGATCACTACCATTGAAGGCATCGCCGACGGCGACGGCCTGCATCCCATCCAGGAAAAGTTCCTTGAGCACGCGGCGCTGCAGTGCGGGGTCTGCACCCCCGGCTTCATCGTTGCCGCCAAGGCGCTGCTCGACCGCAACCCGGATCCCGACGAGCGCACCATCCGCTACTGGTTGGCCGGCAACCTCTGTCGGTGCACGGGATACGACAAGATCATCCGGGCGGTGCAGGACGCCGCCCAGGAACTCGCCCACGAGGCGTGATTGAACTGAAATTTTGCGTCCAACAGGAGGTCGCCAATGGCTGAGGCCGTAGATTATCGATATGTGGGAACCCGCCCGGTGCGCCCGGACGGGGTGGACAAGGTCACCGGCAGGGCGCAGTTCGGCGCCGACCAGAACCTGCCCAACATGCTGCACGGCAGGGTTCTGCGCAGTCCCCACGCCCATGCCCGCATCAAGAAGGTGGACGTATCCAAGGCCCTGGCCATGGACGGCATCCACGCCGCGGTGTCCGGCGCCGACTTCCCGGCGGTGGCCAGCGGCGAGATCGGCGGCGAAGGTGGCGGCGACGTGGCCGACATCGCCTGCAACATCATGGCCCGGGACAAGGCCCTCTACCACGGCCACGCCGTCGCGGCAGTGGCGGCCACCAGCGTGGAGATTGCCGAGCGGGCCTTGGAGGCCATCGAGGTGGAGTACGAGGCGCTGCCGCCGGTGCTCGACGTGCTGGAGGCCATGGCCCCGGACGCCACCCTGCTCGATGAAAACTGCTTCACCAAGAACCTGCCCGAAAAGCCGGACAAGCCGAGCAACATCGCCTCGGTGATGGTCCTGGCCCGGGGCGACTTGGAGGCCGGCTTCGAGCAGGCCGACGTGGTGGTGGAGGGCGAGTACCGCATTCCCATGGCCCACCAAGGCTACATCGAGCCCCATGCTTGCACGGCGACGGTCAACGAGGAGGGCAAGGCCACGGTTTGGTGCTGCACCCAGGGCCACTTCGAGTTCCGCGCCATGACCTCGAAGATCCTCAACTGGAAGATCGGCGATTTGAAGTTCGTCGCCTCGGAAATCGGCGGCGGCTTCGGCGGCAAGACGGTGGTTTACCTGGAGCCGGTGGCGGTGATGCTGTCCAAGCACGCGGGTCGGCCGGTGAAGATGGTCATGTCGCGGGAGGAAGTGTTCCGCGCCACGGGCCCCACCTCCGGCAGCGTCTGCCGGGTGAAGGTGGGCGCGCAAAAAGACGGCAAGATCACCGCCGCCAAGGCGTGGCTGGCCTACGAGGCCGGGGCTTTCGCCGGCGCGCCGGTCATGCCCGGCGCCATGTCGATCTTCGCACCCTATGAGATCGAGAACTTCCTGGTCGAAGGGCATGACGTGCTGGTGAACAAGCCCAAGGTGGCCGCTTACCGGGCGCCGGGCGCGCCCCAGGCCATGCACGCCTTCGAGGTGGCCTTGGACGACATCGCCCGCCAGATCGGCATGGACCCCTTGGACCTGCGCATGGCCAATGCCGCGGATGAGGGCACCCAAGCCCCCTACGGGCCGAAGTTCCCGGCCATCGGCTTCAAGGCCTGCCTCGAAGCGGCCAAGAAGCACCCCAACTACACCAAGCCGGTGCCGGAAGGCGCCGGGCGCGGGGTGGCTGCGGGTTTCTGGTTCAACATCGGCATGCAGTCGAGCGCCGAGGTGCGCATCAACGAGGACGGCACCGTGATCGTCATGGAAGGCAGCCCCGACATCGGCGGCTCCCGGGCCTCCATGGGCCTGATGGCGGCGGAGACCCTGGGCGTGCCGTACGAGCAGATCAAGACCTACGTGGGCGACACCGAGAGCACCGGCTTCTGCAATGTCACGGGCGGCAGCCGCACTACCTTCGCCACCGGCCTGGCGGTGGTGCAGGCCTGCGAGGACATCATCGCCCAGTGCAAGTCGCGAGCGGCCGCCACTTGGAGCATGGATGAGGACCAGGTGGAGTGGGAGGACGGCCAAGCGGTTCCGGCACCCGGCGTGAACGCGGACGTCAAGCCCCTGAGCTTGGCGGACATCGCCGCCAGCGCGCCCAAGACCGGCGGTCCGATTCTCGGCCGGGCGTCGTTGAACGCCCAGGGCGCGGGCGCCAGCTTCTCCGTCAACTTCGCCGACCTGAAGGTGGACCCGGAAACCGGCGCCGTGGAGGTGCTGTCCTTCACCGGCATCCAGGATGCCGGCAAGGCCATCCACCCGGCCTACGTGGAGGGCCAGATGCAGGGCGGCGCCGCCCAGGGCCTCGGTTGGGCGTTGAACGAGGAGTACATCTATGACGCCAACGGCGTGATGGAGAACGCGGGCTTCCTGGACTACCGGGTGCCCGTGGCCTCGGACTTGCCGATGATCGACACGGAAATCGTTGAAGTGCCCAATCCGAGCCACCCGTACGGGGTGCGCGGTGTGGGCGAGACGCCCATCGTCGCGCCGTTGGCGGTTGCCGCCAACGCGGTGCGTGACGCGACCGGCACTCGCATCAACGACCTGCCGTTGTCGCCGCCGCGCATTCTGGCGGCGCTCGGCGACGACTGAGCCTGCCAGCGGGGCGCTTCAGCCGCCAAGTTGGATGGCCAAGGTCGTCTTCCCCGATCACCTGCTCACCCACACCGGGGGTGAGCGGGAGATCGAGGTCGCTGTCGCCAACTACCGGGACTTGCTGGTCGCCTTGGAAGCGCGCTGGCCGGGTGTGCGCGAGCCGCTGAACAAGGCCGCCGTGGCCATCGACGGGCAGATCTACCAAGACGCCTTCCTGGAGCCGATCGGCGCGGACAGCGAAGTGTTCTTCATGTCGCGCATCGAAGGCGGCTGAACGGCTGCCGCTGCACAGGGATCGGCGCTCTGACGAGCGCCGTTGCGAGGGCGGGACGCCCTCGCTCCAACGGAGCCCCGGGCATCTTGCCCTCGAAACCGAACCACGGGATGCCGTCGAGAGCGGGACACCCTCGCTCCGACGGAGCCCCGGAGCGAGGGCCGTTGCGAGGGCGGGACGCCCTCGCTCCAACGGAGCCCCGGAGCGAGGGCATCTTGCCCTCGACTCGAATCACGGTACTGCTAGGGCATCTCGATGCCCGTGATTTGCTCCAATTCGCGGATCGCTTGGTCCTCTTCCACCACCTTGATGGTTTGCATGCCAAGCTGACGGGCGGGCTTTAGGTTAATGCCGAGGTCGTCCAGGAAGGCGCAGGCGTCCGGGGCGACACCGAGCCTGTCGCAGGTCAGGCGATAGATCTTCGGGTTGGGCTTGCGGATGCCCTCAATGCTCGATTCCACCACGAGGTCGAACAGCTCCATGACGGCGCCGGTCTGCTCGCGCTTGGCGTCGCTGGTGGCCATCGCCGGACCAGTGCCGGACTTGACGTTGTTGGTGATGCAGGCCACCTTGAAGTGTTCCTTGCAGCGTTTGAGCACCTCCACCATGCGCGGCCGCAGGTCGCCGCTCAGCAGCCCGATCACGTCCCGCCCCGGCACCTCGTACCCCTTCGCCGCCGCCTCCGCGGCGAACGCCGCATCGAATTCCTCCAAGCTGATCTGGGCGGATTCGAACTGCGCCCAAGCATTGCTTTCCGGGTTGGTGGCGTTGATGCCGCGAATGAAGTCGATGGGCAGCCCGTGGGCCTGCTCGTAGCGGTTGAAGGCTTCGAACGGCGATGTGGTCAGCACGCCGCCAAAATCCCAGATGACGGCCTCGATGGTTCCCATGCGGCTTTGACCCCCCGGCAAAAAGTGCGAATACTACCCTTGATTCAAGCCGATCATAAAAGGAAACAGCCCCATGATGGACCTGCAGGAGGGCGTGGTCATTGTCACCGGCTCATCAAGCGGCGTCGGCGCGGCTTGCGCCCGGCAGTTGGCGGAGCTCGGTTGCCATGTGGTCATCAACTACGCCCACAGCGAGGCCGGGGCGCGGCGCACGGAAGAAGAATGCCATTCCTTCGGCGTTGAAACCGAGGTGGTGCAGGCCGACGTGAGCGATGATGCGGACTGCCGCAAGCTGGTCGCTGCGGCGGAATCACGGTGGGGGCGGCTCGATGGCTTGGTCAACAACGCCGGCACCACCAAGTTCTGCGCCCACGACGACCTGGAGGGCTTGGACAAGCAGGACTTCCTGCACATCTACGGCGTCAACACGGTGGGCCCCTACCAGATGACCCGTGCCGCGGCCCCCCTGATGCGGCGCGGCGGCCAGGGCAGCATCGTCAACGTAGCCTCCATCGCCGGGATCATGGGGGTGGGCAGTTCCATCGCCTACGCCGCCTCCAAGGGCGCCCTCATTACCTTGGGGCTCTCGCTGGCGCGGGCGCTCGGCCCGGAAATCCGTGTCAACACGGTCTGCCCCGGCTTCATCCAAGGGGATTGGTTGGCCGAAGGCATGGGCCAGGAGACCTATGACCGGGCCAAGGCCTATCTGGAGGAGAACACGCCGCTGCGCCTGACCACCACGCCCGACACAGTCGCCGAGGGCGTCCTGCTGTTCCTCACTGGCGCCAGTGTGGTGACCGGCGAGACCCTGATCCTCGACGGTGGCCACCACCTGATGCAGATGCCGATGGCGCGGCGCTAAGGTCCCCTCGCTCTAAGCGGCTGAGGGCGGGGCTTGGAGTTGGTCGGCTTGGAAGCGGCAGTAGAAGCGGCTGCCCTTGCCCACCTCGCTTTCGATTTGCAGTTGGCTGTTGTGCCGCTTGAGAACGTGCTTGACGATGGCCAACCCCAAGCCTGTGCCGCCGCGCACTCGGGCGCTGGCGAAATCGACCCGGTAGAAGCGCTCGGTCAGCCTTGAGAGGTGTTCGGGGGCGATGCCCACGCCCTCGTCGCTCACCTCCAGCATGGCGCCGTTGTCCCCGCCAGTCCAACTGATGTTTATCCGTCCGCCTTGGGGGCTGTACTTGATGGCGTTGGTGACGAGGTTGGTGCAGGCGCTGTGCAACTCCTTTTCGATGCCCAGCACCCGCAAACCACAGGGGATGCGCTGTTCGATTTGATGGCCCTTGCCGGCCATGCCCGCCAAGTCATCCACCACGCTGCCGACCAACAGCCTGACATCGACCGCGGTGAGGTCGCCGGGTTCCGGCGCGGGGCTCGACTCCAGCCGGGTGAGCATCAGCAGGTCATCGACCAGGGCCTGCATGCGATGGGTCGGCGAGGCGAGCTTGCCCACCAGCCGGCGCCGGGTGTCGGCATCCAGCTCATCGTCGTCAATCGCCTCCAGGTAGCCGACGATGATGGTCAACGGGGTGCGCAGCTCATGGGAGACATTGGCCACGAAGTCCTGGCGCATGCTCAACAACCGGTTGAGATGGGTTACGTCCCGGGCTAGGATGAGGTCCTGGTCCTTGGCCACGGGCACGCGGCGCAGCTCCAAGCGCTGGCCCTCTATAAAGGGGGAGCTGAATTCGGCGGTGGGGTCCGGCGTCTCCTGATTCAACAGCCGGATGGCATCCGGATGGCGCAGCAGGGTGCCGAGGTGCTTGCCGGTGTCCTTGCGCTTCAAGTGCAACAAGGCCACGGAGGCGCCGTTGAAGCTCTCGATGTTGCCCTCCCCATCCACCAGGATGGCGGCATCCGGCAGCGCCGCCGTCACGCCCCGGAAGTGGGACGTCTGTTGCAGGGCTTCGTGAGTCCGCCGCCGCGCCTGCTTGAGGGAGCGGCGCAACGAGCGGCTGGCCTGCTCCAGGCCCGCGTTGGCGAACTTGGGGCGCCGCAGCGGTTTCTTGGCCCAGCGCACGAATCGGCGCAGGTCCCGATGCTGGTAAACGAGCCCGGCGGCGGCGGCGGCGAACAGCGCCCAGCCCAAGCCCCCGAAGGCGAGACCGATGGCAAGGGCGGCCAGCACCAAGGCCCCGGCGCCAAGCAGCTCCTTGCGGCTGTAGAGGTCCATCAGGCGGGGCTGAATCGATAGCCCACGCCGCGTACGGTTTGAATCAACTGGTCCACGCCGTGGGGCTTGAGCGTTTTGCGCAGGCGCAGCACATGCACATCCACCGTGCGCTCCTCCACGTAGATGCTGCGGCCCCATACGCGGTCGAGCAGTTGGGCCCGGCCAAAGGCGCGGTCCGGATTGCGCATGAACAGCTCCAGCAGGCGGAACTCGGTGGGGCCGACCTTCACTGCCTGCCCATCGACGGAGAGCTTGTGCGCGTTTAGGTCCAAGCGCACGGGGCCGCAGGCGATGACGCCGTTTTCCGGCGTGCCGGTGCGCCGCAGCAACGCCCGTATGCGGGCGATGAGCTCTTTGGGTGAGAAGGGTTTGGTGAGGTAGTCGTCCATGCCGGAGTCGAAGCTCTTGAGCTTGTCGGTCTCCTCCCCGCGCGCGGTAAGCATGATCATGGGCAGGTTGGCGGTGTGCTCGTCCTGCCGCAGCCGGCGGGCCAGTTCCACGCCGCTCATGCCCGGCAGCATCCAATCAATGATGAGCAGGTCGGGCAGCGGGCCGTCGAGCTGGCCCAAGGCCGCTTCGGCGCTGTCCGCTTCGCAGACGCTGAACCCAGCCCGCGTCAGCGTGAAGTTGAGCATTTCGCGAATTTCATGCTCGTCTTCAATGACCAAAACCTTGTTGTCCATGCCTGCGCCTGTCGGATGGTGGTCAATCGGAATTACAAGGCAGAATTATGACGAATCCATGACAGCAAACCGACTCCCAGAAGGTCCATCGGGGCGAGGGCGTCCCGCCCTCGAACTGGCCGCCTGAATGTGCGAATTCCCCATGATTTCGCCATCGAACTATGGTACAACACCGCGCCTCGCAAGGAAGGGAGAAAAAGGCCATGGGACACAGAATTGAGTTGCGCGCCGCCGACGGGTTCGAGCTGGGCGCTTGGGAATCGACGCCGGCCGGCGCGCCGAAAGGCAGCGTGGTGGTCATCCAGGAGATTTTTGGCGTCAACAGCCACATTCGCGATGTGGTTGACGGCTATGCGGAGGCGGGCTACGCCGCCGTCGCGCCGCAGATATTCGACCGCGTGGAGCCGAACATCGAGCTCGGCTACGAGGAGGCGGACATGGGGCAGGGCATCGAACTCGCGTTCCAGAAGCTGCAGATGCCCAACACCCTGGCCGATATTCAGGCCGCCATCGACCACGCTTCGGCCCATGGCAAGGTCGGGGTGGTCGGCTACTGTTTCGGCGGCTTGCTGACTTGGCTGGCGGCTTGCGAACTGAGCGGGGTGGCTGCGGCATCCTCCTACTACGGGGGCGGGGTGGCCGGCGAGGCTGAGCGGTCGCCGAACTGTCCGGTCATCATGCACTTCGGGGAGCTCGACGCCCACATTCCGCTATCCGACGTGGACAAGGTCAAGGCCGCCCAGCCGGATGTTCCGGTGTACGTCTATGCGGCGGACCACGGGTTCAACTGCGACCATCGGGGCAGCTACGACGCGCCGAGCGCCGACTTGGCCCGCCAGCGGACCTTGGCGTTTTTCGCGGAACACTTGGGCTAATCCGAAAACTGCCTTGACAAGGCAAAACCGTTTGTTGATGCTTTGCCGACATTGGAAGGGGGCGGACGCATCTGGCATGGACATCAAGCCGGGCGGCTCTGGAACAAGGGCGCGTCAACTGCCGATTTAATTCAATTTCCTAGGAAGACGTATGAGAAACAGACGCTACGGTTGGCTTTCCACGTTGACGCTTATGATGGCCGTGGGCCTGGCCGGTCCCGCCGCAGGGGCCACCTTGGCGGACATCTATCAGGTCGCGGAGCGCATCAACCAGCAAGCCAAGACCTCCCAGGCCAGGATCGACGCGCTCACCGAGGAGACCCACAAGCTCCTCAACGAGTACAAGACGGTGCTCAAGGAGATTGAGGGGCTGCGCGTTTACAACCGGCAATTTGAGAAGCAAATCGCCAACCAGGAGCGGGAGATGACGCAGTTGACCGACTCGATAGACCGGGTGACGGTCATCGAGCGTCAGATCACCCCGCTCATGCTGCGCATGATCGACGGCCTTGAGCAGTTCGTGGACTTGGATCTGCCGTTCCTGCTCGATGAGCGCCATGACCGGGTGGCGCGGCTGCGGGAGATGATGGATCGGGCCGACGTCGCGGTGTCGGAGAAGTTCTCGCAAGTACTGCGCGCCTTCCAGATCGAGAACGAGTACGGCCGCACCATGGAGGCCTACGGCGACACCATCAACGTCGATGGCGTGGACCGCAAGGTCGATGTCCTCAAGGTGGGCCGGGTCGCCCTGGTCTTCCAAACCCCGGACGGCGAGGAGACCGGCATGTGGAACAAGGCCGACGATCGGTGGGAGGTGATCGGCGACGAGTTCACCACGCCGGTTCGCAACGGCATCCGCATGGCGCGCAAGCAATTGTCCGTGGACATGCTCACTCTCCCCATCACCGGACCGGAGGCCTAACCGATGAAATCAGCCAATCGAATTATCTTGGCTTGCTCCGCAGCGGCGGGGATGCTGTTGTTCGCCGCCTTCGGCGCCCAGGCCCAGGAGGAAGGCGGCTCGGCCAGCACCTTGCAGGTGAATCAGGCGAACACCCTGGACGAGTTGCTGCGCAACGTGGAGCAGCGCCGGGTGGTGGAGTCCGCCGAGCACCGCCAGCGTGAGCAGCGCTTCCAGAACGACAGGGCCCGCCAAGCGCAAATGCTGGACGACGCCAAGGCGGAACGGCGCCGTGAGGAACGGCGCTCGGACCGGCTCGAAACCCAGTTCAACGAGAACGAAATCCGCATCGGCGACCTGCAGGAGCAGCTTGATCGGCGCTTAGGCTCCCTGCGTGAGCTGTTCGGCGTTCTGCAGCAGGTGGCCGGCGACACTCGCGGGCTCTTTGAAGGCTCGCTGATCTCCGCCGAGTTCCCCAACCGCGGCGACTGGCTCGGCGAGTTGGCGGCCAAGATGGGCACCGCCAGCCAACTGGCCACCATCGAGGAGATGGAGGACCTGTGGTTCGAACTGCAGCGCGAGATGACGGAATCCGGGCGCATCGCCCGCTTTCCGGCCACCGTCACCCTGCTGAGCGGTGAGCAGAAGGACACCGACGTGGTGCGGGTCGGCGCCTTCGCCTTGATCGGCGATGGCGAGTACCTCAACTACGATCCGGACGACGGCGCCATCGTCGAATTGGCCCGCCAGCCAGCCGCTCGCTTCACCAACACGGTGGAGGACCTCGGCGAGGCCCAAGCCAACGAGGTCGTCGCCTTCGCCGTGGACCCGACCCGCGGCTCCCTGCTGTCCCTGCTCATTCAGGCGGCGACCGTGGGCGAGCGGGTCGGCTCGCTGTTTGGCGGCATCGCCAAGGGCGAGTGCTACCTGCCGTTCTGCGACGGCCAGGGCGGCTACGTGGGCTCGGTCATCATCCTCGGCGGCATCATCGGCGTGCTGCTGGCCATCGAGCGCCTGATCACCCTGTCGATCACCGGCGCCCGGGTCAACGCCCAGAAGCGGTCCGATCAGCCCGACGAAGGCAACCCCCTCGGCCGGGTGCTCAACGTTTACCACCAAAACACCAACGTGGACGTGGAGACGCTGGAGTTGAAGCTCGGCGAGGCGATATTGGGTGAAACACCCAAGATAACAAGGAACATCACCCTCATTCAGGTGATTTCCGTGGTCGCCCCGCTGCTCGGCCTGCTCGGTACGGTCATCGGCATGATCCTGACCTTCCAGGCCATCACCCTGTTTGGCACCGGCGATCCGAAGACCATGGCCGGCGGCATTTCCACGGCGTTGATGACGACGGTGCTCGGCTTGTGCGTGGCCATTCCCACCACCTTGCTGCACGCCATCGTCGCCCAGCGCAGCCGCTCGGTCATTCATGTGCTTGAGGAGCAGACCCAAGGCTTCATTGCCGAGCACGCCGAAAAATCAGGCCAAGCGCTGGAGTAGGGCGTCACGATGCTAGGCGACGCCTATCTGGCCATCGTCCAGTTCATGGAACAGGGCGGCAATGTGCTCTATCTCATTGCCGCCCTGACCTTCCTGATGTGGACGCTGATCTTCGAGCGCATCTGGTACTTCTTTTCGCAGCACAAGTTGCTGGTTCAGGAATCCACCGACTTCTGGGAAAGCCGTCCGGAGCGGCGCTCGTGGAGCGCCCACCAGGTTCGGGACCGGATTATTTCCGAAGCCTCGGAGCGCATCACCGGCAACCTGCCGCTCATCCAGACCTGCGTGACCCTGTGCCCGCTGCTCGGCCTGCTCGGCACGGTCACCGGCATGATCTCGGTGTTCGACGCCATGGCCACCCAGGGCGGCAACGCCCGCTCCATGGCCGCCGGCGTTTCGATGGCCACCATCCCCACCATGTGCGGCATGATCGCCTCGCTGTCCGGCCTGCTCGGCAGCACCTTCGTGAAACGGAAGGTGGATTTCGAGGTCGAACTGTTTGAGGACCACTTGACCATGGACCACTGAGCGTTTAAGCAGGCACACTAGGCGCAGCAGCACAAGTCAACAGGAGCAAAACGATATGGCGCGTCAGGCAAACCGATTTTCCCGCTCCGATGAGGAGTCGGACATCAACTTGACCCCCATGCTCGACGTGGTGTTCATCATGTTGATCTTCTTCATCGTCACCGCCACCTTCATCAAGCAGGCTGGCATTGACGTCTTGCGGCCCGACGCCGATACCGCGGAGCAGAAGCCCACGGTGAGCGTGCTGGTCGCCATCGGCCCCAACGGCGACATCTGGATTGACAAGAAAAAGGTGGACTCGGCGGCTGTCCGGGCCCACATCGAACGGCTGCATTCGGAGAACCCGAAGGGCGGCTTGGTGATCCAGTCCGACCGCGAGGCCAAGTACGGACAGTTGAAGGCGGTCCTTTCGGCAGCCCGCGCGGCGGGCCTGACCGAGGTCGCCATTTCCACGGAGGCTTAGCATGTTGATGCGATTCGGGTTTGCGCTCGCTTTTGGAGCCATCGCCACCTTTGCCCTGTTCCTGCTCATGCAGGCGCTCATCAAGAGCGACAAGAGTCCCTTTGACGACAGCATTTCGGGAAAAATCGTTGACTTCGTCCGCGTCGAGGACGACATCAACATCGAGACCAAGCAGCGCAAGCCGAAGCCGCCGCCGCCGCCGGACGAACCGCCGCCGGACATGCCCAAGCCGGATTTCGATTCCTCTGACGTCTCCCAAGGCGTCGATATCGGCGCCGTGGACATTCAGGTGGACGTCAATGTCGGCGGCACGGGAGGGTTCAGTTCCGACGGCGAGTACCTGCCCATCGTCAAGGTGGCGCCGGTGTATCCGCGTCGGGCGCAAACCCGGGGCATCGAAGGCTACGTCCTGCTGGAATTCGTCGTCACCCGCACGGGCGCGGTGCGCGACCCGCGGATAATCGAGTCCAAGCCGCCGGGCATTTTTGACCGCGCCGCGGTCAACGCCGCGCTCAAGTTCAAGTACAAGCCCAAGGTGGTGAACGGCGAACCGATCGACGTGGCCGGGGTGCGCAACCGAATCACCTTTGAACTGCAGGATGGCTAGGAGCGAACCATGAAAAGGACGTCTCCCTTTGGATTGGCCAAGCGCTTGGGCGGCCTTGCCGTTGCCGTGGCCGCGACGCTGGTTCTGCTCTTCGGCGTTCAGGTAGCGCCCGGTTTCACGGTCGGCGGCGCCGCAGCGGCGTTTGGCCAAGAGGACGAGCAGCCCCGGCAGAAGACCCGTCGGGTGCCGTCCATGAGCGAGGCCACCTTCAAGAAGCTGGCCGAGGCCCAGGAGTTCATCGACGCCAAGGACCTCAATGGGGCGCAAGCGGTGCTGCAGGGCATGCTCGACCGTTGCCGAGGCGGCCGCAACTGCCGCTACAACGGCAACGAAATCGGCCAGATTCACAACATGCTCGGCTTCCTCCAGTTCTCCAAGGAGGACTACGGCAGGGCCATTTTCCATTATCAGGAAGTCATCAAGCAGGGCGAGGACATCCCGGAGGGCTTGGAGACCACCACGCTCTACACCTTGGCGCAGCTCTGCTTCGTGGATGAAAGGTACAACGACGCCCTGCACTACATGGAGATCTGGATTTCCAAGGCCAACAACCCGGGGCCGGAGCCGCACATCTTCATGGGCCAGGTTTACTACCAGATGGAGGACTACCCGAGTGCGGTGGGCCAGATCGAGCGGGGCATCGCCGTGGCCAAGGCACGCAACACCGCCGTCAAGGAAAACTGGTGGGCGCTGCTCAACTTCCTCTACTTTGAATTGGAAAACTGGCCCAAGGTATTGGAAATACTCGAAATTTTGGTCCGGGATTTCCCCAAGCGCGACTACTGGATACGTCTTGCCGGCATCCAGGGCCAGGAAGGCATGGACAAGCAGCAGGTGTACACCATGATGGCCGCCTACGAGGCCGGGTTCCTGACCCGCCAGTCGGACCTGACCACGTTGGCGGGCTTGCTGATGCAGGAAGAGGTGCCCATTCGCGCGGCATCGGTCATGGAGAAGGGGTTTGACGCGGAACTCATCGAGCGCACCGACAAGAATCTGCGCTCCTTTGGGCAGGCATACCAGCTCTCCCAGGAAGTGGACAAGGCCATCCCGATCTTCGAGGAGGCCGCCAAGCTGGCCGATGACGGCAAGATCTACGAGAGCTTGGCGCAGCTCTACTTGGAGGCCGACAAGTTCAGCCAGTGCGTATCGGCGGCTTCCAACGCCTTGGACAAGGGCGGGCTGCGCAAGGTGCAGAGCGTCCAGATCGTGCGTGGCATGTGCGAGTACAACCGCGACCGCCTGACGTCGGCGCGCACCTCCTTTGTCGCCTGCCGCAACGAGGCGCGGCGCGTGCGCGACCAATCCAATCAGCGCATCTGCCAGCAGTGGATCAGCTTCATCGCCAATGAAGTGAGACGCCGCGAGCAACTCGCATCGGCCCTCTAGGCGGCTTGCCTTCCCGGTACCGGGCGCTGTCGTCCGGTTGATCCCATGTACACTGGAATCGTCCAAGGGCTTTGCGACGTGGCCTCAGTGGCGAACGAGCCGGGCCTACGGCGCATTCGCGTCCAAATCGGCGATCTGTCCGCGGGGTTGGAGTTGGGTGCGTCCGTGGCCATCAACGGCGTTTGCCTGACGGCTACTGAAGTTAAGGCCGGCAGCGCCTGCTTTGACGTTGTTCGCGAAACCCTCAACCACACCAATCTCGGTGCCCTAGCGCAAGGCAGCCGCGTCAACGTGGAACGCTCCTTCCGTGTTGGCGACGAGATTGGCGGCCACATCCTCTCCGGTCACGTTGTCGGCACCGTTGCCGTTGACGCCGTTGAGGAAGGGGAGAACGAACGCAACCTGTGGTTCCGAGTCGAGGCCGACTGGCTGCGTTTTCTGCACCACAAGGGCTTCGCCGCCCTAGACGGCGCAAGCCTCACCATCGCCGCGGTGGACGCATCGACCCAGCGCATCAAGGTGAGCCTCATCCCGGAGACCATCGCCCGCACCACACTAGGCTCAGTTGTCCAAGGGGACCAAGTGAACCTAGAAATCGACCCCCAAACCCGTGCCATTGTCGAAACCGTAGAACGGATCCTCGCCGAGCGCGAAGCCCGGAGCGAGGGCAAGATGCCCTCGATCCGGACGCCCAGTGCACCGATCTAACTGGGCGGCTCGGTTGGGTGCGCGGTGCGGGCATCCGGCACAGTTAAGGCTCCCCTCGACACCCTCGAACCCCAGCACAACGCCCCCGCCTGGCGTGCCGGATGCCCGCGCCGCGCACCCAACCGCTCCGTGCGTTTCCTGATCTCGAACACAGGTTAGGCGCAACTATCCATGGCCCTAACGCCCAACTATAATTCGCAGCGTGAGCGTCGCCTTCACATTCCATGACCGCCTCAAAGAATCTTGGTCGCACAGCGGTTCGCTCATCTGCGTTGGCCTTGATCCGGACCGCAACCGCCTGCCAGCGGCCTTCCGCCAATCCCCCTCCGGCTTGCGTGACTTTTGCTGTGCCATCGCCGAGGCCACCGCCGATCTGGTGTGCGCCTTCAAGCCCCAAGCGGCTTACTTCGCCGCCGAAGGGGCGGAGGACCAACTGGCCAGCGTCATCGCCTTCATTCACCAGCGCTGGCCGGAGATTCCGGTCATCCTCGATGCCAAGCGTAGCGACATCGGGGCCACGGCTGAGTTGTACGCCAAGGAGGTTTTCGAGCGCTACAACGCGGATGCGGTAACCATCAATCCGTATCTTGGCGAGGAGAGCGTTCGCCCGTTCCTGAGCTACCCCGGACGGGGCGTGGCGCTGCTGTGCCGCACCAGCAACGCGGGCAGCGGCTGGCTGCAGCAGCATCCCCCCGAAGCGCCCCTGTACCTGCGCGTGGCGGCGGCCGCAAGGGAGTGGAATCGCGACGGCAACCTAATGCTGGTGGCCGGTGCAACCTATCCCGAGGAACTCGCCCAGATTCGGCAGGCCGTTGGCGGCATGCCGCTGCTGGTGCCCGGCATCGGCGCCCAGGGGGGCGACTTGGCGCAAGTGCTCCAAGCCGGCCTAGACGGCGACGGCCAGGGGCTTATCATCAACGCCTCGCGCTCGGTGCTCTACGCCGGCACTGACGACGACAGCGCTCCGTTCGAAGAAGCATCCCGCGACGCGGCGCTGGCGCTGTGGCAGGAGGTTAACGCGCTGCGGGATGTTCAGGCTCCGGCAGCAGCGCGAAGTCAGTGAGAGAATCGAATGGCCAAATTCAAATTGCGTGTCAACGGCAGGGATCGGGAAGTGGAGGTCCGGCCCGACATGCCGCTTTTGTGGGTCCTGCGTGACAAGCTGAAGCTCACCGGAACCAAGTACGGTTGCGGCATCGCCCAGTGCGGCGCCTGCACGGTGCGGATTGACGGTGTGCCGACACGATCCTGCGTCCTGCCGGTGCAGGCGGTCGCCGGTGCGGTGACTACCATCGAAGGGCTGGCTGCGAAGAACGGCGACCCCCATCCCTTGCAAGCGGCTTGGATTGAACATGACGTGCCGCAGTGCGGGTATTGCCAATCCGGGCAGCTCATGAGCGCTGCAGCCTTGCTGGAAAGCAACCCCAAGCCAACCGATGCGGACATCGACCAAGCGCTGGCCGGCAACTACTGCCGCTGCGGAACCTACGTTCGCATTCGCAAGGCGGTGCACAGCGCCGCCCAAGCCCGCAACGCAGCCAAGGGAGCTTGAGCATGTCCACCACATCGGGGCTCACGCGGCGCGAAATGCTGAAGGTCACGGCGGTCGCCGGGGGCGGCGTGCTGCTGCAAGCGACGCTGCCGATGGCTGCCGCGTCGCCTCCGGACGACGTGCTGGTGGGCTCCCAGGAGCTCAACGTTTACGTGCAGATTGACCGCGACGGTCAGATCACCATCTACTCGAGCATCCCGGAGATGGGGCAGGGGATCAAGACCACCTTGCCGATGATCATCGCGGAGGAGATGGGCGCGCGTTGGGAGGACGTGCAGGTCATCGACGCGCCGCTTGATGAGGACAAATTCGGACGCCAGGGAGCGGGGGGCTCCACCTCGGTGCCCCGCAACATCGGCACCATGCGGCGAGTGGGCGCATCGGCGCGGGAGATGCTCATCGGGGCCGCTGCGCTGCTGATGGAAGTGGACCGGGAGGGCTTGCAGGCGCGGGACAGCCAAGTCGTGCACATCTCCGGCCAGCACCGCTCCTTCGGTCAGCTCGCGAGCTTGGCGGCGCAACAGCCCGTGCCCAACCCGGAAACCCTGACCTACATGGACCCGAGCGAATACCGAATCATCGGCACGTCGGTCAGCGGCGTGGACAACTTTGTCATTGCCACGGGCCTGACCGAGTTCGGCATCGATGTCGATGTGCCGGGCATGAAGTACGCCACCTATGTGCGTTGCCCGCGCATTGGGGGCACCGCGGTCCGGTTTAACGAAAGGGAAATCAAGGGCCTGCCCGGCGTCACGGATGCCTTCATCCTTGAGCCCAATGACGCTGTGGGCGAGTCCGAGGTGTGGTTCTTGAACGGTGTGTCCGCCTTGCGCGGCGGCGTTGCCATCGTCGGCGACGATACCTGGTCGGTGTTCGATGCCCGAAGCAAGCTCAAGGTCGAGTGGGATGAATCCTCCGCATCGACTGATGATTGGTCGGCCATGGTGGCCTGGGCCGAGCGCACGGCCCGGGAAGGCGGCGGCCGGGTCATTGCTGGCAACGGGGGCGTCGATGCGGCCCTTGCCGATGAGCGCAACCGGACGGCCGAGGCCTTCTACCAGTTTCCCTACGTGGCCCATGTGTGCATGGAGCCGATGAACTGCACCGCCGACTACCGCCGGGGCACCAATGGCGAGCCGGATTCCCTCGAGGTCTGGCTCGGCAGCCAGTTTCCGGCTCGGGCCACCGAGATCGCCGGCCGCCTGTTTGGCATGCAGCCCGAACAGGTGCAGGTGCATCCGTTGCGCATGGGCGGAGGGTTCGGCCGGCGGGCGCTGCACGATTTCGCCACGGAGGCCATGGCCATCTCGCACCGTGCGGGCGTTCCCGTGAAGCTGACTTGGACGCGCACGGATGACATTCACAACGACCACTTCCGCGTCGGTGGATTCGAGAACATGAAGGGCGCCGTGGGTCCGGACGGCCGGCTCGCGGCTTGGGAGCAGCACTACATCGGGTTCAGCAACGGCGGCCGGCCGGTCATGGGGTCTGGCCTGCGCGGCAACGAGTTGCCGGCGGTGGCCTTTCCCAACGCCCGCATCAAGCTCAGCATGCAGGAGATCGCCACCCCCTGCGGTCCTTGGCGGGCGCCCGGATCAAACACCAACGCCTTTGTGGAGCAGTGCTTCATTCATGAGCTGGCGGTGCTGGCGGGCCGGGACCATCTCGAGTTTCTGCTCGAACTCATGGGTGAGCGGCGCTGGATCAAGGAAGGCGACATCGGCGCGCTGAACACCGGACGCGCCATCGACGTCATCAAGCTCGCTGCGGAGAAGGCGGAGTGGGGCAGGGCCATGCCGAAGGGCAGCGGCCTAGGCCTGTCCTTCTACTTTTGCCACGCTGCCCACGTGGCGGAGGTCGCCGAAGTGACGGTCACGGCAGACCGGAGGATCAGCGTCGAAAAGGTGTGGGTGGCGGTTGACGTCGGTCCGATCATCAACATGAGCGGGGCATTGAGCCAAGTGCAGGGTTCGGTCGTTGATGGCCTGAGCACCATGGCGCTGCAGCAGATCACCATGACGCAAGGCGTCATTCAGCAGGATAACTTTGATCAGTATCCGGTCATGCGCATCGCCCCGACGCCTGAGATCGACGTGCACTTCATCGAAAGCGACAACCCATCCACTGGGCTCGGCGAGCCGGCCCTGCCGCCGCTTGCGCCAGCCGTCGCCAACGCCATCTTTGCGGCGACCGGTGAGCGTGTGCGGTCCATGCCCTTGAGTGAAGCGGGCTACACGCTGGTCTAGATGTAGCCGTCAGGCCCGGCCGGGTCAGCGAATGGCGCCCGCCAGCTTTTCCTTGGCCGAGAGCCGCCGCTTGAACCAAAGGGGCACGGTGGTGCGGGCGTGCTCCAAGTCCCTACGGTCGTCGATTTCGCACCAATCGTGGCTGCCGGTGGTAACGACGCCGACGTAGCCTTGGGCGGCCAGGGCATCGACAGCGGACAGATACCAGCGCCCGAGCGTGGATTCCACGGCCATCATGGATTCGAGGCGCTCCCGGAACAGCCGGGGTCCGTCGCCTTGGAAGCGAATCATGCCGATGGACTCGCCGTGCACCTCGCCGGCAGGCAGCTTCTTGTCCACCTGCTTGAGTTCGTTGCCGGCGACGATCACCTTCATGTCGTCATCGTCGTAGCTGTCCTTGACGTTGGTGACCAAGGTGATGGGGTGCTCGTCTGGGCTCGCGATCAGCCGGGCGAAGATTTCCGGCTCGAACAGGGTGTCGCCGTTGACGATGACGAAGGGGTCGGTCATTTCGTGGCGCACCACCCAGCAGGTGCCCAAGTTGTCGCAGTGGGCGTAGAAGGGGTTGTGCGCGGTGCGCACTGTAAGCTTCCCGTAGCCGTCGATGAGCTGGCCGATGAGCCCGGCGCGAAAGCCGGTGGCCACCACCACCTCGGTGGCGCCAGCGGCAGCAAACGCCTCCAGTTGCCAGCCGAGCACGGTCCGTTCGCCGAGCATCAGGGCGCACTTGGGCCGGTCCTCGGTCAGCGGCAGCAGCCGCTTGCCTTGGCCAGCGGATAGAACAATCACCTTCATTGGAACAGTTTACCCGATTTTGTGCCTTTACAGTTCAGGCGCAATTCTCATTGTGACGGAGCGAGGGCATAACGAACCGAAGGTTCGCGCCCTCGAACGAAGTCGCTTCGAATCAGGCGATGGGCTTCGACAGCAGATGCGCCTTCAATCGATGGGCCAAGGCAAGGATCGTCAGGGTTGGGTTGGCCCAACCGGCGGTGGGAAACACGGAACTGCCGAGAACGTAGAGGTCGGGGTAGCCGTGGACCGCGCAGTTCGGATCCACCACCCCATCGACCGGATCGGCGCTCATCCGGGTGGTGCCCGCGTGGTGGTAGCCGCCGATGGGATGGTTGCCCACCGTGCCGTCCACCGGCCAGTCGAGGCCGGGTGCGTCCAGCCAAGGCGATGGCTCCAAAACGCCTAGATCGAGGCGCACCAGCTCATCGTTCAGGGCGCGGGCCAATTCGCGCAGGGTGTGCTTATCCTGTTCGCCCAGCCGCCAATCGAGATTCGCCTTGGCGCAGCCGAGTTCATCCTTGGCCGTGGACAGCACGACGCGGCTGGCTGGGTTGGGTGCCTGCTCGGCGCGGATCATGACGCTCAACTGGAAGTCCTGAAGACGCATGAGGCCCCGGGTGAGGAGGGGGCGCAGGGACCGGGCGTAGGCGAACCGCAGCCCCCGGTAGGCGTGCCAAAGCCGCCGGTTGCCGCGTCCGGGCGCGAGCTGGGTCTTCAACTCCTGGTAGATGCGTCGAGCGCGGGGCACGCCCGCCGCGGGATTGCGTTGCCACTTGAAGGTCAGCGCGGTGTTTAGGATGCCCCGTTCCCGCTGCAGGGCGGACGTCGGCAGCAGGACAGGCGCCACCGGAACGCTGGCCCGCGGAAAGCGCATGCGGAAGGCGTTCCAGAGTCGATAGGGATTGCGCGTGCGGATGCGCCCGAGGCGGCCGTGGGGGTGCTCCATGAAAAAGCGCCCCACTTGGTCGTGCCGGTTGCCGATGCCGAGCGGCTCGACATCATTCGAAGCCAGCAGCAGGCGGGCGTTTTCGATGCCGCCGCAGGCCAGGACGTAGGTGTTCGCCTGGACCCTTGCGGTCCGTCCGCTGGCGTTGCGCACCAGCAGGTGGTCGAGGCCCGGCCGGTCTGCATGGGCTTGGATACGCACCGCGGTGGCATGGATGAGCACCTCGATGTCCGGCGCCCTGAGCACGTCCTGGGTGCGCTTGGCATGGAAGCGCTCACGCTGCCGGTCGAAGCGCCAGTAACGGCTCATGAAGCGGTCGGCGTCCATGGATAGCGCAGCGGCCCCCCATTGGCCTTCCTCACCGGCACCGCTGTCCGGCGTGCCGACGCCCAAGTCCCGATGCGCTGCGCGGTAGCCCTCTGCCAATGCACCCGCCTCGATGGGCCAGCCGCTGTGCGCAACCCAGTCCCGGACTTGAAAGTCGATGTCGTCCAAGGGGACGCAGCGTCCGCCCCAGATGTTGGTGGTGCCGCCGAAGAACCGCAGGCGGCTGTCCTCCAGCGGGTAGTAAGTCGAGCCGATGTTCTCGCCGGCGCCGAGGGCGGCGCTTTCGGGACCGTAATCCAGGCCACCGCTCTCCAGCAGCAGGATGCGCAGGCCCTGGCCGGTCAGCCCCCTGGCAAGCGTGATGCCGGCGGCGCCGGCGCCAATGATGCAGACATCGGCTTGGGCCGTATGCGGTGCCTTGGCGTGGTTGAAGTCGTTGAGCACGTGCTTACGGCCGCTTAAGTCCTTGATTCCAGCGCTTGATGTTGGCCAGCGGGCGCTTGACGTAGGCGGTCGCTCGAAACAGGGCCAGCACCAGCCGTCGGCAGGATTCCCCGGCGCGGTCCAAGGGGCGGTCCACGTCCAGGAACAGCACCACCCGGGATTCGGCGGTGTCGTTGCGCACCTCGTGCTCAAAGGTGTCGTCGAACAGCAAGCAGCGGCCATCCTCCCAGTGCCGGACTTGATCGCCCACCCGAATCCAGCAGTCCGCCGCCTCAGTGGGAATCCGCAGGCCGAGGTGGCAGCGCACCAAGGCCTTGGTCGGCCCTCGGTGGGGCGGGATGTGGTAGCCCGGCGCCAAGATCGAGAACCAGGCGTTCTGCACGCCCGGCAGGGTGTCGATGAGGGCAGCGGTGTTCGGGCAAGCGGCGCAGTTGTCGTCGATCCGGTGGCCGAACACGCGCATGACGAACGTCTTCCAATTGTCCCCCTTGGAGATGCGGACCTGGTCGGGGGACATCTCGTGGAAGGTGGGAATGTCCTCTGGGTGGCGCAGGATGCCGTTGAGTTCAGCACGGATGGCGTCGGCTTCGGCTTCCAGCCCCGGCACCCAGGCAAAGGCGCCGCGGTCAATGAAGGGCGTGGTGGCGATGCGTGAATGGCGGGCCAGAAAGGCGTCCAAGGTGCGCATGACCACCTTGCCCGCGCGGATGCCGAGCCGCGGTTTGGGCGTGTCGTCCTTCACAACGCCAGCCATTGCAAGGGTTCGCTCAGGGAAAGCCGCAGGGGGCCCCGGTTGTCGAACAGCTCACCGTCGATGACGTAGGGGCCGTCGAGTTCGAGTTCAAGCTTGGCCCGGTTGCCGCTGACGTAGCCCGGCAGCCGGCCCAAGGATGCATCGCCCCTAAGCAGCCGCAAGCTGCGCCGCACCCGGCCTTGAGCCTCGGCAAACACCCAAGTGTTGTGCATTCCCTCGCCGTCCCCCCAATAGGGGCGGCAGCCGAACAGCAACCGGTCGAGGGTGGTGGCGATCATGGCGAACACCTGCCGGGTTTCGCCATTCCAACGAACCGTCTGATGCTCGCTCGGAGTCAGGTATCCCCTTGCGGAGGACCACGCGGTGCGCAGGGTGGTGCCCAACTGGCTGCCGGGGCGGTAACCGCCCCAGTGGGCGATTCCGGAACACACCGCGCCCAGCCCGAAGAACCAGCCGTATTGGCGGTCGTCGGACTGGTCCACTCGAACGAGCGGCCGAGCGGTGGCGGGTGGCAGCGCGCCATCCAGCATCGCTTCAAGCGCCTTGGCGCAATGCCCGAAGCGCCAATGGCGATTGAGGTCCGCCGCCGTCATGTTGGTGCGCCCGGCCGGCAGCACGGCGATGGGCGGCAGGGCGCTGGCTGGCGTTTGCTCAAGCGCTTCGGTCAGGGTGCGCTGCAGGGTGCCGTCGCCGCCGGCGAGGACCAACAGGCTGAAGCGGGACAGGTCGGGAAGCGGCTCGGAACCCAGCACGAAGCGCTCGCCGCGAAACGCGAGCTGGTGCTCGCCCACCCCCGCCCGGGGGTTGGTCAACAGGATTGGGACCGACATCGCAGTATCTGTTCGGCCATTTCAAGGTCGGCGGCGGAGTCCACGTCGATGGCCGCGTGGGGATCCGCAACACCCACCCAGCCGGAGGCGCAGTCCGTCAACCGGGACAGCTCCGCAAGGGCGGCATCGACGCTTAAGCGGCCGCAGGTGTAGATGGCCAAGGTGCGCCAGCCCAAGCGCCGCACGATCCGCCAGGGCCGCTTGCGGTCCGCCTGCACAGCCACCCAAAAAGCAATGGCGCGGGCGGCCTTGGGGTTGTGGAGGTAGAAGAGATTGGTGCCGCAGTAGGCCCCATCAGCGAAGCGCAGCCGGGTGCGCTTGAGGCCCGGAAAGCGCTCGGCGACCAGGCGATGGGGCGCAAGGCCCACCGTCAAATCGGCATCCTGAGCGTCTGCCGCAGCGCAGAAGCCATCGATGGTTCGGGCCGTCAGCAGGGCGTGGTCGCCCGTGGTGAGCAGAACCGGCCAAGCATCGAGCCGCTCAATGGCCTTGAGCGCGCTCTCGGCCGGCCCCGCCGCTGGTGCGATCCACTCAAAGTCCCCGGCCGCGAGCAGGTCGGCGACGGTGCCGTCATGCTGGCCATGCCGCTGCTCCGGGCCGACCAGCAGGCCGCCGTCAATGGCCTCAGCGCAGCGCAGGGCGCGCAATGCTCGGACCAGCGAAGGCACGCCCGCCACCGGCGTCAGGGGCGTGGGCCGCCGGTCGCCGCGCCCACCATCAGACGGCTCCCCGGCTCGGCTTCCCGCTAACAAGATGGCTTTCATGCCGACACCAAGGACTTTTCGTACACGGTGTAGCGCTTGCTGATCACGCCGCCAATGCGCTCCATGATGGCCCGCATGCCCTTGTTGTCCTCCAGTATCCACGAAGTCTCGGTGGTGAGGATGCCGTGCCCGAGGCCGGCTTCGCGGGTCCGATGGATCAGGCTCATGGCCACGCCGCCGCCAAGCGGGCCGTCATGCAAGTGGCGGCGCACGCCCATCAACGGCACCCGGCCGCTGGCTGGCAGCCGGACCTTCAGCCGCCACAGCAGTTTGGCCCATCCCCAGGGCAGCAGGCGGCCGTTCAAGTCGGCGACCGCCTCGTTGATGTTGGGCAGCATGACGATGAAGCCAACCGCTTCACCGTCGATTTCGGCGAGCCAGATCAGGTCGTCGGGCACCACCATCAGCAGCATTTGGCCCAAGGCTTGAAACTCCCGCTCGGTGAAGGGCACAAAGCCCCAGTTGTCCTGCCAGGCGTCGTTGAAGATGCTGCGCAGCCGTTCCAGGTCCGCTGCCTTGTGGGAGCGGTCGAAGGTGCGCAAGTTGATGCGCCGCGCCAGCCGCTTGCGCTGCACGGCGATGGCCCGGGGCTCCTCGTAGGCGGTCACCGCTTCGTAGGCAAGCATCTGCTGGCAGGGCCGGTAGCCCAGGCCTTCGATGCGGTGGCTGTAGTAGGGCCGGGCGTGGCCCATCATGAAGTAGGGCGGGGTGTCGTAGCCTTCGGTGAGCAGCCCGATCTCCTGGTTGATGTTCAAATTGATCGGGCCAATGATCCGATTCATCCCCCGTTGGCGCAGCCAATCCTCCGCGGTCTCGAACAGCTTGGCGAAGACGCCTGGGTCGTCCTCGCCCTCGATCAGCCCAAAAAAGCCGGTCCCCTGGCCATGCTGGGCTTGGTGCAAGGCGTCGATTTGGGCGGTGATTCGGCCGATGGGTCGGCCGTCGCGTTGGGCGATCCAGGCCTGCCAATCCAAATGCTCGAACACCGGCTGCTTGGGGGAGAAGGCCATCAGGCGCTCCATCACCAAGGGTGGCCGCCAAGCGTCATCGTCCCGGTAGATGGGCCAAGGCACCTTGATGAAGGCCTTGAGCAGCCGCTTGTTGGTCACCGGGATGATGTCGAGGGTCAAGGTTCTTCCGCAGCTTGACGGGCGCGGGGCATTCTACTCGCCTTCTCATGCAAGTAGAATCGAGCCCCTTCAGGCGGTCCAAGGGCGCAACGAATGGCGCAGACGGTGGATTCAAACGTGGCAGTCACTCGGCTGGCCGGTGCCCTTGGCGCCGAAGTGCGCGGCTTTGACTTGGCCGAGGCGGGCCCGGAGGAGGCTCAAGCGATTCGGTCCCTGCTGCTTGAGCACCTCGTGCTCTTCCTGCCCGGCCAGCGCATCAGCGTCGATGAGCACATCGCCTTCGGACGTCACTTCGGCACCTTGGAATCGCACCCCAACTTGAAGAATCCGTTCACGGATCGGGACGAGCTCTTTGAACTCGCCGCCAGTCACGGCGGCATCGCCGACGAATGGCATACCGACCTCACCTTCCAGGAAAGGCCTGCGGTGATGTCGATTCTGCACATGGTGAAGTGCCCCGAGACCGGCGGCGACACCCTGTGGGCGAGCCTCTACGCGGCCTTCGAGGAGCTTTCTCCGCCCATGCAGGATCTGTGTCTTGGCCTGACCGCCCTGCACGACGCGGCACCCCACAACCGGCCCGACAGCATGATGGTGCATCCTGTGGTGCGCGAACACCCGGAAACCGGACGCAAGGCGCTCTACGTCAACGAGCACTTCACCCGGCGCATCGTCGAGATGAATGCCGGCGAAAGCGATGCGCTGCTGCGCTATCTCACCAATTGGGTGAAAAACCCGCGCTTCACGGTGCGCTACCGCTGGTCCGAAGGCACCGTCGCCATCTGGGACAACCGCTGCACCCAGCACTTCGTGCTCAACGACTTCGACAGCGAGCGCATCATCCAACGGGTCACGGTGATCGGCGACCAGCCCCAGGGCGAGCCGCCGCGCTGGTCGCCTTGGCCGCGCCCGGAACGGCTGTCCGCCGCCAGCCGCCACGACCGGCAACTGTTCAGCTACCTGCGCCGCAAAGGCTCCACTTCGCAATGAACGAACTCACCGCAGGCACCACAGTCCTTTCCGGGGACGGCCATCCGTTTGTAGTTGACGAAGCGCTGGCGGCGGCGTTCAGCGCCGGTGACCGGCTGGCCGCTGGGCCCACCGGCCTGCTGCACATTCCAGCGGCGGAGGCGGACTGCGCCGAGCGGGCCGTCGATCGGGCGGACGACGCCTTTGCGGCCATGCATGGCGTTGCCGACGAGGCCATCGTCGCCTTTTACGCCTTGGCGGCCGAGCTGCTTGAAGACGATGCGGTTTGGGGGGAGATTTCCGAGACCAATGCCGAAGATGTGCTCAAAGCCCGTCTTCGGGGGCGGTCCACCACCCGGCTGGCCGTTTCCGACGCCATGCGGACCGGGATGATCGACGGCTTGCGCGGCTGGGCGAATGCGCCGTCCCAGCGGGGAACGGTCCTCGAAACCGTGCAGCATCAGGAATTCCGGGTCGAGATGGTCGGCGCGGCGCTCGGCATCGTCGCTTTCGTCTTTGAAGGCCGCCCCAACGTGCTGGCAGATGCCTGCGGGGTGCTGCGCGGCGGCAACGCCGTCGTGTTCCGTATCGGCAGGGACGCGCTGGCCACGGCGCAGGCCATCATGCGGCTGGTGATCGAACCGGCGCTGGTCGCAGCCGGGCTCCCGGCGGGTGCCGTTTCCTTGGTGGACAGCGCTGCCCACGCCGCCGGCTGGGCGCTGTTCCTGGATGCGCGGCTCTCACTGGCGGTGGCTCGAGGCTCCGGGGCAGCGGTGGATACCCTGGGTGCCCTTGCGCGGGGAGTGGGCACACCCGTCAGCCTGCACGGTACCGGGGGCGCTTGGATGGTGGTGTCCGACAACGCTGGCGATGCGCAAGTGGCAGATGCCGTGGTCGGCTCGCTGGACCGCAAGGTCTGCAACACCCTCAACACCTGCTGTCTCGTGGACGGCCCGGGTGTTGCCGGCCGCGCGGAACGGGTGATCGACGCGCTCAAGCGGGCGGGGGAAGCGCGCGGGCAGGCGTTCAAGCTGCACGTCGCCGCCGGCAGCGAGCATCTGGCGCCGCCGGAGCTGTTTGAGACCAACGTGCAGGTGGTTCGGGCCGAGGGACCGAGGACCGAGCCGCAGGCGGTGGTCATCGACAGGGGCGATCTCGGCATCGAGTGGGAGTGGGAGGAGACGCCCGAAATCACGTTGGTGGCCGTTGACTCCATCGATCAGGCGGTCGCCTTGTTCAACGAGTTGAGTCCCAAGCTGGTTGGCACCCTGGTATCGAGCGATCCCGCTGAGCACGAACGCTTCTTCGCCGCATTGGATGCCCCCTTTGTCGGCGACGGCCATACCCGCTGGGTGGACGGCCAGTACGCCCTCGGCAAGCCGGAACTGGGCCTCTCCACCTGGGAGCACGGACGCCTGTTCGCCCGCGGCGGCGTCCTCACCGGAGACGGCGTTTACACGGTCCGCACCCGCTACTTGGGCGTTCAGTCGTAGCGCACTGTCAATTGGAAGTGGCGCTGCGCCGATAGACGTACAGGGCGGAGGTCAGGAAGTTGACCGCGCCGCCAAGGGCCACGCCGCAGGTCAGCGCCAGCAATCGATGGCGGTCGAAGAACTCGATCCAGCCGGTGAGGGCGAAGTAGGTGCCGAGGTTGACGCCGAGACCGGCTAGGCTGGCGGCGAGAAACTCAGCCCACTGCTGGGTGCGGGGACGGCGCGGGCGTTCCCTGAAGGTGATGCGGCGATGCAGCGCCCAGTTCCAGCTAGCGGCCGGCCAGAAGGACAGCGCCCGGGCCAGTTGGTGGTTGATGCCGGCCCATTGCAGGCCCAAGTAGAACGCCACGTCAACCAGGAAGCCGCTGGCCCCAACCGCCCCGAACCAGAGCGCCCGTGCCCAGCCGCCGAATCGGTGCCGGTAGAGGCGGTGCAGGTGCCTGGCGGTGTTGATCCACTGCCGGGTGTTCATCTTGCTGGCGCCCGCGGCGCGATCCGAGAAGCCGATCGGCACTTCCTGGACCCGCAGGCGCCCGCGCACCATGAGTTCCAAGGCGATCTTGTAGCCGATGGGCCGCAATTGCCGGGCGTCCGGCAGCCGTCGGCGATCGGTGGCGAAGAAACCGCTCATGGGGTCGGAGCAATGGGTGAGCGGCTGCGCCAGCACGGTGGCCAAACGGGAGGTCAGGAAGCGCCAGAGGCTCCAGGCGCGGTCCAGGGTGCCACCAGCGGCGTAGCGGCTGCCAAGCGCCAGATCGCAGCCGTCGTCAAGCGCCCGCAGCAGGTCGATGATGCGCTCCGGGGGATGGGAGAGGTCGGCATCCATGACCACCAGGCGGTCGAATCGGGCCAGCCGAATGCCCTCCAGCACCGACAGGGAGAGGTCCCGGCGGGACTCCCTGCGCACGGTCATGCGCACCGGCAGCCGCTCGGCCAACGCCTGGACGATGGCTTCACTGCCGTCGTTGGAGTCGTCATCGACCAGCAGCAACTCCCACTCGATGCCGCTCTCCCCAAGCGCCTCGTTCAGGCGTTCAGCCAAGGCTGGAATGTTCGCCGCCTCGCGGAAGGTCGGCACCACGACGGATAGGGCGCGATGGGGCTTGGGCGTCTCCATTGAGGGGACTTATCCCGCTGGGGCCAAAACCACCTCGTCGGATTCGCCGCGCACGAACAGGGGCGTCATGCCGTGCTCCGCCACATCCCGGTCCATCGCCTCCGCGGTCGGCGGTTCGATCGGTGCACTGGCGGCCTCGAGAATCGGCCGCAGCAGGGTGGCGTCGCTGGAACTGTTGAGAAATAGCCCCGGCTCAGCGAGCACGAAATGCACGGCGCGGCGCAGCGCGGCAGGCTCCTTGATCGGCATGTACCAAGAGAAGTGGGGGTCCGAGTCGGCGTCCTGCCAGCGCCGCCGGGCCACTGACTTGATGGTCTGCATGGCCACGTTGCGCTCCCGGCAAAGCGCCTGCAGGCGCCTGAAGTCCGCCGCATAGGCCGGCTGGCTCATCATGGTGTGGTTGTAGGGCAGCAGGACCGAGTCGAAGGGAAAGCGCTCAAGGCTCTGCAGATGCCGCTCCGCCACCCAGGTGCCGTGGCCGGTGACGCCAATGAAGCGAACCAAGCCTTCTTCCTTGGCTTGGATCAGTGCCTCCAGTGCACCGCCGGGGCCGAGGGCGGTTTGCCACTCGTCCTTGTCCACCAAGTTGTGCATCTGCACCAAGTCAACCTGCGTAACGCCGAGCCGCTCTAGGGACCGGTGCAACTGCGTTCGAGCACCGTCGGCACCGCGTTCATGGGTCTTGGTGGCGAGGAAGAAGTCTGGGCGATGCTGGCGCAGAAAGGGGGCGAGCCGCAGTTCCGAGTCACCGTAGCTGGCCGCGGTGTCGATGTGGTTGACGCCGAACTCCAACAGGACGTCCAAGGTTTTGTCGGCGCGGTCCTGGCGCATCGCGCCGAGCGCCGCCGCGCCAAAGATGATGCGGCTGCTCGAATGGCCGGTGCCGCCGAAAGGGATGCGTTCAATCATGGGTGCGGTTCGCTTACTCGATGTTGACGGTGTTGATGATGCCTTCGTTCAATGATCCGGAGCGGAAGGCGCCCAAGTCCAAGGCCACGAAGCGGTAGCCGCAGGCCTGAATCTCGGCTTGCAGCCTGTCGCGCAGTTCCAGTGCGCGCTCAAGCTCCTTGGCACCGATCTCCAGGCGGGCCACGTCCTCGTGATGGCGGACGCGAAACTCGACGAAGCCGAGCCGGGCCAGGCGCTCCTCGGCCTGCTCCACTTGGGCAAGCCGTTCGGCGTTGATCGACGCGCCATAGGGAAAGCGGCTCGACAGGCAGGCGGACTGCGGCTTGGCCGCATTGTCGAGGCCCAGGTGAGCCGCCAGGGCGCGAACCCCGGCCTTGTCCACACCGGTCTCGACCAGTGGCGAGCGGACGGCGAAGTCCTGGGCGGCGATGAGCCCCGGCCGATGATCGCCCAGATCGTCGGTGTTGGTCCCATTGAGAATTTCGGCGAATCCCTCCTGCCGGCCGATGTCCGCCAGCGCGGTGTACAGGGAGGTCTTGCAGTGGAAGCAGCGGTTGACCGGATTGGCCCGGTAGTCGGGCTTGCTGAGTTCGTCGGTGACGATGACCCGATGGCGCATGCCCCATTCATCCGCCAGTCGTTTTGCCAAGGCCAGGTCGGAGCGCTTGAGGCTGGCGCTGCCGGAAGTGACCGCCAAGGCCTTGGCGCCCAGCACCTCGGCGGCCAGAAAGGCGACCAAGGAACTGTCCACGCCGCCCGAGTAGGCGACCAAGGCGCTGTCCATGGCCCCCAGGCTGGCCTTTATGGCATCCAGCTTGGCGGTGAGTTCAGTGGACAGCGGTTGCGGTGCCACGGTCAAAGCCTGTTGATCTTGTGGGCGAGGTAGCCAGCGCCAAAGCCGTTGTCGATGTTGACCACGGCGAGGCCGGCGGCGCAGCTCGACAGCATGCCCAGCAGTGCCGTGACGCCTCCGAAGGCGGCCCCGTAGCCGACGCTGGTGGGCACGCTGATGACCGGCGCCTCCACCAATCCGCCGACCACGCTGGGCAGGGCGCCCTCCATGCCGGCCACGACGATCACCACCCTTGCTTGACGGATCTCGTCGAGCCGCGCCAGCAATCGGTGCAGGCCGGAGACCCCCACATCGCGAATGCGCAGCACCGGATTGCCGTAAAAGGCGGCAGTGACCGCCGCTTCCTCCGCCACCGGCGCATCCGACGTGCCAGCGGTGATGACCGCAATCAGGGTGTCGGCCTGGGGCGGCTCCTGAACGGTGGCGGTGATGGCCGATGCCGCTTCGTGGTAGCGGGCGGCGGGGGTGCGCTCGACCACTTGCTCGAAGGCCTCTTGGCTGGTTCGGGTGACTAGGGCGTTTTGTCCCGCCCCGATCAGGGCTTCGACCAAATCAGAGATCTCTTCTGCCCGCTTGCCCGCCCCGTAGATCACTTCCGAGGCGCCGGTGCGCGCCAAGCGGTCGCTGTCGAGGGTGGAATGGCCCGCGCTCGGTTGGCCGACGCTCTGGTAGAAGGCGGCGCGGATTCGACGGCTCGCCTCCTCGGCCTGGATCGCGCCGTCCTTGAACGCAGCCAGAATGTCGTCGAGCGCCATGCGGTCAAGCCAGCATCCGATGGGTGGGCGCGCAGAGTTCGGCGATGGGCAGCCCGTGGCTGCAGGCGTCCTGGCAGGGCGCCCCATTGCAGCCGAGGCATGCGCTGGCGTTGACCTCGAGTTGGGCGTACTCCCGGCGGGCGAAGTCCAAGTCCTGGTAGTCCGTGGCGTACATGCGGGTGCGCAGCACGTCGGAGATGGGCACCTCGAACGGGCAAGCTCCGGCACAGTCGTTGCAGCCTTGCTGGCAGTAGCTTGCGCCGTTCAAGGCGGCGTAGCGGCGCAGCAGCGTCTTGTCGCCGGCGGCCAAGGACTGCCAAGCCGATGCGCCCAGGAATTCGTCGATCTTGGCCGTTGAGGTCATGGAGATGACCAAGGCGTCCACATCGGGTTGGGAGAGCGTCCAGCGGAACGCTGCCTGGGCGAACGAGGCGCCGTCTCGCTCATACGGCCGCATGTCGTTCAGGCGGGCACCCATCAGGCACTTCATGGCGACGACGCCGACCCCCAGTTCCTTGGCGCGTTTCAAGGCGCGCAGCAGTTGCGGATGGCGGGCGACGATATCGAAGCCCCGGGTGAAGCGTTCGTGGAACTCGGGATCCTGGCCGAAGTTGAGGGAAACCAGCACCACGTCCACCATGTCCTTGTCGAAGGCGTGGTCGAGGCAGGCCACCAAGCGTCCCGCATGCCCGGACATCCCGGTGAAGCGGATCTTGCCCTGCTCGCGGGCGCGCTCGCAGAATTCGAACCACTCCGGGTTGTCGAGCCGGGCGATGTCGTTGACGGCGTGGTTGAAATAGATGTCCACGTGGTCGGTTTGCAGGCGCCTGAGGCTGCCCTCCAGCTCGGCCATGATCCGTTCCTTGGACGCGGAGGCCGAGGCGGCGGTCTTGGAGGCGATGATGACGCGTTCCCGCTTACCCTTGAGCGCCTTGCCGAGCACCTGTTCCGATTCGCCGCCGGTGTAGCTCTCGGCGGTGTCGAAGTAGTTGACGCCCTTGTCCAGGGCGTGGTGGACCAAGTCTTCCTCGCCCGTGCGCAGCCGGCTTGAGCCGAACGAGATGTCGGACATGTCGAGCCCGGTGCGGCCCAGGGTCACGTATCGCCGCACTCGATTGGCGGCATCCGCCTCTCGAACCGCCGCCTGCGGCAGCACCGGCGTCATGGCTGCGGCGCCGGTGCCTACTGCGCTCGCCTTAAGAAACTGCCTGCGCGATGTCACGTTGGTTGCTCCCGCCGATGCCTAGTCCGCCCATCATAACCCTTAACGCCCCGCAGCAGCATTGCGCCGGGAAATCTGCAAGAATGCCGCTTTTGGCGAAGGAGCCGAGGTGTGGGCATTAAGTCCATTTTTGCAACCGTTGGGGAGATCAAGCAAGGCATTGAGAACCTCTCCATCGAGGCGCTGAAGCAGGAGCTTGCGGAGCGGGACGACTTGCTGCTCGTTGACGTGCGGGAAATCCAGGAATACGTGGACTTGGGCGCAATTCCCGGCGCCCGCCACGCCCCCCGGGGCATGTTGGAGTTCTGGGCCGACCCCGAGAGCCCCTACTATCGAGACTACTTCACGCCAGAGGCCCGCATCGTCGTCTATTGTGCGGCGGGCGGACGCTCCGCCTTGGCCGCCAAGGCGCTGCTCGACATGGGCTATCCGGACGTGGCCCACTTGGAGCCCGGCTTCAACGGTTGGGCCAAGGCCGGCGAGGCGGTGCAGGAAACCGCCACCGCGAGCCGCTGGATGCGCAAGCCGAAGGGCTGAGCCTAAC
The DNA here is from genome assembly GCA_022827905.1 of Pseudomonadales bacterium. Classification (GTDB taxonomy): domain Bacteria; phylum Pseudomonadota; class Gammaproteobacteria; order Pseudomonadales; family Azotimanducaceae; genus Azophilus. The sequence continues at coordinate 19,418 of JAJEIQ010000022.1, read as the reverse complement.
CTGTGACTCTCGTCATCGCCTCCCAAGTTGGCCTGTTGTTGGGCCTGCTGGCCCTGGTCGTCGTGGTGCTGTCCCTAGCCCGTCAGATTGGCGTGCTCCATGAGCGCACCGCGCCCGTGGGCGGGTTGCTGCAGAAGGCGCGACGGGAGGCTGGCAAGGTGGATCGAATCGATCTGGATGCCGTACGAGTGGCCACGGCGACGGGCTTTATCGGCTCATTGCGGCAGCTTTCCAAGGGCCAAGCCATCGCCCTATTGTTTGTCAACGATGAGTGCGCGGTCTGCAAATCCCTGCTGCCGGGCTATGCGGCGGCGCTGCGCCGCTACCAAGCGTTGCCACTGGTCCTGGTGGGCGGCGCCGCCGGGACCGATCCGGCTGGCTTCGCGGCTTTGCATGGCTTGGCTCCCGCGCGGGTCCTGGCCAGTTCCGAACTCGCCGTTGCCCTGCAGGTGATGCAAACGCCCACGTTGGCGCTGCTGGATGCAGAGGGTCGGCTGCTCCACCGGGTGCGCCTGCGGGGTCCCGCCCACTTGGCCAAGGCGGCGGCCCGATTGGCGGAGGCCGCATGACGGTCTTTCAAGGGCTGAAGGTGCTCGACGTCGGCACGTGGATCGCGGCGCCGGTGGCCGCCACCATGCTGGCCGATTACGGCGCCGAGGTCATCAAGGTGGAACGGCCGGAACGCGGCGATGACTACCGGCGCTTCGCCTCCTTCGCCATCACCCCGGACGCGGAGGCCAACTACACGTGGCTGCTGGACGCGCACAACAAGCGCTCCCTCAGCTTGAACCTGAAGACGCAGGAGGGACGTCGCATCCTGCTTGAACTGGCGGCGGACGCCGATGTGTACATCACCAACCAGCCACCCGCCCTGCGTCAAGAGCTGCGCCTGGCCTACGACGATTTGAAAGCCTGCAATCCACGGCTGATCTACGCCTCGGTCACCGGCTATGGCGAATCCGGGCCCGAACGCGACCGGGAAGCCTTCGACCTGGTCGCTTACTGGTCGCGTAGCGGCCTGATGGACCTGGTGCGCGCGCCGGGTGCGGATCCGGCCCAGTGCCTGCCGGGCATGGGCGACCATCCCACGGCGGTGGCGCTCTATGCGGGCATCGTCACCGCGCTGCTGGACCGGGAGCGCACCGGGGAGGGTCGCAAGGTGCACACTTCGCTGTTGGCCAACGGTGCTTGGTCTGCCTCCTGCATCGCCCAGGCGCGCTTTTTCGGCACCGAGACTGCCGGATACCAGGCCGTCCACCAGCGATTCTGGAACCGCCCCCTGTACCGCGCTGCGGATGACCGCTGGCTGCAGTTCACCATGGTGCGCACCAACGATGAGTTCAATCAGGTGCTGCGGGGCCTCGAGACGGAGGACTGGAGCGATGACGCGCGCTTTGCAACCAGCGAGGCCCGCATCACCCATGGCGAGGCGCTTATCGAACGCCTGCGCGCCCGCATCGCGGCCCAGCCGAGCGACTATTGGATGGCGCGCTTCGCCGAGACCGGCGCGCCAGTGGCCTTGGTGGGCCAAGTCGATGACTTGGCCGACGATCCCCAGGTCGCGGCCGGTGGCCTGCTTTCCCCGCCCAGCGACGCCGCCGGCGGAGCCCGCTTCATTCGTCCGCCGATCAACGTCGACGGGCTTGACCCGGCGCCGATTGGCAATGCCCCGGAACTGGGCGAACACAGCGCCGAGGTGCTCGCCGAACTGGGATACGGCGAAGCGGACATCGCCCGCTTGGCGGCGCAAGGCGTGATCTGATTGGATCCGGTCTCCCAAGCGGCCTTGGGCGCGATCACCGCCCGCAGCGTGGCGCCTGCCGACATGGTCAAGGGGGTCGTCATCGCCGGCGTCGCCCTCGGGGCCGCGCCGGACATCGACGTGGTCTTCTCGATTGGCGGAGATTTCTTTGACACCCTAAAGCACCATCGGGGCGTCACCCACTCGCTCATCGTGCTGCTGGCGGTGGGTCCGCTGGCGGGCCATTGGCTGTGGCGGCGCTTCGGCGACGGCCTGCGCTGGCGCCGTCAACACCTGTGGTGGCTGGCCATCGCCACCGCGGCGCTGCAGTCCCATCCGCTTCTGGACGGATTGACCACCTATGGCACCCAATGGTTGGCGCCGTTTTCCGATCGACGGTTTGCGGTCGACGCCATGCCAATCATCGATCCCGTGTACACCTTGATTCTGCTGGGCGGGCTGGGTGCCGGGGCCTGGCTCAAATCGCCGCGCCGCCGCAAGGCTTCGGCCCTCGTCGCCTTGGCGCTGAGCTGCGCCTATCTCGCCTATGGGTGGGAGCAGAATCGGGAAACGGCGCAGTTCGCCGCTGCCCAATTGGAGGCCGAGGGGTTGGCGGACTACGAGTTAAGCGCCTTTCCCACGATTCTGCAGGTGCACTACCGGCGCGTCGTTGTCCGCACCCCGGACGAGGTGCGGGTTGGCTACTTCTCCACTTGGTCCCCGTGCACCATTGAATGGGGGCGGGCGCCGCGGGCGGGTGGAGCGGCTGCTTCGGTATTGGCGGCTACGGACGAAGGCCGCACTTTCGATTGGTTCGCCATGGGCTGGAGCTTTCCCGTAGTGCAGCGGGTGGCCGACGGCTTTCAGGTGACCTTGAGCGATCTTCGCTACGGCGCCACCCTGGACCCTGGCGAGAGCTTCTTCTCCATCGGCGCCCGCTTCGATGCGGCCTGGCGGCCGCTTGCGCCCCCGACCGGACGTGGCTTCAGCCCGGACCAGGACCGCCTCGACTTCAAAACCCTGTTCAACGCGGCCTACTTCGATGAGTGCCCGGAGGTTGCTGTTGAGGCTTCCGGCGCAACCCTCCCATGAAGGCGTCGTCCAAGCCGCCCCGCCGCGACCTCTTGTTGATCGGCGGCGGACACAGCCATGTTCAGGCGCTCAAGTCCTTTGGCATGGCGAACTTGGAGGGCGTTCGAGCCACGGTCATCGCCCGGGAGGTCCACACGCCCTATTCGGGCATGCTGCCCGGCTACGTCGCCGGGTTTCACGACTGGGACGACATTCACATCGATCTCGGCCCGCTGTGCCGCTTCGCGGGCGCCCGTCTCATCGACGATGAGGTCGCCGCGTTGGATTTGGACGCCGGCTTGGTCCACTGCCTTCACCGCCCGCCCGTTCGCTTTGACCTGCTGTCCATCAACTGCGGAGCGGCACCTGAGGCTCCCGTGGATCTCGGTGTTTGCGTCAAGCCCATCGGCCGCTTTCTGCCCGAATGGGACAAGTTGCGCGACCGCATCGGCCCCAACGCCAAGCTGGTGCTGGTCGGCGGCGGGGCGGGGGGGCTTGAATTGGCCTTGGCCGCGCGCCGGGTGCTGCCGGACTCCACTGACATCAGGGTGGTGGCTGCCGACATTCTGCCCGGCCATGGCCGCATGGCGAGACGGTTGCTCCTCGGCGAGTTGGCCAAGGCGGACATCGCCTTGGTACGCGGCCTGGTGGCATCAGGATCGCCCGAAGCGCTCCGCCTTGAGGATGGGGAGGAAGTGGCCTTCGACCACCTCTTCTGGGTGACGGGCGTTCAAGCGCCGCCCTGGGTGCGCGACAGCGGGCTGGCCACCGATGGCAAGGGCTTCATCCGCGTGGACGCCACCCTGCGGTCGGTGTCCCATGAACGGGTTTACGCCGCCGGGGACATCGCCCATTTCGACGACGGCGCCCGTCCCAAGTCCGGTGTTTACGCGGTGCGCGCTGGTCCCCCGCTGGCTGGCAATCTGCGCCTCGTCCTTGAAGGTCGTTCGGCGCGCCGCTTTCGGCCCCAGCGCCGCGCCCTCAGCCTGATCGGCACCGGTGACGGCCGAGCGGTGGCTTCCAGAGGCCCCTTGGCCATTTCCGGGCGCTGGGCTTGGCATTGGAAGCTGTGGATTGATCGGCGCTTCATGCGGCGCTACCAGGACCTGCCGGCCATGGACGATGGGGAACTGGAAGGCGGCGACGGGCTGGAGGCCATGCGCTGCGGCGGCTGCGGTGCCAAGATCGGGGCCGGCGTGCTCAACCGGGCGCTGGCGCGGCTGCCAGCTCAATCGGGCGCTCATCTGCTGCAGGGCATCGGTGACGATGCGGCGTTGCTGGCCCCCAATCCGGCACCCTTGGCGTTGACCATCGACGGCTTCCGCAGCTTAGTGGACGACCCTTATCGGTTCGGGCGTCTCACCGCCCACCACTGCCTGAACGACATCTACGCCATGGGTGCCATGCCGACCAGCGCCATGGCCTTGGCCACGGTGCCCCTCATGTCCGAGGCGCTGATGGAGGATGAGCTCTACCAAATGCTGCTTGGCGCGGTGGAAGTGTTGAACGCCGACGGCGTGCCGCTGGTGGGCGGCCACTCCGCTGAAGGCGCCGAATTGTCATTGGGCTTGGCGGTCAGCGGTGCGGCTGTGGAGCCTCCCCTTGCCAAGGGCGGCGCCCGACCAGGGGACCGGTTGATCCTCACCAAGCCCTCGGGGATCGGCGTGCTGCTTGCAGCCCACATGCGCGATCTGGCGCCCACCGCCCAGGTTCAGGACGCGCTGCGCCGCCTTGACCATTCCAACGCCGCAGCGCTGGCGGTGCTGCGCCGGCACGGCGTTCGTGCCGCCACCGACGTCACCGGCTTCGGCCTGATCGGACACTTGGCGGAAATGCTGGAGGCCAGTGGATTGGGCGCTGAGATTTGGTTGGACAGCCTGCCTGCCTTGGATGGCGCGATGGCGGCGTTCGAACGGGGCGCGGCCAGCGTGTTGCAAGCCGAGAACGAAAGTCGGCTGGAGTCCTTCGAGCTGCGCGGCTGCCTGCCAGCGGATCCCACGGTACGACTGCTGGCCGACCCGCAGACCGCTGGCGGCCTGCTGGCTTCGGTCCCCGAATCCGAGGCCGCGGCTTGCCTGCGCGCCTTGCGGGATGCCGGATACGCCCACTGCGCCAGCGTTGGCGTCATGACAGAGGGCGCGCGTGTCGTCGTCCGCTCCACACCCGAGGCCGCTGACGACCGGTGAAGGACGCGGCGTCAATCGAGACCGGCGGTGCAAAAATCCTGATCGTCACCGATCCGATGTGCTCCTGGTGCTGGGGCATGACGCCGGAGGTGGATCGGGCACGGGCGGCGATGCCGGAGGCGTTCGATGTGCTGCTCGGCGGCATCAACGTGCACGGCACCCAGCCGATCGGCGAGTTTGGGCGCGATCACTTGATGGGCATTTGGCGCGAGGTCCAAGCCACCACCGGCCAGGCATTCGGCTTCAAGCTGCCGACGCCGTTGATCTACAACAGCACCTTGCCCTGCGTTGCCGTGCAGGCCGTTCGGGAGTTGCTTGGCGAACCGCCATTCGACTACCTGCACGCGTTGCAGCAGCGCTTTTTCGTCGATGGCGTGGACATCAACGATCTTGAAACCTTGGCGGAAACGGCGATGGGTTTGGGCGTGGGGCGCGATGCGTTCCTCCAAGCGGCCGGGTCTGAGAAGGTGCGTGCCGAAGTGCGCTTTCAGATCAACACCTCCCGGGACTTCGGCACCAACGCGCTGCCGTCGGTGCTTTGCGAGGCGGGCGGCGAACGGCGGCTCTTGGCAGGCGGCTATCTGGATGCCGAGGCGTTGCTTGGCTTCGCCGAGCAGTCGCTTGGGTCTTCCGGCAAAGGGTAGTGCGCTCCCCTTAGCGCAGCCAACCCGTGGCCCCTAGAAAAAACCGGCAACGGCGGGCCGGAAACGATCCATATCGACTAGGAATGAGTCGTGGCCTTGAATGGAGTCGAGGCGTTTGAATTCCACGTCCGTGATGTGCGGCTTCAAGGTGGCAGCCAGTTCGGCCTGTTGGTGGGCGGGGAAGAGGAAGTCCGACCCCACGCCGATGATCAGCGCTTGCTCCAACTCGACTTGCCTTACGGCCCGGTCCAGGGTGCCGCCGTGGTCGGCGGCGTCGAACAGGTCCATGGCCCGCGACAGGTAGAGGTAGCAATTGGCGTCGAACGCGCCGATGAATCGATTGGCGTGGGCCTCCAAGTAGGATTCGACCTCGAAGTCGATGCCGAACGGATGCTCGTGGGGCGGCTCCGCCGTGGCCCGCTCGCGCCCGAAACGCTGCGCCCACTCGGCCGCTGACCGGTAAGTGATCATGCCGAGCTTGCGCGCCAGCCGCATCCCGGTGATGGGGCCTCTTTCGAAGTCGTAGAGTCCTTGGCGCCATTCGGGGTCGCGGCGAATGATCTCCCGCTGCAGGGAGCGCAGCGCGATGGAGAAGGGCAGGCTGCGGGCGGCGGCGGAAATCGACACCAGTCTGCGGCTGCGGCCGGGATGCAGCAAGGTGAAGGCCAGCGCCGTCATGCCACCCATCGAAGCACCGACCACGGTGTGGGCCCGGTCGATGCGCAGGTGGTCGAGCACCTGGGCGCCTGCCGAGGCGACGTCCTCTAGGCAAAGCACCGGGAAATCGAGCCGGTAGTGGGTGTTGGTGGCCGGGTTGATCGAAGCGGGCCCGGTGGAGCCGAAGCAACTGCCCAGGGAGTTGATGCAGACCACGAAGTAGCGGCTCGTGTCGATGGGCTTGTCCGGGCCGACCATGTCCTCCCACCAACCCGCCGAGGGGTCTTCGGGCGAAGAGGCGATATGGGCGGATGGCGAGAGGCCCGTGAAGACCAGCACCGCGTTGTCCGCTTGGGGATTGAGCGCGCCCAAGGTTTCGAAGGCGATGGTGGGGCTTTCCAAGACGCCCCGGCGCATGGGGAAGGGCCCGTCGACAACGAGTTTCCTAGCGGCACTCATCGGTTGGCGTATCTTTCGCTAGGCCAGATTGCGGCTCGACGGCCTGCCCAGCAGCCGGTCGGAAATGATGCGCAGTTGAATCTCGCTGGTGCCCTCGAAGATTTTGGTCAGGCGGGCGTCGCGCCAGTGGCGTTCGACGGCGTGCAGCTTGGTGTAGCCGGCGCCGCCCAGAATTTGCAGAGCGTCGGAGGTGACCCGCTCGGCCATCTCGCTGGCGTACCACTTCACCATGGCGGCTTCCCGGTCCGCCTTCTCGCCGTTGTCCATGAGCGTGGCGACGTGGTACATGAGTTGTCGAGCGGCCTCCACGTCGCTGGCCATGCGGGCGATCTTGAAGCGGGTTTCCTGGAAGTCGGCGATGGGGACGCCGAACTGGACCCGCTCCTGGGCGTAGTCCATGGCGTCCTCCAGCGCCCCCCGCGCCAAGCCGATGGAGCGGGCCGCGGTATGCGCCCGGGCCACGTTCAGCCAGTTGACGGTGTTCTTGAAGCCGTCGCCGGTGCCGCCGGTGATGACGTTCTCCTTGGGAATGCGGCAGCCGTCGAAGGCCAGTTCAAAGGTGTTCCAGCCGAAATAGCCGATCTTGGGGATGGGCGATCCGGAGCAGCCTTCCGGCAGGCTGCCGCGCTCCTTTTCGATGATGAAGTTCTTCAGGCCCTTGAGCGCTGGGTCGTCGCTGCCCTCGGCACGGGCCAGCAATTGAATGTAGTCGGCGCCATCGGCGAAGGTGCACCAGTACTTGTTGCCGGTGATCACCCACTCGTCGCCGTCGAGCACCGCCCGGCAACTGACCGAGGCGAGATCGGAACCGACGTTGGGCTCGGAAAGGGAGACGGCTGCCAGGTACTTGCCTTGGGCGGCCTTGGCGGTCAATTCGCGGCGCTTGTCCTCCGGCCAGCCGCCGACGCTCATCAGGGAGGCCGCCCGGGCGATGATGCTGGCGACGCTCATCCAGCCCCGGGCCAACTCCTCGGCCACTAGGCAGTATTCAAAGACGCCAAGGCCCATGCCGCCATGCTCTTCGGACATCTGGATGCCGAAGTAGCCCAGTTCGCCCATCTTGTCGCGCAGCGCCATGGGGATTTCGCCTTGAACGGGATCCAGCGCGTTGGCCGCCGGCAGCACTTCGTTCTTGGTGAACTCCCGGGCCACATCCTGAATCATGCGGCGCTCTTCGGTGAGGTAGTGCTCGGTCATTCAGATGCCGATCAGGTCGGCGCGGTCGATGGTGTTCTGCACGAGGCGGATGCTTGCCGCATCGACCATCACCCCATCGACGTTGATGGAGCCGATGCCTTGGGCCAGCGCCTCATCGTAGGCGGCCTTCTGCGCCCGGGCCGAGGCGACATCAGCCGCGGAGGGCGTGAAAACTTCGTTGGCCATCTCAATTTGGCTCGGATGGATCGCCCACTTGCCGGCCATGCCCAGTGCATGGGCCCGTTCGGCCTCCTTGCGGTAGCCCTCGGGATTGCGGAAGTTGGCGTAGGGGCCGTCCACGGGATCGATGCCGTTGGCCCGGCAGGCGATGGTCATTTGGTAGCGGGGATAGTGCCAGAGGTCCGGCGGATAGCCGCCTGCGCCGCCGATGGTGGCGATCTGAATCTGCTGGCTGGCGGAATAGTCGCCCATGCCGAACACGAGGCACTCCAAGCGGTCGGAGCAGGCGGCGATCTCATTGACGTTCATCATGCCCTCGACCTCCTCGATCAGGCACTCGATGCCGATGCGCCGGGTGAGGCCGAGCTTCATCTCAAGCTGGTCGAGCATCAGGTGCACGAAGATCACGTCCGCCGCCCGCTTGGCCTTGGTGAGCATGATGGTGTCGAGCTTGACGCCGGCGCCGGTCACCACCTCGATGATGTCGTCGTGGCACCATTCGGTCTCCACGTCGTTGATGCGCACGCAGACGGTGCGCGGCTGCCATTCCAAGCCGTTGATGGCCTCGACCACCAGCCCCCGGGCATCTGCCTTGGCGTTGGGAGCCACGGCATCCTCCAAATCGAGAAACACGTGGTCAAGGTCGAGGCCGGCGGCCTTGGCCATCATTTTTTCGGAACTGCCGGGCACGGAAAGCTGGCAGCGGCGGGGGCGTCGGGGTTGTGAACTCATCGGTTCCTCGTTTCGGTTGGTTTTTTCTTGACTAACAGGGTGCGTTCGCCTTCGAACACGACCTGGTCCTTCTGGTTGACGCCGTAGTGCTTGAAAACGACGACGCCGGCGTTGGGTTGGTCGCTTTGACGCTTTTCCAGCACTTCGCTGTAGGCGTAGAGCGTGTCGCCGTGGAACACCGGCGCCTTGAGGCGAATCTTGTCGAGGCCAAGCTCGGCGACGGCGTTCTCGCCGGTATCCTGCATGGCCATGCCAATCACCATGGCGATGGTGACGCCGCCGAACTGCAGCCGGGAATTCCAGCCCTCGCGGCCCATGGCGTTCCTTTGCATCAGGTCTTCGTTGAAGTGGCCCTCGGCGGTGTTCAGCACTTGCAGGGTGATGCCCACGTTGTCCTGTTCGCACATGGTCTTGCCCCGGGCGTGGCGCATGACCGCGCCCTGCTCGAAGTCCTCGAAGTAGTTGCCGTCACCGGTCAGTGCCATCAGCGACTCCGCTTGCGAACGAGATTGGTGCGACGAAACTCGATCACGGCTTCACCGCGTTGGTTGAAGCCTTGCGTATGCCATGTCACGATGCCGAACTTCGGCTGGCTGTTGGAGGTCTTGGCGTTCTCCACGGTGCTTCGGGCGGTCAGGGTATCGCCGGGATAGACGGGCTGGATGAATTGACATTCGTCCACGCCCAAGAACGGGCCGCCGCCTTCGCTCAAGTCCTCCACGCTCAACCCGAAAACGGTGTTGAACACCAGCAGCGGATTGACCTGCACGTCGGGATGGCCCATGGACTCGGCATAGGGTGCGTTGAAGTAGAGCGGGCAGAAGGACAGCGTCTGGGTGGTGAAGGCGGCGTTGTCCCCGTCGGTCAAGGTGCGGCCCCAATGATGTTCGAACACCCGGCCCGGCGTCATGTCCTCAAAGCGGTTGCCCTTGGGCATGTGCACCGCCCGGGCGCGAAAGTCTTCGCTAGTCATCAGCGCTCCTTACCAACTGCATCAGGGGAGCGACGCTGTCGGCTTGCTCCAGCTCGTGGCAGGCGTCGATGATGGCGTCGGCGGCTGCATCGCCCAAGCGCGGGGCGACCAGGGCGCGGAACTTGGTTTCGAGCTTGCGCCATTGGGCGTCCAGATCGGTCATGGGGATGGCGACGTTGCAGGCTTCGGTGTGGTTGTGGCCATCCCGGGTGCGGATGTCGACAATGCTGTCCGGGTTGCGCTCGGCGTGGGCGGCGACGCTGACCCGGTCGCGCAGCGCCCTGAGCTCAGCGTCCTTGGCCAACTCGTCGGTGAAGACGTCGATGCTGGCCGTATTCACCCCGGAGAGTGCCATTGCGGCGGTGAGGCGCAGGCTGAACTTGGCTTCAAGCCCGGTGTTGGGCTTGGGGATGTTGCAGACCTTGAGATGGCCCTTGTCCACCCGAATGTCCACCTCGGCGATGTCCTTGGGCTTGAGGCCGTGGCGTTCGCTTAGGGTCCGGATCGCTTCGATGGAGGAGTGGGTCAGGTAGCAGGCAGCGTGGTACTTGAAGCAGATGTCCTGGGTGTAGGCGGGCACCGCCAGCGCGTTTTGCCATTGCTCGGCGCTGCCGCACTCGCTTTGGGTGGCGAGAAAGCCCTGGTCGGCCTCGAGAATGTCCAAGCGGCTGGTGAAGCCCCGGGCGGCCAGATTGGCGGCATCAACGCCGGTGGCGGCGGCGTGGCCCGCATGCAGCGGCTTGCACATGGTGCCGAACTGCGACTTGAGGCCTGCGGCCTGGGTGCCGGCGATGCCGAGCGCAGCGGCGGTCTCCCGCGCATCGAGCTGGCGCAATCGGGCCGCTGCGGCGGCCGCGCCGAAGGCCCCCAGCGTGCCGGTGGCATGCCAACCGCGAGCGTAGTGGTTGGCACCGGCGAAGCGGCCGAGAATGCACTCGGCATCCACGCCGGCGCAAAAGGAGGCAATGACCTCCGCGCCGCTTCGGCCGAGATGCTCGGCCAAGGCCAGAACTGCTGGCGCCACAGGCACTGTGGGATGGCCGGTCATGGCGGTATGAACGTCGTCGTAGTCGTGGGCATGGCCGGCGGAGCCGTTGAACAGCGCCGCCTGGCGCACCGAAGCGCGGCCCGAACGACCTAGGAGCTGGGCCTGGGGATGACCGCCTTCGGCGTCGATTTCCGCCGCCAGAATATCGGCAAGCGGCTCACGCGCACCGGCAATTGCGACGCCGATGAAGTCCATCAACGCTTGGCGCGCGACCGTCCGCGCCGCCTCGGGAATGCATTCGGTGCGGGTGTCAACGACACGCTGAGCCAATTGCCGTGTAGCCTGCATGGGATCCATCCTCAATTGAAGCGGCTAAACCTAGCGGAGCAAGGCCATCGACGCAAGCGAAGCTTGATTTGGGCGGCTGGCCTAGGATGAAATGCTGCCGATGAGCGAGCGAATCTACTGTTGCGAGGCGAGCGCCGGCCAGCCCATGCTGGGCACGGCCGCCGTGGTGGACGTTTGGCTGCTGCTTGAGTACCGCCCCGCTTGGCGGCCGAAGGCGATGACGGACAACGCCTTGGGGAAGGGCGTTCGAGGCTGGTTGGCGCGCGGCATCGAAGCCCTGGAGGGCCAAGGCTACAGGGTGCGCCCACAGTTCATCCGCCAGCCGGAGATCGACCGGTCGGATACGCGCCTGCTGGTCCATCACGATGGGGTGCTGCGCGCCTTTGGGTCCGGCGGCCCAGGATACGATGGCTTGGTCCACACGCCGATCGAGTCCCTGTTCCAAGGCGAGTCCGGCGAGCGCCTTGAAGCGCCTCGCTACTTCGCTTGCACCAATGGCCAGCGCGATCTATGCTGCGCCCGCTTTGGGCTGCCCCTCTACAATCAACTGCGCGAGCGCTTTGGGGAGCGCGTTTGGCAAGTGTCCCATTTGGGCGGGCATCGCTTCGCCCCCAATGTGCTGGTGCTGCCCCAGGGCGTGCTCTACGGACGGGTGGGCACGGCAAGCGGCGATGCGGGGGATGAATCCGTCGAGCAGTTTGCCGCCGAGGTGGAGGCGGGCGCTGTGCCGCGGCGCCATCTCCGGGGCCGCTCATGCTATCCCAAGCCGGTGCAGGCGGCGGAGGGATTTGCAGGCTGCGATGACTTGGAATGGGTCGCGTTGGAGGAAGGCGACGGCCAAGCCAAGGTGACCTTCAACCACTGCGGAAAACCGCTTCTCGTCAATGTGGCGCCAACGGAGGAGCCGGTGCCGGTGCTGGCGAGTTGCGGGGATCAGCAGTTGAAATCCGAACGGCCCTACCGCTTGGTGGATTGAGGGTCGAAGCGGGCCGGCCCCCGCGCCAACGGCCCGGTGACGAACGAACGCATTTCGGCGGCGAGTTGGGCCGCGTCTGAACTGCCGCCGGCGTCAATCCCCGGTCCGAAGCGAATTCGGTACTTCCATCGCTTCTTGTTGATAAGCTCCCGGAACAGGGTCATGTCCTTGAGCTCGGTGTTGAGCGCATACAGCAGATAGTACAGCCACGAACTGCGGGCCTTGATGTGGGTCGGCACAATGGGGCAGGCGTACTTGCGGGCGAGGCTAACCGCCGTGGTGGTCCACTCCCGTTCGACCAATCCCTTGAGGCTCGGCCGGGCCAAGCGCCCTGACGGGAAGATCACCACCAGCCGCTCCTCGCGAAAGGCCCGCACCATGTGGCGCACGGTTTCCTTGTTGCGGGCGTGGTCCCGGCGCTCCTCGACCCACTCTACCGGAATCACCAACTCGGCCAGGTTGGGCGCCGCCCGCACGGCGTCTCGATTGGCGAAGAAGACCACATCCCGGCGCACGCGCTTGATGGCGTCGTACAGGGCGACGCCGTCGGCGATGCCTGCGGGGTGGTTGGGCGTGACCAGGGCGCATCCGGTTGCGGGCAGGCATTCCAAGCCGTGCATCTCCACCCGCAGGCGCAGCATCTCGCTTAGGTGCTCGAAGATCTGCTGCCCGGACATCGGCTGCACCCGGTCGATCAGGGCCACGGCTCGGGGATAGGCGATCAACGGGTAGAGAAAGGTGCGCACCAAGCGCCAGACAATGGGCCGCTGCCGGAGCTTTTCAGCCCGTTCCTCGATGAGCACATCTACGATATGGGGCATTGCTCGATGAACTCAGCCAGCGCCTGGTTGAAGGCGGCAGCGGCTTCCAAGTTGACGGCGTGGCCGGCATCGAGATCGGCGATCCGCACCTGGCGCATGTGCCGGGCGATGAATTGCCGGTGTGGCTGAAAGCGCCGTTCCCGGGCGCCGTTGAGCAGCAGGGCAGGGCGTTGGTTGTCGCCGAGTTCGCTGCGCACGGATGCTTCTGGCGTCGTGCAGCGGATGGCGTTGGCGACGCCTTGGGGTCTGAGCCGCGCCGCATCGGCCAGCACCAAGGCCCGACTGGCGGCGTCGATGCGCTTCGCGAAGCGCGGATGCACGGGGATACGTTCGATGGCCCTGCGTCCGCCGGTCAGGATGCGGGCTGCGGACACCTCGCCCTCCGCTCGCCAAAGGGCCACCTGCTCGGCGTCCGCCAAGGCCGAAGTGGAGTTGGTGAAGGCGTGGCCAATGACGCGCTCGGAGTGCGACAGGGCGTAGCGCAGGGTCAAGCCGGCACCGAGGGAGTAGCCGCAGAGGAGCCACCGCTCGGCCTGCAAGGCTTGGCGGATGGTTTCGAAGGCTTCGATGTAGGCGTCGGGTAAGTAGCATTCGACCTTTGAGGGCGCTGGCGAGCGGCCATGGCCCAGCAAGTCAACAACCACCGGTCGGCAGACTGCGCTCAAGGCGCCAAGATTCGGGTGCCACTGATTGGGCCCCATCAGAAATCCATGCACCAGCAGGAGGTAGGGACCGGTGCCCGGATGGACCTGCCAATGGGGCATCACGGTCATCGGCTTGTTTTACGAATGAGCGCCAAGAATCGTGCCTTCGCGTTTGCGCTGGGAGAGGGTAGGCTACCCGATTGGGCCGTCGGCTGGCGAACCGACGGGAAAAGCCGGGTAAGATAGCCAGATTCAATGGGGAGACGGCGCATGGCCTACGACTTGCTCATCAAGAACGGCATGGTGGTGGATGGCTCCGGAGGGGCTCGCTACCGGGCGGACGTCGGGGTGCGCGAGGGTCGCATCGCTGCGATTGGCCGGATCAATGAGCGCGCCAAGCGAACCCTGGACGCCGAAGGGCAAGTCGTCACGCCGGGGTTCGTCGATGGGCACACGCACATGGATGCCCAAGTGTTCTGGGATCCGATTGGCGCATCCTCCTGCTACCACGGCATCACCAGCGTGGTGATGGGCAACTGCGGCTTCACCTTGGCGCCCTGCAGGCAGTCGGAGGCGGACTTCGTGTTCCGCAACTTGGAGCGGGCCGAGGACATCTCCCGTGAGGCCATGCTGGCGGGCATCGATTGGCGTTGGGAATCCTTCCCGGAGTTCCTTGACGCGGTGGAGGCGCTGCCCAAGGGCATTAACTACGCGGGCTACATCGGTCACTCCGCCTTGCGCACCTACGTCATGGGTGAGCGGGCCTTCTCGGAGGCCGCGACCGAAGACGACCAGAAGGCCATGGAGCGGCTGGTTCAGGAGGCCGTCCAAGCCGGGGCCATCGGCTTTTCCACCTCCCGAACCTTCAACCACACCACCGCCGATGACCGCCCCGTGGCTAGCCGCCTGGCCCAATGGGATGAGGTGCGCGGCATCGTCAACGCCATGGGCGCCGTCGGCAAGGGCCTGTTTGAAATTGCCGGCGAGGCGCCGGGCCGGGACCCCGAACGCAACCGGGAGTACCACGAGCGGCTGCGCGACCTGGCGGTTGAGTCCGGTGTCACCCAAACTTGGGGCATGTTCAGCGTGCGCGTGGCCCCGGACCTCTGGCGCCCGTACTTCGACCTGCTCAACGAGACCGCGGTGTCCGGCGGGCGCATGTTCGCCCAAGTCCACAGCCGGGCGCTCAACGTGCTGCTTTCCTTCAAGACCTACACCCCCTTTGACAAGTGGGATGTGTGGAAGGACTTGCGCAGCCTGCCCCTTGAAGAACAGAAGGCGAGGCTTAAGGATCCGGCGCTCAAGGCGCAATTGATCGCCTCGGCCAGCGCCGAGTACAAGGGCCCGCGGGTAGTGGGCGCCGAAGCGCGGCCGCCGAAGTGGGATTGGGTCTATCCCATGGCGGACATGGCCCAGGATCACCCCAGCATGGCCGAATTGGCGGCTCGCAAGGGCGTGCATCCGGTGGAACTGATGATCGACCTATCCCTCGAGCACGACTTTGACATCTACTTCCGCCAACCCATTGCCAATGAAGATCAGGAACATGTGCTGGAGATGATGAAGCACCCCCGTTCCGCCATCACCTTCTCCGACTCCGGCGCCCACGTGGCGCAAATCATGGACAGCTCTCTGCAAACCCACCTGCTGAGCCACTGGGTGCGCGACCGCCAAGCCTTCACCCTGGAGGAGGCGGTGCGACAGATCACCTACAACACGGCCACCCTCTGGGGCCTGCACGACCGGGGCTTGATCCGCACCGGCATGGCCGCCGATCTCGTGGTCTTCGACCCGGACTCCATCGGCCCGCGGCTGCCGGAAGTGGACCACGACCTGCCCGCTGGCGCCAAGCGGCTCAAGCAGACCGCGGACGGCATCAAGCACACGATGGTGAACGGCGAAGTGCTGCTCACGGACAACGAACACACCGGCGCGACGCCCGGGCGGCTGCTGCGGGCGTAAATGGCTCAGTGAATGGTGTGCGGCTGGTAGTTGCGGCCGTTGTAGCTTTCAAAGTAGTGGCCGAGCATGGGGTGCTCGACCTGCGAACGATCACTGCTTAGCGCGAGGTGGCGCTCCGCGACATAGGTGCTGTGGGTTCCCCCATCGACGAGCACGTGGTACCAAGGCGCATCCTTGGGCGGCCGGCTGCGGGCGACCGCCTCGTACCACTCCTCGCTCAGCTCAAACTCCGTATCGGCTTGGAATATGACGCCCCGATAGCCGAACTTGCGGTGCTTGACGATCTGGCCGGGGGCGAATTGGGTCACGTTGGAGACCTTGGGCTGGTGGGAGCCAATCTTGGCTGGACTTGAAGGGAAATGGTAGCAGGCGCAACAAAGTGGCCGTGTTAGCATGGAACTTCATCACCAACCGCGGGCCTGAACTTTCCCAGGATGGCTGAACTGACGAGACGCTTGGGACGCTTGCGGCCGGCCCCGGAGAACTTTCTAAGCCCAGCCGAATTGAAGGCCGCGCGTGAGGGACGGCGCAGCTTTCTGCGCACCAGCCTGTTCGCGGCAGGCGCGGCGGCCAGCACACCGCTGATGGCGCAACCACGCGAGCCCGATCCGGCCATCGTCAACTTGCCGCCTTGGACCACCAGCCCGGGCAATCCGGTCGCCGCACGACCCTACGGCTCGCCGTCGGCGCATCGCAGCGTCCTGCAGCGTCGTGAACTGCCGGGCATTTCGCCGGTGAGCGCCAACTCGGCTTCGTACTGCCCGCTCCAAGGGCTGTTCGGGATCGTCACGCCGTCGGGCCTGCACTACGAGCGTCATCATCACGGCTGGCACGACATCGACCCTCGGCGGCATCGGTTGATGATCAACGCGGCCCATCCCGGGCTGATCGCCGAACCCCGCATCTACACGGTGGATGACCTGATGCGGCTGCCGCCGGTGTCCCGGATTCACTTCATCGAGTGCAGCGGCAACACGGGCACCGAGCGGGCTCGTGCGAGGATGCCCACGGTGCAGTACACCCACGGCCTGCTGTCCTGTTCGGAGTTCACCGGCGTTCCGTTGCGCCTGTTGCTGGAGGAGTGCGGAGTGGATTTCCGCCGTGCGCGCTTTGTCTTGGCGGAAGGCGCGGATGGCGCCTCGCTCACCCGCACCATTCCCATGGCGTTGATCGAATCCGGCGAGGTGCTCGTGGCCTACGGCCAGAACGGCGAGTCGTTGCGTCCAGAGAACGGCTTCCCGCTGCGGCTGGTGGTGCCCGGCCTGCAGGGCGTCTCCTGGGTGAAGTGGTTGCGCCGCATCGAGGTGGGGGACGCGCCCTATGCTACCCGCGAGGAGTCATTGCACTACATCGATCTCATGCCCGATGGTCAACATCGCCAATACACTTCCATCCAGGAGTGCAAGTCGGTCATCACGACGCCGTCGGGTGGCCAGACGCTGCTGAGCCGAGGGTTCCATAACATATCCGGGCTGGCATGGTCGGGCCGGGGCCGGGTCAAGGGGGTGGATGTTTCGGTGGACGGCGGCCGCATCTGGCGCAGCGCCCGCCTCGAAGGGCCGGTGCTTGCCAAGGCACTCACCCGGTTCAACTTCGATTGGGTTTGGGATGGCCAAGCGGCGGTGCTGCAGTCGCGCGCAATCGATGAGACGGGCTACGTGCAACCCACCCATGGCGAGTTGCGGGCAGCGCGGGGCACCGGGTCGATTTACCACAACCATGCCATCCAGTCTTGGCAAATTCGCCCCAACGGCGAGGTCGTCAATGTCCAAGTGGTTTGAGTGGGCCGCCTTGGCACTAGTCTGCGCTGCGGCGTCGGCATGGGCCGGCGAGCGCTACCCCGGCATCGGTCGAGCCGCGACGGCTGAGGAGGTGCGCG
Source organism: Pseudomonadales bacterium (assembly GCA_022827905.1). Lineage (GTDB taxonomy): Bacteria > Pseudomonadota > Gammaproteobacteria > Pseudomonadales > Azotimanducaceae > Azophilus. The sequence goes on along the minus strand of JAJEIQ010000022.1, from coordinate 1,960 downwards.
CTTGGGACATTGACGTGCGGGCCGATTTCCTCGGATTGCCGGAGGGCGAGGGCAGCGTTGCCCGCGGCAAGGAACTCTATTTGGCTCAGTGCGTCGCTTGCCACGGCGGTGCGGGGGAGTCGAACGCCTTCTTCACTCCGCTCGTCGGGGGCACGACCGCGGACGACATCCGCATCGGCCATGCTCGGGCGCTGGCCGACGCGGACATTGCGAAACGCACGACCTTCATGCGGCTTCCCACGCTGTCCACCCTGTTCGACTACATCCAGCGCGCCATGCCTTGGGAGACGCCGAAATCCCTGCCGCCGGACGATGTGTATGCCCTAAGCGCCTATCTGCTTCACCTTGCCGGGATCGTGCCGGAGACCTTTGTACTCTCGCACAGCAACGTGGCGGACGTGCAGAACCGGCTGCCAAATCGCCATGGCATGACAACCGACCACGGGCTGTGGCCCGGCGATGACGGCATCGGCAATGGCGGCATTCCCGACGTTCAGGCCGAGCGCTGCATGAGCGACTGCCGCCCGGTCCATGGCAACTAACATTGGGATGAAGCGAAGCAAGCGAGAACAATGATGCCTGCCAACACCGACCGGAACAGGCGCAACGCCATGGCGTTCTACGACCTCATGTTCAATCAGTGCCGGCCACGCGAAGCGATTGACGCCTATGTGGGTGCCGACTACATCCAGCACAATCCCGAAGTCGAAGATGGCAAGGCGGGATTCATCGAGTACTTCGAGCGCATGACCGCCGAGTATCCGGGCAAGAGCGTCCAGTTCATGCGGTCAGTCGCGGAAGGCGACCTCGTGGTGCTCCACTGCCGTCAGCGGTGGCCAGGCGACCACGAATACGCCGGCATCGACATCTTCCGCTTCGATGAGGACGGGAAGATCGTCGAGCACTGGGATGTGCTGCAGACAATTCCGGCGTCGTCGCGCAACGGCAATACGATGTTCTAATAGCGGGAAACAACCGTAGTGGAACCAATCCCATGCCTAGAACCATCCTAGTCACCGGCGGTGCGCGCGGCATCGGTCGGGGCATCGCCCACGCCTTTCTTGCCAACGGCGACCGGGTGATGATCGCCGACCTGCCCGACGGCGGCGAGTGGAACTACGACTTGGCCAGCGCGGAGGAGCGCAAGCAAACCCTGGCTGAGGCCAAAGTCCTCGGCGAAGTTGCCGCCACCGATCTCGATGTCACCGACAAGGCAAGCTGCGAGGCCGCGGTGCAGGAAACCCTGTCCCGTTTCGGGGGGCTCGATGTGTTGGTGAACAACGCGGGCGTCCTGCAATCCGGGCCGGTTGGGGATTTCTCCGAACGGGATTGGGAGCGGGTGTTCGCGGTCAACGCCAAGGGCGTGTTCCTGATGACGCAAGCGGCGCTGCCGGCGCTGAAGGCATCCTCCGATGCCGCCATCGTCAACACGGCGTCCATTGCCGGCAAGCAGGGGTTTCGCAATCTAGTGGCCTATTGCGGCTCCAAGTTCGCCGTGGTCGGCATCACCCAAGCGCTGGCGACGGAGCTCGCGCCGGATGGGATTCGGGTGAACGCGCTGTGTCCCGGCATGGTGGGCACGGCCATGTGGCTGGAGCATCTCATGCCCGCCAACACCACCGATGCGGCGGAGCAAAAGCAGCAGTTCGAAGATGCGATGGCTTCGATGATTCCCCTCGGCAGGTCGCAGACGGTGGAGGACATGGGCCAAGCGGCACTCTATCTAGCCAACGCTGTGAACGTCACCGGCGTGTCGCTGAGCGTGGCTGGCGGGTACGAGATGAATTGAAACGAGAATTGCGGCCTCAGGGCGTTCCGCCTGTTGAGAACAAATAAATTGTCCGGTCTTGTAACACATGAACTGTCCGGTTGCAGACTGCCCCGAACTTCATCGGTTTGGGAGCGGCGATGGGCATTGTTCAGGTCAACCAGGACAGGAGGATGGCGGTGTTCGAGGACG
>JAJEIQ010000047.1 GCA_022827905.1 Pseudomonadales bacterium | reverse complement strand
CGGCTCGGCTCGGCTCGGCTCGGCTCGGCTCGGCTCGGCTCGGCTCGGCTCGGCTCGGCTCGGCTCGGCTCGGCTCGGCTCACCATGATACCGCCATTGAGCTGGCATTGCGTCGCGGAGTGCATGACGTCACATCTCCTTCGGATTGCATGGGCAGGCTAAAACGATTTTGTAGGGTGGGGAAGTATACCAATAGGTTCTTGTACGGGCGTCAGGGGCGACTGGCGGGGCTCCGCCTCAGACCGATCAGGCATGCGCTCCGCCGACTTGTTGACCGCTGATTGTGCTGAATCCCGAAGCCGGACGCCAAAATGAGAATCGCTGGCAGCGCCTAAAGCTCCCCCAGGAATTGCGCCTCGTAGAGCGGCCAGTTTTGGACGATGCCGGCCGAAGCCCCCCGCGGACTTGCCGTGAGGGTAATGGCGCGGCGCGGCGAGTACCGTTGGATGTACGAACTTAAGCTGCGCGCCCGAGAACGCCTGCCGCTCTTGACCTCCACCGGGACGATCTCGCCGTCCGACGTCTGATGTAGAAACTCCACCTCCGCACGGGCCTCCGCCCAGCCGTAGGTGGGGTATGCGCCCCGCGCCCGCAGTTCCGTCTGCACGAAGTTTTCGGCCATGAAGCCCTTGTAGGCGTACTTCGGGTCGCGCTGGACGGCGTAGGGCAGGCGCAGCATGTGGCGCAGGATGCCAACGTCGAACAGGAACAGACGGAACCGGCTCTCCTTGGCCAGATGCGGCAGGGGCAGGGCCGGGCGGCAGTCGATGGGGTGGCATTTCCACGCCAGACGAGCCTTGACTAGCCAGTCGATGGGACCTTGCAGATCAAGATAGCTCCGCTTGCGCTCCAGGACGCCTTTGAACCGGAACCGCTTCACCGAGCCGTCCTGAGTCGTCTGAAGCTGCCGCGGTATGCTGTGAAACAGGGTCTCGATGTGCGCAGCATGTTGCGGGCCGGCGTACTTGCCAAAGTCCCGCTCAAAGCCTGCGACCAAATCAGCGTGAACGGCATCCACGCTGGCGGCGCGTTCCCGGATGCCCGTATGCTCTTGGAACCATGCGGCGACCGCCTCTGGCATCCCGCCGACGAAGCAGTAGTCAAGGAAGAGGGACCAGAGGCGCTCATGCACCACCCCGGCCCCGGAGCGCGACCGAAAGGCGTTGTGCAGCCGCGATCGCCCTGAGGCCATTAGAAACTCCTCAAAGCAGAATGGAAACAGCTCAAGCTGGCGTACCTTGCCGACGGGGAAGGAAGTGAGCAGCCCGATGTTGGAGCCCGACGCGCACACGAACGCCTCCGGCGCACGTTCCGCGAAGTACTTCAGCGAGTCCAACGCGGCTTGGCATTCGCCCACCTCGTCGAAGAAGATGAGATCCTTGGAGAGGTCCACATCGGTGTCGAAGTGGAGCTCAATGTTGTTCACGATGGTGCTCGGCGCTAGATCGCCTGCGAACAGACGCGCAGTCTCCGGGGCGAGCCGAAAGTCGAGCGCGTGGACCTTGCGAAACTCACGCGGACCGAACAGATGCTGAACCAAGTAGGTCTTGCCCGTCTGTCGCGCGCCATCGAGAAGCACCGGCTTGCGCGTCGGCATCCGTTTCCAAGCGAGCAAGTCGTCATACAGCAACCGCTCCATGCGCGAAGCCTCCTCAGTGGCCAGTCAGCGCCTGGAGTCTAGCAGTTATGACTTTTATGCGCATAAAAATCATCAAATTCTGTACTTTTATGCGCATAAAAGTACAGAATTGGGCATTAAAATTGACCAATCAGCGGGCGGAGATTCGGAACAGCCAGACATCCTGGGGTGCGTCGGCCGGGTCCCGTTCAGCGATTTGCGGGTACTTGGCGGCGATGGAAGGCAGCAGGTCCGCCATCGAGACATCCACTAGGCGGTCGGCGCGGGCGGGATAAACCGAATCGCCGATCTTCACCCGGACGCGGGGGTCACGCACTACCATGGCCGGCCACTGCTTTTCGCTGGCGTTCATTGCCGGGACGATAAGGTCGCCATCGTGGATGAAGCAAATGGTGGTGACGGAATGGGGATCGTCCACCCGGGCTTCAACGGCGATCGTCCGATGGTCGCTGCACATCGACCAGTCGGCGGGGTAAGGCAGCTCGTCTCCGGAGAGGCCTTTGCCGCTGATCATGTAGATGGGGTCGGTGCGCAGCAGATAGAGCGCACCGGCCACAACGACCACGGCGCCTAGCACCACGCCGGTCCATTTCAAGATTTTCATGGGTTTGCTCCTATCGAAGTCAGGGTGATTGGGGGCCATCGCGCTCGTCGGTCGCCTCATTGCCTGTCCAGCACCAACTGCAAACGCTCCACCGAGTCGATGGGCAGCGAGCAGCTTAATCCGGAGCAAACGTAGGCGACGGTCTTCATCGGCGCCAAGGCGGGCAAATGGGCCGGAACCGGCCGGGCGCCATGGGGGATGGCGTACACCCGCCGCCAAGGGCGGAAGCCGCCGGCCAAGGCCTTGCGCCACTCGGCCAAGTCGTCCGGGAGGCCGCGCAGAATGACCATTTCCGGTGGGTAGTGCTGCGCCTCCAAGGCCGTGAGCAGGCTGCAATGGCCGGCCGGGTGCTTCTCCATGCCGCCCCGCGCCCACTCCAGGGTGCGACTGGCGGCTTCCAAGTAGGCCGCGTTGCCGAACAGGTTGCCGAGCCCGGCCAGCGCTTGGGCAATGACGCCATTGCCCGGCGGCTGGGCGTCGTCGAGGCTGGGCTTGGGCCGCGCGATCAGCGCTTCGTGGTCCTCGCCGGTGAAGAAGAAGCCGCCGCGCTCCTCATCCATGAAGCGGTCGATCACTTGGTCGGCCAGCGCAATGGCGAAGGCCGCGTCCTGGTCGCGCCAGCGGGCCTCAAGCAGCGTGACCAGCGCGTCGATCAGGTTGGCGTAGTCGTCCAGATAGCCCGGATGCTTGGCTGCACCGTCCTTCCAAGTGGCGAACAGAATGTCATCGCGCCAGAGTTCGGCGTGAATGAAGTCGGCGGCGCGGGTTGCCTCGTCAAGCCAAGTGGGTTCGTCGAGCGCCGCCGCAGCCTTGGCCAAGCCCTTGATCGCCATGGCGTTCCATCCGGTCAGCACTTTGTCGTCGAGGCCTGGGCGCTCGCGCTTGGCGCGTTCGTTGAACAGCTTCTGCTTGGCGCTCGCCAGCAGCGCCGCGGCCTGGTCCGGCTCTAGCGACAGCCGCTCAACCACCGAGCGCCAGGCGTCACGGCGGTGCAGGTTCCAATGGCGCTCGAAATTGGCAGGCTTGTCGATTCCATAAAGGGTGGCTACCACAAGGTACTCGTCCTCGTTCAGCAGGCGCTTGATGCGTTCCCGGCGCCACAGATAGAACTTGCCTTCCTCGCCCTCCGAGTCGGCGTCCAGTGCCGCGTAGAAGGCGCCGTCCGGATGGCGCATCTCCCGCAGCAGCCAGCCGACTGTCTCCCGCACCGCGCCCTCGAAAAGGGTATCGGGGCTAATGGTCAGCGCATCGGCGTACAGGGACAGCAATTGGCCGTTGTCGTAGAGCATCTTCTCGAAGTGCGGGATCATCCACGCCCGGTCGGTGGCGTAGCGGCAGAAGCCGCCGCCGAGATGGTCGTAGATGCCGCCTCGGGCCATCTTGGTGAGGGTGGTCATGACCACGTCGAGGGCCTCGCGCTCCCGCTTGCCCGCCTGCTGGGTGTAGGCCCAATGGCGCAGCACCCGGTCCAGCGTGGCGGGCATGGGAAACTTCGGCGCCCGGCCAAAGCCGCCTTCCTGCTCATCGTACTGCTCACGCAGTTGCCGCCAGGCGGTGGCCAGCAGATCCTCGTCGCTTAAGGATGCGCCCTCCGGCGGGGCCTCCAAGTCAAGTTGCCCCATCAGCGTCAGCAGCTTGCCGTTTTGCTCCTCGAGCGCCTCGCGCTTCTCGCGGAAGGTCTCATCAATGCGCAGCATGAGATCGATGAAGCTGGGCATCTGGTAGCGCGGCGTCTTCGGAAAATAGGTGCCGGCGAAGAAGGGCGCCAAGGATTCGGGGTCCAGAAACACGGTGAGCGGCCAGCCGCCCGGGCGTTGGGTCAAAACCTGGTGAGCCGTCTGATAGACCTTGTCGAGGTCGGGGCGCTCCTCCCGATCGACCTTGATGTTGACGAACCGCTCATTCATTACTCGGGCGGTATCGGCGTCCTCGAAGGATTCGTGGGCCATCACGTGGCACCAGTGGCAGGACGAGTAGCCGATGGACAGCAGGATGGGCTTGCCGCTCTCCCGTGCCTCGCTTAGCGCTTGGTCGTCCCACGGCTGCCAATGCACCGGATTGTCGGCATGCTGGCGCAGGTAGGGGCTGGTCTCGGCGGCCAAGCGATTGCTCATCGGCTTACCTTAGCACGGGGCAGCGCCTCCCGGAGCGAGGCGTCCCGCCCTCGGTTGAACTCCACGGCGGAAGTCGAGGGCAAGATGCCCTCGCCCCGAGGGTTCGCACAAGATGCCCTCGCCCCGAGGGTTCGCAATTGGTGGGCGTTTGATGTTCAATTGGGTCGTTTCTTTGGCAACGAACGGCAGGGGGTCGCATGTTGGACGCGGACGGCTTCAGGCCGAACGTCGGCATTGTCGTGGCCAACAACCGCGAACAGGTTTTATTTGCCCGGCGCGTCGGCGGCTTTGACGCTTGGCAGTTTCCGCAGGGCGGCATCCAGGAGTCGGAAACGCCGGAGGACGCCCTGTACCGGGAACTCGACGAGGAGGTGGGCCTCGACGCGACCTGCGTCGAGATCATCGCCACGACCCAAGATTGGCTGCGCTACGAATTGCCGCCGCAGCTACGCCGCAGCAACTCCGATCCCAAGTTCATCGGCCAAAAGCAAAAGTGGTTTTTGCTGCGCATGCTGGCCGATGACAGCCAGGTCGATGTCCACCGTTTCGACGAGCCCGAGTTCGACCATTGGCAGTGGGTCAGCTACTGGTATCCGATCACCAAGGTGATCGCCTTCAAGCGCGACGTCTATCGTGAGGCGCTGGCCGAGTTGGCGCCCGCCCGGCAGGCGATTGCCGCCGATTCCCCGCCCTCGGCAACGGCCGGAGTCGATTAGCGAGTGCTCAGCGAACTTCATCAACTCCGGGAAATCGTTCAGGACGTCAGCGCGGCGCCCACGTTCCCCGAGGCCCTTGAGGTCATGGTCCGCGAGGTGCGCACCGCCTTGGGGACCGAAGTGTGCTCGGTTTACCTGCGGATGCCGGGCCGCGGCCAGTACTTGTTTGCCGCCAACGAAGGACTCAACCCGGATGCCGTGGGTCGAGCCACCATTGATGAGGGCGTTGGCTTGGTCGGCCTCGTCGGCGAACGGGCTGAACCCGTGAACCTGGAAGCCGCCAGCCAGCATCCGCGCTACTTCCACATGCCGGAAATGGGCGAGGAGCCCTTCAACGCCTTCCTCGGCGCTCCGATCATCCACAATCGCGAGGTGCTGGGCGTGCTGGTGGTCCAGCAGCGCGAGAAACGCCGCTTTGACGAAGGCGAAGAGGCCTTTCTTCTCACCCTGTCCGCCCAATTGGCCGCCGTCATAGCCCACGCCGAGGCGGTCGGCGACATGGCCAACTTCGTCAACGCCACCGACGACAGCGAGGACCTCAAGATCCAAGGCATCGCCGGCTCGCCGGGCATCGCCTTCGGCGTTGCGACGGTGGTGCATCCAGTCGCCAGCCTCGATGGAGTGCCGGACAAGGAGGCCGAGAACGTCACGGTCGAGTTGATGGTCTTCGACCGCGCCGTGGAATCCGTGCGCAACGACATCCGGCGCATCAGCGAGCAGTTCGCGCAGAGCCTGCCGCGGGAGGAGCTGGCGCTGTTCGACGCTTACCTGCACATGCTCGACGACGACGCCATCACCGGCGACGTGCGCCATCGCATTCAGCGTGGCGAGTGGGCGCAAGGCGCGTTGAAAAACGTCATTCGCGAACACTTGAGCCGCTTCAAGCGCATGGAGGACGCCTACCTGCGCGAGCGCGCCACCGATGTGGAGGACTTGGGGCTGCGGGTGCTCGCCTACTTGCAGGACATTCGCACCCACAAGGCGCACTTCCCGCCGGACACCATTCTGGTCGGCGAGGAAATCACCCCCAGCATGCTCACCAACGTGCCCGCCGAGCGCCTGAAGGGCGTGGCCTCCCAACGCGGGGCGGTCAATTCCCATGTTGCCATCTTGGCCCGGGCCCTGGACATTCCAGCGGTGATGGGGATGGTTGACTTGCCCATTCACCAGCTTGACGGGCAACCGCTCATCGTCGATGGCCACTACGGCGAGGTGTACGCCAACCCATCCGCCAAGCTCAACGCCGAATACCAGGCGGTGCTCGCCGAAGATCAGGAGTTCGCCGAGGAACTCGGTGAACTGCGCGGCTTGCCGTGCATCACGCTGGATGGCCACCGGGTGCTGCTGTGGGTGAACATCGGCCTGACCCGCGACATCTCCCGCTCCTTGGATCGGGGCGCGGAGGGCATCGGCCTGTTCCGCACCGAAGTGCCCTTCATGGCCCAGGACCGCTTTCCCACCGAGGAGGAGCAACGGCGCCTCTATCGAACCCACATGGAGGCATTCGAACCGCGTCCAGTGACCATGCGCACCTTGGATGTGGGCGGCGACAAGGCGCTGCCCTACTTCCCCATCTCCGAGGACAATCCCTTTCTCGGCTGGCGCGGCATTCGCGTCACCCTGGACCACCCGGAAATCTTCCTCGCCCAGGCCCGCGCCATGCTTAAGGCCAACTCGGGTCTCAAGGGCGTGCTGCGCATCATGCTGCCCATGGTGTCGAGCATGTCCGAGGTGGAGGAGGCGCAGCGGCTGGTCAGCCAAGCCCATCGCGAAGTGACCGAGGAGGGATTCGAAGTCAAGGATCCCTTGGTCGGCGTGATGGTGGAAGTGCCTTCCGCCGTGTACCAGGCGCGGGAATTGGCACGGCGGGTGGACTTCCTTGCCGTCGGCTCCAACGATCTCACCCAATACATGCTGGCCGTGGACCGCAACAACTCCCGGGTGGCGGAGCTGTACCGGGATTTCCATCCCGCCGTGCTGCGGGCACTGCGCGAGGTGGCCCGCCACGCCCAGGCGGAGAAGAAGGGCGTCGGCATCTGCGGCGAACTGGCTGGCACCCCCATCGGCGCGGTGCTGTTGATGGCCATGGGCTACCAAGTGCTGTCGATGAACGCCACCAACCTGCCCAAGGTGAAGTGGCTGCTGCGCAACATCAAGCGCACCGATGCCCGGCGGATGCTGGCGCGAGTGCTGAGGATGGAGCGCGCCGAGGAAATACGCCGCTACATGGAAAGCCAGTTGATCAACGCCGGTCTTGGGCGTTTGGTGCCCAGCCACCATGAGCCAGCCTGAATACCAAACCATCGCCCAAGCTGCCGACGTGCCAACGAACGGCAGCAAGCTCGTCGTGGTGGATGGGCGGGAGTTGCTGATTTGCAGTTCGCGAGACGAGATCCACGTGGTGGAGAACAAGTGTTCGCATCAAGACCAACCGCTTGATGGGGGGCGCGTGCGCAACGGCTACATCTTCTGCCCCGTGCATGGCATGCGCTTCAAGCTGGCCACCGGCGAAGCCATTGGCCAATTGACCCGCGTTCCGCTATGCGTATTCGACAGCCGGATCGTTGGCGGCGAAGTTCAGGTCCGCTTGGAAGCGCCCGCCAGCTAGCCCTCCAAGTAGTCCTTCACGCGCTTGTGCACATGGCGCACCCGAACCTCCTGGTAGTTGCCCAGCGTCTGGGCACCGCGCGCGCAGGCCTTGAAGCCGCGGGTTTGGGCCGCCATGTTGTCCGTGTCCTGGTCATAGACCGGGCCCAACCAGCCCAAGCCTTCAGCGGCGGTGTAGCTGTCCTCGATGCTGAGGTGAATCGGTTCAGGCGGCGGGGGCGGTTCCTTCTCCGGGTGCTTCGGGCGGAGAAAGAAGAGGTCGAACGTCGAGTAGTCCGGATCATTCGGATCGGGGCGGAACCGATACACCATGGGCAGCGACAGCCCCGGAAAGACGAACAGGTTCGGAAACAGGAAATACTCAATCGAATCAAGTGTTTGCGCTGTCGAGTAGTTGGAAAAATCTTGATCGTAAACTTCACCAAGCTGCTGCTGCACAAACTGCGCGTAGAAGTCCCGCGCGGTCATCCCCTCCGGCAGCTCGGGACATTGATCCGCATCATTCGGACCCCGGCGCCCCCACAGGGCATCAAGCAACTCCTGTTCGGTGTAGGGCTCGGGCCGGCGCGGGTTGGCCGCGCCAACCGTGTGGATGAACCGGTTCACGTTGTCGCCAAACACGTCGTAGGTGGTGATGGGTTCCGAGTAGTCGACACCGCCCGCGTGGGTCTCCTTGACGTGGTAAGCCTCCATGAAGGCTTCCTCGGCGGCCTTCCAGTTCACCGGCAAGCGCTTGCTCACGTGGGTTTCGATGTACCGGTCCTCGATGTGGAAGTCCTTGAAGTGCTCCGGCAGCACGCCCAGAAACTCCTCGAGGGGCTCGGCGTCGTCATCGAAGTTGATGAACACGAACCCGCCCCAGGTGCCCACCCGCACGGGCCGCAGGCTGTGGCTGTCCGCGCTCACGTGGGGGAAGTCCCAGTCTTCCGGCAGGTCGATCAACTTGCCGTCCAGGTCGTACTCCCAGCCATGAAACGGACACTTGAAGGATTGGCAGAAACCCGAGGTCTCCGAGTCGCGCAGCGCCGTGCCGCGGTGCATGCAGGCGTTGCGGAACGCCTTGACCGCGCCGTCCTTGTTGCGCACCACGATGGCCGACAGCGTGCCAATGTCGTAAACGTGGTAGTCGCCCGGCTCCGGGATGTGCTCCTCCCGGCAAGCCATCTGCCAAACCCGCGGCCACAGCTTGTCAAATTCCGCTTGCAGGAATTCCTTGGAGGTGTAGTTGGCGTAGGGGATGTCATGGTCGCCCATGAACTCGTAGGAATGTTCCAGAAACGCCGCCGGGGGCGCCGACGCATCCCTCAGTATCGCCTCTTGATAGGTCGGCCCCGGCGCACGCGCCTGGCCGGGATTCAGATTGGGTTCCGCCATATCCATGCCTCCGCAAAGCAGCCTAGAGTATCCTTGCTCAATCCGCTGCCTTCAACCCGGACGCATCAGCTTAAGGAATTGGCTCCGCCTGCTGGGCTCGAACCAGCGACCCGCTGAACCCGACGGCAACAAACCAGTCCCAGCCGAGAACTGATGGCGCATTGGTCCGGCTGTCGCATCAACCATCACTTGACGATGCGGCGGTGTGGGTAGGGCACTTCAATGCCGTGCTCCTGGAACGCGTCCCAGAGCGCCAGAAACACCAGCCCCTTAACGTTCGTCACGCCATTCTGGGGGTCCACGATCCAGAAGCGCAGCACGAAGTCCAGCGAGCTGTCGCCGAATCCGACCAGATGGCACAGGGGCTGCCGGGATCGGACCACGCGGGGGCTCGCGGCCAATGCGGCCGCCGAGGCGAGCTGTCGGACCAAGTGGGGGTCGCTTTGGTAGGCCACTCCGAACTCAATCTGCATGCGCACTTCGACATCGGTGTGCGACCAGTTGACCACCTGCTTCGACACGAAGTCCTCGTTGGGAATCAGAAGCTCCTTGTTGTCGCGGGTGACCACGCCGACGTAGCGGGCCCGCATGTCCTTGACCCAGCCGAAGGTGTCGTCCACTTCGATTACATCGCCGGGCTTGATGGATTTGTCCAGCAGCAGGAACAGGCCGCTGAGCAAGTTGCTCACCTGGTGCTGCAGCCCGATGCCAATGCCGACGCCCAAGGCGCCTGTGAACACGGCCAGCGCGGCAAAGTTCGTGCCCGCGCTGGCCAGGGCGACGATCACCGCCGCCGCGATCATGGAGAAACGCACCACCTTGCCCAGGAGAACCTGCGCCCTCGGGCTAATGTCCGAGTGACTTTGAATTTGCTTCTGAACGAGCCGGCTCAAGGTCAGCGCGATCCAAAGCAGCACGGCGAACAGCAGCACGGCGTGCAGCACGGTGAGGATGGACACCCTGGAACTGCCCACCGGCAACGCCACGGCGTCGAGGGCAGCTATTGCCGCGCCCAGCAGGCCCAGGATGTTGAGCGCCGCCACCGTCCAAGCGAAGAGGAAAATCAGGTTCGCCAGCAAGCGGTTGGCGATCAGCGATGAGGTGATCCGAATCAGCACCCAAGCGTTCAGGAGGCTCGCAGCGATAACGAGTGGGGTGCTTTCCTCCGAGAGGTCGAGTTCAGCCAAGATGCCGATGGCCAGCCAGACCGGGACTAGGAACAGGATGGGGGCAAGCTGGTTCGCCGCCGCCCGGGCCAGCCGGCCAGTGCCGGAATCGGGGCGGCGCTCGCCGATCCAGTTCTCAATGGCCGGCTTGAGCGGGCGGGCCGCGAATCGGACCGCCACCGCCAAGACCAGCAGGCCAGTCAGCTGCGAGAGCATCCCCCAGGTCAACAGGTGCTCGGTCGACCAGGACGCAAGCGCATCGGACCAGCCGTCAAAGATGGAAGGCCAATTGCTCATGCCAGCGCTCCATTGGCGTTCGTTCCCAAACCAAGTCTGTTCAGTTTGCACTCATTGTCTGCAAAATTCTCCAAATTGCAGCACTCTCACTACACGGAAGGGAAGGGATGCTCGCGCTCTGGACACTAAGAAGAGCCCCACCGAAGGCAGCGGACAGGGGCGGAACCCAGATCGAAGAACCGGACTGTTCACTTGTTCTAGAACCGGACATGTCCATTTGTTTACGACGAGGCCAAGGTTCCCGCTTGAAGACAGGTGCGCAACGCGGATAATGATGCTTGATGTCCAGAAAACTCGTGACGAAAAAAGAAATCAGAGCGCTCGACGAGACCACTTGGCCGGATTTCGCGCGTCTGGTCGAGGCGAACAACGGTGTCTGGGGCGGCTGCTGGTGCATGTGGTATCACGGCAAGGACGCCAGCGCGGACGACTCTCCCCCTGAGAAGCGCAAGGCGAAGGAATGCCTCGTTCGCCAAGGCCGGGCCCATGCCGCACTTGTGTTCGAAGGCGAAGACTGTGTGGGCTGGTGCCAATTCGGATCGCCCGGGGAGCTTCCGCGGATCCACAATCAGCGTGCCTATCAGAAAACAGATCCAGTTTTGCCCGACTGGCGGATTACCTGCTTCTTCTCCGGTAGGGGGCATCGCGGCAACGGTGTCGCCTCAGTCGCATTGAAAGGTGCGATGGAGCAAATCAGAACGTTGGGCGGAGGGCGCATCGAAGCCTATCCGGAAAACACTGAGGGTCGAAAAGCCTCGCCCGCATTTCTTTTCAACGGTTCCCTGTCCATGTTCGAACGGCACGGATTCAAGCGATCACGGCAGATCGGGAAGCGCAAGTGGGTGGTGACCAGAACCATCTAGCGCACTCTGTGACGCGGACCGATGGGCGCGATGGGACCGGGTGATCGACGACGGGCGCTGCCTAGGGTTCCGGGGGATGTTCGGCGACGGGATTCGGCACGTGGCGGCTATTGTCAAAATCGCGGTCTGCAACTGTCCACTCCGAGGGGCACACTCCACGTCCGTGTACTGACATAGTGCTGACGCGAGTTGCCTGGGTCGGACCGTGACTTGGCTAACCCGTTGATTTTATTGGCTCCGCCTGCTGGGCTCGAACCAGCGACCCGCTGATTAACAGTCAGCTGCTCTACCAACTGAGCTAAGGCGGAACTGAAGGTTGACGCTCGCCAGCCGTTGGTTGCCGGATGGCGAGGGACGGCAAGTATAGCGGTGGCCATTTTGAATGCAACCAGCCATTGCGTGACGCAGTCCATCACGCCTTGAGCCAGCGACACTAGCACTTGCCGGTTTCCGCCAGTAAATTAGCGGTTTTGCAACAAAGCACTAGGGGAACGAGGGATGGACTTTCACTTCGCAACGGCCTGGGAGGCCATTGCCGATACCGTGGCCTCAAGGCCCGCCGTGATCTGCGGCGACCAAGTGCGCACTTGGCGTGATTTCGACGACCGGGCGGCTCGGTTGGCTGCCGTGTACAGCGCCCACGGCTTGGGCGCCGATTCGAAAGTGGGCACTTACTTACACAACTGCGGCGAGTATCTCGAAGCACAGTACGCTGCGTTCAAGATCAGCGGCTGTCCAATCAACGTGAACTATCGCTACAAGGCCGACGAATTGGTCTATCTGCTCGACAATGCCGATGCCGAAGCGGTGGTTTTCCAAGCCTGCTACGCCGCGCGCATCTGGGAGATACGCGACAGCCTGCCGAAGGTGAAGCTCTACATCCAAGTGGACGACGGCACCGAAACGCTGCTCGACGGCGCCTTGGACTATGAACGGGCCATCCGCGATGCCAAGCCCATGCCGCGCATCGAGCGGGATCCATTGAGCATCTACATGCTCTACACCGGCGGCACCACGGGCATGCCCAAGGGCGTGATGTACCACGGCGGCCTGTTCTGCCAAGCGCTGACGGGCATGGGCGCCGCCGGGCGGGAGCTGCCGCCGCCGGAACGCATTGCCGAGGTGCCCGCCTTGATCGAGGCCATCGGCGACGGGGCGCCCATCTCGTTGCCCGCCTGCCCGCTCATGCACGGCACCGGCATGTGGCTGGGCGGCTTCATCCCCCTGTCGCTGGGCGGCACCGTGGTGCTCACGCCGCGGCTGGGGCTCGACCCGGACCATCTTTGGGGATTGGTGGAGCGCCACCGCGTGACCGACCTGGTCATCGTCGGCGATGCCTTCGCCCGGCCCCTGCTGGCCGCGCTCGACAAGGCGGCGCAGCGCGGCAACCCCTACGACCTCTCCAGCGTTCGGCAGATCATTTCCAGCGGCGTGATGTGGAGCGCCGAGAACAAGCAGGGCCTGCTGAAGCACCACGACATGGCGCTGGTCGATGCCATCGGCTCCACCGAGGGCGGCATGGGCATCAGCGTCACCACCCGGGAAGCCAGCACCGAGACCGCCAAGTTCGAACTCAACGAAGGGGTTAAGGTGTTCACCGAGGACGGGCGCGAGGTGCAGCCGGGCTCCGGGGAAATGGGCATGATCGCCAGCAGCGGCAGCGTGCCGGTGGGCTACTACAAGGACCCTGAGAAGAGCGCCGCCACCTTCCGCGAAATCGACGGCGTGCGCTACAGCTTCCCCGGCGACTTCGCCACCATCGAAGCCGACGGCTCGATCACCCTGTTGGGGCGCGGCAGCGTCTGCATCAACACCGCAGGCGAGAAGGTGTTTCCTGAGGAAGTGGAGGAAGCGATCAAGCGCCACCCCGAGGTCGCCGACAGCCTCGTGGTCGGCGTCCCCGATGAGCGCTTCGGGGAAAGGGTGGTGGCGGTGGCGTCCTGCAGCCAGCCGGACGCCTTGGCTGAAGCGGAGCTGATCGACTTCACCCGCGCCCACTTGGCGGGCTACAAGCTGCCGAAGCAGGTGGTGTTCGTGGACCGCGTCCAGCGGGCGCCCAACGGCAAGGCCGACTACAAATGGGCAAAGCGCACCGCCTTCGCCGAACTGGGCATCGAAGCATAGAAACATGGGAGGAATCATGTCCACCGAATCGCTCTATGAACTGATGAGCACCCAGCGCGCCATTCGGCGGCTGCGGCCCGACCCCATCCCGGAGGATGTGCTCAAGCGCATCATGCAGGCGGCGGCCTGGGCGCCGAGCGGCGGCAATCGGCAGCCTTGGCGCATGGTGATGGTGCATGGCCGCGACTTGAAAACACGGCTCGGCGAGCTCTACACCCGTCGCTGGAACACGTTCGTGACGGGCTACCGGAAGCGGTTCACCGACGCCCCGGAGGCCGAGCGCCAGCAACAGGAACGCACCATCGCCGCCGGCGACTACTTGGCCAGCCACATGGGCGACTGCCCGGTGGTGGCGGTGGTCTGCTTCAATCCGCAGTTCATGGCGGTGACCGATGCCGATCAGGACCGGGTGTCCGTGGTGGGCGGCGGTTCGGTGTATCCGGCGGTGCAGAACCTGATGCTCGCCTGCCGGGCGGAAGGGGTGGGCTGCGTGCTCACCACCCTGCTGTGCATGGACGAGCCGGCGGTGCGCGAATTGCTCGGCATCGACCCGGACTGGTTTACCGCCGCCGCCGTGCCCATGGGCTATCCGGTGGCGGGCGGCTACGGACCCACGGCTCGCATGCCGTTGGGCGAACTGTTCTACCGCGACGCCTGGGGCGCTTCCTGATGCCGCTCGCCTGCCGGGCGGTAATAGTGCCGTGGCGGGGAGTGATGCCATGAGCCTGCAGACCTTCATCGACGAGCCGGATCACGTGGCGGAGATCCGCCGCCAGATCAAGCGGTTCGTGGCGGCCGAGGCCCCCCGCGAAAAGCGCATGCTCTGGGACCGGGAGCACCGCTTCCCGCGCGACGCCTTCCGCCGCCTAGCGGACTTGGGCGTGATGGGCCTGACCATCGACGAAGCCTACGGCGGCGCCGGCCAGGATATCGTGGCGGCGGTGGCGGTCATCGAGGAGCTGTGCCGCGCCGGCCCTTTCCTCGCCGGGCCTTACATCCACGCTGCCTTCTACGGCGGCATGAACCTATCGGAGAACGGCTCGGAGGCCCAGAAGCGCGAGTTGCTGCCGAAGCTGGCGCGAGGGGAAATGACCTTCGCCTACGGCCTCTCCGAGCCCAACGTGGGCGGTGATCTGGCCAGCGTCGAAACCCGCGCCGAGCAGCGCGACGGGAAGATCGTGGTCAACGGCGCCAAGCGCTGGTGCACCGGGGCGGACTTCGCCGACGTCATCTACTGCCTGGTGCGCTCCGGCGCGGCCGACGAGCGCTACCGCAACCTCTCCTTCCTGCTCGTGCCCACCGATGCGCCGGGCCTCAGCATGACCCCCATCGAGCACGTCAACCTGCGCTACACGCTGTCGTCCGACGTCTATTTCGATAACGTGGAGTTGCCCCTCGACGCCGTGGTCGGCGGCATCGAGATGTGGAACCAAGGTTGGCGGCAGTTGGCGGGACGCGCCCTGGACGTGGAGAAGATCGAACTGACCGCGGTGATCTTCGGCATCGCCCAAGCCGCCATGGAGGAGGCTTGGCAGTACGCCGAGGAGCGCGTTCAGTTCGGCCAGCCCATCAGCCAACACCAAGCCATCCGCCACAAGCTGGTCAGCGCCCGCACCAAGCTCCAAGCCTGCCGCCACATGCTCCACCACGCCGCTTGGCTGGCCAACGAGGGCCGTCCCTGCGCGATCGAAACCAGCATGGCGAAGCTGTTCTGCGCCGACACCGGCGTCGAGATCGCGCTGGCTTGCCAGCAGGTCATGGGCGCCTACGCCCTATCCGACGGCTACGACATGGAGCGCCACGTCCGCGACCTGCTCGGCATGCCCATCGTCGGCGGCTCCTCGGACATGCAGCGCAACAACCTGGCGTCGCTATGGCGGCTGGGCAGGTAGAGGCCGCTTTACGCTTCCGGCCAGACCTCGGCGAGCACCCGGCTGGCACCCACGGCACTCGGCCAGCCCGCGTAGTGGGCCGCATGGGTGATCATCGCCTCGATGGTCGAACGGGGGATGCCGAGATTTTTGGCGCCCACAAAGTGCAGGCGTTGCTCCGCCTCGCGGTTCAGCGCCACCAGCAGCGTGCAGGTGACCAAGGAGCGCTCCTGAAGGCTTAACCCCTCCTGCTGCCAAAGGTCGCCGAATACGTGGCGCATGGTGTAGTCAGTCAACGTCTCCGGCATGCTTACGCCAGCGGTGTCGACACCGGCGAACAGCCTTCGCACCAACTCGATTCCTTTTTCCCGTCGTTCCTTGTCGCTCATGAATTTCTCCTCGAAACAGTTGCCTCACCAAGCCTCGGCGAATCGGGCGATGGCGTCCAGATGTTCTTCCGGCGTGAAGCCCAAGTCCAGCGTGGATAGGACCACGCCCGTGGCGCCCTCTTGCTCCCAGGTCCGGGCGCGTTCCGCCCAAGCGCCTGGGTCGAAGGTTTCGAAGCCGTCGAAGCCGATCAGGCCGACGAGCATGGAGACATCGATGTCATTGGGGCTACGGCCGGAAGCCAGGGCGGCTTGATGGACGATGGCGAGGCGGCGGCGCAGGTCTTCCGGGGCGCGGATTCGATCCTCGTCCTGCCAGCGCTTGGGACTGCCCGGCGCAGCAAGCCAACCATCGGCGAGCCGTCCGGTGCGCTCCAGCACGGCGTCCGCCCAGCCGCCCATCCAGATGGGAATGGCACGGGCCGGGCGCGGCGCGATGCCCGCGGCGGGAATCCGGTCGAATTCCCCTTCGAAGTTCAGCAGCGGCTCGGACCACAGTTGCCGGAGCAAGGGAATCTGCTCTTCGATGCGCGCGCCCCGGCGGTGGAAGTCCTGGCCCAAGGCCGCGTACTCCACTTGGTTCCAGCCGACGCCGACGCCCAGAACCAGGCGCCCGCCGGATACGAAGTCCAAGGTGGCCGCCTGCTTGGCAACCAAGGCGGTGGGCCGTTGCGGAAGCACCAGAATGCCGGTGACCAGTTCCACCGTGCGGGTGATGGCGGCCAAGTAGCCGAACAGGACGAAGGGTTCGTGGAACTCCGTTTCCCAAGTGTAGGGGCCGGTCAACTCATGCACCGCCGGGTCGGCCCCCAGCACATGCTCATAGACGACGATCTGTTCATAGCCGAGCTCCTCCGCTCGCACGGCGAACTCCCGCACCAAGCCAAGATCGGAGCCGAACTCCGTCTGCGGATAAACCAAGCCGAGTCTCATCGACGCAAAGCCCCACCGTTCACGTCTTCGCCCCCCGCCCACGAAAGAAGGCGAAGCACAGCAAGCCGATCACCGCCCAACCCAAGATCATGGACCACTCATAAGGCCACAGCAGCGCCGACGGGCTCCAAGGCAGGAAGGCGGACAGGAGCGCCAATGAAAGAAGCACGGCGCCCCAGCCGACGGCGGTGCCGTTGGCCACTTTGAAGGGCCGGGACAGGTCGGGCTCGGTCTTGCGCAGGCGCAGGAAGGCCAGCGCCACGAACAGAAAGGCGATGGTGACGCCGAAGCTGCCCACGTTGACCAGCCACACGAGGATGGTGCGTCCGAACAGCGGCGAGATGCAGCACAAGAGGCCAATGGTGATGATGCCGATGTACGGCGTGCGGTAGCGAGGGTGCACCCGCGCGAAAACACGCGGAATTTGACCCGACTCGGCCAAGGCGAACATCACCCGGCTGCCGCCGATGACGAAGGCGTTCCAACTGCTGAGAATGCCGCCGACGCCGCCGAGCACCAGCACGCTCCCGGCCCAGTTTCCGCCCCACAGCGCCGAAGCCGCATCGCCGGTGGCCATGTCGCTGGCGGCCAAGGTCTCCCCAGGCAGCGCCACCGCCACCGAAAGACCGATCAGGACGTACCAAAGCACCGCCATCACCACCGAGACCACCAACAGCACGCCGATCCGCGACTGCGGCAGGTTGATTTCCTCCGCCGACTGCGGAATGACGTCGAAGCCCACCAGCAGGGCCGGCACCATGATGAGCACGGTGAGGATGCCGGTGGCGGGCTCGGCGATGAAGGGCCGCGCCCGGTCGAGTTCGCCGAAGCCGATCGCGCCGGTGAACAGCAGCATCCCGGACAGGAAGATCATCAGGGCGATCAGGTTCTGCAGCCGGGCGGCGGCTTTGATGCCGAGCACGTTGACCACCGTGATGACGATGGCGCCGCCTGCCCCGATGAGCACGAAGCCCAGGTCCACATCGGCGTCGAGCACCCGCCACAGGGTGCCGATTCGGATGCCGGGCGCCAGGTACTCGATGGCCGTGGGTAGCGCCACCGCCTCGAACAGGCACACCGCCAGATAGGCGAACAGAAGCGCCCAAGTGCAGACGAACGACCAGTTCGGGCCGAGGGCACGATGGGTGTACACGTGTTCGCCGCCCGCCTTGGGCATGGCGGAGGCGAGTTCGCCGTAGGTGAGGCCGATGAGAATGATGGCAAGGCCACCGGCGGCGAAGGCGATGAAGGTGCCGAGCGATCCCGCCGATTCAATCCAGTAGCCGCTGATCAGCACCCAACTCCAGCCGATCATGGCGCCAAAGGAGAGCAGCACGACGTCCCAGCGGCGGAGCACCTTGTTGAAGCGCGGACTGTCAGTGGCGGCGGAGGGCGGCATGGCTTGGCGGCTTGGAACGTCGGCGCACGTTAAACGCTGGCGCACCATCCTGCAAACCGGAGTCTTATCCAACGAGAAGTGAGCCTGAACGGGAGCCGGGTTTCCAACGGGAAGTGAGCCTGAAGGGTCGGTTTTTGGGATCATCGGAGGATGATCGTGACACTTCAGACCGAGCGGATCAGGACGTTGGAGGAGGTT
>JAJEIQ010000079.1 GCA_022827905.1 Pseudomonadales bacterium | reverse complement strand
GACGGACGCCGCGCTGGGCCAACTGGTCCTGGCGCTGGACGGAGACCCGGCGCTGCGCGGGGAGCGCCTCGCGCTCGCCGAGGCGACGGCCGCCTCGGGGGTCGCCTTGGCACCGATGAACCCGAACGGCTGGATGCGGATCGTGCAGGCGCGGACGATCCGCGGCGCGGCGGCGGACGAGATCGAGCCGCCCCTGCGGCTGGCCCTGCGCAGCGGACCGCGCGAGGACCGCCGCGACGCCATGCTGCTGCTCACGCTCCGGGCGGGCCTGCTAGCCTGGGAGGGCCTTGGCGCCCGCGAGCGGCGACTGATCGCCGAAAAGGCGCGGGAGGCGTGGCGCCGCGACGCAGCCGCAGCCGCCGCGGCGGCGGCCGAAGCCGGCGCAACGGAGCGCCTGGCCCGGCTGCTCGGCCTGCCGACGTGAAGCTGCTCCTGCTCCAGCCCGCCGCGCAGTTCGCCGAACTCGGCATCGACCTCGACCGGCTGCGGCCGGCGGCACGCTTCGGAACGCTGAGGCCGGGGTCCGCGCCGCGGCGGCTCGGGGACGTCGGCGCGGTCGTCAACTGCATCGACACTAGCGTGGGGGCGCGGCGGGCCGTCGAGGCCGCCGCACGCGCCGGGGTGCCGCGCGTGTACCTGTTCGACGGCATCTACGACGTGGCCAACGCGTACCGCAACCCGTTGCACCGACGGCGGGGGATAGAGCAAATGGATCCACTGCTCTACACCCATGTCGCCTGCGTCGACGCCTGGTCGCACGCCGCATTCGCGGCGCTCGGCGCACGCACCCACGCCTGGCTGCCCGCCCGGGCGGCGCCGGAGGACGGCGCCGCGCCAGCCCCCGGACGGCGGGCCGCTTTCCTGGTCGCCACCGCGCGCAAGCCCGCGTTCGACGCCGGCGAGCGCAGGCGGCTCGAACGGCTGCTGCGGCTGACCGTGGAGGCGCTGGACCGGCTCGGCGCCGGCTACCGCTTCCGCACCGGGGACGCGAAGCTGATCCGGGCGCTCGGAATCCCGCCCGAGCGTAACGACACCGACGAGCCGTTCTCCCGCTGCCTGCGCCGCTACGACGCGCTGATCACGACGCCGTCCACGGTGGCCACGACCGCCATGCTGGCCGGGAAGCCCACCGCGACGCTGGACTACCGGGATGGACCGCTGACGCAGCAGACGGGCTGGCGGCTCCACGAGTCCGCGGACATCGGCGCTTCGCTGGCTTCGATGCTGGCGCCCGCGAGCGACCGGATGACCTTCCAGGCGCGCCAGGTCGCCCACCTCGCGAGCCGCACGCCGGTCGAGGACTTCATCCTCAGCGCGGCGCGCGCGGGCCCCTCGGAAGGCGGAAACGGCGGCCGACGGCCCAGCCTGGAGTACCCGCTGCGGTGGCTGTACCAGAACTGGGTGAAGCCGCTGCGGAGGCGTCCGTAGCGGCATGGCGTCGACCCTGGCGCTGCTTGCAGCCCTCTCCGCCTTCATTGCGCTGCACCTCCGCCGCCGCACCCAGGTGCTGCAGCTCTGCGTGTGGTTCAACCTCTGCGCCGCCGCCTACATGGTCTTCGGCATGCTGGTGGCGCGATGGCTGGAGCTGGCCCACCACGCGGAGGACCTGGCCGACGTCTCGCTGATGTCGTTCGCGGCCGTGCTCGGGTTCAACGCGGCCTACCTGGCCGCGAACCTAGGGGCCGCGCCGGCGTCCGCGCGGCCGACCGGCGACCTGCCCTCGCACACCGCGCTCGTCGCGGTCGGGGCGGCCGGGCTGGCCTGCGAGGCGGCGGCGATCCTGCTGATCGGGCCGCTGGAGTTCGTCTTCTCCGACCGGGTGCTGCGATTCGAGAAGTTCCGGGCGCACCAGGCGCTGTTCTATCTCGCCAACCTGATGAACGTCTGCCTGCCCTTCGCCCTGGCCCGCTACCTGAGGCACCGGCAGCGACGCGACCTGGCCCTGGTCGGCATCCTCCTCGCGCACGGCATCCTCCTCGCGCTGGTGACCATCTCGCGCTACGACCTGGCGCTCGTGCTGCTGGTCGGGGGCTTCTTCCTGGAAAGGAGCCGCCGCATCCCCCCCGCCGCCCTGGTCGCCGCGCTCGTCCTGGCGCTGGCGTTCACGCTCTTCTACAAGCCCCTGCTCTACAGCGTCATCCTCGGCGAGGAGTATCCGCACGTGGTGGACTTCAGCGAGTACGTCAACTGGATCCGGCACACCCTCCTGCTGCTCGGCCAGCCGGATGCGGCGATACCGCACGGCGGGTACGGGCTGGCGCTGAAGTCGCTGTTCGTCATCAGCCCGGAGGAGGACTCGCTCGCCGAGTGGTTCTTCAAGGAGTTCTACCCCGAGCGGTCCATCCTCTTCCCCGGCCTCGGCTACGGGTTCTCCGGCGTGTGGGAGGGGTACAGCGCGAACGGGCTGCCTGGCGTCGCCGTCCACTTCGCCGCGTTCGGGGCGCTGTTCGGGTGGCTGGAGCGTTCGCCGGGCGCGGTCCGGCAGGTGCTGGCCCTGTTCGCGCTCATTCTGACGTACCGGCTGTTCCGGTCCGAGGCGTACAACTTCGTGAAGACCTACGCGTGGTACTTCGTCTATCCGACGCTGGCGATCGTGGCGGCGGACCGATTCCTGCGCTGGGCCTCCGAGGCCGCGGACCGGCGGCGCAGGCGGATGGCGGCGCGCGGGGCCGGCTGACGGGCGGCGCCTGGCCAGCGAACGAGGGGGCTCGGCTTGCGCCGCGCCAGCTCGTCAAGGCATGCCTCCTCAATGGCGAACTTGCGGGTCCAATCGAGAAAGCTGGTTGTGGGTCGCTGCATGGTCATGCTTCCTTGACCGCTCCCCTTTAGGCTCACTTCTCATTGGACGCTGTGTACTGCCTTCTTACTTCCAACATGCTAGAGTCCGACCGTGAATCCCCCACATGAGGCGCACCAACCCATGGCCCTCGTGGATCCCAACTATGTCGATGACGGTGCCCTGCGCGAGCAGGACCGCGTCGATTTGGAGGACTTTCTGTCCGACGTGGACCGCGCTGAGTTGGATGGGCGCGGCGTTCCGTTTTTCTCTGGCAGGGAAAGGGGGATCATGGCTTTCCGCCGTATTGTGAATCGGCTGTCGCGCGGGAGGCAGGGCAATGCCACTATTGTGGTCGAAGGACCGCCGGGGGCCGGCAAAAGTGCGCTTTTGGCGCAATTCCAAGAGGAAATCTCCCACCTTCCACCGACCGAATCCGGCCACCGCGAATGGCTCCCTGTTTTTTTGCCCGCCAACCTTGCTGAAGCGCCTCGGGAAATCGCACGGGCCGTTGACCGCGCCATTTCACTCCGGCTTGCTGACGAGATTCTGCGCAGCGAGAGCCAGCCTGCACCCAGCCTGATCGCTCGGTTCCAAGCCGCCCTTGGCCACAAGGCGGGCATCAAGAACGTTAGGGAGGCTGCCTGCAAGTTGGCGGTGCGGGGCGGCGGCGCCTTCGGCATGTCCATTGGACCGAGCCCCCACGAGCCAATTGGCAGCCTCGCCGACGCCGTGGCAAGGCGAGCCGAGCAATGGGGTGATTGGCAGATCGTGTTGCTTATCGACGAGGCCCAGCAAATCTCAGACAAGCGGCCTGGGGACATCAGCGGCACCCTTTCCTCTATTCATCAAGGGGCCATCTCCGCGCCAATTTCCTTCTGCGCCTTCGGCCTCCCCGGAACTTGGGCCGCACTCGAAGGTGTGAATGTTCCCCGCTCCCTGGGCGGAGCCGACCTGCGCGTGGCGGCTTTGGACGAGCGTGCGACCTGCATTGCCGTCAGCCGCTGCTTCGAGGCTTTTGAAGTGCGCAACGTTCAAGCGTGGCAGCAGGCCATCCTGGAACGAAGCGCCAACTGGCCGCAGCACTTGGCCACCTATATGGTCAGCGCGATGTCGGAAATCCGGCGCCATTCCCCCAGTGAACGCCGCTTGGACGCACGCACCGCCTCATTGGCTACGGCCATGGCTCATGGCGATGAGGGAAGGAAGAGCTACTACGCAAGGTGGTTGGAGGGCCTAACTCGGGGTCATGGACGCTTTCAGGGCTACGCCGAAGCCGTTGTGTCGCAATTTCGCGCTAACGCAGGCCAGATCTCTTGGGAAGACGTGAAGTCCGCCCTTCGAACCAGAAACAGCGCCGTCAGTGATGAGGTGGTGGATCAATTCACGACGATGGCGGAACACAGCGGCTTGATGCGGCGCAACCCCGTGGAGCCAACCTATCAGATGCCCATTCCCTCCTTTGCCGGATACCTGCTCAACGAACCACTCCCCGAAATCACTGAGCCGGACTATCCGGCCGAAGCCGGTTCGCCCCGGAACGATGATTGAAACTGCACGGGGAGCGACTGCAAGCAGCCCCAGCGGCGAGTTGATCCAGCTGGCCAGATTGCGGCAATGAATGAGGCGAAGCGTCAGGCGGAGGATCAGGCGGACCGCTCTGTCAATCGAGCTCCGCCATGAATCGCTGCGGGCGGGGCTTGTAGAAGTTCTCGTAGTCCAGGGAGAAGGCTACGGCGGTGGCCCTTCCGAGAATGCGCTCCCGCTCCACAAAGCCGATGACGCGGGAGTCTTCGGAGTTGTCGCGATTGTCACCGAGGACTAGGTACTGCCCCTTGGGCACTACCGAGGGCGGCAGGTCCCGGTTGCTGGTTGAGCGCCCTTCGGGATGCAGCATGATCAGATGGCTGGCACCCAGTATGGACTCCTGGAAGAAGCGTTGGGGGGGATGGGGGCTGCCGCCCTCAATGCCGGCTTCGGCGGCGGTGAGCTCTCGGTAGGCAGCCGTCTGGCCGTTGATGCTCAAGGCGTTGGCCTCGAGAGCGACCCGATCGCCGGGCAGGCCGATGATGCGCTTGACCAGTAGCCTCTCGTCGAGGGGCGAGACGAAGGTGACCACGTCGCCGCGCTCCGGTTCCGCCCAGTGCGCGAGCCGCTGCAAGGTGAACGGGATGCGCAGGCTGTAGGCGAGCTTGTCCACGACGATGCGGTCGCCAGCCAGGATCGACGGAATCATCGAGCCGGAAGGCACTTGGTTCCAATCGGCGATGGCGGAGCGGAACACCAGCATGATGGCGATGAACAGCCAAACGCCGCGCCACTGCCACAGCGTCTGGGTGATACGCCCGTGCCACTCGGACATGTGCGCCGTTTCGCCTAGACCTTTTTGTCGTTGGCCTGCTGGGCCTGAAACTGGGCGAGCTGCTCGGCGGATGCCTCCTGTTGGTGCTTGGCCTTCCACTCGCTGTAGGGCATGCCGTACACGCGCGTGCGGGCTTCCTCCAAGTCCATCTCCTCACCGCGCTCCCCAGCTTCGGCCCGGTACCATTTCGAGAGGCAGTTGCGGCAGAAGCCGGCCAAGTTCATCAAGTCGATGTTTTGGACGTCCTTGCGGCCGTCGAGATGGCTAACCAAGCGCCGGAACACGGCGGCTTCGATTTCGGTTTCCAGCTGAGACATGGCGGTGGGATTTGTGATGGAAGCCCCATCATATCCCAACCGCAGCCCAACTGCGTGCATGACGGGTGCTGCGGAAAGTGCTTCAATTTCGGCGCTGAACGCAGGAGATCACGGGCATGGAGCTGTTAGCCGATCCGTCCCTATGGGCGGCCTTTCTGACCTTGACGGCGCTTGAGATCGTTCTCGGCATCGACAACATCATCTTCATCTCCATTCTGACCGGGCGCCTGCCGCCCGATCAGCAGCGGCGGGGCCGGTATCTCGGCCTCACCCTGGCCATGCTGATGCGCATCGGGCTGCTGTTTTCGCTGACTTGGATCATGTCGCTGACCGCTGACCTGTTCACGGTGTTTGGCAACGCCATCTCCATGCGCGACCTGATCCTGCTTGGCGGCGGGGCGTTTCTCATGGCCAAGGCCACCCGGGAGGTTCATAATTCGCTGGAAGGCGCCACCCATGGCCACGGCAGCGTCGCCACGATGGGATTTGCCGCGGTGATGGTTCAAATCGCGGTGGTTGACATCGTTTTTTCCCTGGACTCAGTCATCACCGCCGTCGGCTTGGTCGAACACGTCGAGATCATGGTGGCGGCCATCGTCATTGCCGTGGCCGTCATGATGGTGGCCAGCGGGGCGATCAGCGAATTCGTCGAGCGGCATCCCACGGTGAAGATGCTGGCGCTCAGCTTCCTGATCCTCATCGGCCTGACCTTGGTGGGGGAGGGCCTCGACTTCCACACTCCAAAGGGCTACATCTACTTCGCCATGGCCTTCGCCTTTGGCGTGGAGATGCTCAATCTGCGGGCGCGCAAGGCGTGCGGCGGCCAGGTGGTGCTGCGCAAGGCGCAACTTGGGGACTTGATTCAGCCCGGCTGATCGCGCAGAAACACCCAATCATTCGCGGAGGACTCGGCTGGCGAGAACCGGTAGCCCTGCCAGTCGAACGCCTTGAGCGCCTTCAGCGTCGAAACCCGGTTCTTGATCAGGTAGGCGGCCATCAGCCCCCGGGCCTTCTTGGCGAAGAAGGAAATGAACATATAGCGCCCGTTCTTGAGGTCCTTGAAGGTCGGCGTGATGATCCGCGCATCGATTCGCGTGGTGTCCACGGCATTGAAGTACTCGTTGGAGGCGAGGTTGACCAGAATGGGTTGGCGCTGGGCGTCGATGGCATCGTTGAGTGCCTCTGTCACCTTGTCGCGCCAGAAGTCGTAGAGGTCGCCGCCGCGCCCGTTGGGCAGCCGGGTGCCCATTTCCAGGCGGTACGGCTGGATGAGGTCGAGGGGCTTGAGGAGGCCATGCAGGCCGGACAGGATGCGCAGGTGCTTTTGCGCCCAAGTCAGGTCCCGTTCGCTGAATTCGGTGGATTTCAGGCCCATGTAAACATCGCCGTTGAAGGCGAACATGGCCTGCTTGGCATTGCGTCGGTTGAAGGGTTCGCCCCAAGTCGCGTAGCGGTCCGTGTTGAGCTCGGCGAGGCTCGTGCTGATGCCCATGAGGTCCGACAGGTCCTGGGGCGCCAATTCGCGCAGTTCACGGATCAATTCCGCGGAATCGTCTAGGAACGACGGCGCGGAGTGTTTCCGGGTCGGCGCCCGGCTATCGAAGTCGAGCGACTTGGCCGGTGAGATGATCGCGAGCATGACACTCCTGAACTTTGGTATTCAGACGGGATTCTAGCGGATAATAGCGCCGAACTGCATTCATCGGAGGGCCAACGATGTCCGTGGCGGAAAGGATTGAAAGCAAGCTGGCCTCGGGCCTCGACTTGGCCCATCTTGAAGTGGTCAATGAGAGCGGCGGCCACAACGTGCCTGCGGGGTCGGAGTCCCATTTCAAGGTGGTGCTGGTGGCCGAGGCCTTCGGCGGCGAACGCTTGCTGACCCGGCATCGGCGCGTCAACGCGCTGCTTCGGGACGAACTGGCCAACGACATCCACGCTTTGGCAATTCACGCCTACACCCCCGACGAATGGCGCGAGCGGTTTGGCGCCGCACCCCTGTCGCCGCCATGCCTAGGCGGCAAGCGGCGTGCGGCGGAGGGCGCTGGATGATTGTTGCTGCCTTCTATCGCTTCGTAAGATTGGAGAGCCTCAGCCGGGGAGCGCGAGGGGCTTGCCCCTCGCAGACGAAAAGCTTGGAGGCGCTTCGGAGCCGTATTGAGGGCGTGGCCGCCGGGCTGGGCCTGAAGGGCACGGTTCTACTGGCCGAGGAGGGCATCAATGGCGGGCTTTGCGGTTCTCGGGAAGCGCTTGATGCCTTCATGGCAGCGCTCGGTGAGGATCAGCGATTCGCCGGCATGCCGGTTAGGCTTTCCACGGCAGCGCCGGGCAACCCGGTGTTTGACCGGCTCAAAGTGCGCATAAAGCCGGAGATCGTCACCTTTAGCCGACCGGAGGCCGACCCCCTCAAGGCTGCCGGACAGCGGGTGGGGGCGGCCCAATGGAATGCGTTGCTCGACCGGCCGGAAGTGCTGGTGGTCGATGTGCGCAATACCTACGAGACCGCCATCGGCGGCTTTCCCGGCGCCTTGAACCCGAATACCGAGCGCTTCCGGGACTTCCCCGCCTTCGTCGAAGAGACCCTGAGCCCCCAGGCGCATCAGGAGGCCGCGCTGTACTGCACCGGGGGCATCCGCTGCGAGAAGGCCTCCGCCTACTTGCTCAATCGCGGCTTTGCAACGGTGCATCAGCTCGACGGCGGCATCCTCAACTACTTGGCCAGCATACCGGTCGAGGAAAGCCGTTGGCGCGGCGACTGCTTTGTCTTCGACCAGCGCCTCGCCCTTGATGGCTTGCTGCGTCCGGTGGCAGCGGAAACCTCCGTGGAGGCGGGTTCAGTCGGCTAGCAGCCGCCTGATGGTGGGCCACAGCGCATCGAGCAGCAAGGGTTGGCCGGCGGCGGTGGGGTGAATGCCGTCGTCCTGCATCAGTTCGGGCTGAAGGGCCACCGCTTCGATGAAATCGTTTGCTAAAGGCACGTCGTAGCTCTCTGAGAGGTCGGTGAACAGGTCGCGAAACGCTTGGGTGTAGCGGTGCCCGTAGTTGGGCGGAATCTGCATGGCCACCAGCAGCACGTCCCGGCGCAGCGGGTCGGCGGCTTCGATCATTTGCGCCAGGTTGCGGCGGATGTTGGCCACCGGGTAGCCGCGCAACCCGTCGTTGCCGCCGAGTTCGATGATGAGCAGGTCCGGGTCATGGTCCTCAAGCGCCTTGGGCAGCCTGGCCAAGCCGCCACCGGTGGTCTCGCCGCTCATGCTGGCGTTCACCACCCGGAATTGCGGCCCATGGCTCGCCAAGCGGCGTTCCAACAGGGCCACCCAGCCCTGTTCCCGTTGAATCCCGTAAGCGGCGCTGATACTGTCGCCGAATATCAGTATCGTTGCGGCTTGGACGGCATTCGCCGAAAGCGCCGCAACGGCCATCAACAGGGGCGCCAGCAGGAACCGGCGTCCGGCTTTAATCCACCGGGACATCAGACACCTCATGGAGCCCTGCGTTATTCGAGCATCTAGCATAGGGAAGAACGTTCCGACCGCGGAAGGGCGGCTAGTCATCTTGGATGGCATTGAACTGGAAATCAACGCCGCCGAAAGCCTGGCCATCGTCGGCGCATCCGGTTCCGGAAAAACCACCCTGCTCGGCATTCTCGCCGGACTTGACCTACCGAGCGCTGGCACCGTTCACTTGGCGGGCAGGGAGATCACTGCCATGGACGAGGAGCAGCGCGCCCGGATGCGCGGCGAGCACGTTGGCTTTGTGTTTCAGACCTTTCAGTTGCTGGCCAGCCTGACGGCGCTGGAGAACGTGATGCTGCCCGCCGAACTGCGCGGCGACGACGACGCCTCCGAGTCGGCGCTGGACCTGCTGCGCCAAGTCGGCCTGGGCGAAAGAACCGGGCACTATCCGCGGCAACTGTCCGGCGGCGAGCAGCAGCGGGTGGCCATCGCCCGCGCCTTCGCCTCCCGTCCGACGGTGCTGTTTGCTGATGAGCCGACCGGCAACCTCGACACCCGCACCGGCGCTCGAATCATCGAGCTGCTGTTTGAACTCAACGAGGCCTTTGCCACGACCCTGGTGCTGGTCACCCACGATGACCGGCTGGCGGAGCGCTGCGGCCGGGTGATCGAGTTGGAGGCGGGGAGAATCCGCGCGTGAATTTGCGACTTGCATCCCGCATGGCATGGCGCGACTGGCGCTCGGGGGAACTCGGCCTGCTGCTGGCGGCTTTGCTGGTGGCCATCGGCACCGTCACCGCCATCAGCCTGTTCGTTGATCGGCTGCACCAGGCGCTGCTGCTGGAATCGGCCAACTTCCTGGCTGCCGACCGCTACATCGGCGGCTCCCGTCCCATTCCCGATGCGTTTCGCCGGGCAGCTGAGGAGCGGGGGCTGGACGCTGCGGATGTGCTGTCCTTTCCCTCCATGGTGTTCGCTGGCAATGAGCGCAATCAATTGGTTGCCGTCAAGGCGGTGAGCGAGGACTACCCGCTGCGTGGGACGCTCATCACCGGCAAGGAGCCCTTTGGCCAGGGCGCCCCGGTTGACGACGTGCCCGTGCCGGGCGAGATATGGATCGACTCGCGGCTTTTCCCCTCCTTGGACGTGCGCTTGGGCGACACGGTGGAAGTGGGCATGGCCTCCCTCAAGGTGACCCGGGTGCTGGTCAAGGAGCCGGACCGGGGTGGCAGCTTCTTCGACTTAGGGCCGAGGCTCTTGATGAACTTGGTCGACGTGCCGGCCACGGAGGTGGTGCAGCCCGGCAGCCGCATCGGCTACCGGCTGCTGCTGCGCGGGCCCGATGTAGCGCTTGAGGCGCTGCGCGAGGAGTTGGGCGTGGAACCCGAATTCCGCTGGGTGGGCATTCGCGAAAGCAGCCCACGCATCGGCGACGCCTTGGACCGGGCGGAGAGCTTTCTGCTGCTCGGCGGGCTGTTGGCGGTGCTGCTGGCAGGGGTCGCGGTGGCCTTGTCGGCGCACCGCTATTCCCGCCGCCACTACGATCATGTGGGCATCTTCAAGACCCTCGGCGCCGGACCGGCCCGCATCCTGACCGGCTACCTCGGCATTCTCGGCGTGGTTGGCGCGGTCAGCGTCGCGCTGGGGCTGGCAGCGGGGAGCGCCTTGCACCTGTTGGTCATTGAAGCCTTGGACACCCTAATTCCCGTCGAATTGCCGCCGCCCAGCATTCGGCCCTTCGCCCTCGGCGCCGCCACCGGCCTGATTTGCGCCTTGGCGTTTGCCATGCCGCCGCTTCTGCACCTCAAGAACATATCTCCCATGCGGGTCATTCGCCGTGACCTCGGCGCCCCCCCGGCGTCGGAGTGGCTCACCTACGGCGCCGCCGCGGCCGGCAGCCTGACGCTGCTGATCTGGTACAGCGGCAGCTTGATGCTCACCCTATGGACGCTGCTGGGCACCTTGGCGGTGCTGTTGGCCTTTGGCGCCTTGGCGTGGCTGCTGCTGCGCGGCGGGCGGGTGATTGGCATGCAGGCCGGCAGTGTCCTGCGCTTGGCCCTATCCGGTCTGCAGCGCCGTCATCGGGAGAACATCGCCCAGATTCTCATCTTCGGCCTTGCCATCATGCTGCTGCTGGTGTTGGTGCTGCTGCGCACGGCGTTGATCGACGAATGGCGTTCAGCGTTGCCGGACGACGTGCCCAACCACTTTCTGATGAACGTCACGCCGGAGCAGTTGGCTCCGGTGAACGCGCTGCTCGAAGGCAACAGCGAACGGCAGGGGCCGCTGTATCCGATGATCCGTGGGCGCGTGGTTGCGGTCAACGGCGAGGACGCCCAAGCTTGGCAGGATCGGCATCGGCACCCGGATGCGGAGGGCCCGCGGCTTTCCTCGGAGCGCAACCTGACTTGGACTGCGGCGCTGCCCGAGGACAACGAGGTGGTGGCTGGCGCTTGGTGGCGCCCCGACGACGATCGGGCGCTGGTGTCCTTGGAGGACGAGTACGCGGAAGAACTTGGTCTTGGCGTTGGCGACCGACTGGCTTTCGACGTCGGCGGGCAGCCGGTGGAGGCGGAGGTCGCGAGCCTGCGCCGCTTGGAATGGGAGAGCATGCAGCCGAACTTCTTCATCATCCTCTCCCCGGCGGCGCTTAGGGACCTGCCCGCCACCTACATGACCAGCTTCTTTCTGCCGCAGAAGGAGAAGCGATTCCTGAACCGGCTGCTGTCGGAGTTTCCAACCATCACCGTCATCGAAATCGACGCCATCGTCGAACAGATCCAGAGCATCGTCGATCGCGTCACCCAAGCGGTGGAGTTGGTTCTGGCGCTGGTGGTTGCCTCGGGCTGCCTGGTGCTGATTGCCAGCATCCAGGCGAGCCGCGATGCGCGCATGCGGGAGCATGCCTTGGTGCGCACCTTGGGCGGTGGCCGTTCGCTGATCCGCGGCAGCTTGGCGGCGGAGTTCGCCGTGCTCGGGGCGTTCTCCGGCTTGGTGGCGGTGGTGGGCGCCGAAGTCACCGTGGCGCTGCTGCAATCGCAGATCTTTGAATTGCCAGCCAACGCCCACCCTTGGCTTTGGCTCCTTGGCCCCATCGTGGGTGCTGGCCTAATCCTTGCCGTTGGCTTGGTCGGCACCCGCCGCCTGGTGTCCTCGCCGCCGATGCTGGTTCTGCGGGGCATGCAATGATGACCGATGCCTCATGCGAGGGGCAGGCCCCTATTGAGCGTGCTGCAAGTCGGGGAGGGGTTGGCGTGATGCAGCGGATGGTGTTGGCGCTTCTGATATTGGCCGGGCTGGGCTCGGCCCAGTGGACGATAGCCGAAGTGCGGCTGTCCATCACCATCCACCGGGTGGATGGCTGGATCGAGGAAGAGGGCGAACTGGAAGCTGAGCTGGCCGACGCCGCCTTGGTGGCGCCAGGGGACGAGCTGCGCTACACCATCGCCTTTACCAACACGGGTCTGGTGCCGGTCGATCCGGGCGCCATCGTCATCACCAATCCCATTCCTGAGTCCACCGAATACGTCTGGGATTCGGCGGGCGGCGCCGATGTGCGCATTCTCTACCACGCCAGCGCGCCGGCCGAAACTCCCCTTGACGACACACCGGAGGAAGAGGCGTTTGTTCCCTTGGATGAACTGGTGGTCACGGAGGGGGAATTGGTGCGTTCCGCCGCTGCTGCAGAAGTGCGAGCTGTCCGCTGGATCTACGAGGCCTTCCTGCCGCCAGGGGAGTCAAGCGAAGTTTGGTTCCACGTTCGGCTGCAGTGATGGCCCGATTGTCACACCCGGCGTTTCCTGCTAAAAAGCCCCGTCTTCCAACCCTTCCCGCCATGGGAGCGACCCATGCCATTGCAACTTAGGTCAACGGTTAAGTCCGATGGCCAACTCGAACTCAGCCTGGCTGAGGTGGAAATGCCGCAGCCGCGGGAGGATGAGATCGTCATCCGCATCGAGGCGTCGCCCATCAATCCCTCGGACCTCGGCCTGCTGCTCGGATTTGCCGACTTGTCGACCGTAGAGGCTGGTGAGAGCGAGGGCCGACCCGCCCTCACCGCCAAGGCGCCCGAAGCCTTCATGCGCCATCTCGCGCCCCGCTTGGACCAGTCCCTGCCGGTGGGCAACGAGGGTGCGGGCACGGTGGTGGCGGCCGGCGCGTCCGCAACCGCCCAAGGGCTGCTCGGCAAGACCGTGGCCGTGCTGGGCGGCGCCATGTACGCCCAGTACCGCAAGATCAAGGCTGCCGACGCGCTGCCGCTTCACGAAGGGACGACAGCGCGGGAAGGGGCGTCCTGCTTCGTCAACCCGTTGACGGCGTTGGGGATGGTTGAAACCATGCGCATGGAGGGCCACTCGGCGCTGGCGCATACGGCCGCGGCCTCGAATCTGGGGCAGATGTTGCAGAAAATCTGCCTTGCCGATGGCGTTGCGCTGGTCAATATCGTGCGCAAGCCGGAGCAGGTGGCGCTGTTGGAGGACATTGGCGCCACCCATGTCTGCAACTCCAGCGAAGCGGATTTCATGGCGACGCTGACTGACGCCTTTGCTGAAACCGGCGTCACTTTGGCCTTCGACGCCACCGGTGGCGGTTTGCTGGGCAGCCAAATCCTGACCTGCATGGAGGCTGCGGCCGCGCGCCGTGGTGGCGCGGTGGGTGGCTACGGCACCGATGTGTTCAAGCAGCTCTACATATACGGCGGCTTGGATCGAAGCCCCACCCAACTGACTCGGAATTGGGGGTTCGCCTGGAGCATCGGCGGCTGGCTGCTGCCTCCCTTTTTGGCCAAGATCGGCCCAGAAGCGGCGCAAGCTCTGCGCGAGCGGGTGGCCCGGGAAATCAAGACCACCTTCGCCAGCCACTATGCCCAGGAAGTGTCCTTGGCGGAAGCGCTGTCCGTTGAGGCCATCCAAACCTACGGTCGGCAGGCGACCGGCGAGAAGTACCTCATCAATCCGAACAAGGATCTGGCGCAGTGATCGCAAAGGCGTTGCAGTCGAATGCGCCTTAGCCGCCTGCTCGCGGCGCTTGCCTTGGCCGCTCCTGCGGCGCTTGCGTTGGCCGCTCCCGCGGCACTGGCCACTGACCGGATCGAGGAGATTGTCGTCACCGGGACCCTCGGCGAACGCCTCGGCACCGCGGGCAGCGCCAGCCGCATCGATGGCGACGCGCTGGCGGAGATCCGGCACAACCACATTCACGAGGCCTTGGCCCGGGTTCCCGGCGTCTGGGTCGCGCGGGGCTCCGGCCAGGAGCACCTGACCGCCATCCGCTCGGCGGTGTTGACCGGGGCCGGAGCCTGCGGCGAGTTTCTCTATCTCGAGGACGGCCTGCCCATTCGCCCCGCAGGGTTTTGCAACGTCAACAATCTCTTCGAAGTCAACGGCGAACAGGCGGGCGGCATCGAGGTCTGGCGTGGTCCCTCAAGTGCCGTGCTCGGCGGCAACGCCCTGCATGGCGCGGTCAATGTGCTCACCGCCAATCCGCAGGGCGCCAGCTTAAGCCTGGAGGGCGGCTCCTATGGCTACTACCAAGCCCGAGCCGCATTAGGGGGGCAAACTGGCAGGCACGCGGTTGGCCTAAGCGTGCACGGCAGCCAGACCGACGGCTACCGCGACGCCACCGGATACGGTCAGCAGAAGCTTTCCTTGGTCCATGCCGTCGACTTGGGTGGCTGGCAGGTGCGCAACACCTTGAACGCCACCAACCTCAACCAGGAGACCGGCAGCTACGTGCGGGGTTTTGAAGCCTATGAGGACGGCGACCTGCGGCGCTCCAACCCCAATCCGGAGGCCTATCGGGACGCTTGGTCCTGGCGCGCCGCCAGCCATTGGAGCCGGGAGCAAACCCGGGCTTCCGCCTATCTGCGCCGCTCGCGCATGGTGTTCTTGCAACACTTCCTGCCCGGGCAGCCAACGGAGACCAATGAGCAGACCAGTGGCGGTGTGCTGGTCAGCCAAGGGTTTGCTGCCGGCGCCTGGGCCGGGCGATTCGGCGCGCAGTTTGAGGCCATGCAGGGCAGCCTCCTTGAGTTTCAGGATCGACCCACGACCGGGTCGGCGTTCCTGGTGGCTACCCGCCCGGCCGGGCGCCACTACGACTACGGCGTCGATTCGATCATGGCGGCCGGCTTCTACAACCTAAACGGAACCCTGGCGGAGGGGCTGCGCCTAGTGCATAGCTTGCGCCTTGAACACCTGAGCTACGACTACGAAAACCGCCACCTGATTGGCAACAGCCGCGATGATGGCTCGGCCTGCGGCTTCGGCGGCTGCTTGTACACGCGGCCCGCCTCCCGGGATGACAATTTCACCGAAGTGGCTGGCCGCTTGGGATTCGAACGGGACTTTGGCGTCCGCCACTCCGGCTACCTGATGCTCAGCACCGGGTTTCGTCCGCCGCAAGCCACTGAACTCTACCGCTTGCAGCAGGGGCAAACGGTGGCGGACTTGGACAGTGAGCGCCTGCTGTCCGTGGAGGCGGGCGTCAGGAGCGGCGCTTGGTCCGTTTCCGCCTTCAGCGAACGGACCCGCGACTTTATCTTCCGTGACGCCAGCGGCTTCAATGTCAGCGACGGCAAGACCAAGTCCAACGGCGTCGAGTTTTCCGGCGATTGGCAACTCGGCGGCCACACCTTAAGTCTCGCGGTCAGCTATGCAGTGCACAAATACGACTTCACCCGTGCTGCTGGCCGGGGCGAACAAATCGAAGACGGCAACATGATGGATTCGGCGCCCCGTTGGCTCAGCAACGCCCGATGGCGCTACCAACCAGGCGAACACTGGTATTCCGAGTTTGAACTCAGCCAAGTGGGCGAGCACTACGTCAACGCCGCCAACACCGCCAAGTACAAGGGCCACTTGGCGCTCAATTGGCGCGGTGGCTACCGGCTGACCCAGCGCATCGACCTGTTCGCCCGGGTGATCAACCTGCTCGATGAGCGCTACGCCGACCGGGCCGACTACGCCTTCGGCAGCTACCGATACTTCCCGGCCATGCCCATCCAAGGCTATGTAGGGGTCAATCTGGCACTGTAGCGAGCGTTTATACTGCGTTGTTTGTCGCCGGAGCCGCCCCGTTGAAGCCTCCTCTTCTCGCCATGACTGGTCTCGCCTGCACCCGCGGCGGGCGGCGGCTGTTTGGCGGCTTCGATCTGACCTTGGGCGCCGGTGGCTGCGCGGAAGTTCATGGGGCCAACGGCAGTGGCAAATCCACCCTGCTGCGGATTGCCGCTGGGCTTTTTTCGGACTACAGCGGCGAAGTGGAAGCGGCGCCGTGCCACTATCTCGGCCATCGCAATGGCGTCAGCGCCTTGCTGTCGCCCTTGGAGAACCTAAGGCCCTACGAGCGCCTTGGCACGGGTTCGGCTTGGGAGGCGCTCGCTCGCGTTGGGCTTCAGGACGAATGGGAAAATCCCAGCGGCCAGCTCTCCCAAGGCCAGCAGCGGCGGGTGGGCCTCGCCCGGCTGTTGTTGGGCGACAAACCCTTGTGGCTGCTCGATGAGCCGCTCACTGCCCTTGACACCGACGGCCGCCGCTTGGTGCGCGAACTGGTGGAGTCCCACTGCGGTGGTGGCGGGGTGGTGCTCTGCGCCACCCATCAGACGCTGGGCTGTTCGGCGACCGAAGTGCATCTGGAACCCTAGCCCATGTTCGCCGTCCAGTTTCGCCGGGATTGGCTGTCCCTCAGGCGCGCCAAGGATGAGGCCATCAATCCGCTGGTTTTCCTGTTTCTGGCGGCAACCCTGTTCGCCATTGCCTTCGGCGGTGAGCCGCGGCGCTTGGCGGGGCTGGCGCCGGCCATCATCTGGGTGCTGGTGCTGCTGGCCAACCTGCTGTCGTTGGAGGCGCTGTTCAGGCGCGACTTTGAGGATGGAACGCTTGAGCAGTTGCTGCTCCTCGCCGAACCGCCCTTTGCCGCGGTGCTGGGCAAAGTGGCGGTGCAGTGGTGCATGTCGGGCGTGGCGATGACGGTGTTGGCACCGGTGGTCGCGCTGCTGCTGAACCTGCCCCTTGCAGTGCTCCCGGCCTTGATGCTTGGCCTGCTGTTGGGCACCCCGGCCTTGAGCCTGATTGGGGCGGTAGGCGCTGCGCTGACCGTGGGCTTGCGCGGTGGCGGCGTTTTGCTGGCGCTCCTGCTGCTGCCGCTTTATCTCCCCGTGCTGGTGTTCGGCGTCAGCGCCACGTTGGATACAATGGCGGGTGTTGGCGCCGCGGCGCAGTTCTACTGGTTGGCGGCAATCAGCGCCATGGCACTGACGCTGGCGCCGTTCGCCACCACCGCGGCCTTGCGCATCAGCGTGGAGCAATCGTGACGCTTAAGGAATTTTGGCATCGGTTAGGGTCGCCCAAGTGGTTTTACCAAATGAGCGGCCCTTGGCAGCGCGCGTTCGCGATTCTGGCGGTGTTGCTGATCGTCGTCGGCATGGCCTGGGGCTTGGCGTTCGCGCCGCCCGACTACCAGCAGGGCAACAGCTTTCGCATCATCTACGTGCATGTGCCTGCCGCCATTTTGGCCCAGTCGGTGTATGTGGCGCTCGGTGCCGCCGGTGTGCTGCTGTTGGTGTGGCGGATGAAGATGGCCCAACTGGTGCTGGAGAACCTGGTTGGCTTCGGCGCTTGGATGACGGCGCTGGCACTCTTTTCGGGCGCGGTTTGGGGCAAGCCCACTTGGGGAACCTGGTGGGTTTTTGACGGGCGCACCACCTCCACCTTGGTGTTGCTGTTCCTCTACTTCGGCCTCTACGCCCTACGCCGGGCCATCCCCGCCCGGGAGGCTGCCGGGCGCGCTTGCGCCCTGCTCGCCGTCGTTGGCGTGATCAACATACCCGTCATCAAGTATTCCGTGGAATGGTGGACCACCCTGCATCAGGGCGCCACGTTTAAGCTGACCGAGGCGCCGGCCATGCCGGCATCGATGTGGGCGCCGCTGCTGGTGAACGTGCTGGGCGCATACTGCCTGTTTGCCGCCAACCTCATCGCCAAGTTGCGCACCGCCATCCTGCGTCAGGAACAGGGGACCGCTTGGGTGCGCGAGTGGGCCGGGCGAGAGGCGAGGCCATGATGTTCGATAGCTGGCAGGCCTTCTTTGCCATGGGCGGGCACGGTCTCTATGTCTGGATGGCCTATTCGGCCGCGGCGGCGTTGCTGGTCGCCAATCTGGCTGGCCTGCGCGCGGAACGGCGCCGGACACGCCGCCAATTGCAGGGCCAGTTACGCAGCGGTGCGGAGGAGGGCAGTGATGCATCCGAAGCGCCGTAGCCGGTTGTTGACCTTGGTCTTCGTGCTCACCGGCGCTGCGGCGGCGGTGGCCCTGATGCTGCGGGCAGCCAATGAGAACCTGAACCTGTTTTACCCCCCGGACCAGGTGGCCGGCGGCGAAGCGCCGGTCGGGGTCGGCATTCGCGCCGGGGGCATGGTGCTGGAGGGCAGCGTGAATCGGGCGCCGGATTCACTTGACGTGGCCTTTGTGCTGACCGACTACCAAGGGGCGGACTTCCGCGTGGCCTACAGCGGCATCCTGCCGGATCTCTTCCGCGAAGGCCAAGGCATACTGGTGCGCGGCCAACTTGGCGCGGATGGCATTTTCCAAGCGGAGGAAGTGCTCGCCAAGCACGATGAGAACTACATGCCGCCGGAACTGATGCCCTTGGCCGATGGCGCAGCTGGGGCCAGCGACGGCCGATGATCCCTGAGCTGGGCCATCTGTCGGTCATCCTGGCGCTTGCCCTGAGCATTGCCGGCGCGGTCTTTGGCCTAGGCGGCGCCCACATCGGCCTAGGGCGCTGGATGCAAGCGGCGACCTCGGCGACCTATGGCCAGATGGTGTTCGTGGCCCTGGGCTTCCTGGTACTCGTCAACGCCTTCGTCACCGATGACTTCTCGGTCGCCTACGTGGCGCACAATTCCAACAGCCTGCTGCCTTGGCAGTACAAGGTCAGCGCCCTTTGGGGTGCCCATGAGGGCTCGCTGCTGCTGTGGACCCTCATCATGACGCTGTGGATGAGCGCTGTTGCCCTGCGTGGGGCGGCATTGCCCCCGGGCATTCTCGCCCGGGTGTTGGGGGTGATGGGGCTGCTGAACGGCGGCTTCCTGAGCTTCCTGCTCCTGACCAGCAATCCCTTTGAGCGCCTGCTGCCCTTGGCGCCCGCCGACGGTGCCGACTTGAACCCCTTGCTGCAGGACTTCGGGCTGATCGTGCATCCACCGATGCTCTACACCGGCTACGTCGGCTTCTCGGTGGCGTTCGCCTTCGCCGTGGCGGGGCTGCTGTCCGGCCGGCTGGACAGCGCTTGGGCGCGTTGGTCGCGGCCTTGGACCAACATCGCTTGGGCGTTCCTCACCCTGGGCATCGCCTTGGGAAGCTGGTGGGCCTACTACGAACTGGGCTGGGGCGGCTGGTGGTTCTGGGATCCGGTGGAAAACGCCTCCTTCATGCCTTGGTTGGCCGCCACCGCCCTCATTCACTCCTTGGCGGTCGCGGAAAAGCGCGGCGCGTTCAGGACCTGGACGTTGCTGCTGGCGCTCAGCGCCTTCAGCTTGAGCCTGCTGGGCGCCTTCATCGTGCGTTCCGGGGTGCTGACTTCGGTGCATGCCTTTGCCGTGGACCCGACCCGAGGGCTGTACATTCTCGGTTTTCTGGCCGTGGTGGTGGGGGGTAGCCTGACGCTCTTCGCACTGCGGGCAAGTGCTGCGGCCGCCGACGTCCGCTATGGCCTGTTCAGCCGCGAGGCCTCGCTGCTGGTGAACAATCTGCTGCTGGTCGTGGCCATGGCTGTGGTGTTGCTGGGCACCCTCTACCCGTTGGCCTACGAGGCGCTGACCGGCGGTG
The DNA here is from genome assembly GCA_022827905.1 of Pseudomonadales bacterium. Classification (GTDB taxonomy): domain Bacteria; phylum Pseudomonadota; class Gammaproteobacteria; order Pseudomonadales; family Azotimanducaceae; genus Azophilus. The sequence continues at coordinate 90,260 of JAJEIQ010000079.1, read as the reverse complement.
ACAAGATCAGCATCGGCCCGCCTTGGTTCAACCGCTTCTTCGTGCCGCTGATGCTGGCGGCGGCAGTGGCTTTGGGCGTTGGGCCCTTTCTCGGCTGGAAGCGGTCGGGCTTCACACGGCTGCGCCGCCGTCTGGCCTGGTGCTTCGGCGCCAGCGTTGCCTTGGCGGTCCTGGTGGCCTTGCTGCTTGAGGGCTTGCGGTCTTGGGGAGCGGCCGCAGCCGTCGGGCTTGGGCTTTGGATCCTCTGCACCCACGCCGTTGACGTCGGTCGGCGCCTGCGGCTCAAAGGCGCCTCCCCACCGTTGTCGTACTGGGGCATGACCTTGGCGCACATCGGCTTCGCCGTGAGTTTGCTGGGGATTGCGCTGACCCACGAGTTGTCGGTGGAAAAGGACATCCGCATGTCGGTTGGTGAATCGGCCACCCACGGCGAGGTGACCTTCCGCTTCGACGGCGTGGTGGATGCGCCGGGCCCCAACTATCGAGCGCAGCGTGGGCTGTTCGCGATCGAGGACGGGGAGCGCCGCTTCGGCCTGACGCCGGAGAAGCGCCGCTACTTCGCCAGCGGCTCGGTGATGACCGAAGCTGCCATCGACGCCGGCTTCTTTAAGGACATCTACGTTTCCCTGGGCGAGCCGCTCGCCAACGGCGATTGGGCGGTTCGCGTGTACGTCAAGCCGTTCGTGCGCTGGATCTGGTTCGGGGCCGTGCTGATGGCCTTGGGCGGCACTCTGGCGGTTGCCGATAAGCGCTACCGGCGCCTGCGCCGCCGGGTCGAAAGCCGAAGCTCGGCGATTGGCGCGCCATCCGTGCCGGCATGAACCGGATTGGCCTGTTCGCGCCCTTGGCCCTTTTCGCCGTGGTTTTGGCGATCGGCTACTTCGGCTTCCAGCTTGACGACCCCCATCGGCTGCCATCGGCGCTGATCGGCAAGCCTTTTCCGGACTTCGCAGCCGAACGGCTTGACGGCGAAGCAGGCGGCTTGGTGCGTCGTGCCGACCTCCTGGGCAGTCCGGTGCTGGTCAACGTGTGGGCCACCTGGTGCCCTACCTGTAAGGCGGAGCACGACGAACTGCTGCGCATCCGCAGCCGCGCCCCGGTGCGCATCATCGGCATCAACTACAAGGACGATCCGGTTAAGGCGCGGCGTTGGCTGGCCGAGTACGGCGACCCCTACGAACTCAACCTGATCGACGCGGACGGTGCCTTGGGCGTCGAGTTGGGCGTGTACGGCGCCCCGGAGACCTTCCTGCTGAACGCCGGTGGCGACGTGGTGTTCAAGCAGGTGGGCGCGATCGACGAGCAGATATGGCAGCAGGAGATCGCGCCCCGCTTGGCCGCCATGGGCGTGCCGGTGGCAGACGGGGAGGCGCGCATCGATGCGGGTTAGCGCCTTGGCCTTGCTGCTCTGGTGCCTGCCGGGTTGGGGTGCCAGCCCGGTGGATGTGTATGCGTTTCCCGATGCCGAGGCGGAGGCCCGCTTTCGCGCCCTGATAGCCGAGTTCCGCTGCCCCAAGTGCCTGAACACCAATCTGGCGGGCAGCGATGCGCCCATCGCCCAGGACCTGCGGGCGGCGGTGCACCGGCTGGTGGTGCGCGAAGGTCTTTCCGATGCCGAGGTCAGGGACTACCTGCAAGCCCGCTACGGCGATTTCGTGCTCTACGATCCTCCATTGAAGGCCGCTACGCTGTTGCTGTGGGGCGGTCCCATCCTCTTTGTCTTGGCGGGTCTTGGCTTGATCGCTTGGCGCTTGATGCACCAGCGAAGCGCCCAGCTGAGCGATGCGGACCAAGCGCGCTTGGCAAAGATCCTGGACGACGCCTGATGTTCTGGCTGTGGGCCGCGCTGCTGGGCCTGGCAGGCGCAGCGTTTGCCGCCATGCCGTTCTTCCGATCTTGCCGCAGCGGGGTTGAGCGCGACGCAACGCTACGCGAACTGTATCGGCAGCGGCTCGACGAACTGGATGACGAGGCCCGTTCAGGGCTTTTGGAATCGGGCGAACGGCAGGCCATGGAGGCGGAACTCGGCCGGGCCCTGCTCGATGAATTTGGCAATGAAGCCGCCGCCTCTGATGCCGTTCGAGGTCGCCCTTCGGATCGAGGGCGTCCCGCCCTCGCCTCGGACCCGAGTGGTTCCACGGAGGTCGCCGGACCGGTGGTTGAGGAATCGCCAAGCTGGCCTTGGTTGGCTGCCGGTCTCGCTGCCCCGTTGGCGGCCATCGCGCTGTACCTGAGTATTGGCGAGCCCGACGCCTCCTGGCTCTCCAACGCATCGAAGGTGATGCTTTTGGACCCCGCGCAGGACCGAATCGAACTCGACCGTTGGCGCGCTCGCTTGGGACAGCGGGTGCAACAGCGTCCCGGCGATGCCGGCAGTTGGTTCCTGCTCGGCCGGATTTACATGACTGACGAGGACTATGCCGCGGCGGCGGCGGCCTTTGAGCGGGCCCATGCGTTGACCGGCGAGGACCCCGGCGTCGATCTGTATTGGCTGCAAGCCCGCTACCTGGCAGCGGGTGGGCGGCTCGACGAGGGCGCCGCCGCGATCGCCGAGCGTATCTTGGCGCAAACGCCCAATCAACCGATGGTCTTGGAGCTGTTGGGGCTCGAAGCCTTCCGCCGGGCGGATTACCGGGAGGCGGTGGCGCTGTTTAACCGGGCGCTGTCCAGTCCGTTGGATGCGCTGCAGCGAAGGGTGCTGATGACCGGCTTCACCGAGGCTCGCGCGCGCCTCGGCGACCTGTTGCCCGCCATCGACGTGTCGGTCACCGCCATGGTGGCGCCGCCGGAAGGCGCCACGCTGTTCGTCATTGCCCGTCCGCCGGGAGGCGGCATGCCCTATGCCGTGTTGCGGCGCCCGGCCTCGCAGTTGCCGGACACCTTTCGCCTTGACGATGCGGTGAGCATGAACCCCGCCGTGCCGCTGTCGATGGCAGAAAGGATTGAAGTGGTGGTGCGAGTCAGCCGCGCGGGCACCGCCACCGCCCACCCCGGCGACTGGCAATGGCGCTCCGAGCCCTTGGCCGTTGGCGATGCCGAAGCGCCCGTGGCCTTGCAGGCCGAGATTGGCCCGCCTTAGGGTCGTATGCTGCCTAGGGGCCGGTCTTCGCCGGAGAGTTGGATGAGCTCCATGTCGTGGATCTGCCAGCCCACGCCGTCGAAGTGGCGCACTTGGTCCACGTAGCTGCCGATGAAGATCCACACGCTGTCGGCTCGGGCATGCCAGGCCTGCAGGTAGCTGGTCATGGTCGCTTCACCAGCCGTCACTTGGCCGTTGGCGTCGGTTTCCAGCCGGGCCACCTCGACGAGCTGGCTGCCAACGAGATGCTGGGTGGCGACGTACTCCTCAAGGGCCTCGTGGGCCACGTCCACCCAGCCGTCCGGTCCGTGGGCCTCCAGTTGCAGCTCGCCGCCCAGCGAGGTGCAGATTCGGGCATCCGCAGTGAAGATCTCGTGGTAGATGCGCCGGCCTTCGGCTAGGGAATCGGCCGTGCCTTCGCCAATCAGGTCGGTGGCCCGGGCGTAGCGGCGGCGCAGGTACTCAATCTCCTGGCGGGCGATAGCGATGTCTGCTGCGCTGGCCATCAGCCTACAACCCGCTCTTGCCGGCTTCGCGAATCATCGGCTGGTATTGGTCGAAGGCCGGCGGATTGGGCGATGAGCCGGTGGTCATGCCGGCGTCGGTGGTGAGGGTGTGGCCGTTGGTGTAGCCCGATTCGTCGCTGGCCAGCCACAGCGCCGCGTTGGCCACGTCCTCGGCCAATCCCGGCCGTCCCTTCAAGGGTGAAGCGGCGGCGAGATTGCGCTTGGTCTCCTCGATGGCGTCGGGGTCGCCGGTGCTGACATTGGCGACCATCGGCGTGGCCATGCCGGCGGGGGAGATGCAATTGACGCGAATCCCGAAGCGGCACAGTTCCGCCCCGGCGCTCTTGGTGAGGCCGACCACCGCATGCTTGGCCGCCGTGTAGGTGTGGGGACCCAAGCCGCCGAGGATGCCGGCGGTGCTGGACATGCTGACGATGGCGCCGGATTCCTGTGGCTTCATCACCCGCGCGGCGTGCTTGATGCCATAGAAAACCCCGTTCAGCAGGATGTCCAGGGTGGCTTTCCATTCCTCGGTGGGCGTGGTGTCGATGGGGCCGACCGCGCCGACGATGCCGGCGTTGTTGAACATGATGTCGAGCTTGCCGAAGGCGCTGACCGCCGTGTCCACCAAGTTGGCCACGTCTTCCTCGGCGGTGACGTCGCAGCGCGTGAACACCGCCGCGTCGCCGAGTTCGGCGGCAACTGCTCGGCCTGCCTCTTCCTGAATGTCGCCCAAGGCCACCTTGCAGCCCTCGGCCACGAACAATCGTGCCGCGGCCGCGCCAAAGCCGCTTGCGGCGCCGGTGATGGCCGCCACCTTGCCTTCGAGTCTGGATCCCATGTTGCCTCCCTATCTTGTTTGGGGCGCTATCTTCGGGAATCAAGCTGGAAAGGTCAATTCAGTTTGCCGATGGCCGGCATAGGCAAGCCAGCCCCCAGCCAGCCGAGTTTCGCATAGCGAAACTCGAACGGGCCTCCGGCCCGCGCCCGCTGTCCCGCTTGTTCCGGGAGCGCCATGCTTGATAACGTAGCGGCTTTCAATCAAGGAGACTGATCGCATGCCGTCATCGATTGCAGGCAAGGTGGCCGTGGTGACCGGGGCCAGCCGAGGCATTGGCAAGGGCATCGCCCGGGCCCTCGGCGAACAGGGCGCCACCGTCTATGTGACCGGACGCACCACCGGCGACGGGGAGCGCACCATCGACACCACCGCCCGGATGGTGAGCGAGGCGGGTGGCGAGGGACGCGCCATTCGCTGCGACCACAGCGACGATGCGGCCATCGGCGCGTTGTTTGCGCGCATCGGCGAGGAGGCCGGCCGCATCGACTATCTGATCAACAACGTTTACAAGATTCCCGACCCGCCCGCCTGGGGCGGCGGCTTCTGGGACCACCCCATCCAAATCTGGGACGACCAGGTGGGCATTGGCCTGCGCGCCCACTACGTGGCCAGTTGGCATGCGGCCGAACTGCTGTTCAAGGGCGGACCCGGCGCCGCCATCGTCAACGTCTCCTCGCCGGGTGGGCAGAGGTACCACTTCTCCTGTTCCTACGGCACGGGCAAGGCGGGGCTCGACCGGTTGACCGCGGACATGGCGATCGAGCTCGAACCCAAGGGCGTTGCCGCGGTGGCGCTCTATCCCGGTTCGGTCTCCACGGAGTTCATTCAGGACGTCGCCGCCCAGCGGGGCATGGATCTGTCCAACTCGCAAACGCCGCTGTTCGTCGGGCGTTCGGTCTGCGCCCTGTTGACGAGCGACGACCTGATGTCGCGCACGGGCACCATCCAATGGGTGGAGGACTTGGGCGAGGAGTTTGACGTGCTCGACGAGCACGGCAAACGCCCGCCGGGCTACGCCGAACGGTAGGCGGCGCCGAGTCGCCTTGGCGTAGTGGAAGGACGAGGCGCGTGGCGAGGCAACCCCAGCCCCCTGAATCCGGTGCGGCGCCAAGCGTTCTGGCTTTGGCGGCGGCCGAGCCAAGCTTTGAGAGATTAAGGCCCTTTCGGGAGGCTGGCGCTCGAGCGGGCATCAAGCGCTTGCGCGCCGCCGCCTCGCGGGCCGGCGCCGAAGCGCTTGAAGGCGCATTGGATTCCCCCGCTGGCCAGCGTTTCTTCGCGTTTCTGTTTGGCAACAGCCCTTTCCTGGGCGGACTGGTGATGCGCGACATCGCCTTCGCCGAAACCTTGGTCACCGATGCCCCGGACAGCATTGCGGCCCAACTCCTCGACCAGCTTGCGGGAGCCGATCCCAGCATGAGCCGTGCGAACTTGATGCGCTTGCTGCGGGTCAGCCGCAACCGCGTGGCCCTCATCGCTGCGGTTTACGACTGCTTTGGCATTTGGGACGTCATGCGCTGCGCCCGCCTGCTGTCCGACTTGGCGGATCACGCCGTGCGCCTGACCGTGTCGCACTTGCTGGCGCAAAGCGTGGCCCAAGGCGATCTGGCCCCTTCGGAGGACGGCCGCTGGGGCTACTTCGTGCTGGCGATGGGCAAGCAGGGCGCTCGGGAGTTGAACTACTCCTCCGACATCGACCTGATCGCCATTTATGACTCCGAGCGCGTCCCCTACCAAGGCGCGAAGACCGCTCGCGACCACTTCTCCCGGCTGACCCACGCCATGGTCAGCATCCTGGAGTCGCGCAATGCCGATGGCTACGTCTTCCGCACCGATCTGCGGCTGCGTCCGGACGCCGCCTCCACGCCTGCGGCGATCACCGCCGACTTTGCGCTCGACTACTACCGGGAAAGAGGGCGCACTTGGGAACGGGCGGCGTTCATCAAGGCCCGTCCGGTGGCGGGTGATCTCGAAGCGGGAAGGCAGTTTCTGGAGCGCTTGGCCCCCTTCGTGTGGGACGAGGCGCTGGACTTCCGTTCCGTTGAGGACATGCGCTCGATGAGCGAGCAAATCCACGACTTCCATGGCCATGGCGAGGTGAGGCTGGCGGGCCAGAACGTCAAGCTGGGCCGCGGCGGCATCCGTGAGATCGAGTTCTTCGTCCACATGCACCAGTTGGCGCACGGCGGCCGCAATCGGCGGCTGCGCAGCGCTGGCGTGCTGTCCATGCTCGACATCCTGGAGCGGGAATACCATCTCATGCCCAATGAGGCTGAGACGTTGAGGACCGCCTATGCATTGCTGCGTCGGGTAGAGCACCGGCTGCAGATGGTCAACGACAATCAGACACAAACCCTGCCCGAATCCGATGACGGGCTGGAGCACATCGCCGCGTTCATGAACCTTGCTTCCAAGGAGGAACTCGGCGCGTTGCTGGGAGGGGTGTTCGGCGGCGTTCACGCGCTCTATCGCGCCCGCTTCAATGTGCCCCAACGCCAACGCGAAATCGCTGAAGCCATTCTAGCCGGGCGCCAAGGGACCTCTGACGCGGTCTCGGCGATGGAGGCGGCGGGGTTCGCCAAGCCTGAGCCGACGGTGGAGATTCTGCGCGGTTGGCTGGCTGGCCGCCATCCATCGACCGCTTCCGAAGCGGTGCGCGCCAGTTTGGGCGAAGTGCTGGAGGACATCGTTGAAGCCCTTGGCAAGACGCCGGATCCAGACCGCGCCCTGGCTCGCTTGGACGCCTTTCTGTCCCGGCTGCCCGACGATCTGCCGATGTTTCCCATGCTGCGGGCCAACGCCTGGCTGGCGAACCTGATCGCCGTCGTGATGGGCATTGCGCCGCGCATGGCGGACTTGCTCGACGCCAACCCGCATCTGCTGCAGGCGGCCTTGGACCCGTCCTTTTTCCTACCGATGCCGGGCCCCGCGGCGTTGGCCGCGGAGCTTCTAGAGCGTCTTGGCCAGGATGGCAGCTTTCGCGAGCGTGTCGATCGGGCGGCGGCTTGGGCGGACGACCGCCAATTCCAAGTGGGCGTTCAGGCATTGCAGAACCTGATCTCGCTCGACGAGGCCAGCGCGTCGCGCTCCCACATCGCCCGCACGGTCACCGAGGTGCTGTACCGCGAGGTGGCCGGCGACCTTCGCCGTCGCCGCGGCGAACCGGTGGGACGCGGCTGCGCGATTGTGGCGCTCGGCGACTTCGGCGCGGAGGAAATGACCTTTGGATCGACCCTGCAGTTGCTTTTCGTGGCCGACATTGATGGCACGGCGGGCGGCGGACCGGTCGAAGCGGCGAGGCGCTTCCACGGCCGGACAGCGCGGCGGCTCGGAGCCGCGCTGCGCAGAAGGACGCGGGCGGGCGCCCTCTATGAGACCGACCTGACCCTGATGCCGCTCTCGACGCTGGAAGCGGCCGCGGCATCGCCCACTGACCTTCCGCTTGAGACTCATGGGCTGGATGGGGATTCCGTGAGTTTGGCAACCTTGAGCCGAGCCGCCGTGATCGGCGGCGACTCCAAGGCCATGGGGGACGCCGATGCTGCGATCCAGGACATCCTGAGCGCTCGTCGGGATGCCGTTCGCCTTGGCGGGACAATGGCCGCGATGCGCAATCGACGGGTCGCCGAGATCGAGGCCGAAGATCCATTCGACTTGCGCAACGTTTCCGGGGGGCTTCGAGACCTCGAAATCATGGCCCGGCACTTGCAATGGACCCATGCCCATCGGTCTCCGGGTGTTTTGGCCGGTGGAGTGGCGGCTGCGTTCGAGGCCTTGGCTGGCGCTGACGTGGTCACTGCGGATGAGGGCCAGTCATTGGCTGGCGCCGTGCGGCTCCAGCGGGGGGTCGAGGCCTTTTTGCGGCTGACGTGGAGCCATGACGCCCCGGTGCGCGATGCGCCGGACACACTCAAGGCGAGATTGGCCGATGCACTGGCCTGTGACGGCTTCGATGCGCTGGAGGGACGGCTTCGCGACGCCCAGCAACAAGCCTTTGCCGCCTTTCGGAAGTATGTAAAATAGGATCGTTATGGAGATTACATCGAGCTTATCGGAGGGCGTTGCCCTGGTGTCGGTTGTTGGGCGCGTCGATTCGGCGGTGGCCAGGGAATGGGAGTTGGGCTTGGTGGCCGCCGTGAATGAGGGCGGCGGCCGGATCGTTCTCGATTGCGGCGAGTTGTCCTACATGAGCAGTGCGGGTCTGCGCGGCTTGCTGGTCGCCAGCAAAAAGGCCGATGCCGAAGGTGGGCAAATCGTGGTGTCCGGCGCCTCCGATCGTATTCGCGAGATCTTGGAGGTCAGCGGATTCGTACGCTTTCTGAAGGTGTTCGACACGGTGGACGAGGCCCGCTCGGCCCTGGGGGACTAACTGCCTCTCTGCCCAGTAGGGACGCCGCCGCTCAGCTTCGCTCAATCCGCCTTGGCGATTGCGTTGGCTTGTTCCAAGGCCACGAGGTGGTCCGCTACCGCCAAGGACTGGCGGCGGCCAACGTCCATGTTGATGCGGTACTTGTCGGCGACCGTGAGGCTGGGAACCGAGGCGATGCCCAAGCGGTTTTGCCGGGTCTCGTTGCTGGCCAATGCCCGGCGCGCCTCGGCCGAGCCGTAGGCCGCCAAGAAGGCCTCTCGGCTGATGCCGTGGCCGTCCACGAAGTCAGCGATTTGGCCGGCGCTCAGGAATTGCCGTCCGTTGTCGTGGATGGCGCGAAACAGCCGTTCATGATTTTGCGCAAGCGCTCCCGCCTGCTTCAGGGCCAAGTAGGTCTGGCCGAGCATGGCCCACTCCGGGGAGAACGCCACCGGCACGCGCTCGAAGGCCACGCCGTCGCCTAAGTCCTCGCGCCAGTCCTCGATCAGCGGATCGAAGGACCGGCAATGAACGCAGCCGTAGGAGAAGAACTCGGTGACGGTGACAGGTGCGCCGGGTCGGTGCCGGGGAGCATCCGGCACCACCTCGTAGTGCTCGCCCTCGACGATCTCGCCGCCGTCCACCGACCCGATGCTGTACACGAGGCCCCAGATCAGCACCCCCGCGACGATGACGCCGATGGTGCCGAGAATGGACCACCGCAGGATGCTCATCCGTTGGTCTTGAACGCTTTGCCTGCGTCGGCCGGATTTGCCTCGGGAACCCTTTTTCGCCATATGCGACTCCTTAACCTGAACAGTCAGCGCCGCCGCCAGGCGCTGGGAGGTTGAAACGAACCCTGCCAAATGCCGGCGCCCCGGTGCTGCGCCTCGTCTTGGTCGGAGCCGAAGTACTGCGAACCGATGCCGATGCTCAAGGCGTGGCCTTGGGCGATCATCAGCCGGGAAAGGTTTCGCTCCCGCCCCTCTTGCATGAAGTCGATTGGTGATGACGGTATGTCCGCGCCGTCCTGGGTCAGTTCGCACGCGGCGACCACCCGGCTTTCGTTGACGGCGAACAACGGGAAGCAGACTACCGCGCTGTTGCGCAGCAGCGTCTGCAGCGCGTAGGTGGCTTGGCGGCCGCAGGAGTAATCCGCGCCCTCGGCATCCTGGCAGACCTGATCGGCCTCCACCGCATCCATCCCGAACAGCTGCACCTCCACCCCGCGCAGGAACAGCGTTTCGCCGTCGATGGCATTGCCCATGGCGGGCCCCAACAGGTTGTCGGACTGCTCCATGGGCGCATCCACCTGATCCCAATGGTTGATGATGAACACGGTGGCGACAATCCCGCCGGCGATCAGGTAGCGCGGCCAGGTGACCCGCAAGCTGTGGTCGTGAAGGGCGCGGTGGATCTGCGCGAGCGGCGGTGCGATGGCGGAGCGTGCGTAGGCGAGCACTAGGATGGTGAGCGCGAGGTAGAGCACGAGGAGCGGTAGGTCAAAGTCACCGAACGAGGCCCCTTGCTGCAGGGCGGAGGACCAAGTGAGCGCCAAGCTGTTGCCGAAGAAGATCGACCAGTTGATGATGAACACGTTGATGCCGGTGGTGGGCTTCCAAGGCCGGGCGTTGTCGGCATCAAAGATGTTGAGAACCGGGGGATTGAGGCGAAAGATCTCATGCACCGTGTCTTGCGGCAGATGGCTTCTTCGCAATGCGCGGCTCAGCATGGTCATGCGATTGCCGGTGAGCCAGAACGTGAAGCCAGCGAAGCCCACCGAGACCAGCGGCAGGATGGACTTCGGCACTTGGTATTCGCCGAGATAGATGTAGTCGGTGGCGGCGTTGGCCTCCAGTTGGCTTAGACCCGCGAAGAGCATCGACAGGAAGGTGCCGCCGAAGCCGATCCAGAAGACCGACGACAGCGACTCAATGGAGCGCACCAAGGCCGCCGCCTGAATGGACAGCGGACTGATTTGGCCACTGCCCGAGTCCGATGGCGTGTCACCGCCGTTCTGGGGTTCTGCTTCTTTCATGGATTGCGCGTCTTCGGTTGTGCCCAGTGTTCAGGATTGCTATTTTGCGCCGCTCGCTACTTTATTACGACACTTTGGGAGCAAACAATGAAGTTAGGGATCTTGGGCGGTTATGGCGGGCGCAAGCTGAGTCTGCCGATGGACGCCATCCGCCATGCGGAAAGCTTGGGCTACGAATCGGTTTGGACGGCGGAAGCCTATGGCGCGGACGCCGTGACCACCGCCACCTGGATTCTGGCGCAGACCCAGACCATCAAGGTCGGCACCGCCATCATGCAGATGCCGGCCCGTACGCCGGCCATGGCGGCGATGACCGCCATGAGCCTCGCGGAACTCTCCGGCGGGCGCTTCATCTGCGGCCTGGGCGCGTCCGGGCCGCAGGTGGTCGAGGGCTGGCACGGCGTGCCCTACGGCAAGCCGGTGACCCGGCTCAAGGAGTACGTGCGCATCATGAAGCAGATCTTCGCCCGGGAAGCGCCGTCCACCTTCGATGGCAGCCTTTATCAACTCCCTTACGCCAGCGACGGCGCCACCGGCCTCGGCAAGCCGCTCAAGAGCATCCTGCACTGCGAGGAGGACATCCCCATCTACGCCGCCAGCATCACGCCGGCTGGCGTGGCGGCGGCAGCGGAAGTGGCCGACGGCTTCTTCCCGGTGTGGATGGACCCGGACCAGTTCCATGTGTTCAAGGATCCCATCCAGCGCGGCTTCGCCAAGGCCGGCGACAAGGACATGACCCAGTTCGACGTGGCCCCCTTCGTCACCGTGGTGATGGGCGATGACGTCGAGCAGTGCATGATGCCCATTCGCGGCAGCATGGCGCTGTATATCGGCGGCATGGGCGCGCGCGGCAAGAACTTCTACAACGACTACGCCAAGCGGCTCGGCTTCGAAGAGGCGGCGGTGAAGATCCAGGATCTCTACCTCGCCGGCCGCAAGGACGAGGCCATGGCCGAGGTGCCCGCCGAGTTGATGGACGCTTGCCACCTCGTCGGCCCGGCCGAGCGCATCAAGGACCGCCTGCAGCGTTGGCAGGGGGCGGCGGGCCGCGGCGAGGTGTCAAGCATGCTGCTCGGCTGCCAGCAGCCGGAAGCCTTGGCGGTGGTGGCGGAGGCGATGCTGTAGAAGGCGCTTCGTGGCGTTTGCAAGGTTAGGAGGATATTGATGTGAGAGTTTTGTCACGTGGGTTCGTTTGCGGTTTGGTGGTGGTTGTCCTTGGAGGGTGCGCGGCTCAGTCACTGGTGTACCACTCGGCGGATGCTCAATCGGTGCCAGTGGAGCCGACTGTTCTGGTGCTCCCCCCGGACGTGATCATTTCGCGTCTGAAAGCTGGCGGAAACACCGAGGCTCAGGCGGATTGGTCCGAGGCTGTATCCGATGCGCTTATGGGTGCTCTTCGAGAGCACTTTTGGAGCAACGGCATCGAGTTCGTTGAGTATGGCGATAGCGTGGCTGATGGGGACATTGCCATGATTCGTCAACTAAACACGCAGCTTGACGCGATTGAACTTCGGCTGCTCAAGGAAAGGCTAGGCATGACTTCCTTGGGAGGCGACAGGGATTACTTCATTGGCGAGAGCGAGATGGGGCAGCTTCGGAACCACGACAAAGCCTATGTTCTCATGGTGGTTCTGAAGGCCAACAGGGCTACCTCAGGACGTATGGTGACAGCGGTCCTAGCCAGTTTTGCAGGTGCCGCCATAGAGACCAATTCCTTGCAGTTTCGAAGCGCTTTAATCGACCTCCGGGATGGGCATGTCAAGTGGGCGAACTTTGACGACCAGGCCCTAGCGGAGGTGGGGGACGTGCTGAATGCGGACGAGAAGAAGTGGGCGCGGGCGGTTGAGCATTTGCTGCGGGACTTCCCGCTTTAGGGGTCAGTTCCTTATGCAGCCTCTCCGAAGGCCCCTGCGAATCTGCCTGCTGGCCTCGGTGTTAGGTTGGGTCCAAGCTTCGTTGTCGGCACAGCCTGTCGGGCTTGATCGGGACGAGGCCGGGCTGTGGATGCTGGTTGATCGACACGAGCAGCACCTCAGAACTTCAAACAAAATGATCTCCGACGAGCGCCTCAGCGAAGCTTTGCACACGCTGACCTGCAAAACCGTAGGTCGGTTGTGCGAGAACCTGCGCGTTTACGCAGTCAGGGCTCCGGGATTCAATGCCTTTATGATGCCCAATGGAGCCATGTTCGTGCAGTCTGGACTGTTGCTCCGCATTAGTGACGACGCCGAGTTGGCGGCGGTGCTAGGTCATGAGGCATCCCACTTCACTCGTCGCCACTCGGTCATGAGCATGCGGCGATGGCATAGAACGGCTTCGGGGTTCGCGATGGCTGGTGCCCTCGTGTCCGCGGCGGGTTCCGTGGCATCGGCGTCCGCGACCACCTATGAGGGCATGGCGAACGCGCAGAACATGTCAAACACTGCCATGCTGATGGTGCAAACTGCTAGCGTCGTTGCTGCTTTTCAGCTTGTGGCCTACGACCGTTCTCAGGAGCAGGAAGCAGACAAGGATGGCTTTGATTGGATGCGGAAAAACGGGCTGGACGTGGCTGGGACCCACCGAATTTGGAAGAAGCTTGTTGATGAGCAGACGGCTGGAGGTAAGGAATCAGGCTTTAGCCTTTTGGCTACCCATCCGACCCCGCAAGAGCGATTGTCCTACTTGTCAGACATGATAAAAGAGTCTAGGGCAGGGGCGGTGGATGCCGCCATCACGAGCCAAGGCGAGGCAACCAATACCATTAGGCCGCTGATTGACGCCTATCGAAATGACTGGATTGTTGACGAAATGGAAGTGCAGAGCCCCCGGCAGTTCGCGGCCATTGTCAGTGCCCAGACGGAATTCGGCATCATTCCTGGTTACGCTGCCTATTTAGAGGGAAAATCGTGGGTGTCCCATGCCAAGTCATTGACGGGACGGCGACTTCAGGAAGCGCTGGTTCATGCGGCGGAAGCCTTTGAACGGGGAGCCAAATCAGAGAGTGGCATGCCCTCGGAAGGATACCGTGATTGGGCCAAGATCAGCATGAAGCAGGGCGAAGTTGAACCCGCCCGGCGAAACTTCGAGAAGTACTTGGCGCTGAAACCCGACGCGTGGGACGCAGACTACATTCGGCGAACCATGAAGAGCCTGTAGAGTGCGCAATGCAAATGATTAGGGGAGACTGAATGTGACTTTGTTGAAACGCATGGCGGTGACCCTGCCCGCCGGGCCGGACATTCGGCAGACGATCGAACGGCTCAAGTGGGCGGAGGACAAGGGCTATCCGGATGCTTGGTTCTCCGATTCCGGCGCCCCGGATACGCTCACCCAGGTGGCGGCGGTGGCGCACCATACCGAGTCCATCCGCATTGGCATCGCCGTGACGCCGGTGTACACGCGCACCCCGGCGGTGATCGCCGCCAGCGTCAACGTGCTCGGACAGTTGCTGCCAGGCCGCTTCGTCATGGGCATTGGCTCTTCCAGCCAGACCATCATGGGCGCTTGGAACGGCATACCGCTCGACAAGCCCGTCACCCGGGTGAAGGAGACCGCGCTCATGGTGCGCTCCATGCTCACCGGCGAGAAGTCGAATTTTCAAGGCGTCACCCTGAACAGCCGCGGCTACCGCCAGGCGCCCTTGGAGAGTCCGCCGCCCATCTACATCGCCGCGCTGCGGCCCAAGATGATCGAAATGGCCGCCGAGGTGGGCGACGGGGTGATCTTCAATCTGTGGCCGAAGAGCGCGCTGCCGAAGATGATGGAGCATGTGCGAATCGGCGCGGAACGGGCGGGCAAGGACTGGCGGGAGGTGGAAGTCGTCAATCGCGCCATGGTGCTGGCCACCGACGACAAGCCCGCCGCCCGCAACCTGTTCCGCGCCGCCTTCGCGCCTTACTACGCAACGCCGGTGTACAACAAGTTCCTGGCTTGGTCCGGCCATGGGGAGGCAGCGGAGGTGATAGCCGAAGGCTGGGCCGCCAAGGACCGTGCCCGCACCACCGGCGCCTTGAGCGATGCCCTGATCGACGAGATCGCCATCATCGGCACCGAGGACGAGATCCGCGAGCGCATTCAGGCGGATGCCGAGGGCGGCGTTCATACCCACATCGTCGCGCCCATCGGGGCATCCTTGGAGGCGGTGCAGCGCACGTTCGATGCGTTTACCGCCGATCAATTTCAACTGCGGCAGTAGGCTGCGGATTCGCCACAAGCCCATAGGAGCGGCCAATGGACTACCAAAAGATCATCGTTGACGAACCGCGCCCGCATGTTCGGCGCATCACCCTGAACCGACCGGAAAAGCGCAACCCGTTGTCCAACGAGCTGCGCACGGAGCTGTTTCACGCCTTGGAGGCGGCGGACGTGGATGAATCCGCGCGCGTCACGGTCATTCGCGGGGCGGGCAGGTGCTTCTCGGCGGGCTACGACCTACAGTCCGACGTGCGCCAGCAGCAGCCCTTCTACACCGCCGGTGGCCTCGCCAACTGGCCACGCCATGTGGTGGAGGGCTTCTTCAGGATGTGGGATCTCGCCAAGCCGGTGATCGCCCAGGTGCATGGCTACTGCCTCGCTGGGGGCACCGAGCTCGCCACCGCCTGCGATCTGGTCTATGTGGCGGACAGCGCCAAGATCGGCTATCCGGTGGTGCGTGCCATCAGCCCGCCGGACAACCAGTTCTATCCGTGGATCGTCGGCCTGCGCCGCGCCATGGAGCTCATGCTCACCGGCGACCACATGTCCGGCAAGGAGGCGGCTGAAAGCGGCTTCGCCAACCGCGCCTTCGCCGAGGATGAACTGGAGGAGAACGTTCTCCGCATCGCCGAACGGGTGGCGATGACGCCCACCGACTTGCAGCAGATCAACAAGCGGGCGGTGCATCGCCAGATGGATGCCATGGGCATCCGCGCCGGCATTCGCGCCGGCACCGAGATGCAGCAGCTCGCCACCTTCACCGCATCCACCCAAGCCCATCTGGCGGACATGCGCCAAGGGCTGACCCAAGCCTTGAGCAAGCGGGACCAAGCCTACGGGGACTACCGAACCGCCTCTGACGCAGAGTAACCTAGGCGTCCTGGCAGAAACGGCAAGTGCCGAGGCATTGGAGGCCGCGACTCCCGCGCTCCGGCGACCTCAGTTATGAAGGAAGATCACAGCCCCGATTGGCCCTATCCTGGTGCGAGATGGTGGAAGTTTGACTTCCATACCCACACCCCGGCATCTCGCGACACGGTTTGGGCTCGAAAAGGCTTGGATTTGTCGCACGAAAAATGGCTGTTGGGCTTCATGCGGGCGGGAATCGATTGCGTTGCCGTCACCGACCATAACACCGGCGCATGGATCGATGACCTAAAGAGCGCCTATCGTGAGATGGTAGAGCGGCACTCGTCATCGCCGATTGAAGGATTCCGCAAATTGACCCTGTTTCCGGGCGTGGAGATTTCTGTGCAAGGGGGGTTCCACTTGCTGGCGATCTTGAGTCCGTCGGCCAATGGCGGCGACATCGACACCCTGCTCGGGAGAACAGATTACCAAGGTACCAAAGGTGCTAGTGACGGCGTTACCCGCAAAGGCGCGGCTGAGGTTGTTGCGGCGATTCGGGAAGCAGGCGGCATACCGATCCCGGCTCACGTCAATGGCCCCAAGGGTCTGCTGAGAGTCGGCGATGGTGACCCAGGAACCACCGCTTTGGACGCGAACACAATTCGCCAGGTTTTCGACGAGCCCGGCATAGTCGCGATGGAAGTCACCGAACTGGATTGGCAAACCCCTGTCATCTATCAGGAACGGCAGGTCCCGTGGTCACAGATACTCGGTAGCGATTGTCACAACTTTCAGGGTGAGAGTGCGCCTGGCTCTCGCTTTACTTGGGTCAAGATGGCAGCGCCATCCTTGGATGGACTGCGTCTGGCGCTGTTGGATGGCAAGGGCATTTCGATTCGGCGAAGCGACGAAGGAGATTTCGAGCCTTTTGATCTGCCCACCCATTTCATCACTCGGATCGAAGTGGAGGCAGCCCGCTTCATGGGCAACGGCACCGTGGAGGCGCTAGAGCTTTCGCCGTTCTGCAATGCGCTTGTGGGTGGGCGAGGTGTGGGCAAGTCCACGGTTATTCAGGGACTTCGGCTGGCCTCCCGTCGCCAGAATGAAGTCGTCCAGCTTGGTGAGGAGTCCGATCCCTGCCGCCAGTTTCACCGGTTTGCGCAGGTTGTTTCAGGCCGACGCGGCGATGGAGCGCTTCGGCAGGAAACGGAAATCCGGGTCGAGTTGATGCGTGATGGTGTCGCGCATCGGTTACGTTGGCGTCAGGACGGGGAGGGGGTGGCCGTGGAAGTGCGCGGTGCGGCGGGCGACTGGCAGTCGTCGCCGAGCCAGGCGATCAATTCCGAGCGATTTCCCATCCGGCTGTTGTCGCAGGGCCAGATTGCGGCCATGGCTGGTGAAAGTCGTCGGGTGCTGCTTGGCTTCATTGACGAGGCGGCTGGCGTGCAAGCGCTGGACGAGAAGTTAGATGACGCCAAGCGCGCCTATCTGACCCAGCAGGCGCGGCTGCGCGAGCTTCGAGGACGGCTCGGAAAGACACCGGAAGTACAACGCAGACTTGACGAAGTGAAGGGCAGCCTTGATGCGTTCACTCGTTCCCGCCACGCTGAGGTCCTTGCCCGCCAAGACCATGCGTTGCGGCAGCGACGAGAAATTGACCGGAGTTTGGAACTGCTGGAGGCTGTGCCGGGGCGAGTCCGTGAGTTGTCCAACGACATACTGCTTGACGACTGGCAGGCGGACACATTCGACGGCCAAGCGGATGACGATGTTCTTTCTTGGCGTTCCGCAGCCGATCAAGCTCTAGCGGATGTAGTGCAGACCTTGAAGGATGCCGCGGCGAACTTTTCTGCGCTCCGCCAGACGCTGGCTAGCGATCATCGGCTCGACGATTGGCGCAAGCGTGCGGAAGCAGCGCACAGAGACTATGAGGCACTTAAGGAATCGCTCCGTGCGCAAGGCGTCGATGACACCCAGGAGTTTGGCGAACTAACGCAGAGGCGGAAGTTGCTTGAAGAAGAGATGGAGGGCCTTGAGCAGCTCCAAGACGAGGTGAATCGGCTGCAAGGTGAAAGCGAATCCCTGCTTGGGCGGATCGTCGATGAGCGAAGGGCCGTCACTGAAAGGCGGGCCGGGTTCTTACGGCAGACGTTGCAAAACAATGACTTTGTCAGCATGGAGGTGATTCCGTTTGGGTACGATGCCAAGGCGATCGAACTGGAATTGCGCGAGTTGTTGGACATCAATGACGATCGCTTTGAACGGGACATTCTGTACGCAGAAGGTGATGATTCGAGTTCGTGGCAGGGGCTGGCAGCCCGGCTATCGAACAGTGACGGGGATGTCATTGCTTCGGCTAAACGTGACCTGATCGATGTATGCGAGGGATTCGGTGCCAAGTTCAGAGCACACTTGCAGCGCAAGTACGAAGCCAATCCCGAACTCATGGATCGTGTGGCCTGCTGGTTTCCGGATGACGACCTGCGCATTGAATACAGTCGCGGCGACGATGGCTGGGCGCGGATTGAGGAAGCATCCCAAGGTCAGCGTTCGGCGGCGTTGCTGGCCTTTTTGCTGGCTTTCGGTGAAGAGCCTTTGGTGCTCGATCAGCCGGAGGACGACTTGGACAACCATCTGATCTACGATCTGATTGTTCGGCAGATCCGCGAGAACAAGCAGCGTCGGCAACTCATCGTTGTTACTCATAACCCCAACGTCGTAGTCAATGGCGACGCGGAGATGATTCATGCGTTGGACTTCACAGGAGGACAATGCCGCGTCGTTCAGCGAGGGGCCTTGCAGGAACCTGCCGTTCGCGATGAGATTTGCCGTGTGATGGAAGGCGGACGCGAAGCCTTCGCTCGCCGTTGGGCCAGGCTTGGCCGGGAGTAGCCATGCCTAGCCCTCAGCAGTTGCTCGACGAAATTCGATTGGGCGAAAGCACTGCTTTGGAGTTCAAGGAAGTGCGTTTTGCTGGCGGCAAGATACGTGACCCCAAGCGCGACGCACTGGGCGACGGACTGGCGGCTTTCGCTAACGCCCAAGGTGGTCTTGTTGTCCTTGGAGTGGAAGACAACACTCGCGAAGTGCTCGGAATTCCAGTTGAGCGGGTTGAGGCGGTCATGGATTACGTCCGTGAAATCTGTACCGATGCGATCAAACCCGCTTTAGAGCACTTTGCACTTGAACGGCTTCGGTTGCCGGACCGTGCTGGCGTGGAACGGATAGTGGTAACAATCGAGGTGCCGCGCAGTCTCTTCGTCCACGAGAGTGCCTCGGGGTACTTGCATCGGGTGGGAAATGCCAAACGCCGCATGTCGCCGGAATACCTCGCACGGCTGTTCCAACAGCGTAGCCAAACACGTCTCATTCGATTCGACGAACAAGTGGTGGGCGGAGCGCGATGCTCGGATTTATCCGCTAGGCTGTGGGAGCGGTTCAAGACGGTGCGGTCGGATGAGGATTCGGAGACGTTTCTTCGCAAATTGGGATTGGCAGCAGAGGACGAGAACGGGGAGGTTAGGCCTACGGTGGCAGGTGTGTTGGTAGCGAGCGAACAAGGTCGCCGTTGGTTGCCAAACGCCTACGTTCAAGCAGTCGCCTATCGGGGTACTGCGATCCGTCTTGAGACCAAGGACGAGCCGTACCAACTTGATGCGGCTGACATCGAAGGCCCACTCGACCGGCAGGTGGTTGAAGCTTGCCATTTTGTATTCAAAAACATGCGGACAGCGGCGATCAAGGACCAAGGACGAATAGATCAGTCACAGTATGACATGCAGGCTGTCTTCGAGGCGTTGGTGAATGCGGTTGCGCACCGGGACTATTCAATACACGGTTCCAAGATTCGCCTTCGCCTATTCGAAAATCGCTTGGAGGTCTATTCCCCCGGAGCCATCGCCAACACCTTGGAGGTTGACAGTCTCCGCTACCGGCAATCAGCTCGTAACGAAGCGATTTGCAGCTTGCTGTCGAAGTGCATCGTACCGGATGAGCCTTGGTTGGCGAATGGTCGTCGGCACATGATGGAGAGGCGAGGTGAAGGGGTTCCGATCATTTTGGACAACAGTGAACGCCTGTCGGGCGAGGAGCCGGAGTACCGCTTGATTGATGATGCGGAACTATTGCTGACCATTCATGCTGCCAAGGTCGTGCGGTCGTCGGAATGACAAGTGGGATGGACACGACGGTCATCGGCGTGGACTTCTCGACCACCCCGGCCAAGACTGGACTCGCGTTGGCAACAGTGAACGACGAAAAGGAAGCAGTGCTGCGCGAGGTTTGCACGGGTATGAAGCGCCCGCCACGGGTGAGTATCGTTGGCGAATGGACTCAAAACGCTGGAGGGCCTGTACTAATTGCGATTGACGCGCCCTTAGGGTGGCCCAATGAGATGCGGACCAGGTCTTTTGCCTCGCATAGGGCCGGTTACCCCGTCCAAGTGTCTGCGGACGCGCTTTTCGCCCGTGAGACGGATCGATGTATCAAACGCCGCCTTGGAATGAATCCAATGGAAGTCGGCGCTGACAAGATCGCACGGACCGCCCACTGTGCATTGAATTTTCTTTGGGAGCTTGGCAGATACCTCAACCTTCCCGATGATGATATGCCGCTGCGGTTGGCTTGGTCGAAGCGCGACGTTGAACGACAGTTAGGTGTAATCGAGGTGTACCCCGCGGCCACGATGCGGGCTCATTGCATCAGAACCGGTGCCTACAAGAAAGCGGGTGAAGCGGGTCGCTCTGATCGTGAGCGGATGATCAAGGAGCTAAAGCCGCTGGGCTTGCAGGACCAGACTAACGTCGACATTGCGAAGAACGACCATTTGGTGGACGCTGTAGGCTGTGTCCTCGCAGGCAGGGACTTCCTTGCTGGAAATTCTGTTGAGCCGCACAACCAGTCGCGGGGGCTCGCCGAGACGGAAGGTTGGATATGGGCGGCTTCCAAGCGATATGCAAAGCTCGGCCTGTCGGCCTAAAGATCTCGGCCATTCGGTGGACATCCCTATTGTCCGCTAGCAGTGGTCCTGCGAATTGAGTTTGTGGTCACAGCCTTCGGTCCAGTGTCTCCCTGCAAAGGCATTGATACCGCTCCTTGTCGCTCTTCAGATCAAACCGAAAGTTCCACCTTAGCAGCCCGCAGGTGAGATGAAGCGCTAGATCCGCCGCAGAACCGGCGGTTCGCCCGTTGACCCCCGGGTGATGCCGGCCTTGCCCGATCCCCGGGCGGAGATGTGGCTGAACTTCTTCGACAGCTCCGGTCCGGCGGCGCTTAGGCCGCCATCCACGATCAGCGCCTCCCCGGTGACGAACTCGGCGTCTTCGCTGGCCAGGAACAGGGCCGCTCCGGCAATGTGCTCGCCGCGGCCGTAGTCCGGCCAGGGTTGTGACTTGGCGAAGGCGGCGCGGGTGGACTCCGGCCGTCCCTGCTCGGCCAAGGGCGTGGCGATGAAGCCGGGGCAGATGGCGTTCACGCGAATGCGGTCCAGGGCCAACTCCACTGCGGCGCCGCGGGTGAGGTTGATGACCGCCGCCTTGGCGGCGGAGTAGGCGATGGGTCCGGCATCGCCGCTCAGCCCGGCCACCGAGGCGGTGTTGATGATGGCCCCGCCCCGTCCTTGGGCCTGCATGACCTGGGCGGCGTGCTTGACGCCGAGAAAGACGCCCTTCACCAGAACGTCGAAGGTGTAGTCCCAGTCCTCCACCCGGGTGGCGCCCAACGGGCCGATGGCCCCGCCCACCCCGGCGTTGTTGAACACGATGTCGAGGTGGCCGAAGGCATCGACGGCGGCGGCGATCATGTTCTCGACCTGTTCCTCAACGGCCACGTCGGTGCGCGCGAACCGAGTGCGCTCCCCGAAGCCTTGATCGGCGGCCTCCTTCATGGCGTCGGCTCCGGTCTCGGCGTTGTAGTCGGCGATGACCACGTTGGCCCCTTCGGCCAGGAAGCGCAGCGCCGTCGCCCGGCCCATGCCGCTGGCGCCGCCGGTGATGACCGCCACCTTGTCCTTCAGTCGCATAATCCCGTCTATTCCAATTGCAGCGTCCTGAATGGCGCTACATCTGAAACTCGGGCAGCTTCACGACCAGCCCATTCAGGACATCGCTGACTTCGATCTGGCAGGAGAGCCTGGAGTTCACTTCGCGCTCCGGGTTCAAGTCCAGCATCGCCTCCTCGTCCTCGGCGGGACGTCCCACCACATCCATCCACTCGTCATTGACGATGACGTGGCAGGTGGCGCAGGAGCATTCGCCGCCGCAGTCGGCGTCGATGCCGGGCACGCCGTGGTCGATGGCGCCGCGCATGACCGATGTGCCGAGCTCGGCGTCGATGGTGTGCTTGGTTCCGTCAAATTCGATGTAGGTGAGTGTGGGCATGTTGTGAGACCTCAACTGCTGCTTGGTTGGGGGTGATTTGGAAGGCCGCGTATCATAACCGCTTTTAGCCGCCTTCCAACGCCTTGAGCATTCGCTTGAGCGCGAAGTGGCGGTAGCTATCCACGGCGAGCGCTGCAATTTCGTCCCGATCCGCGAAATCCTCCGCGTCGAGTTCGATCCAGCCTTGGTGGCCGACGTAGGGCGGAACGCGGTAGCGCTCATCGAAGCAAAGCGAGTCTTGGCGGTCCGCGCCCACCCAAAATTGCAGCCGGATCCGTCCCCGGCGGCCATGCGCTAGGGCGAAGCCCTTCTTGCCGGCGCGGAAAATCGGATCGCCGAAGCGGGTGCCCTCGGTGGTTTCCGGCAGTGCCAGGCAGGTCTCCCGAAGCATCCCAAGCACCTCCTGGGCGCGGGGCCTCGCCATGGGGTCGAATTCCTCAATCGACAGCGGTTCGTTGGGCGGTTCGACCTCAGGTGTCTCCGTCAAGCGGACCTTGAGGCTTTCGGGTGCCAATTTCTCATAGGCCTCACGCACCCGGTCGGCGATGGTGGTCCAGCGCAGGCCCCGGTCGAGATGCACCCCAAGCCAGCCCCGAGGGCCGACATAGGGTGGCACGAAGTAGTGTTCCGGTTCGTTTTCCGTATAGAAGGCTTGGGCGCCGTCCGGGGCGTTCAGCCACAGGGCGATGTGCCCGTCGCCGTGGTGGTTGATGACGTAGGTGGCGAAGGTCTTGCCACCCACTCGATAGTCCGGGGAGCCCCTGGAGGGCCGCTCCTCGGCTTCCGGCAAGGCCAGGCAGAGTTCGCGGACCGCTTGGCTGATGTTCCGGCCCATTGCTTGTTGTCCTGTCCGACTAATGGGTGGGGTGGGTTGGCGCGAAGCGTCAATGCGGATGTATGCTACCCCACTTTCCCGATCCTGTTGGAGATGGCCTTAAGCCCCATGGCCCTTTGGATTCGCAGTCGGGCGTCGAGCGGCTTGGCCGTCGTTGCGCTTTGCCTCACAACCGCCGCAGTTCATGGCGCGGAACTGACCCCCGCCCGCATTGGCAATCACGATGCTTCCATCGCTCGATTGATCGAGCATCCTGATGTGCTGGGCGACCATACCCTCTACCTGCGCTGCGAAGCCAAGGTGATGCTCGGCGGCGCCATTCGGGAAGTGGGCTGCTATGACGATGCCGAAGTGCCGGACGCGTTCTTTGAGGCCGTGGAGCGAGTGGCTGGCCGGGCCACATTCGTGCCAGCCGAGGCGGATGGCGAGAAGGTCAACGCGCTGGTGCTGTTCACCGTGCTATTTCGCAGCCAGGACGGGCAGCGGGTGACCGCGGTCATTCCCAACCACGGCACCAACGCCAAGGCCTTTGGCGTCAACTACATCGCGCCGCAACGCTACGGCAGCAATCGCTTCAATCCACGGGCCGACATCGGTTTGCTGTGGGCGGACGCGCAAATGGACGAGACGGGCCGGACGCGGGACCTGAAGCTGGTGGACACTGCATGGACCACGCGCGAGACCCGCCGCTACGCCCGGCGCTACATCAACGGCAACGACTTCATTCCCGGCTTTGTGGACGGCGAGCCGACCGCCATGCGTTTCCTCAAGCCGATCTTCGGGTTTCGCAACGGCTTCATGTGGATGCGCGACGACAGCAAATGCCGTTCATCGACCATCGACTGCCGGGAAGTCTCATCAAGCAGCGGGGAGAATCGCTATGTGTTTGACGACTGAACCAATGGGGATGTCTTGATGGCCGGCCCACTCGATGGGGTGCGGGTGGTGGACTTCACCGCCATGGTCTCCGGTCCGGTGGCCGCGGCGATGCTGGCCGACCAAGGTGCCGAGGTCATCAAGGTGGAGTCCCCCGCCGGTGATGAGATGCGGCGCATCAGCACGGGCCGCAACGGTCTGCCGCCAGGGTTCTTCGCCTGCAACCGGGGCAAGCGCTCGCTGTGCGTCGATCTGAAGAAACCGGAGGCCCTGGCGCCGGTGCAGGCGCTGATCGCCTCCGCCGACGTGCTGCTGCAGAACTTCCGCCCCGGCGCCATGGATCGCTTGGGCTTGGGCGCGGACGCCATGTGCGCCGCAAATCCGAGGCTCATCTACGTCTCCATCAGCGGCTTCGGGGAGCAGGGCCCCTACGCCCATCAGCGGGTGTACGATCCAGTGATTCAGGCGCTTTCCGGGGCCACCGACATTCAGGCCGACCGGGAAACCAAGCGGCCGCGCATGTTTCGCATCATCATCGCCGACAAGGTGACGGCGGTTACCGCCGCCCAGGCCATCTCATCGGCTCTCTACGCCCGCGAGAAGCGTGGCCAAGGCCAGCACATCCGGCTTTCCATGCTGGACACCATGATCGCCTTCTTCTGGCCCGAGGGCATGGGCGGACTGGTTTACGTTGGCGATGAGGTGGACGTGACCAAGTACCAAGGCACCATGGATCTGATCTACGAGACAAAAAACGGCTACATCACCGCTGGGGCCATCAGCGACAAGGAGTGGCGCGGCCTGTGCACCGCCATCCGCAAGGAGGATTGGATCGACGATCCCCGCTTTGCCACCACGGCAGCCCGCTTTCGCAACGCCGGGGAACGCAAGGCCATGACCGCCGAACAGCTTAAGCAGTGGGACCGCGACGAGATCTTGGCCCGCTTGGACGCCGAAGGCGTGCCCTCGGCACCGCTGCTGACCCGATTGGATTTACTGAACCATGAGCAGATCATTGCCAACGATACGGTGGGCATCTACGATTTCGAGGACTACGGCCAAGTGCGCTTGGCTCGGCCCGCGGCCCATTTTGAGGACACCCCGGCGGATGTGGAAGCTCCCGCGCCGGTTTTGGGGGAACATTCAGAGCCGGTGCTGCGCAGCCTGGGTTACTCCACGGCGGAGATTCGCTCGCTCGTTGACTCGGGTGCCGTGATTTCTTCTTCATGAAAAAATTTAACTAAATATCAGATAATTAAAAGTATTTTATATATCTAACATTAAGGATTGAGATTGGTTGCCCAAGCTAGAGACGCCGCCATCGTCGGCATTCATGAGTTCCCTTCCCGGGACGTGGAGGGCGCGTTAAGCCCGTTGCAGATCAAGGCGGAGTGCGCAGCCCGGGCGCTTGAGGATGCAGGGTTGCGCTTAGGCGACGTGGATGCCATCTACGATGCGGGGGACGGGGGTGGCATGGCCGGTCTCAACATCGCCGAGTACTTTGGGCTCAAGCCCAAGGTCATCGACACCACCGGCGTTGGCGGCTCCTCCTATGAATTTCACGCCGCCCATGCCAAGCGCGACCTGGCCGCGGGCAAGGCGCGGGTCGCTTTGCTCACCTACGGCTCCACCGCCCACAGCAACGCCCAGGCCATCGGCGTCGGCGGGCGCGGTGGCGGCGGTCATCCGGCCGACAACATGGACAGTTTCGCCGGCATGACGCTGGTCGCCAACTACGCCATGGTTGCCCAGCGGCATCGATTCGACTACGGCACGACCAGCGAGCAGCTTGCCGAGATATCGGTGGCCACCCGCTATCACGCCATGCGCAACCCCGAGGCGGTCAAGGCCATGGAAGACTTGGAGTTTCTCGACATTCGGGAAACCACGGTGGCGGATGTGGTGGGTTCCCGGATGATTGCCGACCCGCTGCACCTGCTGGAATGCTGCATGATCTCCGATGGCGGCGGAGCAGTGGTCATTGCCGCCGCCGACGTAGCCCGCGACTGCGCCAAGCCGCCGGTCTGGCTGCTCGGCGCAGGCGAGGCCACGGCCTATCCGGAAAACGGCGGCGACATCACGACCAGCGCCGCCGCCCAATCCGGCCCGGTGGCCTTTGGCGAGGCGGGTGTTCGCCCGGACGAGATCGACATCGCCATGATTTACGACTCGTTCAGCATCACGGTGCTCACCATCCTGGAAGACCTTGGCTTCTGCGCCAAGGGGGAGGGCGGCGCCTGGGTCAGCGGCGGTCGCCTGCGCTTCGACCGTCCGAACGACGGCCCGGCGCTGAACACCGACGGCGGCGGACTGTCCTCCAACCATCCGGGCATGCGCGGCATCTTTCTGCTGATCGAAGCGGCCCGCCAATTGCGCGGCGAGTCCTGCTCCCAGGTGGAGGGCGCCCGCCTCGCCGTCGCCCACGGCAACGGCGGCATGCTCGGCAGCCGCCACTGCGCCGGGACCATCATCTTGGGGAGGGACTGAGTCATGGCCGATCCAACCCGTCCATTGCCGAACCTCCGCGACCTGGACACCCAGGCATTCTGGCTGGCCACCAAGGAAAAGCGACTGATCTATCAGCAGTGCGCCGACTGCGGCGCGGTGGTGTTTTACCCGCGCCGTCGTTGCTCAAGCTGCTTAAGCGCCAATCTGGAGTGGAAGGAATCCGCCGGGGAGGGCACGGTGTACACCTACAGCATTGTCCGCCAGAGCTACCACCCGTTCTTCCGCAGCATGGCGCCTTATGCGGTCGCCTGGATCGACCTCGACGAGGGCCCGCGCCTAGTGTCGAACGTGGTGGGCATCGATGACCATTCAAGCGTCCGCATCGGAATGCGGGTGAAGGTCCGCTGGGAGGAGCACGAGGCGCTTTGCGTGCCTCTTTTTGAGCCTGCTTGAGGACGGGCTTCTGCGTCAGCCTCAGTTCGGCAGCTTCGCCCGCGCCGTGCCGAACACCCGTGTCTCCCCGGCGTCGTTGGTTACCGTCAGGTCGATTTCCACTTCGCCGGTGGCCTCGTCGATATCGGTGACCACGCCGTTGATGTGGCAGGGCTGGTCCACGATCACTGGCGCTCGGAACACCGTATCGACGTAGAGAATTTCCGCCTTGGGAGCCCAGCGGTGGATCATTGCGGCTAGGAAGCCTTGGCTCATGATGCCGGGCACGAGGGCGCCGGGCAGTCCTTCGGCGCGGGCCGCTTCGTGGTCGGTGAAGCGCGGCCCGTTCCAGTGTGCGGTCTTGACGAAGCGGGCCACGTTGGCGAGGCGGGTGTCTGGGTCGAACACCGGCAGCGTGTCGCCGAATTCAACATCGGTGATACGATTGACGGTCATTCCTCCGGACGCTCCCGCACCACGCTGCTGGTGTCCGCGGAGGCCAGCAGTTGGCCTTCGGGATCGAATATCTCCATGCGGTTGACGAAGAACACCATGCGCCCGGAACGCCCGGTCTTGGTGTAGATGTCGTGCATGTGGGTCTTGGCGGTCAGCTTGACGCCGGGACGGATGGGGCGGTGGCAGTGCACGGCCTTGCCGGCATCCATGCCGAGCCCCACCACTTTCGGAAAGCCCTTGGGCCGCTGTCGGCTCGGGTGAATGCTGGCGGGCAGGGTGGGCGGAGCCTGGAAGTCCGGGTCGGAAGGATCGGTGAAGCAGGGTGAAACCTCGCCGCAACTGGCAGCGTAAGCGGCCGTTTCTTCAGCATCCAAAGTGACTTCCACCTCGTCGAAAACCTCGTTCAGATAGGCCTCTCGCAGGGCCTCCACGTCGATTGCGTTGCTCATGCCTGCTGCTCCCGGAAACTCAAGGCTTCGAAGCCGCCGCTGCGCAACGCTTCGGCCAGTTCGCCCTCGCTGCCTACCGTGCCGTCGAAGCGGGTGGCGCAGCGCCCGATGTGGCTGACGATGTGGGCGTCGCTGCCGCCGATGCCCCGATAGTTTTGCTCGTCGGCCATGGCCGCGGCGATGCGGTCCTCCTCGCCGCGGCTGCCGCCGTTGAATATCTCGACGATGCGCACCCCTTCGGGCACGCCGAGTTCGTCGATGTGCGCCGCCATGCCCACGCGTCTGCGTCCCGGGTGGCAGGGCACCGGCACGGCGCCGTGGCGTTCGGCTTCTTCGATGACCTGGGCGAGGGGCAGGCGGATGTCGGCGAAGTCGAACGCATGGGTCAAGGCCTCGGTGACGCCGAAGACCAGCACATGGCCGTATTCGGTCTCCACCTCGCTGGCCTTCAGAATGGTCAGCCCGAACTGGCGGGCCAAGGCGTTGTAGTCGGAGGCGAAGTCGAACTGGCGGTGCTCGGTCAGCACGAAGCCTTCAATGGGCAGTTCCTTGGCGCGAATCCACTGGCAGTAGTTCGGCACTTTGGCCCGCCCGTCGTCGGAGACCACGGAGTGGGCATGCAGGTCGAGGATCATGACGCGGCCACCGTCCGGGTTCCGTGGGTGCTGGCCACGCGCTCCCAATGCCGGTCGAGCTGGGCGCGCAGCTCATCGAGCCCGCCCGAATTGTCGATCAGCACATCCGCATGGCGCCGACGTTCGGCGTTGCTGGTTTGGGCCTTGAGACGCGCCCGCACCTCGTCGGCGGAAAGGCCGTCCCGGGCGATGGCCCGCTCGATGGCGACGTCCGACTCGACGGCCACCACCCAGACCTCGTCCAAACTGCGCTGCCAACCGGCCTCGACCATGACCGCTGCCTCCAGCACCACCACACCATCCGGACGTCGCGCCCGCTCCGCCTCGATTTCCAGATCGGCCAGACGCCGAATTTCCGGCCACACGATGTCGGTGAGCTTCTTCAATTCACCCGGCTGGCCGAACACCTTGCTACCGAGCGTGCGGCGGTCGATAGAGCCGTCGGCGGCGACCACGTCATCGCCAAAGACATCGACCACCTGCTTGAATGCAGCGGTGCCCGGCTCATAGGCGCGATGCCCCAAGCGGTCGGCGTCGATCACATGGGCACCCAATTCGCCCAAGTAGCGCGCCGCAGTGGATTTGCCGGAGGCGATGCCGCCGGTCAGGCCGATGCTGAACAAAGCAACCCCATGCCAATGCGAAAGCGGCAGTTTAGCGGTTAAGATGACCTGAAGGTAGGGAGACCGATGACGATGCCGAACCAACAGGCCAGTGCACTCGCCGAATCCTTGGCGGCGGGGGTGCCGGAATTGACCGAGGATCTGGACCAGGCCAAGCAGGACCTCGACGAGTACGGCTTTTGCCTGGTCGCCAACGCGCTGACCGGCGAAGCGCTTGCGACGACGCGGCAACGCTTGGTGGAGCAGGCCGAAGGGGAGGCTGAGCGGGGCCTCGATCATCGGGACGGCGGCCCGAATCAAGCCCTCATGGACGACTCCGGGCGCCTCAAAACCGACGCCTTCACCACCGTCAACGGCGGCGTCAACCAACGCTTGTGGATGTTGGTCAACAAGGGCGCCTGTTTCCGGGACTTGATCGAGCACCCTTTGGTGGATGAACTGGTCGGCCATGTGTTGGGCGCGGACTTCATCCTCTCCACCCTATCGGCGAACATCGCCAAGCCCGGCGGCGTGCGCATGGGCCTGCACACCGATCAATGGTGGATGCCGCAGCCGGTGCGTTCTGGCGAATCCTATTGGCGGGCTTCCGAAATCACCCGCAGACCGATGCCGGGCTTCGTCCAACCGGATCCAACACTCGGCATCGCACCGCCGGTGGTTGCCAACACGATGTGGATGCTGAGCGACTTCAGCCCGCAAAACGGCGCCACCGAAGGCTCCCATCTGAGCGGTGCGCACCCGCATCCCACGGAGCAGGGCGGCTACCCGATTTTCCAACCCGAAGCGCCGGCCGGCACCCTCATGGTATTCGACGGCCGTCTCTGGCACGGCACGGGTGCCCACACCGGCGGCGGCGACCGCCTCGGTGCGCTCGCCACCTTCTGCTGCCCGCAGTTCCGCCAACAGGAAAACCAGACCCTCGGCCTTGATCGCGCTCTTTGGAGCCAGATTTCGGATAAGCTGAAAGCCCGACTCGGCTTCAAGGTCTGGAACGCTTACGGCCGCATCGAGGGCGAGTTCGGCGGCATGGTGGCCGCGGAGCCGGAGCGCATCGGCGAGTTGAAGCCGAGTTGAACGAATTGTCGATTAATCACGCCCGAGTCAGTTCCATATAGCCATCCGGCGGCTCATGCCCCACAAACGTCTTGCCCAAGTCCTCGTAGTGCCGGTACGAAATCAGGGCGTGGGTTGCGGCTTGGTGCGCGTCCCGCAGTTGGCGTTCCAAGGGGCTGTCCATGCGCGAGCCCGTGGTGCCCGCCGTGTTGTTGAGCATCCCGACCACCTCCCGGCAGGACTGCGCCGCGTGGGCGCAGGCCAGTAGGGCGGGCCAGAAGACATCCCAGTCCGGCGCCAGGCGTCCGCCTTGGCTTGGCAGCGGCCCCAAGTGCGCCTCCAAGCGGTCCTGGGTGTTGAGCACGAAGGTGCGCGCCGCCATCAGCGTCGCCTGCGCTTGGCCAATCCGATACTCCACTTGGGCTTGGTCCTGAAGCTTCGATGCCGTGCCCCAGGGCGTTTTGGCTTGGGCCAGTTCGATGAAGGAATCGAGCGCGCCGCGGCATACGCCGAGCGCCACGGCCGCCTTGTTGTAGATCGCGTGGGTGGGATTGCGGTAGGTTGGGTTGGCCCAGGTTTCGCTGGGCGCCAGAGACCGAAACGGCAGCAAGTGTTCGGGGGGGACGTAGCAATCGGCCATGAGCACGTCGTGGCTGCCGGAGCCGCGCATGCCCGCCGTGTCCCAGGTATCGACAATCTCGAACTCGCCCCAAGGCACCATATAGGACGCCTGCGCCGGTGCGCCGGTTTCCTCGTCGATCACCATCGGACCCATCAGGTAGTTCCAAGTGGCGTTGTGGCAGCCGCTGGCGAAGGAGCCCTGGTAGTTCAGCCGCCAGCCTTCGCCGTCCCGGCGGGCGTTCCGTCCGGGGTTGGGGCCGTTTGCGGGTCCGTGTCCGGAGCACACCAGCACGTGCCAGTCGTTGAATATCTTCTCGACCAGCGGCAGGTCCATGCGACGGATGACCAGCGCATTGATTTCGGAGGAGATTTGCGTGCACCACCCGACGGATCCGTCAATTGCGGAAGCCGCCTCGACCACCTCGATCTGTTCACGTGCGCTCAAGTTCTCGCCGCCGAGTTCCAAGGGCAGGGCAAATCGATAGAGGCCTTGGTCGGCCATTTCCTGGGAGGCCCAGGCCGGCAGGTGCCGAATTCGTTGGGCCTCATCCCCTGCCGCGGCAAGGGACTCCCGCATGTTGGCGATGCGTTCCAGGATCGGCGTCTTGGCGACCTCGTCGCGCCGCTTGAGAATCTCGGGACGGATCTTCAAGTCCGCCTGCTGGCTGTTGTTCATGTCAATCTCTCAGATCGGTGAGTCCTTTGGGAAGTTGGGCGCTCGTTTCTCCTGCAGCGCCTGTAGGCCTTCCCGGCCCTCGGGCCCCAGGAAGCCGAGCATTTCGAGAGCTGTGGAGGCGTCGAAGCTCGGGCCGGCCATGCGCAGCCAGTTGTTGAGCGCGTACTTGGTCCAGCGGATGGCGTTGGGCGCCCCGTCGGCGATCTTGGCGGCCACTTCCATGGTCTTGGCTTCGAGTTCGCTGTCCTCGACGCACAGGGACAGCAGGCCGATGCGCTCGGCCTCCTCGGCGGGCATCCGGTCGCAGGTCATCAAGTAGTATTTGGCCTTCGCCATGCCGCAGAGCAGTGGCCAGAGGATCACGGCGTGGTCCCCGGCGGCAACGCCCAAGCGGGTGTGGCCGTCGGTGATGAAGACCGACTTGGCGGCGATGGA
The DNA here is from genome assembly GCA_022827905.1 of Pseudomonadales bacterium. GTDB lineage: Bacteria > Pseudomonadota > Gammaproteobacteria > Pseudomonadales > Azotimanducaceae > Azophilus. The sequence continues at coordinate 58,510 of JAJEIQ010000079.1, read as the reverse complement.
GATGTCGCACAGCAGGGCCGCCACCAAGCCGGCACCCACCGCCGGGCCGTTGATGGAGGAGATAGTCGGTTTGCCGCAATTGATGAGGTTGTACACTAGGTCCTTGGCCTCCTTCCAAGTGTTGGCCAAGGTGCGGTAGTCGGTGGTCATTTTTTCGATCATGCCGAAGTCGCCACCGGCCGAGAACGCCTTGCCCTCGCCGGTGAGCACCACGCAGTCGATGCCGTCGTCGGCGTCCACCTCGCGCCAGACATAGGTCAATTCCCGGTGGCCGATGATGTCCAAGGCGTTGTATTTTTCCGGTCGGCTGATGGTGATGCGCAGAATGCGGTCGGCGGGATAATCGAATTTCAGGCGTTCGTAGCCTTGATAGAGTTTAGACGGGGAGGGCATGGCGGTCTCGCAACTGAAGGGGCTTCAATTTAGCCGCGCCGCCGCTTGGGTTGCAATGCGGCGGCGCGGACCGATTGCGCTGGTCGCCTTGGCGGCGGCGGGCTGTGGCGATGCGGTTCCGCCAGACGTTCCAACAGCGGCCCCCGAATACGTCGGTTCGGCGGCTTGTGCCGGATGCCATGCGGCGCAACACGAGGCTTGGCTCGGCTCCCACCACCAGCAGGCCATGTCCGCGCCTTCGCCCGCAACGGTGGTCGGCGATTTTGACGGTGCCGTGCTGCGTCATGGCGCGGGTTTGACGGAGTTCTCGAAGGCCGATGGCCGCTATGCCATTCGCACGGCAGGCCCGGCCGGGGAGATGGCGAGCTTCGAGGTGCGCTACACCTTCGGCGTTGAGCCCTTGCAGCAATACCTGCTGCCCATGGAAGGCGGGCGTTTGCAGGCTTCCAATGTCGCTTGGGATGCGGTTCAGGGCCGTTGGTTCCATCTGCGCCCCGGCGAGAACGTCGGCCATGACGACGTCCTGCACTGGACCCAGCCGAGCCACAATTGGAACTTCATGTGCGCGGATTGCCACTCCACCGCGGTCGCCAAGGGCTATGACGCCGAGACCCACCGATACGAGACGACGTTTGCGGAGGTATCCGTGGGTTGCGAAGCCTGCCACGGCCCCGGTTCCGCCCACATGGCACCTTCCGAAGGGAACCCCAGACCGGCACTCGCGTTGCGGCGCGGCCAACAGGCCGAAGTCAACGCCTGCGCGCCGTGCCACAGCCGCCGCAGCCAACTCGTCGATGGCTTCGCACCGCAGCGCAGCTACTTCGACCACTATTCGCCCGCGCTGCTCGAGGCCGGCCTTTACCATGCCGACGGGCAAATCCTGGATGAGGTCTATGTCTATGGCTCCTTCCTGCAAAGCCGGATGCATGAAGCCGGCGTGACCTGCGGCGACTGCCACGAGCCGCACTCGGCGAAGTTGCGCACCGAAGGCGACGGGCTGTGCCTCGGGTGTCACAACGAGGCGGGCCGGGCGGACTTTCCGAGCCTGCCGCTCGGCCGCTACGACAGCCCGCGCCATCATCTGCATGAGCCGGAAAGCCCCGGTGCGGAGTGCGTGAACTGCCACATGCCGACCCGCACCTACATGGTGGTCGATGATCGCCGCGACCACAGCTTTCGGATTCCCCGCCCGGATTTGAATGCGTTCACCGATGCTCCCGATGCCTGCACCGGCTGCCACCAGGATCGAAGCCCGAAGTGGGCACGAGGTGTGCTTGAAGAGGCCTTTGGCCCGCCGTCGAGGGACCACTTCGGCCCGGTGTTCGCCGCTGCCCGCGCTGGCGATGGCGAGGCGGAGCGGGCTCTGGCAGCCATTGGCAGCGACTCCGGGCAGCCCGCCATCGTGCGGGCCACGGCGCTGTCGCTGCTGGCGCCCTACGATCGGGCGGCGGGCGGACTGGCCTTGGAAGCGGCGCTGCATGACACCTACCCGTTGGTTCGCATCGGTGCTTTGCGCGGCGCAGCCCGATGGCCGCCCGAGCGCCGCTGGCGGGAGGCTCGGCACCTGCTCGGCGATGCGCGCCTCGCCGTGCGCACGGAGGCGGTGCCACTGCTGGCACCGGTGCTGAGCGACTTGACCGGGGCAGAGCGGGCCAAGCTCGAGGCGGGCATTGCGGAGTACCTTGATGTCCAGGCCTTCAATGCCGACCGCGCCGAAGCGCAGACCAACGTCGGCAACCTGCAATGGGCCGTCGGTGCGCCGGCCGAGGCGGAAGCCGCCTTCGCTGAGGCGCTCAGGCTAAATGCGCAGTGGGTGCCGGCCATGCTGAATCTGGCCGACCTCTACCGGGCGACGGGCCGGGACGGCGAGGCCGGCGAACTGCTGCTGCGGGCGCTAGGAACGACGCCGAATTCTCCGCAGGCGGCTTTGGCCCGCGGCCTGTGGCTGGTTCGTCAGGACCGGGCGGACGAGGCCCTGCCGCTAATCGCCGAAGCCGCCCGGTTGGCACCCAACGCCGCGCAGTACGCCTATGTTTACGCGGTGGCCCTGCACTCGGCGAACCAATCGGAGCGTGCGCTTGAGGTGGCGGATGAGGCCTTAAGCCGTTGGCCGAACGATCAGCGGCTGCTGCGCGCCGCTTTTGGCATCGCTCGGGACTTGAAGCTGGAAAAGAGGATGGCGGCGTATCGAAAGCGGCTGGACTAGGATCGGTTGACACTAGGGGTCGATCACTCGGCCGCCAACGAGCCCACCAGCCGCGCAATGGCCACTTGCCTTCCATCCGGGTCGGCGATGATCCCTTCCGCTTGGTGGAGGACGTCAAGCCCCGGCAGCAGGCGGCGCAGTTCGCCGGGTTGGACGCAGAAGGCGGGATTGGAGGGGCCAGCGACGTGTTCGTCGGTTGCCAAGTGCTCTTCGACCATCAAGATGCCGCCGGTTGCCAGCAGGCTGGGCAGTTGTCGGATTAGGGTTGGGTTGACGTAGCGGAATAGGCAAACCACGTCGAACGGACCGGACACCGGCAGGCCCGCGTCCAAGTCATGCCGCATCCAGGTCACGTCCAAGCCTTCGCGCGCCGCGCTGGCGGCGGCCCGCTTGAGCCCTTCCCTTGAAACGTCGATGCCCGTCACCTCGAATCCGTGGCGGGCCAGAAACAGGCTGTTGCGGCCTGCGCCGCAGGCGAGGTCCAAGGCCCGTCCGCGACTGCGTCCACGGCCGTGCGGCAGGCGGCTGACCCAGGCTTCGAGCAGGGCACTGGGATGCGGGCGTTCGGCAAAGGCGCCGGCCCGATAGCGCTCGTCCCACTTCGCTTGGTCAGCCTTGCTCATGGCGGGCGATTATAAGTAATCTCCGTGAACGGACCGGACAGACGAGGGGGATTTGTGGAACTTTTGAACTTTGCGGGCCTCAACTGGTGGGCGATTTTGGTGGCCACCGCCGCCGCCTTCGTGCTTGGCGGCATCTGGTACGGGCCGGTCTTCGGCCAGGCGTGGCTGGCGGCGCTCGGCAAGAGCGCGGATGACCTTAAACCGTCTCTGATGCCGTTCATCGTCAGCTTCTTCACGGCGCTGTTAACCTGCATCGTGCTGGCGATGCTGATGAGTGGCTTAGGCATCGTCACCTTGGGTGGCGGCTTGGCCATGGGCGCGCTGGTGGGCATCGGCTTCATCGCCACGGGCATGGCGTCGGACACCGCCTTTTGCGGCTGGGGGATGCCCCTGTTTTTGATTCAGTCCGGCTATCGGGTGGTGTACAGCATCATCATGGGCGGCATTTTGGGGGTTTGGCCCTGATGCCATGAACTCGCTAATGAGCGATCTCCTGGAGCGCCGCGTGCCCCAAATCGTGGCGATCTACATCGGCGTCTCCTGGGGCCTTATCGAGTTCGTCCAGTTGATCGTCGACGAGTTCCTCCTGTCGCCTCACTGGACCCGAGTCGCGTTGGTGACGGCGCCGCTGCTGTTGCCGAGCGTGCTCATGCTGGCTTGGTTTCACGGGAAGCCCGGCCGCGACCGTGTTTCTGCTACCGAGAGCATTGCCGTCGGGGTCAATCTCGCTGCCGCCGCCGTCGTCCTGGGGCTGATGTTTGGCGGGGTCGATCTGAAGGCGGCGGTGACTCGGGTGACCGTCGAAACCGAGGACGGCCAAACGGTCGAACGCTTGATCCCCAAGACCGAGTTCCGCAAGCGCGTTGCAACCTTCGCCTTTGACGCCGGGTCTGGGCTCGACGATGATGATGCGTGGCTGTCCTACTTCGTGCCCGTGGCGCTGGACTTGGATCTGGCCTCGGATGAGTTCTACGAACCCGTGGAATTCGCTCAAGCAGCGCTGCAGGAAGCCGGCTTCCAGGATCTCCGCAACGTGCCGTTCGCGCTCAAACGCCGGGTCGCCAAGGACCGTCACACGGAGTTCATCGTCTCGGGCGTGATCGACCGCTCAAGCCAAGCCTACCTTGCCACCATGGCCGTGCATCGAGTTGACACCGGTGCGCTGGTGGGCGAGGAGCGCTACGAAGGTCCCGACCTGCTTGGGCTGGTTGATGCGATGTCCGTGGACCTTAAGGAGGCGCTCCAAATCCCGCCGCGTGACGAGGTCGACGACCTTCCCCTGCAAGACCGGCTGACCCGAAACAGCGCCGCAATCGAAGCCTACGGCCGTGCCCGGCAGGCGCTGGTCGTCAACTCGGATCATGGCGCTGCCATCAAGCATTTGCGCGCCGCCACGGCGGCCGACCCCACGTTCGCGTTTGCCCAGTCCGAGTTGGGGCTCTCGTTGCTGGGCGACAATCAGGCAGCGGAGGCCGCGAACGCCGTGCGTGCGGCGCTTGACCACATCTACAAGCTGCCGGAACGCTACCAGTTTCCCGCCAAATTGGGCTACTACCTGGTCACGAACCAGCCGTCGAAGGCTTGGGCGATCGCCGAGATGTGGGCTGAACTCTACCCGAACGATCCTTGGGCGCTGGAGATGCTGGCGGACATTCAGACGCTTCAGGGCAACCGCGAGGAATCGCTGACGACCTTGCAAAGGCTTTTCGAACTTGATCCCGGCAATGCCGACCTGCTCAAGCGCATCGCGACGCTGCAGGAGCAACTCGGGGACGCCGAGCCAGCGGTTGCGACGCTTGAGCGGTATGTGGCGCTGTTTCCCGGTGACCAAGCGGGCCACACGGCACTGGCCGCGCTGCTGCAGCGCCAAGGCCGTCATGATGCCGCTCGGGAGGTGCTCGACCGCGCCCTTCTGCTGGAGCCCGATCGTTCCGGGATCACGCTGGCATTGGCGGCCTTGGATCTTCATGTCGGTCGATTCGCCGATGCCGCCGCGGGCTATGAGCGGGCGCAGGCGTTGGCCGGGACGCCGCAGGAAAGAGCGGCAGCGCTTGACGGCTTAAGGCAACGCCACCTGTTTGGCGGCGAGATGGGCAGCGCGATTGCGGTGATGAACGCTTGGTCCGCCCAGGCTTCCCTATTCATGTCGCGGCTGGACTTGGCCCAGGCGCGCCTCAACCGCGGTGACATCGTGATCTACTTTGAAGCGGGCCGCGATGTGGAGGGCGTGGCGCTCCTGGAAGCACTGAGAGCCGAACTGACAGCGCTTCATGCGCAGTTCCACATTCCCGTTTGGCAAACCTACATCGCCCTCCAACGCAATGATCTCGTGGCGGCCCGGGAAGCGCACGACCGGGCGCTGCGCGGAATGGAGGCGCTTGAGCTCTTTGCGGCTCGCCGAACGCTGGCGGCGAATGCTGCCGGGATAGACGAACTGGCCGGCGACTATGCCTCGGCGTTGGCTAACTACCGGCGCGCCGTGGACATCGATGGGGTATCGACGCCGCATCGATCGATCGGTCGAATGCTACGCAAGCTCGGACGGTTGGATGAGGCAGAAACGGCGTTGCGGGAAGCGCTTCGGCTCGTTCCTGCAGATCCAAGGAGCCACTTGGAATTGGCCCGCATCCTGGAACGGAAGTCCAACGCCGCCGGAGCCGTCGAGCACCTGCGGTTGGCGCTCTTGGCATGGGCGGGCGCCGACGAGAGCTTTCAGCCAGCGCGCGATGCGCGGGAGAAGCTGGCCGAGCTGCATCCCATCGAGGGCAAGATGCCCTCGCCCCGAGGGGATCTCCCGGAGCGAGGGCGTCCCGCCCTCGAATAGGCCTTGATGCTGGCTGTAAATACAGTTATTCTGCTGAAAAACTGTATGCAAAACCAGTATTTTGACCTCCAATCTGCAACAGCTCCTATCCTCTGCCGAACTCTGGCGCGCCCGAGACCTGCCCGGCCATGCCCGAGAGGCGCAATCGACCGGGCTGCCCACGGGATTTGATTGGCTTGACCGGCTGCTGCCCGGCCAAGGCTGGCCGCGGGCCGCTTTAAGCGAAATTCTCTGCGACAGCGCGGGCATTGGCGAACTCGGCCTCGTAGCGCCCGGATTGGCTCGTTTGAGCCGTGAACAGGCACGCTGGATCGCCTGGATCAATCCGCCCTTCATGCCCCACGCGCCCGCCTTGGCGGCGGCGGGCATCGAGGTGGGCAAAGTGCTGTTGATTCGCACCGGCGAGGCGGACTCCAGTGGCCAGGATGCGCTTTGGGCGCTTGAGCAAGCCTTGGAGTCGGGGGCTTGCAGCGCCGTGCTGGCTTGGCCGGATGAGCACCGCCTGCGCACTCCCGATTTGCGGCGCATTCATTTGCGCGCTCAGCACGGTGGCACTTGGGCCGTTCTGTTTCGTCCCGGTCTAGCATCCCGCAATCCCTCGGCGGCGGAGTTGCGGCTGCGCATCCGTGCTGCCGATATTGAGTCCAACGTGGATTCGGGCAGCCAGTTCGAGGGCGGGACGTCCTCGCTCCGACCTTCATTCGAAGCCGCTCTTGGAGCGAGGGCGTCCCGCCCTCGAATGGAAGCCGGGCCGCGCCGCTTGTTGCTTTCGATCCTCAAACGGCGCGGTGGCTGGGGCATGGACGATCTGCCCTTGGAATTGGAGGCCGGGGACGACTTGGAGGCCCTGTTGCGGCTTTGGCGCTGCCCCGGGAGGGCGGCGAGCTGAAGATGTTGTGGGTGGCCGCGCATCTGCCCCAGTTGGGCTTGGAGATTTTTCAGCGCCGCCATCCACACGGCATCCAACAGCCCATGGTCCTGGCGGAGGATGGGCGGGTGCGCCTCGTCGATGACCGGGCGCGCAGCGCCGGCGTCGCCATCGGCGCCAGTTTGGCGACGGCCTTGAGCGTCGCCCCGCAATTGATCCATTTCGAGCGCGACCCGGCTGCGGAGATCGAGCGCCTGCGCGTCCTGGCGACCATGGCGCACCGCTTCACCCCAACGGTCAGCGTGGCGCCCCCGGCCGCCTTGCTGCTTGAAGTGGAAGGCAGCCTTAACTTGTTTGAGGGCTTGGGGCCGTTGCTGGGCCGCCTGCGCCGGGTCGTTCGACGCCTTGGGCATGGCGCTGCCTTGGCGGCTGCCCATACGCCCGCCGCCGCCTTGGCTTTGGCCAAAGCGGGATTGGAAGCGCCCTTACCGGATTTTCCGGATCACGCGGAACTGGCGCAAAGGGCTTGCGAAGCCTTGGCCGGCGCACCGATCGCCTGCACCGATATTGAAGCCTGCAACATTGAGCGCTTGGCCGACATGGGCCTTTTGGAAGTCGGTTCGCTGATCCGCCTGCCCCGCCACGAACTTGGCAAGCGCTTCGGCCCCGGCTTGGTTGAAATCCTGGACAAGCTCACCGGCGCCATTCCCGACCCCCGTACCCCGGAGCCGTTGCGGGAACGTTTCCACAGTTCGGTTCACCTGCTTGAATCGGTTTCCAGCAAGCCGGTTCTACGCCTGCCCATGCGCCGCTTGGCGGTGGAGCTTGAAGCTTGGCTGACCGCCCGGCAGCTCGGCGCACGCGCTCTGCGTTGGGCCTTCAAACCCTTGGCAAGCCATTCGGCGCGCCGCTCCACGGTGTTGCCCGTACGTTTCGCCCAACCGCGAATGCGGGCCAACAGCCTGCTGGCGATCAGCGGATTGGCGTTGGACCGAATCGATTTGCCGGCGGAGGTGATGAGCCTATCCTTGGCCGCCGACGCCGTGGAGCCCATTGCCGAGGCCGGCCTAACGCATCGCGATCTGTTGGGGGAAGGCTCCTCGGCGGACCAGGCGCCAATGGATTTCGTGGACCGGGTGACGGCCCGGCTCAATGGTGAATCCGTGCGCGTTCTACGCCTGGTTGATGACCATCGCCCGGAATGCGCGACCGCCCTCGCGCCCGCCTTCCTGCCGGAAACAACCCAACCGCCTGCGGCGGGGCCCCTGGGGAGTTCTTTCCCACGACCCATGTGGCTCCTCGAATCCCCCCGTCTCGTCAATCCCGAACGCTACCGAATCCTAAGCGGCCCCGAACGCATTGAAACCGGCTGGTGGGAATCCCCGGATGGATTCGCTTCCTCGACGGCCAGCCATTCGGCCCCCCGCGATTATTTCGTCGCGATGGACCCCGAGGGCGCCCGCTGCTGGCTGTTCAAGGCTCGAAGCCCCAACCCTTCAGACGATGCTAAAGAATGGTATTTGCATGGCTACTTCGCTTAAGTTCGCGGAACTTTACTGCAGGAGCAACTTCTCGTTCCTGACCGGGGCCTCCCACCCCGAGGAACTGGTGCGCGAGGCCCACGCCCGGGGTTATGCCGCCATCGCCATCACCGATGAATGTTCGGTGGCCGGTGTGGTGCGCGCCCACGGCGCAGCCCGCGACCTAGGCATCAAGCTCATCATCGGCAGCGCCTTCCGGGTCGCCACGAGCGGCGCCGCCCAGGTTGACATCGTGCTGTTGGCTACCAACCGGCGCGCCTACGGACAGCTTTCCGAGCTCATCACCCAAGGCCGAACCCAAGCGCCGAAGGGTGAATACGCGCTGCATCTGGATGATTTCAAGGGCCGGACCGACGATTGCCTGGCTTTGTGGGCGCCTCGGGATGCGGCCATCGACGAACTTCTGCTCGAAGGCCGGGAAGTTCGCCGATGCTGTCCGCGCCTGTGGATTGGCCTAGGGCTGTTCCTTGACGGCCGCGACCTTGACCGCATGGCCAAGGCGCTGCGCCTGTCGATGCGCCTCGACCTGCCGATCACCGCCGCCAACAACGTGCTCATGCATCGGGCCGAGCGCAAGCCGTTGCTGGACACCTTGGCTGCCATTCGCCTCAAGCAGCCGGTCAGCGAACTCGGCACCCAACTGACGTCCAACGCCGAACGGCATCTGCGCCCCTTGGAGACGCTGGCGGGCCTCTATCCCGAGGACATGCTGGCTGAATCGGTTCGGATCGCGGACGCCTGCCATTTTTCCTTGGACGAGTTGCGCTACGAATACCCCCGGGAACTGGTGCCCCAGGCCATGACGCCAACCGCTTGGCTTCGCCAACTCACCTATGAAGGCGCGAACCGGCGCTGGCCCGGGAAGGCGGAAGGAAGAGAGGCGGGAATGGGGGGCGCTCCCGATGCGGTCAGGGCGTTGATCGAGCACGAGCTTTCGCTCATCGCCGAACTGGGTTACGAGTATTACTTCCTGACCATTGAGGACATTGTCCGCTTCGCCCGCAGCCGGGGCATTCTTTGCCAAGGACGCGGCTCGGCGGCCAACTCCGTGGTCTGCTACTGCCTTGGCATCACCGAGGTGGATCCGTCACGCCAGCATGTGCTGTTCGAGCGCTTCATTTCCAAGGAACGGCAGGAGCCCCCGGACATCGACGTGGACTTCGAGCACGAGCGCCGGGAGGAGGTCATTCAATACATCTACGGCAAGTACGGGCGTAACCGCGCCGCCTTGGCCGCCACGGTCATCACCTATCGGCCGCGCAGCGCCCTGCGCGATGTGGGCAAGGCCTTGGGGCTGGATGCCGGCTTCGTCGATCTGCTGGCCAAGTCCATGGCTTGGTGGGACCGTCGGGACCAGTTCGGCCAGCGCTTGGCCGCGGCGGGGGCGGATCCGGACGGCCCTTCCGTGCGCCGCTACATCGCCTTGGTCGATCAAATCCTGGGCTTTCCCCGGCATCTCTCCCAGCACGTCGGCGGTTTTGTGATCTCGGCTGGCCCCTTGGCGCAACTCGTGCCCATTGAGAATGCCGCCATGGAGGAGCGCACTGTCATCCAATGGGACAAGAACGACTTGGAGTCGCTGGGGCTTTTGAAGGTGGACGTGCTCGGCCTCGGCATGCTCACCGCCATTCGCAAGGCCCTCGACCTAATCAACGGCTTTCGGGGCTACCAGGGTGCGGATGCCTTGACCATGGACCGGATTCCTCCGGAGGAGGCGAGCACCTATGAGATGCTGCAGAAGGGCGACAGCATCGGCGTCTTTCAAGTGGAGTCCCGGGCGCAGATGGCCATGCTGCCGCGCCTGCGGCCGCGCCGCTTCTACGATCTGGTCATCGAAGTGGCCATCGTCCGGCCCGGCCCCATCCAAGGCGACATGGTGCATCCCTACCTGCGCCGCCGCGATGGCAAGGAGGACGTCATCTACCCCAACGAAGCCGTGCGCAAGGTGCTGGAGCGCACCTTGGGGGTGCCTATCTTCCAGGAGCAGGTGATCGAACTGGCCATGGTCGCCGCCGGCTTCTCCGCTGGCGAGGCTGATGAGCTGCGCCGTGCCATGGCCGCTTGGCAGCGCCGGGGCGGGCTTGAGAAGTTCGAGCGCAAGCTCATCGATGGCATGCTGGCGCGGGGCCACAGCGAGAGCTTCGCCCGCCGTGTTTTTGAACAGATCAAGGGCTTTGGCGAATACGGCTTCCCGGAATCCCATGCAGCCAGCTTTGCGCTGCTGGTTTACGATTCCGCCTGGCTCAAACGCAATGAGCCGGCGGCCTTCTACGCCGGCCTTCTGAACAGCTTGCCCATGGGCTTCTATTCCCCCTCCCAACTGATCCAGGACGCACTGCGCCACGGCATCGAAGTCCGCCCCGCGGACGTGCAGGCCAGCGGCTGGGATTTCCGGCTGGAGAGGGCGTCCCGCTCTCGTCCAGAATCCAATCGAGGGCAAGATGCCCTCGCTCCAGAGCGGCACCCCCCGGAGCGAGGGCATAACGCACCGAAGGTGCGCGCCCTCGCATTGAGCCAGCGTGGTTCCCCGCTCATTCAGGGTGCGTTGCGCATTGGCTTGCGGCAGGTAAAGGGGCTTTCCGAGGAAGCGGCCGCGCGCATCGCTGCCGCCCAGCCGTTCCGTGATGTGGACGATCTGCGCACCCGGGCCGAATTGAACAACCGGGAACTGGGCTTTCTGGCCCGATCCGGCGCCTTGGCCTCACTTTCGGGCCATCGCCACCAAGCCCATTGGGATGCCGCTGGCGTCGATCAGCCCGCCGCCATCTGGCGCGCCGCCAAGGCGGCAGCGCCGTACCGCACCGAGGTGGCTTTGGCCGAACCTGGGGTCGGTGAGGATCTCAAGCAGGATTACCGCTACCTCGGCTTGTCCCTGGGCCCTCATCCCCTGTCCCTGCTGCGCGATGCGCCGGTCCTGCGCCGTTGCCGCACGGCGGTGGGCCTGGAGCGTTGCCGCCACGGGCAGTTCGCCCAAGTGGCCGGCCTCATCACCTGCCGGCAACGGCCCGGCACCGCCACTGGCGTCGTCTTCCTGACCTTGGAGGACGAAACGGGCAACATCAATGTCGTGGTTTGGAGCACGGTTCTGGACCGCTATCGAGCGGAGATCCTGCAAGGCCAGCTATTGCGCGTGGAGGGCGTGGTCCAGCGCGAGCAGGAAGTGATCCACGTCATCGCCGGACGCGTGCACGACGCCACCGGCCTGCTCGATCAACTGTCGGCCAGCCCAACGCCCGTGGCGATAGCCTCCCGGAATTTTCATTAGAGCCTTCAGCCGGGGGAGCGCGAGGGGCCTCCCCTTCGCCTGCAAGAGCCTTCAGTTCTGGTGCCGAGCGCCCTCAAGCAGCCGGAATATCCGCTCTGGCGTGATCGGTAGTTCGGTGACTTCACAGCCATGGGGGGCGAGGGCATCGGCAACGGCGTTGGCGATGGCGGCGGGTGCCCCGATGGTGCCGCCCTCGCCCATGCCCCTGACGCCACCGAGGGTGTTGGGCTTTTTGAGATCAAGGTGGACCTGCTCCATCCGCGGCACTTCCACGGCGGAGGGCAACACGTAGTCCATGAAGCTCGCCGTCAGGTTTTGCCCCTGTTCGTCAAACACCACTTCCTCAAGCAGCGCGGCACCGATGCCCTGGGCCACGCCGCCGTGGTTCTGCCCTTCCACTATCCGCGGGTTGATCAGCTGCCCGCAGTCCCCCGCCAGGAGGTACTTCAAGACCTTCACCCGGCAGGTTTCCGGATCCACTTCCACCAAGGCGATGTGGGTGCCCGACGACGTGGTGCCCCATTCGGGGTCGTACATGCGGCTGGCGGAGAGCTCGCCGAGTTCGTTCTTCACGTCCGTGGCGATGGCGCCCTGTCGCGAGTAGTAGGTTCTGGCCAATTCGCCAAGGCTGATCTCGCGGCCGGAGTGCGGGGCGGAGAAAGCGGCCTGCGCAAAGGTCACGTCCTCGGCAGGCGCGTTGAGCATCAGCCCAGCCACCCGCAGCAGGCGCTCCTTCAAGGCGGCGCAGGCGAGCATGGCAGCGCCCGTGCCCATGACGGCGCCGCGGCTTGCGTAGGAGCCGGTGCTGTGGGCCACCGCAGCTGTGTCCCCCTGGACGATGGTGACGTCGTCGATGGCCACGCCAAGTTCGTCGGCGACCACTTGGGACAGCACGGTTTCAAGGCCCTGGCCGAAGGAGGTCACACCGAATTTGGCGGTGATGCCGCCGGTGGAGTCCAAGCAGATGTGGGCCGTTTCGGTGCCCGTGTTGAAGGGCATCCCGGGTGATGCGGATAGCCGCGAGCCGATGCCGGTCAACTCGGCGTAGGTGGCCATGCCGATGCCAATCAGGCGGCCCTCCCGGCGGGCCTGTTCCTGCTGGCTTCGCAGCGCATCGTAGCCGATGGCATCGCAGGCGCTGGCAAGGCCCTCCGTGAACCCGGATCGATCCCAGACAATTCCTGACGCCACCTTGTAGGGGAAGTCCTCCGGTTGCACGAGGTTCTGTAGCCGCAACGCCTTGGGGTCGAGCCCCAAGCGCTTGGCCGCCATGTCAACCAAGCGTTCCATCACGAAGGTGGAGACCGGCCTGCCGACCCCGCGATAGGGCCCCAAGGCCGTTTTGGAGGTGGCCACGCATCGGACGCGGCCCTGGTAGGTGTCGATCTTGTAGGGGCCGGGCAGGAAGCTCGCCACCTGAACGGGCTCGATTCCGGCGGTGAAGGGGAAGAGTGAGTAGGCGCCCACATCGCCGATGACGTCCGCGCGCAGGCCGAGAAAGTTCCCCTCGTCGTCCAAGGCCAGTTGCGCATCGACGATTTCGTCGAAGCCGTGGCTGGTGGCGGTGAGGTCTTCAAGGCGGTCGGACGTCCACTTAACCGGACGTTCCAGCTTGCGTGACAGCACCGAGACCAGCACCTCCTCGATGTAGAGTGATGTCTTGCCGCCGAACCCGCCCCCCACGTCCGGAGCCACCACGCGCAGGCGGTTTCCCGGGATGTCCAGGCAGTCAACGAGGGCGTCCCGGATGATGCCCGGCACCTGGGTGGAGGTGTACAGGGTCAGGAACCCCTCGGCGCCTCGGTAGTCTGCCAGGTAGGTGCGGTTCTCCAGCGCCGCCGGCGCCTTGCGGCGGAAGCGAAAGCGCTCCCGGACCGCAACGGGTGGATTGTGGAAGGCCTGCTCCACCTCGCCGCGCGCAAACGTGCGCTCGACCACCACGTTCGAAGGGGTGTTCTCATGGAGCCTCGGCGCGTCGCCGGCCATCGAACGCAGCGGGTCCACTAAGCTCTCCAGCGGCTCGTACTCGATCTCGATGCGCGCCGCGGCGTCCTCAGCCAAGTAGCGGCTCTCGGCGACCACGGCGGCGATGGCTTCGCCGGCGAAGCGCACCTTCTCCTTGGCCAGTATCTGCAGCGCCGTCGGATGGTAGTTGCGCATGCGGGATTGGGCGATGATGGGCCGAACGTCGCCCTCGATGTCGTCGGCGGTGTAGACCGCGACGACGCCTGAGCAGGACCGGGCGGCGCTCACGTCGATGTCGAGGATGCGGGCATGGGCGTGGTCGCTGCGGCGGAACGCGACCTCCAGCGTGCCGGCGATGCGCAGATCGTCCACGAACCGGCCGCCGCCGGTCAGAAGCCGCCCGTCCTCGCGCCGCTCGATGCGTGCGCCAACGTGCTTGAGGCCGCTCGCCATGTCACTTCCCCTCAACGACCGGGGCGCTGGATGGGGCGAAGGCCGCGGAAGACCGGGCCGCCTCTCCCAGCAACCGCTTCACCAGAACGTGGCACAGATGCCTTCGATAGTCCGCTGAGGCATGCAGGTCCGCGTTCGGGCTGATGGCATCCCGGGCGCACACCGCTGCTTGGTCCACCAATTCCAAGGTCAGGTACCGTTGGCCGCGGATCATTCGTTCGGCGGCGGGCGCTCGAATGGCCGTGTCGGCAACCCCGGCCAAGGCGATGCGCGCATCCGTGATGCGGGGCCCGCCAGTAAGGAAGCTGCCGCCGGTGGAGAGGGTGACGGCGGCGGCGCAGAGCGCAAAGTCTCCTGCCCGAAGGGCCACCTCGTCGAAGGCCCATGCAGTGTGGCGCGGCAGGGCCGGAAAGTCGATCCGAACCAGTATCTCGTCGTCGCTTAGGCTTGAGGTGAGCGCCCCCACCAAGAATTCCTGCGCCTCAATCAAGCGCTGGCCGCCGAGTCCGGCAACTTGGAGCCGCGCGTTGAGCAGGACGGCCAGCAAGGGCCATTCCGCCGATGGGTCCGCATGGACGAGGCTGCCGCCGACGGTGCCCCGGTTGCGGATGGCCAGGTGCGCCACGTGCCGCATCGCTTCGCCGATCAGCGGGAACCGCTCCCGGATGAGCGGGGAGGTCTCGACGTCCTGGTGGGTCGTGAGCGCGCCGATTCGCACGGATCGGCCGTGGGGCTGAATGCCGCGCAGTTCGGAAATCTTGGTGAGGTCGATCAGCAGGTCGGTGGAGAGCAGCCGGAAGTTCAACATGGGGATGAGGCTCTGGCCCCCGGCAAGCAGTTTGGCCCCCGGCGAGTTGCCTAGGCGCGACAGCGCCTCGTCCAAGGATTCCGGTGCGCAGTAGTCGAACGGAGCGGGCTTCACGGCGGGCTACCGGCCGATGAACTTCGGTGGCCGCCCTTCGGCGAAGGCGTTGCGGCCTTCCTCATAGTCCGCGCTCGCGCCAGCCTCGCGGATGAGCCGGGCGGCTTCGCGCTTGAGGTCCGCTGGCGTGCGGTAGGCCAGGCCGTTCAACATGGCCTTGCTGCCGGAGACGGTGAGTGGGGCTG
Source organism: Pseudomonadales bacterium (assembly GCA_022827905.1). Classification (GTDB taxonomy): domain Bacteria; phylum Pseudomonadota; class Gammaproteobacteria; order Pseudomonadales; family Azotimanducaceae; genus Azophilus. Next base: position 43,265 of record JAJEIQ010000079.1, on the reverse strand, counting down.
CCGCGAGAATCCCGTTGACGAAGGGGGCAATGGACTCGGCCAGGTCGTCGCCGTCGATGATCTCATCGATCAAGCCAATCGAGCGGGCCGTTGCCGCGTCCACGCGCTCCCCGAGGCAGAGCATGCGCTTCGCCCAAGTCAGGCCAACCAAGGCGAGCAGCGTTTGCGTTCCCCGCAGGCCATAGACCACCGACAGCTTCGCCGCCGGGATGCGGAACTTGGCGTTTCGCGTGGCGATTCTGAAGTCGCAAGGCATGGCGATGGCCAGGCCGCCGCCGAAGCAGTAGCCGTCGATCGCGGCGATGACAGGCGTTTTGCAAGCCAGGATCGCTTCAGCCACCCGGTCAACCGCACGCTCATAGCGGTCAACCTGTTCCCGCGTGTTGCGCACTTCGCCGAACTCCGTCACGTCGGCCCCGGACGAGAAGTGGCCGCCTGCGCCTCGAATCACCAAGCAGCGCACGGCGTCGTTGGCGCCGAGTTCGCGAACGACTTGCGCCAATTCCTGCCACATGGCAAAGGTCAGGCAGTTGATGCGTTCGGGACGGTTGATAGTGACCAAGCCAATGCCGGAACCGACCTCAATGTCGAGAAAGCCAGTGGGCAGAACGGCTTGAACATCCGGGGCTTCGTCGCCAGCGGACAAGCTGGGCGCTCCGGAGGAAAGCGCTTCGGCGTTTGGGCTTGGAGACGGTGGGGCGGTGGCGGTAGTTGGGGCCAAACCCATGGCCGTGGATGACGGTTCCGGTCTTTTCGCCGACCGCCGCGCCCGCCACTTGCGGATGGCATCCCGCCAGCGGCTCGGTTTTGCTGGCTGGGGAACTTGAGCCCCGGGCAGTGGCGCGCCGCTCTCGACCACCGCCGCGAACTGGCTGAAGAAGCGCTCGACCCACAGTTGCGCGGTGGATTCGATCAGGCGCGAGCCGAGCTGCGCCAGCTTGCCGCCGAGCCGGACTTCGGCGTCGTAGCGCAGCAGCGTGCCGCCGCCGTCCTCGCTCAGCCGGACTTTGACGGCGGCGCTGGCGAAGCCGGTCAACCCACCCTTGCCGGATGCGGTGAGCGTGCAGCTTTGCGGCGGGATGATGTCCGACAGCGTGGCCACGCCTTCAAAACGCGCCCGCACCGGTCCGACCCGGGCGCTGACGACGCCGGTCATTTGATCGCCCGCCCGCTCCAACGACTCGCAATCGGGCACGGCGTGGCGCAGCACATCCGTATCGTTGAGGCACGTCCACACTCTGTCCCGAGGGAGGTTCAGCCTGGTTTCGCCGGAAATGTCCACGGGCCGGCGTCTAGTCGGCCATGCTGTAGCCGCCGCTCACGCTCACCACCTGGCCAGTGACCCAAGCGGTTGCGTCCGACGCAAGGAACACCACCGTCGGCGCCACGTCCTTCGGAAACCCCATGCGGCGCAACGGGTACTGCCGCTCAATTTTGGCGCGATTGGCCTCCAGCCACTCCTTGTTGGCATGGGCCGTTTCCAGCATCCCGAAGGCGACGGCGTTGGCCCGCACATGGAATCGGCCGAGCTCCTTGGCGATGGACTTGGTGAGCGCGATGGCGGAGCCGCCGGTGGCCGCCTTGATGGAGATGTTGGCCTCCCCCACCCGGGCGGAGTCGCCGACGATGTTCACGATCCTGCCGTCGGCCTGGTCGATCATCACTTGGGAGGCGGCGTGGCAGGCGTTGATGATGCCGTAGTGGCACACGTCGGTTTGCTGGCGCCACTGCTCGGGGCTGCTGTTCACAAAGCGTTCCTGAATGGCGAGGCCGGCGTTGTTCACCAGAATGTGCAGGGCGCCGTGGTCCGCCACCACTTGGTCGATCATCGACTTCACAGCATCGTAGTCCGTCACGTCGGCGGCGTAGGCTTGCGCCCGTCCCCCGCTGGCCGTGATCTCCTCAACCAAGCCTTTCGCTTGGTCCGAGGAGCCCCGGTAGTTGACCGCCACCGTCGCACCCTCAGCGGCCAGGGTGCGCGAGATTTCCGCGCCCACGTCGCGGGCGCCGCCAGTGACGAGCGCAATCCTGTCCTTCAGTCCGAGTTCCATGGCTCACTCCTTTTCCACTTGCCGGTTTACGGGTTCGGCCTGGGCGCGTTCGTCCCTCGCCATAAGAACGGCATCAACGATGTTCTGATAGCCCGTGCAGCGGCACAGGTTGCCGGACAGCAGCTCGCGAATCCGCCCTTCGCTCTCCAGCGGGTACTTGTTCAGCATGTCCTCAATGGTGGCGAGGAACCCCGGTGTGCAGAACCCGCACTGCAGCCCGTGGCACCGCTTGAACGTCTTTTGCAGCGCGCTCATCGACTGGGCATTCCCGTGCCCTTCGATGGTGCGTATCCCGGCGTTGTCGGCTTGAACCGCCAACGTGAGGCAGGCGCGAACGCTGCGGCCATCGACCAGCACCGTGCAGGCGCCGCAAATGCCGTGCTCGCAGCCGACGTGGGTGCCCGTCAGGTTCAGGCCATGGCGAAGAAAGTCCGAAAGCAACAACCTCGGCTCCACGCTGCGTTCATGGCGCACGCCGTTGACCGTGACGCGGATGCGCTTTTTGAATGGCATGGTCAGGCTCTCCCCATGCAGCGGGAGGAGCGGTCTTGCGAAGCGCGCCATGGGCAGGTGTTTGGCGGATGAGTCATGCGCAGGGGAATGTCTCATGGCGGAACCCTGCTATCAAGTACATGCGCGACCTGACGGTCGCGGCGGGCCTTCGGCCCGTTGGAGTTTCGCTGTCGCGAAACTCCGGGACACAAAGGGCGGGTTGCCTTCTCCCGGCCCCGCCGAAGCCGTCGGCGTCCCGGTCCTCCGGGCGTGATACGATTTCCGGGACTCCACCGCCGGCATGGAACATGACCCGCCGCCAGCTCCCCGTCGGCATCCAATCCTTCCGGAGAGTCCGGGAGCAGGACTGCTATTACGTCGATAAGACCCCCCACATCAGGCGGCTGGTCGACAGGGGCGACTTCTACTTCCTGTCCCGGCCGCGCAGGTTCGGCAAGAGCCTGCTGATCGATACCCTGCGGGAGCTCTTTGAGGGCAACGAGCCCCTGTTCCGGGGTCTCCACATCCACGAACACTGGGACTGGTCAATCAAGCATCCCGTGGTGCGGCTCAGCTTCGGCGGCAAGTACGACGAGCCGGGAGACCTCGCCCACAGCATTGAGAACCAACTCGCGATCATCGAACGAAACGCCGGCCTCGATCCGGCGCAATCCTCATTCACGGGCCCGGAACGCCTGCGGGACCTTCTGGACCGCCTGCACCAAACCACCGGCCAACAGGCTGCGGTGCTGGTGGACGAGTACGACAAGCCGATCCTCGACGTCATCGACAAGCCCGAAATGGCCAAGGCGAACAGGGACTATCTCAGGGGCTTCTACGGCATCATCAAGGACAGCGCCCGTGATGTCCGTTTCGTCTTCGTCACCGGGGTGAGCATGTTCTCCCAGGTGAGCCTCTTTTCGGGTCTCAACAACCTGATGAACATCAGCCTCGATCCGAATTACGCCACCATCTGCGGCTACACCGACAGGGATCTGGACACGGTGTTCGCTCCGGAACTCCCGGGACTCGACCGGGACGAGGTCCGGGAATGGTACAACGGCTACCACTGGCTGGGGGACGAGAAGCTCTACAACCCGTTCGACCTGCTGCTGCTGTTCAGCAGCCGCAACTTCGAGGCCCACTGGTTCGAGACCGGCTCCCCCACCTTCCTGTTCCGGATGATGATGGAGTGGGAGGTCAGCCCGATGGAGTTGGAACAGCGGAGTACGGATGCCAGTCAGTTGTCGAAGTTCGATGTCGAGGACATCGGCATCGACGCGCTCCTGTTCCAGACCGGATATCTGACCATTGCCTCCCGGGAGAGGCGCGGCCCACGAACCCTCTACACGCTGGACTATCCAAACCTGGAGGTGCGTCAGAGCCTGAACAACGGCCTGCTCGGTCACGTTGCGGGGCGCGGGAACGAAACCGCGGACCAGGGCGACGAACTCGGCCGCCTGCTGGCCGCCAACGACTTCAAGGGATTCGCGGACCGCCTGAGGTCGTTCTTCGCGGGAATCCCCTACCAGTGGCGGGGAACCAGGGGCCCCGCCCGCTACGAGGCCTGGTACGCGGGGATGCTGTACGCCTGTTTCCGGACCATCGGCCTGGACATCCGGGTGGAGGATTCATCCAGCAGGGGCCGTGCGGACATGGCGGTGCTGCACGGGGGTCAGGTGTTCGTGCTCGAATTCAAGGTGGCCGACGGGGAGGACGACCGGGACGCTGTTGCCCAACAGGCCATAGAACAGATTCGCGAAAAGGGCTATGCCGACAAGTACGGGGACCGGAACGAACCGGTCCACCTGATCGGCGTGGCCTTCGGCCGGGACGGGAGCCCGGCGGCGGTCAAAGCGGTCCCGGGCTGACCGGCCGCAAGCCCCTTCCCGCCTGCGCGACGGTGGACGGTCACGCCTCCTTGAGCCAGTGGCTCCGCTTCTTGATGAGGGCGGTGCGTTCCAGTTCCGCCACCAGTTCGCGGTTTTGATTGACGCCCCAGTGCTTGAACACCACGATGCCGGCATCCTCGCGGTCGCTTTCGCGCTTTTCGAGGACGCGGGAGTAGGCGTACAGCGTGTCGCCGTGAAAGACCATGGTCCGCAGGCGGATGTTGTCCAGCCCAATCTCCGCAAGCGCGTTCTCCACGGTGTCTTGGGAGGCGAGGCCGAGCACGAGGGAGAAGTTCACCCCGCCGTAGCTCAAGATCTTGCCGAGCGCGCCCTTCTGCATCAGGTCCAAGTTAAAGTGCCCTTGGGCGGTGTTCATGACCATGTTGGTGATGTTCACGTTCTCCAGCTCGGTGACCGTCTTGCCGCGGGCGTGGCGGATGGTCTGGCCCACTTCGAAGTCCTCGAAGTAGTTGTCGTGGCTGGTGAGACTGGCCAGCTTATTCATCGCGCGGCTCCTTGGCTTGCCCCCGTTCCCCCATCTGGCCCTTCCAGATGGCCAGGTTGGAGCGGCGAAACTCGATGACCTTGCGGCCGTGCTGGTTCAGCCCTTCATTGCGCCAGGTCACGACGCCGCGGCCCTCGGTGGACGCCGATTCGCGCTTCGCCTCGGTCGTGGAGACGGCGGTCAGCGTATCGCCCGGGTACACCGGCTCAAGGTAGGTGACATCGTCGACGCCGAGAAAGGGCCCGCCCAGGCCTTCCGAGCAGACTTCCACGGTCAGGCCCAAGATGACGTTGAACACCAGTTGGGGACACACGACGATATCGGGATGTCCGAGCGCCTTGGCGTATTCGCGATTGAAGTACAGTGGATTGTAGGCCAACGTCAGATGGCAGAACTGGATGGCGTCCGCTTCGGTGATGGTGCGGCCCCAGTGATGGTGGATCACCTCGCCCACCGTGAAGGCGTGGTAGCCTTGGCCGCGTCGGCGCAGCACCGCGCTGTCGAGCATGTCCTCGAACTCGCTCATGGTCCTTGCTCCGCAGTGATGTTGACTGTCACCCTAACAGGCCCGCTCGCAAAGCATCAAGGCTGGCTCCGCCGCCGCCACGTCGGACCCGGCGTTGGGCTCCAAATTGGCGAAGCAGCCGCTCATTCGATCATCCCGATCTGCCGCGCCCGGTCGATCACCGGCCGGTAGAGCCGCTCGGTGGCGGCGTCCACCAAGGAGCCGCCGGCGCCGGCGGCGCCGGAGCCCGCCTCCACCGAGGCCGCATAGGCAGCCACCATCTTCTGGGCCACCTTCAACTCCTTCTCGGTAGGCGCGAACACGGCGTTGGCATGGGGTATCTGGGCGGGATGGATGCACCACTTGCCCACCGCGCCGAGGGCGGCGGCATAGGTGCATTGGGCCCGGTAGCCCTCATCGTCCTTGAAGTTGCCGAACGGGCCGTCGATGGCGTCGATGCCCGCGGCGCGGCAGGCGGCGATCAGGCGCACCCGGTGGGCGCTCCAGATGTCGCCGGGGTATTTGTAGCTCTTGTCCAGTTCGTGGCCGAAGCGCATGCCCATGCTGGCCGCCAGATCGCCGAAGCCGAGGATCAGCGCCTCCAGGCGCTCGGAGCAGCGGGCGATTTCCTCTACGTTGCCCAAGCCTTCGGCCTCCTCGATCAGCACCTCCAAGCCGATGGGCTTGTTGATCTTGAGCTTCCTCTCCAGCGACAGCAGCATGGTCTCGAAGAACAGCAAGTCGGAGGGCTTTTTCACCTTGGGAATGATGATGATGTCCAGTTTGTCGCCAGCGCCCTCGAGAATGCTCACCATGTCGTACACCGCCCACTCAGTTTCGTGGTCGTTCACGCGCACGGCCCGCAGGGTCCGGCCCCAGTCCAGTTCGTTGAGGCCGTCGATGGCGATTTGCCGCGCCCCCTCCTTGGCGGCGGGTGCGGTGGCGTCCTCCAAGTCCAGGAACACCAGGTCGGCGTCGGACCCGGCGGCCTTTTCCACCAACTTCGGGTTGGAGGCGGGCACGGCGAGTTCCGATCGGCGCAGTCGGTTGGTCATGGTCGGTCATCCTGTGTTGAGTTTGGGGGTGCCATGCTGCCACACAATTTAATAACATGATCATCATCGGTGCCCTAAGGGACATGGCCATGCAGCATCTCATCAACCCTCAGCCCGTTGACCCATGCGCCATGCGGGCGGCGGCCGTCGCTGGTTTGCGCTGAGCTCCCAAGCAGCGCTGGTCGATGGACCCCGAACCGTTCAATAAGCCCTTCCTGCCGGTCATCGATGCGGCGCTGCGCCAGCATCGGCATCGGGACTGCTTGGTGTTTCGGGACCAGACCTTCACCTACGGCGATGTGGACCGGCTGTCCGCGCAAATCGCCAACCGGCTCATGGATGCGGGGTTCCGATCCGATTGCAAGGGTGCGGTCTACAGCCTTAACTCGGCCCTGTCCTTCATCGCCACCTTGGGCATCCTCCGGGCGGGCGGAATCTGGATACCCGTCAATCCCCGCAACTCGGCCAGCGACAACGTGGCAATACTTGCGCGGTTCGGCTGCGATGCCCTGTTCTTCCAAGGGGCTTTCGAGGAGCCGGTGCAGGGTTTCCTGGGCGCGGCGGGGGCCGGAGCCACAGCCGTCTGTCTCGACCGGGCTGACGCATCCGCGCCGGTGCTCGACGATTGGATGGCGGGTGCCGCGCAAGCCCCGCCGGCGGTCAGCCGCGCTCCCACGGACTTGATCTCCATTCCGCTCACCGGCGGCACCACCGGGCTGCCCAAGGGCGTGATGCTCAGCAACCGCAACTTCTGCGCCCTCGAATACGGGATGCGAACCAGCAACGCCGGGCGCAACCCGGTGGTGCTCGCCGCCGCGCCCATGACCCACGTTGGCGGGCGCATCGCCCTCTGCGGCCTGTCCAGCGGCACCAGAACCATCATCATGGAGGCCGTCGATCCCGCTGCAATTCTCGCCTCGATCAGCCGGTACGGCATCACCGACTTCTTTCTGCCGCCCACCGGCATCTACGCCCTGCTCGACCAGCCAGACGTGCGCGACCACGACTACGCCTCCCTGAAGAGCGTCAGCTACGGCTCCGCGCCGATGGCGCTTGACCGGCTCAAGGAGGCCATCGGCGTCTTCGGGCCGGTCATGCGCGGCGGATTCGGCCAAACCGAATGCCCCATGTTCATCGCCCGGCTGGCGCAGGAGGAGCACTTCGCCCACGACGACCCCGCCCAAGGGCTGGCTTCGGACCAACGGCTCGGCAGCGTGGGCCGCGCCACCGTCATCTCCACCATCGCCATCCTCGACGATGTGGGCAGCGAACTGCCGCCGGGGACCAATGGCGAGATCGCGGTCAAGGGGCCGATGGTTTCCGAGGGCTACTACCAGAGCCCGGAGGAAACGGCCAAGGTGCGGCTCAACGGCTGGCACCTGACCGGCGACATCGGCCACCTCGACGAGGACGGCTTCCTCTACATCGTCGATCGCAAAAAGGACATGATCATCAGCGGCGGCTTCAACGTCTATTCCACCGAGGTCGAGCAGGCCCTGATGCGCATCGACGGGATCGAGCTCGCCGCGGTGATCGGCGAACCGGACAGCAAGTGGGGGGAGGTGGTGTGCGCCTACGTGGAGGTTGCCCCAGGGCACACGCTGACGCCGGCCGAGATCATCCAGCGGGCGAAGGCGGACATCGGCGGCGTGAAAGCCCCCAAACGCGTCACAATCATGGCGGAACTGCCGAAAACGCCAGTGGGCAAGCTCAACAAGAAACCGCTCCGGGAAGCGGCTTGGGCAGGGCGGGATCGGAAAATCTGATCAAGGCACCCGGTTAAGCGGTATTGGTTCCAGATTCGCGTTGCAGGGTGCGAAGCAGCGCCGCCTGCGCTTCCCTGCCCAGCGGGAATCGCCAGATGGCGAGCAGGCAGGCCAGTGCGAGAACAATGGACGAAACGCCCGTCACATACCGAATGGCTTCGCTTCCCTCGCCGGTTGACCGGGCGATGGCCGGGTCGAAACCGCCCAGATCGGCCAGATAGAAGGCTAACGCAATGCCCGCCCCAAGGCCGACTTTCAGCGTCGTCGTGAGGAAGGCGTAGTAGAGGCCAGCCCGCTCCTGGCCCGATTCCGCCCGGTCATGGTCCAGCACGTCCGCCATGATCGCCCGCGGCAGGAACTGCATGCCGCTGATGCCCATTGCCAGCACGATGGCGCCGGTGAAGTAAAGGGTGAAGTGCCCGGCCGGAACCCACAAGGCAAACAGCCCGCCGAGCCCGGAAAGAACGGCGGTGACGCCGAAGGCGCGATGCTTCTCGATGCGATTGGCGATGGCCACCCATAGCGGGATGAAGGCTAGCCCCACAAGCAGCGAAGACAGCTGTATCGTTCCGGCCCGGCCCGGATGCCCCAGCACGATTTCGATGAAGAAAACCGACGTTGAGGTGCCGATCCCCAAGTTGAGCCCGATCGCGAAGTCCGCCGCCAACAACCGCCGCAACGCGCTGCTGCGGGCCGCGATCCGAACGCCTTGCAAAAAGGACGTGGGCGTTTTTCGCTCGGCGTGCGTTACGGACGGGGGGCCGTATCGGATGGCGATGAGGATGGAGATAGGCAGGGCCAAAAGAATCAGGCCACCCATGGTCTGAACCCGGAGCTCGCTGACCTCGCCAGCCGAACCGAACCACTCCACCATCACCGGCAGCAGCAGCACCAGCACCGAGCCAAAGCTGTTGGCGGCCTGGATGCCCGCCATGACCCGGGAACGCTCGTGGTAGTCATAGGACGTCTCAGCCGCCCAACTGAACAGGGCAACGCTCATCAAGGTCCAGCCCAGATAGAGGCAGAGCAGCCAGACAAAAATGTAACCGATGGAGGCACCCCGATCGATGAAGAACAGATTGACGACCGCGAGCGCAATCGGAACGGCCCCTATGGCCAGCCACCACTTGCGTTGAACGACGTGCTGCAGCCGGTCCATCACCACACCCGCGAAGGGATCGGTCACGACATCAAAGACCCGGCCAAGCGCGAACACTGCGCCCACCGTGGCCATGCCGATGCCGAGGTTCTCGGCGTAGTAGGCTGGCAGGAATATCGCGAGCGGCATCATCATGGCGTACATCGGCAACGCCGGGGCGGACAGCGCGACGATCGCTCGCGCGCCTAACGGGGTGGAATTGCTCGGTCCCATGTTCGTAGCGCCTGTCCTTTCAACACAGCATACTTGACGCCGCCCGACCGTTGGAAGCTGAAAGGACGAGCCAATCCGGGGACGGCGGCATTGGGGGGCGGTGAGTGTTTACAGCCAACGAAGCGCTGGTGTAGGGTGAATCCATGTTCCACCAACGTTGGTCATGATCAGCGTGCAGCCACAGGTGCGGCCATGGATTTGAACGGAAGCTCAGCCGTCGTGACGGGCGGCGGCAACGGCATCGGCAAGGCGCTCTGCCTCGCCCTCGCCAGCGAGGGCGTCAACCTGGCGGTCGCCGACATCGACGGGGCGGCGGCGCAGGCCGTGGCGGAGGAGGCGAAAGGCGCCGGCGTCGTGGCCATTGGCGTTGCCACGGACGTCACCAGCGAAGACAGCGTGAACGCGTTGGCCGATGCGGCTTGGGAGGCGTTCGGGACCGTTGCCATTCTGGTCAACAACGCGGGCGTCATGCATCCGACCGCACCGCTGGCCACAACCAGCGCCGCTGACTTCGACTGGGTGTTCGCGGTCAACGTGCGCGGCGCCATGAACGGCATCCGGGCCTTCGTGCCCCGGTTCATCGCCTCCGGCCAAGAGAGCCGCGTGGTCAACACCGCATCCGAACACGCCTTGGGCGTGCCCCACATCGGCGGTGGGTTGTACACGGCCTCCAAGCATGCGCTGCTCGGGCTGTCCGACGTGCTGCGCCGCGAAGTGCCGGAGCACGTCAAGGTCAGCGTGCTCTGTCCGGGAATCGTCGCCTCCACGCTGTGGCGCGCCAGCGAGCGCCGGCAAGCCGACTTTGGCGGCGCAGCATCCGCGCCCGAGGCCGCCGGCGCCTTCATGGACCAGATCGGCATGCCCGCCGATGAGGTTGCGGCACACGCCATAAAGCGCATCAAGGCGGGCGACTTCCACATCGTGACCCATCCCCATGCGGTAGGCATCGCACGGGCGCGGTGGGACGAACTCAAGGGGGCGTTTGCCGCCCAAGCGCCGCGCCGGGAGGGCGATGCGAAGTACGATCTCGAACCCATCATGCGCCAGCTCATGGCGCAACCAACCACGCAGCAGGGAGGCGGATCGTGATCACGCTGTACCAGTTTTCCACATCGCCGTTCACGGAAAAGGTGCGCCGGGCGCTGAACTACAAGGGGCTGGACTTTGAGGTCCACGAGGTCGCCCGCCCCAAGGTCGCCGAGGGGGACTACCAGCACGTCAGCCCGACGGGCAAGTTCCCGGCGATCCAGGACGGCGACAGGGCGGTCTGGGACTCCACCGACATCATCCACCATCTTGAGGAAGCGCACGGCGGCCCGTCGCTGATTCCGTCCGGCGCCCGGGATGGGGCGCTGGCTCATGCCATTGAGGAATGGGCCGACGAGAGCCTCTACTTCTATGAGATGACCATGCGCCTGACCTGGGAGCACAATTTGGACGCGGCGCTCGATGAATTCGCGCAATCGCTGCCCAGCGTTCCGAAGCCGCAGCTCAAAACCATGATCGTGCAAGCGACCACCCAGCTCATCCAGGCCCAAGGCGTCGGCCGCAAGCCCAGGGAGCAGGTGGTTGCCGACGTGGAGCGCCACTTCCAGGCCTTGGATGCTCTGCTCACCGACGGCGAGTGGCTGGTGGGCGATGCGCTGTCGATCGCGGACCTCGCCGTGATCGCCCAGGTCAACGCGCTTTGCTACGCCGAAGAGGCCAAAGCCGCGCTCGGCCGCACGAGCCAAGTATCCCCTTGGATAAATCGGGTGAACGAAGCGGCACCGAAGTAGACGGCGGCAACGGAGGAAGGCGATGATCAACGTGCCTGTGTGCATTATCGGATGCGGCCCCATCGGACTGGCGGGCGCCTTGCTGCTCTCAAGGTTCGGCATCGACACCCTGCTCATCGAGCGGCGCAGTGAGGTCAACACCCATCCGCGCTCCCGATTCGTGGACACCAACACCATGGAGCTCATGCGGTTTCTAGGTCTGGAAAAGGCGGTGGAGGAGACCGGGCTCGGACCGGACTGGACGGAGTGCAACCGCTGGTCCAGCGCGATGACCGGGCAGCAGATTGCGGTGATCCCGAGCCCTACGTTCCACACCGTGCCGAGAAGCACCAGCCCCACGATGCCGGTGATGACCTGCCAGGACTACGTGGAGAACGTGCTGTTGGCTGACGCCCGCGCCAGCGAGCGCATCGAAATGCGCTACCGAAACGAGGCCATCAAGGTGACCCAGGACGACGACGGCACCACCGTGGTCATCCGGGATCTGGACTCAGGCAAGGAGAGCACCGTTCGGGCGAACTACACGCTGGGCACCGACGGGCCGCACAGCTTCGTGCGCGACGTGATCGGCAGCGTGCTTGAGACGGCGCCGCTGGCCACTTATGCGCAGGACGTCATTTTCGAGGCCGACCTGTCCAAGTACGTTGAGGGGCGAAAAGGCGGGTTGCTGTACAACGCAACGCCCAGCGGCATGATGGTGTTCCAGCCCCTGAACGGCGTCACGCGCTGGCGCTGCCAACTCTCCACCCCCGACAACAAGCCGCTGCCTGAAGCCCAGACGATTGCCCGCATCCAGGAAGCCGTCGGCGCCGGGGATGACGTGCCCATCCGCATCACCAGCACCGGCATGTGGCAGCCGACGCCGGGATGCGTGGACGCCTTGAGCCGCGGCCGGGTCTTTCTAGCCGGGGACGCGGCGCACATCTCGGTGCCCACCGGCGGCATGGGCAACAACATCGGCTTTGCCGGGATCCGCAATCTGGCTTGGAAGCTCGCCTATGTGCTGAAGGGGCTGGCGCCACCCGAAATTCTCGACACCTACCACGTCGAGCACCGGCCAGTTGCCTTGGAGCGGATAGACACTGGGGTGAGGACCACGCAGTCCATGGCGAAGATATTTTTCGCCTACTACGCCGGGGAGGATGCCTCGCAAGCCGTGTACGAGACCCGGCAATACGCCGACTACGACGGGGTGCTGCTTGGCTTCGAACTGGAGTCGCCGCTGGTTGCTAAGAACGCGCAGCCGCCGCCGGCGGTGGAAAACCCGACCATGGACTTCGTTGCGGCGGTGCGTGCGGGCCGCCGCGCCCCGCATGTGTGGGTTGACGAACAGCGGGGCCGGTCCGTTCTGGACTGGTTCGGCTTGGAGTACGTGCTGGTGGGCGGCGCATCCGCCGATGCCGAACGCTGGCGCCGCGCAGTGGCCGGAGTGGTCGATGGAACCGGCTTCCCAGTGCGCTGGGAGCAACTGCCCCCGTCGCAAGCGGAACCCTATGACCCCCGAGGCTTGGCGCTGGTTCGCCCGGACGGCATCATCGCCGATTGCTGGAACGACGCCGACGTCCGCGACGAAGACGCCGAAGCCCGTCTGCGCAGGCAACTGCCTTTACAAGTGACCTAAGATCCCGTCCGGATTCAGCGCGAACCGGAGGTTCGCGCAGCTTCCGGCGTGAACGCCACGGGCATCCGGATGATTGCGTTGAACCAGATGCTCGGCAGCATCTCCATCTCGCCGTCGGGGCGGATGTCCGGGATACGGGTGATGATCTCCTTCAGCAGCGCCCCAAGCTGATAGCGCGCCAACCGTGCGCCTAGGCAGAAATGCGGCCCTGATCCGAACGCCAGATGGCGGTCGGCGTTCTTGCGGGTGATGTCGAAGCGGTGAGGGTCGGGAAACATCGCCGGATCCCGGTTCGCCGCCGGATAGGACAGGTAGATCTTATCCCCCTTGGCGATCTTCTGCCCGCCGACCTCCGTGTCCGCCATCGCCGTGCGGCGAAACTTCACCACCGGCGGTGAATGGCGCAGAACCTCTTCGATGGCATTCGGCAGGTGTTGGTCCACGTCGCTCAGCAACAGCTCATACTGGTCGGGATGCTCGTTCATCAGCCGCAGGAAATGGACTGCCGTGCCGCGGGTGGTCTCATGGCCGGCGATGGACAGCGTGACGAAGAACATGCCGATGTTGTCGTCGTCGAGCCGCTCGCCGTCCACCTCGCCATGCACGAGCCGGCTCAGCATGGACCCGTCCGGCTTCGCCTTCTTCTCCTCCGTGAGTTCCCGGGCGATTCCCAGAAGCGTAAGCGGTGCGGAACGGTCCCGGTCGGCGCGCGCCGGGTTCTCGGTGTCGGCGGCTTGGTTGCCGAGCCTGAACACCGTCTCGCGCAGCCGCTCCGGCACGCCGAGCAGTTCGCAGAACGTGTGGACGGGCAGCTTGGAGGCGACGTCGAACACGAACTCGCATTGCCCCGCATGGGCCACCGAATCGACAATGGAGCGGGCCACGCGGTCGATCTCGGGATAAAACGCGGCCAACTCGCTCGGTGCGAACGGCGGCATGACCAGCTTCTTCACCGCCGAGTGGTTCGCCCGCTCCATCCCCATGACGTTGGCCCGCTGCATCGCCAACTGCGGCGGCTCAAGATCCCAGATGATCGGACCGCCCTCGTGGGATGAGAACAGCGCTTGGTTGCGCGACACGTCAACGACGTCCTGATAGCGCGTGAGCACCCAAAAGCCTTGCCTCATCGATGCGCCCGGCATCGGACTCTCGTAGTCGTCCGGAGGCAGATTCCAATGCACCGGATCCGATTCCCGCCACGCATCGAACAACTCGTGCGGGGGGCCGCCGTTGGCAGGGATCAGCGTTGGATCGATGAGATTGGTTGTTGGGGACATGGTGGGGCTCCGTCGGTAGTGCGGCGCGACACTACACCGTTCCTTCACTCGTCCGCAACAACACCGTCCCCAAGCCGTCGCGCAAACGCCCAATCAACCCTTGATGAACGCTTCGTACTCAGCGGCAAAGTCGGGATGCCAGCGGGACAGTGCCGGACGGTTCCTGATGATGTCGTCCGCATTCCACTGGATTCGCCTTCTGTCCAGCTCCGGGGGCGTGTCCCCGTCCGGGCAGAGGATGCAGAAGTCTCCGCGCTCAAGTGACTCAACCATATGGTCCACCACCTGTTCCGTTGTCCACGCGCCGGGCGGCTTCTGGGGGACGAACCGCGCAATCATGTTCGAGTAGGTGAAGCCGGGCACCAGCAGATGCACGGAAATCGGGCAGTCGCTCCGCTGCCTGAGCGCGTGGGCGAGGCTCTGGGTGTACGCCAGCACACCCGCCTTGGAGAGGTTGTAGGCATAGCCGCCCGGCGGATTGGTGATGCCCTGCTTGGAGCCGGTATTGATGATCGCCACCCGCCCGTCGGCGTCGAGCATGCTCGGCACGAAGGCGTGGCATCCGTGGATGATGCCCCAAAGGTTGACGTCAAGTTGCCTTCTCCAAGTCGCCAGATCCTCCCAGGGCTCTGGCCGCCCCAGCGCGGTGCCCGCGTTGTTCATCAGGCAATGCACGGCGCCGAAGCGATCAAAAGCGCTCGCCCGCAAGCCTTCGACCTGCTCAGGATCGGAAACGTCGCAGAGCATGGTGGCGAGCGCACCCGTCCCCTTGGGCAGCGCATCAACGGCCGCCTGCATCGCGGCCTCGTCCCGGTCGGCGATCAGCACGTTCATTCCGGCGCTCATGAAACGCCGGGCCGCAGCCAGCCCGATGCCGTTGGCCCCTCCGGTGATGACTGCGGTTTTGCCCGGCTTAAGCCATGGAATCATGATGCGTTCCCCCAGTTTCAGTGCTTCGGTGATCGGGCGCTCAAGGTTCCCGAACCCGATTTCGCGATCATAGCAGTTCAGCGTGCAAGCGAGGTTGCCAAATCCACGCTCTGTGCCACACTCGGCATCCACAAGGCCTCGGTCGCCACTTCATCCAAGGCACCCACAGTGATCTCTTCCGCAAAGACCCGCGAGTTGGCCCGTGCTTGGCTCGCGCTTTTGTGCGGAGCCGCCGCCCCGCTGGCGGCGGCCGAGGCTTATGTGGAGCTTGCCGTCGGCGCAAACGCATCCCGAGACGTCTTAGTGGCCAGCAACAGCGATGACCGCGCCAGCATCTGCGATGAGTACATCAACCCCAGGGCGCTTGAAGTACCTGGCTGCACGGCCAACGACCGCGGAACCGGCGACGGGTGGTTCGCGCCGTTCGGTTCCGGCGCTGGGTTTTCCGCCGAGATGGCTTTTGGGTTGCGCCTGGCCGAACGCTACCGGATTGCCGCGGCCTATGGCCACGACAAAACGAACTTCCATCAAACCGTGTCGTCCACCGACGCCTCCGGCGTTGACTTCGACAAAATCGCCAACGAGCTGGCCGTGGGCGAGGAGACGCTCGGGAGCGCCCGTTCGCACCAGCTCTTCTTGATCGGCATGCTTGAATGGCCAAACCGCAGCCCCTGGACGCCCTACGCAGGCGTTGGCTTCGGCGTCGCTTGGACGCGCATGGGCTTTTCCTGGCTCTGGGCGCGAAGCCCTGACCCGAACGACATCGCAACGGGCATCGGGCAGCCCAACGCGACGGAGATCCGCCGCAACCTCGCCGGAACCGAGAGCATAGGCCGCCGGACGATGCGGGACGCCACAACGGGTTTCGTGTTTCTGGCAGGAGTGGAACGGGAAGTATCCGACGCACTTTCCGTGGGCTTGCGGGCGCAGTGGAAACGCTTTGAAGACTTCGAGTCGAAGGCGTACCAAGGCGATCTGCTGCGCAGCCACGTGCCCAACCTGCGGCTGGACGGCAGCGAGCCGGTCAGCGCCTGGTCCCGGACGAAGGACACGGATCGGTTCTCCGCAATGATCACCATCCGCCGAACCCTGCGCTGATCGGCTTTCCGCCGCATCTCAAGGAGAGGAATCGCGATGCCCGGCAACACAAAGACCCGATCGCCTTTGGGCTGCAGGCCCCGTGAGCCAGGGTTGGTCCGTTGAAAGCCCTTCCTCTCGATGCGCAGCCCTACCGGAGAACTCCCGAGTTCACCGAAGAGACGGTTCCATCCGGGCTCAAGTCATCGCATAGCACCAAATCGGGAGTTTGGGGCCGGATCATCGTGTTGGAGGGGAGTCTTCTGTATCGGATCCTCCAATCGCCGGTGGAGGAGCTGCGCTTGGATTCAGACCATCCCGGCGTAGTGGAGCCGGAAATCGAGCACGAGGTCCAACCGCTGGGGAAAGTGCGGTTCTATGTCCAGTTTTACCGGTGACCCTAGATGAACTTTTGCTCGGCGCTTGTTTGCCCTAAGCTAGCCCAATCAGGGTTCAAGGGATGGAGTGCTGATGCGCAGGGTATCTGGACGATTGCTGCCGCCTTTACGCTGGCATGGCTTTGCTGCCGCATTGTGGCTCGGGGGGCTCGTGGCTTGGGCGCCTTTGCCCGTCCAAGCCCAGACCACCGATCCGTCCGCCACCTACCAAGTCACCTTCGAGGGCACTTGGACCACCGCCGCAACGCCGGGCGGCGTGCCGGGGAGCGCACACTTCACAACGCTGATCGGCGCCACGCACAACGACAGCGTGACCTTCTGGGAAGCCGGCGGCACGGCCACCCAAGGGATCGAGAGCGTGGCGGAGATCGGTGGGACGAGCACCTTCAAATCCGAGATCAACGCCAGCGCCCACGCCGACACCCTCATCGAATTGGGCGTCGGCGGAGGCGCCACACCGAACGCGAGCGTTAACTTCGATGCCAACAAGACCCACCCCCTGGTTACGCTGATCACCATGATCGCGCCGAGCCCGGACTGGTTCGTCGGCGTATCAGGGCGGTCCCTGCTCGATTCACAGGGACAATGGCTGTCGCGGCTCGAAGTGGACCTGTTCCCCTACGACGCAGGCACCGAGGACGGCAACGGCTTCTCGCTCAGCAACCCAGATACCTCGCCGCAGGGAACCATCACCAGCATCAAAGGAGTGAGCCCTTTCACCAACGCACGCATGGCTAGGCTCATCTTCGTTCGGCAAGACGATCCCCCCGCCCTGCCGGTAGTGAGCATTTCGGGCGGCGGCGCGGTGACGGAGGGAGGCGACGCCACCTTCACGCTGACGGCGAACCCGGCGCCGGCGGGGAGCATCACGGTGAACGTCGCGGTCACCGACAGCGGCGACTTCGCGGCCAGCGGCCAGACGGGCTCGCGCAGGGTCGCCATGACGGACAGGACGGCCACCCTGACCGTCGGCACCGACAACGACAGCACGGACGAGCCGAACGGTTCGATCACGGCGGCGGTCCAGTCCGGCGACGGCTACGCGCCCCACGCCACCAACGCGTCCGCCTCGGTGGCGGTCAACGACAACGACGGCCCGCCGCTCCCGGTGGCTCGCTTCTCGAGCGCGTCGTCGAGCGCGAGCGAGGGGTCGGGGGTCCGCAACGTGGCGGTGAGCCTGTCGCCGACGCCGCAGTCGGCCATCACGCTGAGCTACGCGGTGGGCGGAACGGCGTCGGCGGGCACGGACTTCACCATTACGGGCTCCGGCTCGGTGTCCGTGCCCTCAGACACGGCGAGCGTGAACATTCCGGTGTCGATCACCGACGACAGCGCGGCCGAGAGCAACGAGACTGTCGTCCTGACGCTGAGGGGCGGCACGGACTACGCCGTGGGTTCGCCGGGCACCCACAGGCTGACGATCACAGACAACGACGACGGCGGAGGCACCATCGACCCGCCGCCTCCACCTCCCCCGCCGCGGCCTCCACCTCCTGCCGGCGGCGGCGGTGGAGGCGGCGGAGGCGGCGGGGGGGGCGGCGGCAGCTCGTCGTCGGCCGAGGTCCGGGTGTTGGTTTCGGACGCGCTGGCCTTGGAAGGCGAACCGCTGCGCTTCCGCGTCAGGCTGGGCGAGGGCTCGGGGGAGGCGCTGAACTTCCGTGCCCGCATCCACGCAGGCACGGCCGAGGCGGGGTCGGACTACCTGGACCCAGACAGCCCGTTCGTGCAGGTGCGCTTCGGCCAATCCGGCGCGGTCTTCGAGGTTGCGACGCTTGCGGACGAGGCGCTGGAGGGCGACGAGACGGTGTGGCTGACGCTGACGCCGGAGCACCGCACGGCCCGCCGGCGGCTCGTGTTCGAGCGCCCCGCGGCGAAGGGGACGGTGGTGGACGCGCAGGGGCCCTCCCTGCGGATTCCGCTGCTGCCGTCGCCGGGCGGCGGATCGGGGCGCGAGGGGTTCGTCCGCGTCCTCAACGGGGGCGCGGAGGCGGCGGCGGTGGAGGTTTCGGCGGTGGACGATGCCGGTCACGGGGCGGGCGCCTTCGGGGTGACGGTGGAGCCGGGGGCGGCGCTGGGCCTAAGCGCCCGCGACCTGGAGGACGGCAACGCGGCCAAGGGGGTGGCGGCGGGCGCCGGCCCGCCGGGGCTGGGGGACTGGCGGCTGGACCTGCGCACGGATTCGGCGGACGTGTCGGCGGGCGGCTACATGCGGCTGCGGGGCACGGGCGGCCCGGCGGATGGGTTCGTGACCAGCCTGCACGACCGGGTGCCGGAGTCCCTTCCCGACCTGTCCGAGACGGCTGGGGCACCGGTCGGGGCGCTGTACCAAGTGCCGATCCTGAATCCCGGCAGCAACTTCAACCAAGTGAGCCTGCTGCGGCTGGTCAACGTCGGCGCGGCGCCCGCCGAGGTCAGCGTCCTTGGTGTTGACGATGCGGGGGCGCCCGGCGCGGAAGAGGCGCGCCTGACGATCCAAGGCGGGACATCGCGGACGCTGACGGCGGCCCAACTGGAGTCGGGCGAAGGGCTGTCCGGCGCCTTGGGGGACGGCTCGGGCAAGTGGCGGCTGGCGGTGTCCTCGGATCGCCCGCTGCTGGTCCAGAGCCTGATGGCGGCGCCCGGCGGCCTGCTCGCCAACCTGTCCACGGCCCCGAAGGCCGAGCCGGATGGGGACGACGAGTGGGTGTGGCGGGTGCCGCTGTTCCCGTCGGCCTCCGACCCATCGGGACGCCAGGGCTTTGTGCGGGTGGTGAACCCGACGGACGAGCCGGGGGAACTGACGGTGCAGGCGCGGGACGACGCCGGCCGCAGCCACGATCCCATCACCCTGAGCGTCGGCCCCGGCGGGACGGCAGCCTTCAACTCCAACGATCTGGAGCTCGGCAACGAGGCCAAGGGCCTGCCGTCTGGCACCGGGTCCGGCGAGGGCGACTGGCGGCTGACCCTGCGGGGCGGCTTCGAAATCCGGCCGCGGGCCTACCTGCGCACCAAGGACGGCTTCCTGGCCGGCATGCACGACCTGCTGCCCGAAGCTGCGGACGGCGGCGGCGAGGGCTTCGCCCACGCCTACCGCGTGGCCTTCTTCAACCCCGGCAGCAACGTCAACCAAGTGAGCTCGCTGCGGCTGCTCAACGACGGGGGCGCCGTCGCCCGGGTCTCGGTGACCGGGACCGACGGCCGCGGCACGGCCTCGGGCGAGGTGCGCCTGACGGTGCCGGCCGAGGGGGTTCGCACGGTGACGGCGGCGCAGCTGGAGACGGGCGCGCCGGGCCTTTCGGGCGCGCTCGGCGACGGCGCCGGCAAGTGGCGGCTGCTGGTCCGCTCCGACCGGCCCATCCGCGCCATGAGCCTGCTGGAAAGTCCCGCCGGACACCTCACCAACCTCTCGACGGCGCCCGAGGGGCGCGACTGATGGCGGAACGCCATAAACGCAACTTACCGCAGACGCTGCGCGGGGTGAAAGTGCAAGGAGACGCATGGTAGGGCAGTGTGTCAGCCGACAACAAGGGGTTGCCGAGCAGCGCCCGACCGGAACTGAGTCTGCTTTCGCAACACCGCTAAGCGTAGTCGAGGAAGCAATCAATCAGATCCTCGCCGATATTGATATGCCTAACGATGCGAAAGGTAGACTTAGATCGTGTTTTGTGAAGGCACACCGGTCGGGAGATCCAAGGCGAGAGGTTAAAGGCATTAAAGCGGCTCTGGATGGGGTCGAATGGGGAGAGGTGTACTTTAGAGATTGGAAGATGCGCTTCGAAGCCAAGGGGGAATTCCCGTACATGTGGAGAACTCATGGAAAGGGACTCGTCGTCGATCCACCTCAACCGCCGTCCACGATTGAGGACGCCGTGGAATATCTCCGGGTCGCGGACATGCGCCAAATCCTGATCGAGTTGGATGCGATGCCAAGGAAGGGCCGTCCCAAGAAGCGCTCCGAATTCATCGACCTGCTTTTGGCGTCCGGGAAAACAGAGTCAGTTGTTGACTCTGCCATCCCTGCTTACCGCGATGCTCGGGCTAAGTGGGAGGAAGATCGCGATGCGGCGAAATGTGCGCTGTTGGCGCACACTTTGACAATGCGCGCCTTTGCCTTGCGTGACTTTCGAAAGCGAGAGGGCCTTACACGTACAAACAAACTGAGGACACTAAAAAGCGACTGCCCAGCGGAGACGGAGTACGCTTCTCGATTCATGGCCGGAGAGATTCGCGGAGTTCCCCCGTTTTTTCCGGGAGATCGCACGTTGTTGATCGCAGAACTCAAGAACGCAACGTGACAAGACCGTGACCCTTGTCGAATCCCCTGCGTCGCGTCGAAAACCAACCCTCCGCCCTTCGCCGCCTGGCGACAAGATGTCATCAACGCGATGATCTAACTGCGTTTCTACCACGCTTGTCCAACGCAGGTACCGCTCTGGATGCCGACTTTGAGCCCACGAATCAAGCGGTTGGCAGCTTGCGTGTTTGCGCGCCCGCAAGGGCCGAGCTAGTACGCCACTCGATGAAGCGCTTCCAAAGAGACCGAGATGCCGCATCCCCCCTCCTGAAAAACTGGCGCGCGAATCTCGGTCTGATGCGCCGAACCAGAACGGCGGCAGTCGCTGTCAATGTTAATCGAAAATTGCAGACTTCGTGGGAAGAGTCCCGGAGTCTGTTAGCTCCCATGCATCGATGGCGGTCCGGTGCCACTCCGTGGGGCAGTGCCGGGCCGGGCTCAGGCCCATCAACTCCCCCTGGAATGGAACCCCAGCGAGCCCTCCGTTCCCTGGCGGGATACCGAAGAAGAGAGCTGATGGAACCGAAGGAGGGGCGATCCTCCGGGAAAAGTGAGCAGTTTTTAAGTTGCCATTGACAATCGGTCCGTTGTCGCGGCTGAGCCTAGCTGCGCTACAATCCGCGAGCCAAGCCGGCTTTAGGAGGTGAACATGTGGGAACGGCATGAAGTCCTGCGTAGCGGCCGCAAGGTCGATCGGGACTGTGGTACTTCACCAAGCTCGGCCTGGTGATCGCGGGTGCGCTCGTGGCCGCCTACGCGGTCCACGCTACGCTCTTGTGAACGACGGGACGGCCCTCCCCTTCGGGGGAGGGCCCGACCGTTTCCGCCGACAATCGCCGGATGCGGGTTCGCCCAATGTCCGGGCCGGCCATGGGAGGCATTGATGCCGCAACGACATGACGTCCTGAGCACCGGGGAGAAAATCGACCGGGACTGATGGTACACCACCAAGCGGGTCGCCGTGATCGCCGCCGCCGGCTTCACGCATTCGTTGCGTCGCCAATTGACTGATGATGAACAGGCTGGTCAGGTTGAAGAACCACTGTCCAGCAGGCTGCGCCGGAGGATGCGGCTGCCGTAGGTGGACACCCGCCATCCGGGCGGGTCGGTTCGGTCCGGGGCCGGCCAGTCGAGGCATTGATCGCGGCCGCCGATCATAACCCGCTTGATGCGACTGCGGTCGCCGAGCACGCGCACGTCATCCGCCGGATTGCCGTCGATGAGGATCAAGTCGGCCAAGCGCCCCTCGGCCACGGCGCCGGTCTGGCCGTCGAGGCCGATGGCCCGGGCGGCTTCGCTGGTGGCGGCGCGGATCGCTTGGAGCGGGGAGAGGCCGAGGTCGCGCACGAAGACCTCCAACTCGCGGTAGTGCCAGTCGCCGTAAGGGGTCAGCGAGAAGCCGCTTTCGGTGCCGCATAGAAGGGGCACGCCGGCGTCGTAGGCGCGCTTGAGCATTTCGCAGCTCGATTCAATTTCCTTTTGGAAGATGGCGCGGATTTCCGGCCCGGCCGCCACATGGTCGCCATAGTTAGCTAGATTGGCCTGAAAGGTGAAGGTGGGGACGATGGGTACGCTGGCCTCCACCACGGCTTCGAGCGCCGCCTCGTCCATGTAGGTGGCGTGCAGGATGAGGTCGAAGCCCGCTTGGGCCGCATCGCGAATGCTGTCGGCGCCCCGGCAATGCCCCACCACTGGAATGTCCAGGGTGTGGGCCACGTTCACCACCAATTCGAGCTCCGCTCGGCTCCAGGCCTGGGCCTCGCCTTGCCGCTTTTGGCGGGGTGTCAAACCCGTGACGTGAACCTTGATCCAATCCACGCCGAGCTTGATCTGACGGCGCACCTCGGCGGTGATTTCATCTGCGGTGCGCACCACCTTGCCGTAGCCGATCAGGCCCGCATCCGGTATCAGTCGACCGGCGGTGCCGCCGGCGGCGGTGAGCAGGGCGTTGCCGCCGGTGGCCATGCGCGGCCCGGGGGTGATGCCCGCCTCGATGGCGTCGCGCAGGTCCACGCCGACTTCAAACAGGCTGTCGGCGTCCAGAAATCCGGTGACCCCAGCGCACAGCAGCTTGCGGACGTTGGTGGCGGCGATGATGGCGGCGAGGCCCTCGCGGCGATGAAAAAACAGTTCGTCGTTGGAACTCGGCTCATCGAAGCTGATGTGGCAGTGGGCGTCGATCAGGCCCGGCATGACGGTGAGGCCTTGGGCATCGATGCGTTCGCACTCGCATTCGGGCACCGCGCCGCCGACTTGGACGATGCGTTCGCCGTCAATGACCACGTCCGCTGGCCGCGGCGGTGAGCCCAAGCCGTCGATGACACTACCGTTTTCGATGACACGTAATGCCGGTGGTTTGGCCATGCGCTGTGCTTCCCTTCTCAAGGCACCTTGGGGCTTCGAGTTGCAATTGGTGTTGGCGTTGTTTAGCTTGCCGCGTCTTGTGACCACATTGTGACATACGTTTTGTTGGCGCAAGCTGAAGGCCCGCACTTGATTCGCAACGTCATGCTGATCGGCGGCATCCATCATTCCTTTGAAGAGACCGCTGCCGAATTGGCGGGCATTTTGGAAGAGCAAGGCGTGGTCAGCCTCATCACGGAAGACGTGGACGAGGCCATCGATGCGCTGGATGGGGTGGCGTTGTTCACTTTGAATGCCCTGCGTTGGCGAATGCTCAACCACGACAAGTACCTGCCCTACATGGATCGCTGGTCCTACGAGTTGCCAAACGGTCATGGCCGGGCCTTGATGGATTTCGTTAACCGGGGTGGTGGCTTGCTGGGTCTGCACACCGCCAGCATTTGCTTTGACTCTTGGCCGGAGTATCGGCATTTGCTCGGTGGCGCTTGGGCTTGGGAACGTACCTTTCATCCGCCGTTGGGTTCCGCCGAGATTCGACCTGCGCCAAGCCAAGCGGACGAAGCGGGGCCGTCCATTCAATCCCTCACGGCGGGCATGGCGAGCTTCGAACTGCGCGATGAGATCTATCATTGTCTCGACGTCGCCGCCGACAGCCGGGTCATTCTGGAGGGCCGCTTGCCGCATGGCCCGTGGCAGCCCATCAGTTGGGCCCGTGAGCAGGGCACCGGCCGGGTGATCTACCACGGCCTCGGGCACGATGGAGCGTCGCTGCGCAACCGCCACCACCGGGCCTTTCTGGCGCGCTGCTACCGATGGCTCCGGCAGGTGGACCTAAGTTCTTGAACTTCCGCCAAGTGACAGTATGCTCAAGACTCAAACGTATGCCCTGGAGGTGGCAATCATGTCCATGACCGGCCGTTGCTTGTGTGGAGCGGTGTCCTACACTGCGGAAGATGTCGAGACGGATGTGCACAGTTGCCATTGCGGGCAGTGTCGACGTTGGTCCGGGGCCTCGATCATGGCCGCGGGCGTCGGCAGCATCGAGTTTTCCGGCGCGGAGCACATCCGCTGCTATGACTCGTCGGAGTGGGCGGAGCGCGGCTTTTGCAGCCAGTGCGGGTCCAGCTTGTTCTATCACTTGAAGGGGACGGAGAACTACCACATGTGGGTGGGCACGTTCGACGACCAGGCCCCCTTTCGCTTGACCGGCGAGATCTACATCGAGGACAAGCCGCAAGGCTACGACTTCGCC
The DNA here is from genome assembly GCA_022827905.1 of Pseudomonadales bacterium. Taxonomy (GTDB): domain Bacteria; phylum Pseudomonadota; class Gammaproteobacteria; order Pseudomonadales; family Azotimanducaceae; genus Azophilus. The sequence goes on along the minus strand of JAJEIQ010000079.1, from coordinate 18,657 downwards.
GGCGATCATCCACGCATGACCGGTGAGGAGTTCATGGCGTCGATGGGTGTCTCCTAAAGGCATGGCGATGAAGGTCAAGCCAACAGACGCCACCCTGGGTGCCGTCGTCACCGGCATCGAGCTAGCGTCTCTTGAGGCGCAGACTTGGCGCGGCGTTGAGGACGCCTTTCATGAACACGCCGTGCTCATCTTTCCGTCCCAGCACTTGAGCGCCGAGGCGCAGGTCACCTTCGGTGCTCGTTTTGGGCGGTTGGAGCAACTCGTACCCGGCATGGAGATCGTGCCCATCAGCAACCAGCGCAAGGACGGCAGCCTGCTGGCGGACAGCGAGCATCAAATGCAGGTGCTCATTGGCAACGAGGGCTGGCATACCGACAGTTCCTACATGCCGATTTCCGCCAAGGCGTCGATCCTGTCTGCCCATGTGCTGCCGGACGCCGGGGGCGAGACGGAGTGGGCCGACATGCGGGCGGCCTATGATGCCCTGGATGACGCCATGCGGGCGCGGATCGAGGGCTTGGCTGCTTACCATTCCCTGTTTCACTCCCAAGCCAAGATCGGCCATCGGGCCAAGGTGGGCGCAGGCTACGGCTTCTACGAAGGCGAGCCGCCCCTGCGACCCTTGTTGAAGCGCCATCCGGTGACCGGCAGGACAGCCCTCTACATCGGCCGCCATGCCTACGGCATTCCGGGGCTTTCGGAGCAGGCGTCTGAGCAGTTGCTGACCGATCTGGTCAACTTCGCCTGCCAGCCGCCGCGCACCCTACAGCATCGTTGGTCGGTGGGCGACGTGGTGATCTGGGACAACCGTTGCGTGCTGCACCGGGTCCGGCCTTACGACCACCGCCAAGCCCGGGTGATGCAGCACACGCGCATCCAGGGCGACCCGGCCACCGAGTCCGCCCTGAGTGCCTGAATCGGCCTAACGGCGGCGGAGCTTGATGTCCAAGCTGGTGGCCGGTTCGGTCAACTCCAGCTTGATGTTGAAATCCTCCGGTGACGGGCGGCTGTAGGTGAGCGAACGGAAGGCGTTGCCGGCCTCCTGCGCTTCGAAGCGCACCGAGTTTTCGCCGAGTTCCGCCAACACCATCTTCTGTGGCGCCGGCATGCGCGGCTCATAGCTCTTGCTCCACTGCTGGATGCGGAAGACCAGGGTGCCCTCGGACTCCTCGATGACGATCAGTTCCACCATGTTGGTCCGGCCGTCCTCCAGCATCCGCACAGCAGCGATCATGGCGTCGTCGGCCGGCTCCAGCCAGGTCTCCTGCAGTACGGCGTTCTCGCCCACCGGCCCTTCCCAAGCGCCGGTCATCCAGGCCAGGTCGGCGATGTTTGCGCCGGGGGGCGGGGAATTCGCTGCGGCCATGCCGGCCAGGAGCAGGGTGGCCCAGACGCCTCTCTTGAGTGATTGCATCTTTGGGAAACTCCTAGGTTGGCAGGGCGCTAGGTGGTCAGCCAGCCGAATTGCTGCGGCTTGCGTCCGGCTTGGGGATGGATCGGCACGTTGACCAGCGCCGGTCCATCGAAAGCCATCGCCTCGTCGAGCGCGGCCCGCAGGTCGGCCGGATCCTCCACGTAGAGCCCCTTGCCGCCCAGCGCTTCCAGCATGCCGTCGTAGCGGGCGCCGTAGGTGAGGATGGGCGGCGGCACCCGCTGGCCGGGCTTGAGCGGCCCCATGCCGCCGCCGATGCCGCCGTTGTTGAGCACCACCATCTTCACGGGCAGGTTGTAGCGCACCATGGTTTCAATCTCCATGCCGGAGAAGCCAAAGGCGCTGTCGCCCTGCACGGAGACGATGGGCTTGTCCGGCTGGGCGACCGCGGCGGCAACGGCGAAGCCGAGGCCGATGCCCATTGTGCCGTAGGTGCCGGCGTCCAGGCGATGGCGCGGGCTGCGGTTGGCCATCTGGGTGCGCCCGATGTCCATGGTGTTGGCGCCTTCACCGATGATGATGGCGTCCTCGGGCAGCCAGGCCTCGATGTCCCGATAGGCCCGATAGTAGTTCATGGGGCTGGATTCGTCGTCGATCATCGGCTTGACGGCTTCCAGGTTGGCCGCAGCCTTCTCCTTGAGCTGGCTGCGCCAAGCGGTGTCCGCCGGGTAGAACCATTGCCGGTCGTCCAAGGCCTGGTTCAATTGGCCGACCACGGCCTTGCCGTCGCCGAGCAGGGCCACCTCCGCGGGGACGTTGGTGCCGATCTCTTCCGCCGCCACATCCAGTTGCACCATCCGCACACCTTCCTTGAAGCGCGGCGGCAGACCGAAATGCATGATCCAGTTCAACCGCGCCCCCATCAGGAACACCAGGTCCGCCTCACGCAACGCCGTGCTGCGGGCGGCGCCCACGGATAGCGGATCGTCGTCGGGCAATATGCCCTTGCCCATGGGGGAGGCGAGGAAGGGCAGTTGGGTGCGCTCGATGAAGGCGCGCACCTCGTCCTCGGCCCGCGACCAGGCCATGCCCTTGCCAACGATGACCAAGGGCCGCTCGGCCGACTCGAGGGCGGACAGCGCGGCCTCCACGGCGCCAGGATCGGCGTGGCTGCGCGGTGGTTCGCCCACGGTGGCGGCGGGGCGCACTTTGTCCTCCTCCACTTGGCCGCGAATGATGTCGTCGGGAAAGTCCAGGTAGGTGGGGCCGGGACGGCCGAACTTTGCGTGGCGCACGGCTTGCTCGACGTAGTAGGGGATGCGCGCCGTGTGCTCGATGGCATGGGCGTACTTGCAGTAGGGCGTGGCCAGTTGCACTTGGCGCTCCTCCTGAAAGCCGCCCATGCCGTTCTGGTACACCGGCGAAGCGCCGCCGATCAGGATCATGGGCCAACAGTTCTGCTGGGCATTGGCCAGGCCGGCGAAAGCGTGAATGACCCCCGGCCCGGACACGGTGAGGCAGGCTTGGGGACGCCCGGTTAAGTAACCGGCGGCTTGGGCTGCGTAGCTGGCCGACTGCTCGTTGCGCATGCCGATGTAGGTAATGCCGGCCTTCTGCGCGGCGGCCGCCACGCCGATGACCGGGAAGCCGACGATGCCGAACATCATGTCCACGCCTTGCTGCTTCAAGCTCTGCGCCATCAGCGTGGCGCCGTCAATTGTCCCCATGAGTGCTCCTTAGTGGCTGGGTTTTGATCTGGTGTTGGTTTGCGGGGGCGCTGGCGTTATCCGCCAATGACGCCCGCCTGCATCAATTCGGCGATGCGGGCCTCATCAAGCGCCAAGTCCTCGGCCAGCACTTCAGCGGAATGTTCGCCGAGGGCAGGGGCCGTCTTGATGGGCACTTGGCTGGCTGACATGCGGGCCGGCCAGCCGAGCAGGCGCACTTTGCCCTTCTCCGGGTGATCGACTTCGTGAATGAAGCCCCGGCTGACCATGTGCGGGTTCTGGTAGAGGTCCTGGGTGTCAAGCACGGCGCTGGCCGGAACGCCGGCTTCGGCCAGAACCTGCATGGCCTCGTACTTGCTGCGCTCGACGGTCCAGGCGGCGATGGCGTCCTCCAGGGCTTCCCGGTTCTTCTGCCGCGTTCGCGGGTCGGCGAAACGCGGGTCGGCGAGCAGATCCTCCCGGCCGATGGCGGCGCACAGGGCCTCCCACATGCGCGGCGTCACCGCCATGAGGTAAACGTAGTCGTTGGGCCCGCCCCCTTGGCAAGGATACAGGCGCATGGTCGGCGTCGGGCCGCTGCCGGTACGCGCCGCCGCCCACTCGCCGAAGTTGGTGCCGGAGGTGGCAGTGCGCAGGAAGTAGGTCATGGCCTCCTGCATCGACAGCTCGATCAACTGCCCCTCGCCGGTCTTCAGCTTCTGCGCATAGGCGGCGGCGATGGCCAAGGCCATTTGCACCCCGGTGCCGGCATCGCCAGTGGTGGGGCCGGGCCGCATGGGCGGGCCATCGGGCTCGCCGGTGATGGAAAACGCGCCGGCCGCGGCTTGGGCGACCATGTCGTAACACTTGTAGTCCGACCAAGGGCCGTCCAGCCCGAAGCCCTTGATGCGGGCGTAGATGATGTCCGGCTTGACCGCCCGCATGGCGTCGTAGCCGATGTCGAGCTTTTCGATGACGCCGGGGCCGTAGTTTTCGACGAAGACGTCGTAGTGGGGCGCCATCTTGAGCAGAATGTCCCGGCCTTCGGGGCTGCGCAGATCCAAGGCGACGGAGCGCTTGTTGCTGTTCCAGACCATGAAATAGTCGCCGAGGCCCATGAGGCTGCGGCCGGGATCACCGGTGCCGGGCGCCTCCACCTTCACCACGTCCGCCCCCAACCACGCCAGGCACTGGGTGCAGGCGGTGCCGGCCTCGTACTGGGTCATGTCCAGAATGCGCAAGCCGTCGAGTGCGGCCATGTGCCTACCCCCTTTGTTGTGTCCGATGCGCCGTGTGCGCCAAAGCTACGGCTTGGCGAAGGTGAAAGCAACACTCACTCCGGCGCTGCCCCACAGCATGAAGTCTCTAGCGAGAGTCCTGAAAGCACGGGTTATACTGCCAAGCCCATAGATTCGGAAGACTGTTAGTTTGATCGGATTGCCCCTTCGTGTGCGGGCATTCACCGCATGGGCTTTGTCGGCCACTGCGTGGTGTTGGGCCACGGGCACGGCATTTGCGCAACCGGCCGAGACCCCGACGATCACGGCCAGTGTAAGCGATAGCGCACTGCCCGAGTCGACGGGGACGGTCAAGGTGCGCCTCACGCTCGAGAATCCCCCGGAGACGGCCCAGGAGGGAGAGGGCTACACCGGGTGCCGGCTCAGGCTGGGCTCCGGCGGCGTGGCAGGATCGCCGGCGGACGTGACGTTTTCGAACCAGAAGAAACTCAACCCGTCGAATGGCTGGTCGGCGGAAGCGAATCTTATGGCCGTGGTGGACGATGCGCTCGTGGAGGGCGACGAGTCGCTGGTGGTTGAGGGTCACTGCACGGGCAGCAAAAAGGGCACCGAACCGAAGCACGACGAGCTGGCGTCACGGCCGCTGCGGCTGACCATCGTTGACGACGACGAGCCGGGTGCCATCACGCTGTCGGTGAACCCGGATCGGATCGGCGAGCGGGGTGGTGAGCAGGCGGTGACCGTGACCGCCGAAGCGGCAGAGGCGCCGGATGCGGCGGTCGCTGTCAACCTCGATCTGGGCGTAGGCTCCTATGCGGTGACCGGAACGCAACGCATCGACATTGCGGGCGGTGCGACCAGCGGAACCACGACGCTGAACTTTACGCCATCGAACGACGGCAACACATCCGATGATCGGGTGACGATCGGCGGCAGCGCAGCGGGCCACAGGGTCGCGGGCACGTCACTGACCATTGAGGAACCCCCGGCGGGGCCGCCGCCGAGCATCGTGGCAAGCGTTGCCTCGACCGTGCTGTTGGAATCGGCGGGCCGGGTGGACGTTCGGCTGACGCTGGAGAATCCGCCGGAGGCCGAAGACGCGGGCTACACTGGCTGCCGGCTGCGCTTGGGCGTGGGCGGCGAGGCGGAGGCGCCGGCGGACGTGACGTTCTCCAACCAAAAGAAGCTGAACGCGGATAACGGCTGGTCGGCGGAAGCCGGACTGCTCACTCTGGTGGACGATGCGCAGGTGGAGGGCGATGAGTCGCTGGTGGTGGAGGGCCACTGCGACGGCAGACGGACCGGCACGCAGCCGCACCACTTGGAACTGCAGTCCGTGCCGCTGACGCTGACCGTCCGCGACAACGACGTTCCGGACATGACGCTCTCGGTGAATCCGGACCGGATCGGCGAGAGGGACGGCACGCAGGAAGTCGTCGTTACCGCTGCGACGGAGCATCCGCCGGAGTCGGCGCTGACAGTCAACCTCGATCTGGGCGCGGGTGCTTATCGCGTTTCGGGGACGGAGCGCATCGAGATGGCGGCTGATGCGACGAGCGGTTCAACGACCCTGACGTTTAAGCCCTTGACCGACGGCAACCGGTCCGACGATGCAGTCGTCGTTGACGGGTCCGCAAGTGGCTACACGGTTGCCGCAACGTCGCTGACGATCGTGGAACCGCCCCCCGGTCCGCCGCCGAGAATCGTGGCGAGTGTGGCGGCGGCCGCGATCGCCGAGTCCGCCGGGCGGGTGGACGTGCGGCTGACGCTGGAGAACCCGCCGGAGGTGCTGGCCGATCATGTCGGCTACACGGGCTGCCGGCTGCGGCTCGGCGCGGGCAGCGAGGCCACCGAAGGCGCGGACGTCATGTTTTCCAACCAGAAGAAGCTTAACGCCGGGAATGGCTGGACGGCGGAAGCGGGGCTTTTGACCGTGGTGGACGACACGTTGGTGGAAGGCAGCGAGACGCTGGTGGTGGAAGGACACTGCACCGGCGACAACGGCGGGCCGGACCCTCCGCACTCGGATCTGGAGTCGGTCCCGCTGGCGCTCGTGATAGAGGACGACGACCGGCCAGCGGTCGCGCTATCGGTGAGTCCGAACCGGATCGGCGAGCAGTTGGGCCGGCAGGTGGTGACCGTGACGGCGGAGACGCGGCAGGCGCCGGAGTCGACGCTGACGGTGGACTTGGACCTCGGCGCGGGTGCCTATGCGGTAACCGGTACGCAGCGCATCGAGATCGAGGCGGACGCGACCCGTGGCGCCACCACGCTCACCTTCGAACCTCAAGACGACGGCAACAGCACCGACGACGAGGTGAGCATCGGCGGCACCGTTTCCGGCTACACGGTCACCGGTGCGATCCTGACGATCGAGGAGCCTGTTGCGCGCAGGACGCCTAGAATTGTGGCGAGCACGTCCCGTGCGGCGCTGCGCGAATCCACGGGCGACGTGAGCGTCCGGCTGCGCCTTGAGCATCCTCCACTAGGCGCGGCCGCGAGCGGCGGCTACACGGGCTGCCGTCTGCGCCTCGGCATGGGCGGCGATGCGGAGACGCCCGGAGACGTGGCCTTCTCTGGCCAAGCGGACCTGACCGCGTCGCAGGGCTGGTCCGCACAGGACTGGCTGCTTACCGTGGTCGACGACACCGTGCGCGAGGACGACGAGACGCTGGTCGTGGAAGGGTACTGTACTGGCACCACGGGGGGCGTGGACCCTCCCCATGGGGATCTGGAGTCGGTACCGCTGACGCTGACCGTTGAGGATGACGATGAGCCGGTCATCCGGCTGTCAGTGAGCCCGCGGAACGTCGTCGAGGGCGGTGGGGAGAGCGTGGTGACGGTGACGGCGGAGACGGACGAGGCGCCGGACGAGGCGCTGACGGTGAAGCTGAACCTCGGTGTGGGCACCTACACCACGACGGGGCTGCGTTTCATCGAGCTCGAAGCGGGTGCCACAGGCGGGTCGACGGAACTGGCCATCGAGGCTGGCCACGACGGCAACACGACCGACGACCAGGTCTGGATCGACGGCAGCGCACCGGGTTACTTCGTGGTCGGGACATCGCTGACGATCAGCGAGCCGACGGCGGAGCCGGTGCCGGTGATCATGGCGAGCGTGGCGGACTCGACGCTTGCGGAATCCTCTGGCCGGGTCAACGTTCGCCTGACGCTGGACCACCCGCCCGACACCGCCGCCGAGGGCGGCTATACGGGCTGCCGGCTGCGGCTCGGCGCGGGCAGCGAGGCGGAGATGCCCGCGGACATCACCTTCCAGAACCAGAAGAAGCTCAACCCATCGAACGGCTGGTCGGCCGAGGCCCAGCTCCTGCGCGTGGTCGACGACCGGATCCACGAGGGCGACGAGAGGTTGGTGGTGGAGGGTTACTGCACCGGCAGCAACCGCGGCGTGGAACCGTCGCACACGGCGCTCGATGCCGTGCCGTTGACGTTGACCATCAAGGACAATGACCCGCCGGCCATCACCCTCACCACGAATCCGAAGCGCATCATGGAAGGGGGCGGCGGGCAGACGGTGACGGTGACTGCCCGGGCCGAAAAAGCTCCCGAAGGGGACGGCGTGATGGTTTATCTGGAGCTCGGGTCGGGACCGTACACGGTGACCGGCAGCCGGAACATCTGGATTGATGCAGGTGAGCGGAGCGGCTCCGAGACCCTGACGTTCGAGCCTGCGGATGACGGGAACGCGTCCGAGGATGTTATAACGATCAACGGCAACGCCCGGGGCTACCGTGTCGAGGAGGTGCAGCTAACCATCCGGGACAGCGAAAGCGTGACGGCGGCGCCGACGGCATGGGCGCCGCTGTTTCTCAATGCATCGGATCCTTTCCGGCATGGGTTCGTGCGGGTCATCAACCGGTCGGCCAAGGCTGGCGAGGCGCGTCTGACGGTGATCGACGATGCGGGTTGGCGGCCGGATTCCGTGTCGATTCGGCTGGCGGCCAATGCCGCCGTGCATCTCAACTCCAAGGATGTGGAAAGCGGCAACCCAAGTAAAGGGCTTGCTGGTGGCGTGGGGCGGGGTACAGGCCACTGGCGGCTGCTGTTCGACAGCGATCTTGACCTGCGTGTGTTGACGTACGTTCGCACCCGCGACGGGTTCCTGACCGCCATGCACGATGTGGCTCCCATGGAAGAGGGCAAGCATCGGGTCGCCACCTTCAACCCCGGCAGCAATGTCAATCAGGTCAGCAGGCTGCGCGTGATCAACGTCTCCCCGGAGACGGCTCGGATCTCGGTTGAGGGTTGGGACCAATCGGGCGCCACATCGAAAGGCGTGGTGCGGTTCGACGTGCTGGCGGATGCGGTTCGGGAAATCACGGCAGCGGAGCTCGAGACTGGGACGGGGCTCACCGGCTCGCTGGGCAAAGGCACGGGCAAGTGGCAGCTTGAGGTGACGTCCGAACAGTCCATCGTTGTAATGAGCCTGCTGGAGAGTCCTGAGAGGTACCTGACCAATCTGTCGTCGATTCCCGTCTCACCGGACGGTGCGCATCCCGTGGCGCTCTTTCCCGCCGCTTCGGACCCGCTGGGCCGACAGGGTTTCGTGCGCCTGATCAGCAACTCCCCGACCAAGGGCGATGTTTCGGTTCGGGCTTATGACCGAAGCGGCACCGCTTACTCACCACTGACCGTTGCGCTCGACGCGTGGGAGACCGCGCATTTCAATTCGGACGATCTTGAACTCGGCGGCGCCGGAATGACGGGGAGCACCGGCAGCGGTGACGGCGATTGGCGACTTGAACTGACCAGCGCCTTGGACATCGACGTGCTGTCGTTCATCCGCGCGCCCGGCGGGTTCCTTACGTCGATGCACGATGTGGTTCCTTCCGTGCAGGGGCTGCACAGCATCGCAACGTTCAATCCGGCGAGCAACTGGCAGAAGGTGAGCCGCCTCTTGATCATCAATCCCGGCGATCGGGACGCGAAGGTGACCATTGAGGGGACGGACGACTCCGGCGCTTCGCCTGGCGGCGCGGTCGCGTTCACACTGGCTGCCGCCACTGTACGCACGCTCGACGCATCGCAACTCGAGTCGGGGGGCGACGGGTTTGATGGCGCGATCGGTGACGGGGTGGGCAAATGGCGGTTGACAGTGGCAGCCGACCGGCCGATCCTGGTGGTGAACCTGCTGTCCACTCCAACGGGGCACATCACGAATTTGTCGAGCGTGCCGGACTAGTGCCGGGGTGGAGTGGAGCGGGAAACGAGACTCGAACTCGCGACCCCGACCTTGGCAAGGTCGTGCTCTACCAACTGAGCTATTCCCGCGTCGCTGCAGGGCGCTGAACGGCGCCCCCTGTGAACGCGGCCATTTTAATGCATGGGCGGGCAAGCGCAACACTCAGCGCTAGTCCCGCGCCCCACCGGTCGTCCCGGAGGTACCCGCCGTCGGCATCATGGCGGGGTCAATGGTCGAACGGGGGAATGCCACTCCGCCGCGCCGCCGAACGTAGGGCGCGGTCTCTCGTGCCGAGCGGCAAGTTGCGGCGGATCGCTACCTCCAAGTAAGCCGCATCGTAAACCGACAGGCCGTACTGCTCGGCCAGCGCCGACGTTCGGCCGAAAGCATCCCGTGCGTGGGCCTCGTCGATGGTGAGCGCCAGTCCGGAAAGACGTTCCAGTGCAAGTCTGCGTTCCGGAGCCGCTATCGTCTTCCGCCGTTCGGCGGCCAGCAGGCCATTGGCAACTTCTAGGAACCAGAGCGGCGGCACCACGATCTCATCGCCTTCCTCGACGCGCTTCAGCAACGCCTCGGCGGCGGACGACGATTGGCTTGGTAAAATCCAGGCGAACGCCATGGAGGCATCCACGACGAAGGCAGCGCTCACTGGCGTCCTTCCTCAATTAGGGACTTGATGTCGTCAGCGGTAAGCGCCGTTCGGTCTCCGCGGCGCATTGCAATGGCATGGCGTAACTCGCGTAGGCCCTCCACGGCTGCGCGCACTTCTTCGCGCGCCGGTTTGCCCACAGGCAAGATTAGGGCGATGGGTTTGTCGTGTCGGGTAACGATCACTTCCTCGCCCTGCGCCACTCGGTCGAGAAGCTGGCCGAAGCGGGTCTTCGCTTCTAGTGCGGTCACGCTGGCTGCCATGACAGACTCCCGTGAAAATTGACCATTGACTAATCAGTTTAGCAGAACAACTCGTCAACGTGCCCCGGAGTCATGCTCGCGCAGGTTCCCTCGGCACGAAGGCGTTGCGCGTTTCTAGGCGAGGGCAGGATGTCCGAGTCGATCGCCGTTCGAGGGTGCTAATGCCAGACCTTTTGTCGTCTCGGTAGTGGTGTGCGGAGCTCTAAAAATTCAAGGTGATCTTGTCCGCCGTGGTCAGCTCGCCCGGACCCAAGGCCCTGTGCTTGGCATGCTTGAACGCTTCCAGGTCGCCTATGACCATTTGCCAGATGAAGGCGCGCTCGCGCCCCTCCAGATTGAAGGTGTAGGGGCTGAAGCCCAAGGGGACCGCAGAGAAGGGTTGCTTGTTGGGGGTGTGCAGATGGGTCTCGGCAAAGGCCTGGTAATCGGCCAGCCGGTCCACCGAAATGCTGTCGAAAAAGGAGACGGTGGGCCGGTTGCCGAGCTTCAGGCGCTTGCGCATCCAGGCGGGAAACAGGCCGCCGGTCCAGCGGGCGTTGGTTTCGATGATGCGGATGTCGTTGCCGTTGGTGAAGTAGTCGATGCCGCAATTGAGCCCTTCCGGGGCGCTGTAGCCGAGGCTGCGCACATAGGCGCCGACGTTGAGCAGGGCTTGGCGGTGGTCTTCGGACAGGGCCAGGTCGTCGCGCAGGTAGTTGCCTACCCACACGCCGTCGGCGAACAGGATGCGGCGCACGTTGGTGATCTCGATGCTTGAATCGCTGATGGTGAGGTCCACCGTCATTTCGGTCCATTCATCGGTGTTCAGGCGCTCCTGAAGCACCACTTCGGTATCCACGTCGAACAGGCGCAGGTAATCCTCGCAGTCTTCCAAGCCGCGCACTGGGGTTACGTTGCGGGCGCCGGCCAGCCCCTTGATCTTCAGCATGAGCTGCGGCTGGTGGCGGGAGAAAAAGGCGGTGGCTTGCTCACCGCTTAGGGCGCCCTTGGTGGTCACGAGGGTTTCTGGCACTGGAATGCCGTGAGCAGGGGCGTCAGCCGCCAGGCGCATCTTGGAGTTCACCGCCTGGCTGACCGACAACCACCGGCGGCTTTGATGCACGGCGTGGTTGCTGCCGCTGACCAAGTACAGCCCCGCCAGGGCACCGGCCTCGCGCTCGGCCGCAGCGCGAGAGTAAAACGTCTCGTGGGGATAGAAGTGGCAGTGCGCCAAGGGCACCACCGGGCCGCAGATCTGTCCGTGGAAGCGATTGAAGGTTTTCAACAGATCGGCCCAGGGGGGCTTCAGGAAGCTGTCGAACAGCGCCACGTGGTCGGCGGGCTTGCCCATGTACAGCAAAGCGACCTGCAGCAGCGAGGTGAGGTCGCGATTCTCCCGATCCTCGGCTTGCTGCTTCTCGTTGAGTTGATCGCGCTCGAAGAACAGTTCGCAATCGTCCCCGCACATGGCGAAGAATACGGGCCGGGTCTGGCCCGGCGCGAATGGGGCAGCATCCATGCAAGTCCTTGGGAAAGTTGGCTCGCCGCCATTTTGCCCGCGCCCCGGATTATTTGCAGTAAACTGGCCAACCGCGACCACGGAGCAGCCCATGCTTGTTGAACAGATCTGGACCGGCAACGCCTATCGCAACTTCAACTACCTCATCGCCTGCCCGCAGACCGGCGAGGCCTTGGCGGTGGATCCGCTGGACCATGAAAAATGCGTGGCGGCGGCCGAGGCCAAGGGTTGGGAGATCACTTGGATCCTCAACACCCATGAGCACTTGGACCACACTGGCGGCAACGGCGCCGTACGCCAGGCCACCGGAGCGCGGATCATGGCCCATGCCAACGCGAGGGATGCCATCGAGGGCATGGACCGTGGCTTGGACGCGGGCGATGTGGTGCGGGTGGGCAAGACCGTGGAGCTGTTGGCGCTCGACACGCCCGGCCACACCATGAGCCACATCTGCCTACTGTCGCAAACCGATCAACCGGCGCTGTTTTGCGGCGACACGCTGTTCAACGCCGGGGCCGGCAACTGCCATAACGGCGGCCACCCCAACGAGCTCTACGACACCTTTGCCGCCCAGCTCGATCGCCTGCCGGATGACACCCTGATCTACCCGGGCCATGACTACATCACCAACAACCTCGAATTCACTTTGGACCGGGAGCCGGACAACGAAGCCGCGGCCAAGTTGCTCGCCATCCTCAAGGACAGCCACGATCCCGATGCCGCCATGGTCTCGACTCTCGCCCAGGAAAAGGAATTCAACACCTTTTTCCGCCTCACCAGCCCTTCGGTGATCCGGCGGTTGCGGGAGGCCTTTCCCGAGCTCGGCGAGTCCCCGTCGCCCCGGGAAGTGTTCCTTAGGCTGCGCGAGCTGCGCAATAGCTGGTAGGCGCAAGCCACCCCATGCCGTTTGGCGATCTCGACGCGGCGCTCGCCAACGCCCGCAAGCTGCTGGAGGAACGGGCTTACCCGGCGGCATTGGCCCAAGCCCAGGAGATCCGCAAGCAGTTTCCCCAGGAAGGCCGCGCCGCCTTCATCGGCGCGGTGGCCAAGAACCGCTTGGGCGAACACAAAAGCGCGCTGAAGGACCTGCGCCGGTTGGCGCGGGGGGCGGCCAAGGCGGCGCCTGGCGCGGCGCCGATTCTTCATGAGTTGGGCCTGGCCCTGCGGGCCAACGGCGAACTCGGCGAAGCCACCGCCGCCTTCAAGCGGGCGGTGAAGGCGAACCCGAAGATGGCTGCGGCTTGGCAGGCTCTCGGCGAACTGCTCGCCGAACGCGGCGACGACGAGGCGGCGGATGCAGCCTTTCGTGAACAAATGGCGGCGTCCGGCCAGCATCCGGGGTTGCGCCAGGCGGTGCGCTTGGTGGCCGAGGGCAAGCTGGGCATGGCCGAAGGCATCCTGCGCGACTACCTTTATCGATGGCCCACCGATGTCAACGCCATCCGGCTGCTGGCGGACATCGCGCTGCAACTCGAAGCTTTCGACGATGCCGTGGCGCTGCTGCGCCGCTGCGTGGAATTGGCTCCGGACTACACCCAAGCCCGCAACAACTACGCCAATGCGCTGAGCAAGACCGGCGACTTCAAGGCGGCACTGCGGGAGATCGACGCCCTGGAGCGGCTTGAGCCGCGCAATCTCTCGCACCCGGTGCTGGCCGCTTCGGTGCTGGTCAACGTCGGCGCCTACGAACAGGCCATCGCCCGCTACGAGCGGGTTCTCAAGCAGGCGCCGGGCCATGCCCGCTTGCAGATGAGCTACGGCCATGCGCTCAAGACCTTGGGCAGGCAGGCGGAGTCGATCGCCGCTTACCGGCGCGCCGTCGAGGCGGAGCCGAATCTGGGCGAGGCGTGGTGGAACTTGGCGAACCTGAAGACCTTCCGCTTCGAGGAGCGTGAAATCGCCGCCATGCAGCGGCTGGCGGCGCGGGAGGATCTTTCGCCCCGCGACCAGTTCCATCTTGGCTTTGCCCTTGGCAAAGCGCTTGAGGATGCGGGCGACATCGATGGCGCCTTTGCCGCTTACGCGCGCGGCAACGCCATCAAACGCGCCCAAAGTGGCTATGACGCGGACGAGACCAGCGCCATGACGGCGGCGCTGGCGGCATCCTGCACCCGGCAACGGCTCGATGAGCGCCGGGATTGGGGCCATGCCGCACCGGACCCCATATTCATCGTCGGGCTGCCCCGTTCGGGTTCGACGCTGCTTGAGCAGATCTTGGCCAGCCATTCGCAGGTGGACGGCACGATGGAGCTGCCCTACATCCCGCAGTTCGTGCGCCGCTTGGCAGGCCGCAGAGACCCGTCCGGCCAGTCGAAGTATCCCGGCGCACTTTGGGAGCTGACCCAGGAGCAGTGTCGGGCGATGGGCGAGGAGTTCCTGGATGCCGCCCGCATCCAACGGGGCGACGCGGCCTTTTTCATCGACAAGCTGCCCAACAACTTCGCCCACGTGGGCCTGATCCACCTCATGTTGCCGAACGCCCGCATCATCGACGCCCGCCGCCATCCGATGGCCACCTGCTTCAGCTGCTTCAAGCAGTTGTTCGCGGCTGGCCAGGAGTTCACCTACGGCCTTGAGGACATCGGCCGCTACTACCGGGACTATGCGGCCTTGATGGCCCACTGGGACGCCGTGTTGCCGGGGCGCGTGCTGCGGGTGGACTACGAGAAGGTCATCGACGACTTGGAAGGGGAGGTTCGCCGCCTGCTCGACCACTGCGGGCTGCCCTTCGAACCGGCCTGCCTCGAATTTCACCGCAACAGCCGGCCGGTGCGCACCGCCAGTTCCGAGCAAGTCCGACAGCCGCTCTACCGCGACGCCATGGTGCAGTGGCGACGCTTCGAAGCGCACTTGAAGCCGTTGCAGCAAGCTCTGGGTGAATTGGCTGAGGGCTGAAAGAGGGAAGGGTTGACGTTGTTGAGCCATTCCTTGAACTCAGTACGCCAGCGTCGGCCATGCACCGGAACACGCATGGCTTTCCTGAGCTGGCTGCCCCGTGCGGTCCGCAGCGGATCAGTTCATGGGAATGCGTATGACGACGCCGCCCATCACGTTGCCGACCTCTAGGTCGGTGCGAGGCGAGTCCCTATGGTTGTTGTGGCACTGGACGCAGGCTTCAACCACCGCGTAGTCGGGGTACACGGCCGCGAAGTACCGTATGCCGCCGAGCTCTTCTTCGCCGTAGAAGTTCTCCCCCGGATTCTCCGCAACGTACTGTAGACCATTCTTCTCCAGCGCCGTTGCGGGGCCGTTCTGCCGGTTGATCGGATGCAACGAGAGCAGGGCGTAGGAGAAGTCATCCGTGCTGTCCATGACCGCCTCGGCCCCAAAACGGAACATCTGGGCGGGCAACGGCAGGGCTGAGTGGTCCTCGAAGTGCTCGGACGCCACGAGCACCTCTTCGTCGACGGTAAGCCGCTGTACGACCATGCGGGTATAGACCGCGCGATCCGCCGACATGACCCGATAGAGCATGTCCGCGGCCTTCTGGTAGGTGATGCCCTCAACGGCCATGACAGTGCTGGCGGCGAGCGCGAGGCCCGCGGTGATCGAATGCCGTTTGCGTATCATCGTTTGTCTCCGTTCGTCGGCGCGGTGTCCAACCGGCGCCGGTTGTCAGATTCCAGTGTCGTCCTCCGCTTCAATGAAGCGTCGCGCCGCCCACTCGGGACTCTCGACGTGAACGGCAGGCTTTCCGGTGAAGTTCCGTTCGATCAGTTTCGCATCCGCGAGCGCATTGAGCGAGAAGCTCAGTCCGTGGCAGTCGAGGCATACCGGTCGGACCATCTTCTCGTTTGGGCGAAGGTTGTCGTTTTGATTGTGGTTGGCGACGATGGTTCCCCGCACCTCGGTCATCGGCATGTGACAGGTCGCGCAACTCACGCCCGTGCCGGGCGGTGCCTGGCTGGTCCGCTCCGCCTGCCACAGGCGGTGGTGGGGGCTGTCGAAGTAGGCGCGGGTGTGGTCTCCGTCGTGGCAGGACGCGCAGGCCTCGACCGCCGCTTGTCCGGTGTTCACGCCGTGCGGTTCGTGGCAGGTGCCGCAATCGATAGCCCGGTGCGCAGGCACGTCGGGCCGCATGGGCAAGCGAGCTTCCCCCACGGTCATGCGCCCTGGCACCGGGGGGGTGGACAGCCAGTCCGCGATCGCGCCGAGCATTACGCCCGAGAAGCCCAGATCCTCTAGGCTGTCCCTTGGATCCCGTGGCTTGGCGATGCGGGGGTGTTGGCGCATGCCGTGCCGTCCCTTGGCAAACGACCTCGCTTGGGGCCTGTGGCAGGAGGTGCAGGCTGCAGTGGAGGGCACGGTAACCCAGTGGGCCGCAACGTCTTCCGGTGTGGCGCCGGCGGGCAGGTTCGCCGCGTGACACGCATCGCAGTTGACGTCCGCAGCGGCATGACCCGAGGCGGACCACTCGATGAGCGCGGCATCGTCCGTGAGTACGGCCGCGGGCGCCAGCGCGTCTTCGCGCGCCAGCGGTGCGCCGGTGGCGCGCTGGAACGTACGAGATCGCGCAGTGAGCGCGTGCACGGGCTTCGGGGCGAGGGCAGGCATGGCCGCGTGCCCGGCCAGGAAGTCCTCGTACAGTGCCCGGTTGTCGTGGTAGTTGTGGCAGCCGGCCGATGCGCAGGTGTCGAACGTCAAGCCTGCGTGGCTCGGCCGGACCCGCCGCACGTCTTGGTCTCCTTCGGAGTGGCAGGCAACGCAGAAGTCGGACGCAACGGTGACGGCGCCCGGCAGGGAGATCTCCGGGCGGTGTTCCCGATGGCAGTTCGTGCACAGGCGCGCATCGAGCCTGTTCCAGTAGTCGGCCATTCGGGGGTTGCGGAACGTCGAGCTTGGATGGCTGTCGTTGGCGGCTTCCAAATCGTCGTCGTGGCAGGCGCGGCAGGTCTGGTTCAGCGCCTTCCCGCTTGCTTGCGCATCGGCGAAGGGCGGTGCGGCATGGCAGGTCTCGCAGGAGAGCTCGAACTGTCGGTGCGCATCGGTGGTGTTGCCGACGAGCAGCAGGCGGCGGTCGCCGCCGACGAACGCGGACGCGGCGACATACATGGCGCCGATCAGCGTCGTGCCCACCAGCCACAAGACGGTCTTCGACGACACGCCGCGACCGTTCAGTACAGATAGGCCGCGAGAACGTGCACCGCGAGCAGAGCGGGCAGCGGGCAGATGGCCAGCGCATGGACCCATAGCAGGCCCCGGCGCAACCGCCCGGCGTTGCCGAACCCAACGCGCCGGAGCCTCGGCAGTCCTCCGATCACCACGCCGGCGAGGGCGCCGGAGAGCAGTGCGGCGAGGTAGATGCCCATGAGCGCTGCGTTTAGGTTGGCCCCGAAGCGAAAGCCCGTATGGGCGAACAGGGCGAGTACGCAAGCGATGCCTACGACGATGTGCGAAATGCGCCACCGGTGCGACCCCACCATGCGCATGGCCAGCTTCTCCCTGACGATCATTGCGCACAGGAGTCCCGCAACGCTGAGCGCCAGCAGAAGGTAGCCGGTCCACTGCTGCCAGAAACCACCCAACCAGAGGTCGTCGAGTGCGGTGGACGCAAAACGGTCGGGATAAGGAACACGCGGCGCAAGCACCGTCGCGACGACCGCCGCGACGCCCGCCGCTGAGAACGTCAGCAGCCGCTTTTGGTAACGCTGCCCTTGGGCTCGCGCCGCACGGACGATCGTTTGCCGGATGTCCGAGATGGTGCCGGCGACTTCGCGGCCGATTAGATCCATTCTGCGCAGTCGAGCGATTCGGGGCGCAAGGTTCTCGATCGCTTGGTCGGGAAAGAGCCCAGGCAGGATTTGACAGGCGTCCGCGAGGGAGATCAACGCGATGTCGCGTGGATCGGGGACATCCTCCAGGAGCGCTCGCTCGATGCGGGCCTTGATCTCGCCTTCCGCACGGTCGTCAACCGTGGGGTGGCGGACGGAGCCGAACGCCCACGGAAACCGTTTGTCGCGCCTCGCCAGAATGCGACGCCGCACCAGACTCTCCAGCGCATTCTCGCGGATGTCGGCCGCATCCTCCGTGGTCAGCAACCTGATCCAGGTCTGCGTGTCGGTAGTGCCCGCCCGATCGCCGATCTTCGCCAAAACGCGGTCGAGCCCCGGGTTGCCGGTCGGTGTGGGATCGGTCACGACGAGAGTGGCCAGATCGGTATCGATCCGGTTGGCAAACGCCAAGTCCATCAGCGCCGCGCCGGCCAGAGCGCATTCGAAGGCGTGCTGGTGGATCGGCAGGGGAGCACCGTCCTCGTCGCCCAGCAGCAGGAGAATCTCTTCGGTGAATGTGAGCATGCGCCTCTCCGGAAGCATCGGCGCAGGGCGGGGGGCCAATGCCGAAATGCCGGAACCGCGCCTGATGCACTGGCGACCGGCTGCCACCTTAGCACGCTTCGTGCGGACTGGTGTACCGCCACGGCAATCCCCGTCGCTCCATTGTTGGACTTCGGGCCGTGCATGGCGACAGCATGGCGGCTTTTGTATGTTGAGAACAAATAAATTGTCCGGTCCTGTAACACATGAACTGTCCGGTTTCAGACTGTCCCGAACTTCATCGGTTTGGGGATGGTCATGGGCATTGTTCAAGTCAACCAGGACAGGAGGATGGCGGTGTTCGAGGACGCGTACACGCTGTGGACGGAGCGGCGGCTGACGCAGGCGGAGGCGGCGCAGCTGTTGGGTGTTTGCGACCGGACGTTCCGGCGCCAGGTGGAGCGCTACGAGTCG
>JAJEIQ010000069.1 GCA_022827905.1 Pseudomonadales bacterium | reverse complement strand
CGCTCGCGCTCCTCCGGCGCGTTGTCGATCTGGTCGAACTCCCGCACCTCCCCGCCCCGAGCCGCCGCGCACACCTTCGTCAGCGCCGCCGTCAGCGTCGTCTTGCCGTGGTCAACGTGACCAATCGTCCCTACGTTCACGTGCGGCTTCGTCCGCTCAAACTTCTCCTTCGCCATGATGTAAGTCCTTCTTGCTCCTTGCTTCGGTCAGCGCCACCATGCCGCTGCCCAATGCCGATAATATGTGGTGCTCACAATCGGATTTGAACCGATGACCTCTTCCTTACCAAGGAAGCGCTCTACCGACTGAGCTATGTGAGCCTTCATCTCCAGTGACTTCGCCATGCCAACCAGCCAGCGGCCTCGCCACCTGCCGTCCAATCGAAACCAAGCGCATTGGAGCGGGTAGCGGGAATCGAACCCGCGTCATCAGCTTGGAAGGCTGAGGTTCTGCCTCTGAACTATACCCGCGTGACCGTCTCCGTTTACTGTTGGCCCCAAGCGAAGCCGCATCGATTCCTGAACTTGCCCGCTTAGGGGGACTCCTCCGCTCAAGGCGGGTTGCGGCGTCGAATCCTGGTGGTGGGGGAAGGATTCGAACCTTCGAAGGCTAAGCCGTCAGATTTACAGTCTGATCCCTTTGACCACTCGGGAACCCCACCCGATTTCGGCGCACGACGCCCGCTACTGCGCCCTCAGCATAAATTTGACCACCCATTTTCGATCCTCATGCCAGCGGGCCAAAGCCCGCAAGGCCACGACAGCCCGTCTGTCCGCTCTTTCCGCCACCGTGCGGCGCGACTTCCTTGCCGCTCTTCCAGCCCCCGCTCAGGCCGAAGGCACACCAAAGGTTCTGGTGCCGCCACAAGGAATTGAACCCTGGACCTTCTCATTACAAGTGAGTTGCTCTACCTGCTGAGCTATGGCGGCAAAGCGGGAGCGGCATTCTATAGAAGGCGATGTGCAGGCGCAATGGGGTTGTGCAAATTGCGTTTGTGCAAACTGCCAGCGCAAAAGCAGGAGTTTCCTCTTCTCTCCAACTTGGAAATGCCCCCCTTAGGTTGGCTTGCGGGGCACCGCCGAACTGACGCGGCCACAGCCGACGGTTGCAATCGGCCACCATTGCGTTCGAAACAGGGCCATTCTAGCCTAAGAGGCCAGCCAAGGAGGATCAGTCTGTGAGAGAAGTTTACATCGCCGGCGCATTCATGACGCGCTTTGACCGGCATTTTGAACGCGGCCTCGGCTCGCTGGCCCGGGAAGCGGCCGAGGGCGCCATGCAGGATGCGGACATTGCCACTGATGCTGTCGAATTCGTTGCATTCGGAAATGCGGCCGCGGGCATCCTCACCGGCCAGGAGATGATTCGGGCCCAGACCGCCTTGGCCGGCAGCGGACTGGAGGGCGCGCCAATGGTCAATGTCGAGAACGCCTGCGCATCCGCGTCAAGCGCCTTTCACTTGGCATTCAACGCCATCCGCTCAGGCCAGCACGAGGTGGCCCTCGCCGTCGGCGCGGAGAAGATGAACGTCGCCGACCGCAATCTCGCCAACGTGGCCTTGGCGCGAGCGATCGATGTCGAGGAACTGGTGGCGGACCGAGGAGACAGCGCACTGACGGAGGGGGCGGGGCCACTCTTCATGGAAATCTACGCCGGTTTTGCCCTGGATTACATGGAAATGTCCGGCGCGACTCAGCACGACCTCGCGCTCGCGGCTGCTAAGAACCGCTTCCACGGCAGTCTCAACCCCAACGCTCAATTCCGTCAGGCCGTAACCGCCGAGGAA
This sequence comes from Pseudomonadales bacterium, assembly GCA_022827905.1. Classification (GTDB taxonomy): domain Bacteria; phylum Pseudomonadota; class Gammaproteobacteria; order Pseudomonadales; family Azotimanducaceae; genus Azophilus. The sequence goes on along the minus strand of JAJEIQ010000069.1, from coordinate 23,954 downwards.
GTCCTCGCCAGCCGTACGATCGTCGACCCATTGACGTTGTTCATGTGCTCTCCCATCTCGGACGGAGCAGCCGCGCTGGTCCTTGGCACGCGTGAAACGGCGCAAAAGGCAGGCGGGCCTCTAGTCCGCGTACGGGCGAGCGCCATGCAGACGGGCCGAAAACAGGGCCCCGACGATGCGGTGGCACGGGCGGCGGCGAAGGCCTACGACGCCAGCGGAATCGGGCCGGAAGACCTCGATGTGATCGAATTGCACGATGCGGCCATACCCGCCGAATTCACTGTGCTCGAGGAACTTGGTGTCGTGGCCAGCGGCGAAGCCCCTAGGCTGCTGCACGACGGCGCAACGCGCCTCGGCGGCCGGGTGCCGGTCAATCCGAGCGGCGGACTGCTGAGCCGGGGTCACCCAATCGGCGCGACCGGAGCTGGACAACTGGTCGAACTGACCGACCAGTTGCGGGGCCGCGCTGGCAAACGGCAAGTGGACGGTGCCCGCACGGCGTTGGCGGAAAATGCAGGCGGCATTCTGGGCCGGGGATCGGCCGTGGCCGTGGTGACCGTTCTCGAGCGGGAAGGCACCTCCATCTGAATCTGACTCGGGGGCCCTAATACCCCAACCGGCGCAGCGCGTTCCTGGTCATGTACTGGTCGTAAATGGCGGGGTCGTTGCAACTTGTTCGATGGCCGCCGCGGATTCGCTTGACCAGCTCCAGCCGGGTCATGCGGCCAGTCTGAATGTCGAACGCGTGGACATGCGACCAAGACCAGTAGGGGTGGGGCCCGTCCATGACCGCCTTGTCGCCCTTCTGGTACAGCGAGTAGGCGCCGTCGAAGCTTCGGTACACCTCTCCCTTATGGTCGTAGGTGTTCATGGCCAGCGGCAGGCCCGTCCTGGCATCGAACCAGACCCGTTTCCTGCTCACCGGCGCCCGACGGTAGCGGAGCGGTTCAGCCTCGACCACGATGGCCTCGGGGATGAGTTCCACCGTGGTATCCCAGAAGGTATTGCCTTTCGGGCCGCCGTGCGTGGTGTGCTCCCAATTGGGATGGTCGGCATTCCAAGCCCCCGACATCCCGGCCAGGAAGGGACCCCGGCCGACGATCCGGTAGTTGCCCCAAGTGTGCAGGGGATCGCCCGCCGCCCAAGCATCTGACAGATAAAGGGTGCCGCCGGGTATGAGCGGCTCGAACCGCTGATTGGTGGGGAAGACGCGGATGCGCTTGAATGCCGGCAAGTAACCCAGCAATTCCGGGAACTTGTTCTGGTCGTATGGCCAGATGTTCAGGTACGAAGTGCCCGCCACGTCGTGCGGATAGAGAAAAAACACGCTTTGATAGCGCAACTTGTCTTCGTGTCCCGTCCAGTAGGGCTTCGGCTCGAGGCGCACCCGGGCGACCGTTGCCAGTTCAGTCCAGACCGTGTCGTATTGATACTGGACGACCCCTTCGACGGAAAGATCGTGTTCCCTCACCGCATACAGGGAAGCGTCGTGCCGCCCCCAACTCAACGTGAGCGACGCGAAGAGCTCCAGTCCCGTCGTCGCATCGGGAAACGGGTTGCCGCCGATCCAGGGTTTGCCGTCGTCGACAACCACGTTGCCGGACGCATCGAAACGAGCCTTGCCCTGGTTGCGCAGCGTCGCCTCAATGTAGTCCCATGGCGAAAGCTGCATGATGTCCGTCGTGGTTGGCGCGGTGCCCAGTCGCCGGCCCATGCTGCGGATCTGCTGATACTTGATGTCGTCGAGCAGGCTTCGCACATGCTCGACATTGTCGGCGCTTATGACGTCTCCCGTGGTCACCTTTCCGCCGGTGTACTCATCGAGCGACAGCAGTTCGTCGGGATAGGCGGCGGACACATCCCCTTCGGCGGCAATGGTCGGCCACAGGGGGGCGAGAACGCCGGCCGCGGCCGTCCCCCGAACCATCTGGCGCAGGAAGTGCCTGCGGCTGTATTCCCGGTCGAAGCGGATCAGGCGCATCCGTAGGCAATTGCTAGCGGTTCAACGGGGTTGTTCACGCGCGACCCTGATCACCCGGCCCGAGTGGCCGACCGCGATGAAGCCGGCGTCGGTGGCCGCCATCTTTCCGTACCAGTTGGTGTTCACCTCCGCGTCAGCTACTGGCCGCCAGCTATCCCCGTCATCATCGCTGACGATCATGTAGCGCATCCCGGACACCGTCGCCTGGCCGTCCCCTGTGGACCAGACCCCCAGCAAGTTGCCGCTGGTCGGCGTGGCCAACCGCGTCCAGGTCTGTCCGCCATCGGCCGTGCGCAGCACGGCGCCGTCCTGGCCAACGGCGAAACCGGTCCCGTCGGTGCGCACGTGAACACCGGAGAGCGATGCAACGCCCTGGTGAACGATGTCCCAGTTGCGCCCTTGGTCGACTGTGCGCAGGATCAGTCCGAACTCGCCAACGATCAGGGCACTCCCGTCCGGATTGACCTGAACGTCGTAGAGATGGGGCTCGTAATGGCCCTCGACATGGGGGGCAAGTTGCAGGGGGGATTCCGCCCAGGTTTCCCCGCCGTCGTAGGACAGGAGAATGAGGTCGAAGCTGCCAACCGCAATGGCCAAGCCCGCCGCGTTCAGATCGACGGACATCAGGCGCTCTTCGGTGCCGGATTCGACGGCCCGCCAGGGTTCGCCCGAGTCGCTGACCCAGATGCCGCCCATCTGGCCGACCGTGAGTCGGCGGTCGCCCTGCACGGCCACATCGATGAGCGACAGCGGCGTCTCCAGCTGATCCGCAGCCCAGCTCCTTCCGCCGTCGTCGCTCGTAACGACGGTGCCCCGGGCACCGACGGCAATGCCGCGCTGCAGATCCTCGTGAAAGTCGATGCCGTAGAGCGGCCGGTGCACCGTACCCTCAGCCACGATCGTGATGGAGCGGGGCGCTGTTTCAGCCCGTAACCCAGCGGCAGCGAGCGAGAGAGCCAGCAGGATCACCGGCGCCAGACACCGTCGGCGGCCGTCGGCAGTTGGCCGCAATTCACATTCAGGTAACCGCACTACTAGTGCTCCATTGCTGCGGTCCGGCCCCGTCGCTTTGCCGTGCGGACTGCGCCTCACGCACCAGATCCACGCGTTCGCTGATCAGGAGGTCATCGCGGCTGACGAATTGCGGATGCAGGAACCACACCAGCAGCGGCAGCACGAACAACGCCATGACCATGTTGATGACCATCACCGCAGCCAACAGCAGGCCCATGTCGGCCAGGAACTTGAGCCCGGAAAGGAAGTACCAAGGCAGTATTCCGATCAGCATGATGGTTGCGGTAAAGGCGATGGCGCGCCCGGTGGTGGTGGTTGCCTCGCGGATGATGGCGGCGAAGTCCCCCTCCTGGTTCTTGTACTCGTCGCATATCCGCGCCAGCAGGTAGATGCCGTAGTCGATTCCCACGCCGATGCCCATGGCCGCCACGAGCAGTGAATTGATGTCGAGGCCCATGTCGAGGGCCTCCAGCATGGCAATGATGACGAAGTTGGCCATGTTCACCTGCACGAGCAAGATGAACCCCGCTACCAAGGATTTGAACGCTACCGCCGACAGCGCAAACATCAGAAAGCCGAGAACGCCCACGATGACCCAGTAGTGCTCCTGGACGGTGTCGTTCACCGCCTGCTGCAAAGCGATCGTCCCGCTGCCCAAGCGGACCCTGAACTGCTCATGGTCGAGGCCCACTGCGTTTACGGCTTCGGTTGCGTTGGCGAGCGCCGCGTCGACCGTCTCCTGCTTGTTGTCGCGATACCACAGCGACACCGTCGAATGCTGCTGCCTCATGTCGATGACGTGGCTGAACGCCTTCGGCCCGCTGCCCATCATGGCAGCCGTCGCGGCAGCTTGAGTCGCCCAGTCCGAAGTGTCCAGCGGATTCCAGCGGGGATCTCCCCCGTTGTAGAGACGCCCACCTTCGCTCAGGTAGTCAGCGAACGACAGTGTTGCTCGGGGCGGATGCGCGGACTGTTCCATGTGGTCCTGCAGCGCTAGCATGGCGTGTACGGGGCCGGCCTTGCGGGCCGTCTTTTCCAGCGTTTCGCCTTCCTTCGACTCCAATACCAATTCCAGGGTGTTCACGCCCGGAAAGTTATCGTTGATGGTGCGCACCGCCACGTTGAACTCGGAGTCTTCCCACAGAAATGAACTGCCCTCCACTGGATTGCCCACCTTGATCTGCAGGCCGTTGTAGATGGAGAGCCCTGCCAACAGCAGCAATGCGAAGCCCGTATAGGCAGCGCTTTTGCCCGTGGTCAACATGGCCACCCGGCGCAGCACCCTGGCCATCCACTGATGCACGCCGGTCAGGCTCAGGTCTCGGGAGACAATCGAGTAGAGGTTCCTGGGCACGGGCAACTTGGAAAGGATCAGCGGCGCCAGCAATACGGACGTGGGCAGCAAAATCATGGCCCAGTAACCGGCAAAGAGCGCAAAGCGCTGCATTGCGGGGATGGGCGCAAGGGCAATCAGGAGGATTGCCGTAGCATCCGTGACGATCCCGAGTACGCCTGGGCCCATCATCACCCGCAGCGACAACCTGCCCGCTTCCTCCTTGTCGCCGACCACGTGCAACACCTCGTAGAACCGTTCGATGTACTGAACGGTGTGACTGAACGCACGGGCCACCAAAAGCAGCGGCACCAGCAGCAGCAGCGGCTCCACCGCCAAGTCGAGCCATCCGGCCAGTCCGAAACCCCAGATGGCGGAAACCACGCCCGTGATCGCCGGGGTAACCACGCCCGCTACGTTGCGCATGTAGAGGAACAGCGCCGCGAACAGCGCCAGCAGGGTAACCGCGAAAATCCAGATCATCTGCGTCTGGTACTGATAAACCCAGCCGACCAGTGCGGGCTCACCCGCCAGGAACACATCGTGCTCGGCGTCGCTGGCCGCATGCGCCAAGCCGTTCAGATACTCGAACGTTTCGCCAAAATCCAGCCGATGTTCGATGAAGGTGGCCTGAATGAGCGTGGCAGTGGCGTCTTCGGACACCAGGAAGCCCCGGGAATTCGGAGAGCGTTCCACGCGCTGCTTGAACTCCTCCATCTCCTCCGGCGTTTGCGGAACCGTGCTGTCCATGAGCGGACGCATGTCGATGCCGAAGGGCGTGGCTGCGGCGTAACGTGCCTTGGAGGTCGTAATCGACAGGATTTGGTCGTGGTCCACCGCGGGCGCCAAGTCGACGTCGCGGGTCAGGTCCCACACCTTCTGAAGGGTTTCCGTGTTGTAGATGTCGCCATGCTTGCGCTTGACCATCATGTGGATGGTTAGCGGATTGCCAAAGTTCGGATGATCGCGGAAAGTCTCCGCGAAGGGGTGCCCGGTGGGTTGAAGGTCGGAGAATATCGTCTTGATCTGCACCCGCGGCAGCCCGAGCGCGGACACCAAGGTCACAGCCGCGATCAGCAACAGCACCAGCGGACGATGCGTGAACAACCAGTGGGAAATCCGATAACGCAGTCTGCTCATCGCCAACACCCCTCCATGTCAATCGATGCCATGCCCTCAGCCAGTGTTTGCAAGCTCTCCGTTGCGGTCAGGTCCAGGCTCAGGGGGCTAAGGGAGATGTAGCCGTCGGCAATCGCCCTGACATCGGAATCCGGGGCCGGGGTCCCGTCCTCATAGGCCAGCAGCATCCGGTAGCAGGGCTCGCGGTTGGCGTCCGCATCCTGTTCGAGAACGTAACATCCCGGCGGGCGCCGCCCCTGCTTGGTGATGCGCAGCCCGCGCACCTCTTCCGGGGGCACGCCCGGGAAATTCAAGTTCATGAACACGCTGCCGTCCCAAGTGTTCGTCAGGAGGTGTTTCAATACGGGCGGCGCCCAGCGCTCGGAGGTTTTCCAATGGATTTTGCGATCCTCCCCGAGGCCGAAGTTCTTCTCGCCCGGCACGAAAACCTGGCTCATCGCCACCGCCGGAACGCCGAGCTGCGTCGATTCCCGCGCAGCCGCAATCGTGCCCGAGTAGGCTGTGTCGTCCGCTAAGTTGGGGCCCCGGTTGATGCCCGCGAGACAGACCGTCGGCCGATTGTCGGTGAGCAGTTCCTGCAGCGCCAGCATGACGCATTCCGCTGGCGTGCCCGTCACGGCGTAGTGGAAGCGGTCGATTTTGCGCACCCGCACAGGCATTCCAATGGACAGCGAGTGCGAAGCTCCGGACTGGTTCTCCTCCGGCGCGACAACAAAGACCTCGCTTGCGATCTGTCGCGCAACCTTTTCGAGAACGTGCATTCCCGGCGCATCGATGCCATCGTCATTGACCAGCAAAATCCGGTGGTCGGCCAACGCGTTCATGTCCTCCCGTTTCCCAAGGGCAGCACGCCGGAAAAGCGAAACTTCGCGGCGGCAAATTGTACTACACTGTTGTAGCACTTTTGAGCGAATTGTATACTCTCGTGCGGCAGGGGGGGTGCGTTCCGATGTTCACCAGCATCTGGTCCGTACACTAGAATGAAGAGACAACAGGGGTCCGCACATGTCGAAAATCATCAGTGATGTTGACAAGTTCGAGTCGGAGTCACCATCAAGCGTCGTTACCGCCATCAACACCGCCGTGCAGACAGTCGTGCGCCAGCGGTTCGAGGCGTCCGGCCAGAACTGGAAGGACTTCGTTTTCGGCGAGTCGCTGGAAACGATTACCGAAGAGGACTTCCGCGCCGTCGAACAAATGCTGATCGATGCGGGCCATCGATACGATTGGTCAGCCGCCATCTCGCCACAGGAGCGCCCCGATGCCTACAAGCCGGCGGTGGGCACCTCCGAGGACGATCTCGATACCTTCTGCTTCGAAGATCCCGACGCGCCGGTTGGCGAACCCGACGGCGACGGGCTCGAACTGCGTGGCGTCGGCGACAACGTGGTGAGCTACTCCGAGGACACCGTCGGCATCGCCCGCTACGTGCGCTCCACCAACCGGGTATTGAAGTGGCTGAGCGAAGGCGTGCCGGAGAACACCATAGCGGTGATCGACGACTCCGGCGGCACGCTCACCGCGCCCATTCTGGAGCGGTTCAAGGGGGTGATCTGCGCCGGCGGCACCGTGCGTTCGCACTTGGGCATTCTCACCCGCGAGTACGGCATTCCCTGCCTGATGAACTCCAAGGTGAACGGCATCATGGAAGGCGACAGCGTACGCATGGAATCCACCGCCCGCGCCAAGAACACCGAGGACTACCAGAGCGGACGCGAGGTCACGGCCAACATCTGGCGCGTCCACACTTCATAACCCACCAAGCCCGGCTAGCGGAGATCTCCCCATGAGACCAGACTATGCGCAACTGCTCGAAACCAATCATCTGCTGCAGACCAATGGCGACCAGACGTACTGGTTGTGCGTGACCCGCACCGTGCAGGAATCGAAACTGTTTCCGGTGCCGGCCTACATGCTGCTGTCCTATCTGAACGCCTTCTATCGCTATCCCGGGGTGCTGAAGAAGATAGAGACGCACATGTCCGCCGAGGAGCTTGGCGACCGTGCCCGCACCATGGGTTCCAAGGCCCACGCCACCTCAATGTGGGGGTTGCCCTGTTTCTACCTGCTCGGGCGGGAATGGCAGATCAACATGGGGCTGATCCGTCCGGAGGATGCCGCCGAAGACCTGATTTACATCGTCGATTTCTGGAAACGGTTCCAACTGTCATGGCGCCGCAACTCCGGCCACATCACGGCGTCCGACGGCGGGCACCGGACCCAGATTCTTCCCGAACGGCAGATTCAGGTGTTTCACGCGGACATGTACGACTGCGAGTCCGGGGAGCCGCTGCACGAAGCGGCCCAAGCCTTCGCCGCATCGGCCGCGCAATACGCCTTCCTAGTCGCCTGCGAAAGCCGGATCAGCATGCACCAGCATGGGCCCTACCACCTGGGCGAGAACCGGGAAATGCTGGTGCGGGACTTCGTCGACCTGGCCGAGTGCGACCTGCCCTGGTTGGACGGCGTTGCCGAGAACGTTCCCTACACCAATCTCACCATGCCCATGGCCACCGAAGGCGTGCACTTCAACATCATCGACGACTGGGGAAGCTTTGCGGCCGAACCGGAGTTCAAGGGCGAGCACATCACGGGCGTTGGCCTGTATACGTCAGACCCGCTGTCGGACGGCTACGAGCCGGTGGGGATGGGCAGCAAGGAGGAACTGACCCGCACCTTCCAAGACCTGGACGAGCGGCTCAAGGACGCCATGGCGCGCCTGTGGAAACGCGTCGCCGGCTGGACCCGCGACCAGATGCTCGACGCCGGCGCCATCACCTACTACGCCATCATCAAGGATCTCGCCCATATCGCTGGCTGTTACGACCCCGACGACTGGATCAAGATCGACCGGAGAGCGGAGCGTTTCCGGCCGTTGCTCAACGACGAGTACAGCCGCGACATGCTCGGCGACATCTGCGTGGGCAGCAGTCCCAGCCACCAGATGTACGAATACCTCATGATGCGGCACTCCAACCTGCCGCAGCGCATTTATTCGCCGTTGCCCTACTCCATGCTGGTCGACGACGACTACGCCCCGACGGTGGGTGACGTGCAGCCTGGCGTTACGTACCTGGATGAGAAATTGGATCGATACCGTACCACCAAGGGTACGTTTGGCATCGAGGAATACAATCGCAGGGTTCGCGAGTCGCAACCGAAAACCCACGAAGATCGGTTTCGATTTCTGTGCGAACCATCCATCAAGTACCGTTACGACGGCGCAACGGCGGACGAGCTGTATAAGCTCCATCAGCAGAATTCACGCAACCTGCGAGGCAGGGGCGCCGGTCTCCGGCGGGCCGACATCGAAGCGTTGCGAGGCTGATGTCAAGACCAGGTAGCCGACTTTGCAAATTGGCAGTTTGATACGCCGGGCGGCGCGTCACTACGGCGATGCCGCCTGTGTCACGGAGGGAGCAACCACCCTCAGCTATCGTGATTTCGATGCGGCAACGGATCGTCTGGGCAATGCGCTCCTAGCGGCCGGGCTAGAGCCCGGCGACCGAGTCGGCGTGCTGCTGCCAAACGGCGTGGACTGCCTCCTGGCCTACTACGCGCTGGCGAAGGCGGGGCTTGTGCGGCTCGGCCTGAACACCCGCGAAACCCTGGAGAACCACGAGTACAAGCTGGCCGAAACCGACGCCCACGCGGTGATTCACAACGGCGAGGAGCGTTTCGGCCTGGATGTCGAAATCGACCGCTTTCGCCTGAGTGACATGGTGGCGAACGGCGATGATGCCGCCTGCTGCGTGGACCGCCCTCTGGATGCGCCGTACCGGATCGGCTTTACCGGCGGCACCACCGGGCGGCCCAAGGGCGTCGTGTTGACCACTCGTGGCGAACTCTCGGAGATTTCCGCCTTTCTCACGGATCTGATACCGAACATCGGCCCGGACGATACGTTCCTGCACGCCGCACCCATTGCACATGCCTCCGGAGCATTTTTTCTCCCCGCCATCGAGCGCGGCGCGCATTCGGTGATCATGCCCGCCTTCGACGCCGAGCAATTCCTGGCGTTGGCGGAGGAGAGCCGGGCTAGCCTCACCTTCCTGGTCCCGACCATGCTGGCCATGATCATGGAGGCGCCCGGAGTCGCGAACGCCAACCTGAACCTGCGGCGCATCGCCTATGGCGCCTCGCCAATTTCATCCGGATTGCTGGAACGCGCCGGAGCCCGGTTCGGGCAGATTTTCGCCCAGACCTACGGACAGGCGGAAAGCCCGATGGTCATAACCTGCCTCAAACCGGAAGACCACGGCCGTGTCGGTTCCTGCGGGCGGCCGTTCACCATTGCCGAAGTCGCGGTGGTCGATCAGGAAGACAACTTCCTGCTGCCCAACGAGCCAGGCGAGATCGTGACCCGCGGGCCGCAGACCATGGCCGGCTACTGGAACCGGCCCGATGCCACTGCCAAGGCGTTTCGCAACGGCTGGCTGCACACCGGCGACGTCGGCACCATGGACGAAGACGGGTTTTTCTACATACTCGACCGCAAGGACGACATGCTGATCTCCGGGGGATTCAACGTCTATCCCCGGGAGGTCGAGGAAATCCTAATGGCTTGCGACGGCGTCCGTGAAGCGGCGGTCGTCGGCTTGCCGGACGACATCTGGGGTGATCGCGTGCATGCCGTCGTGACAGGACGTTCGGGCCTCGGCAGCCAGGAGGTGATGGCGCACGCCAAGGGCCACCTTGCCAACTACAAGCGCCCGAAGGACATCGAGGTCTGGCCGGAGTTGCCGAAAAGCGCCGCCAACAAGATTCTGCGCCGCAGCGTGCGCGAGCGGATTCTCAAAAGCGAGCCTTCGTGAGGCGGTGAGGAGGGACAGCATGCGCGAAATGCACTCGGTTTTGCATGCGTTTGCCATCAAGAAATTCGCCTCCATCGACGATGCCGTCGCTCTGATGGGACTCGATGAGGCGCAAGTCCGCGCCCTGGCAGCCGAGGCGGTTGCCGGGGGACGGCTGAACGAAGTCGACGGCAGGTACATGGTGACGCCGACCGCGCAGATCACCCTTCAGGGCATCTATGCGAAGGTCTACGCCCAGTTGCGCAGCGACGCGGGGTTTCGGGAGGACTACGAAGCCTTCGAGCGCATCAACGACGATCTGAAACAACTGATGACCGATTGGCAGACGCTGACCATCGCCGGCGAGACCGTGGCCAACGACCACTCGGACCCCGACTATGATGAGCGGATCATTAGCCGGTTGGGCAGCCTTCACGATCGCGCCGAGCGGCTGCTCGACCGTCTGGCGCGGCACGAGCCTCGTATCGGGCACTACAGCCGGCAACTGCTTACCGCCTTGGAAAAGGCGGAAGACGGCGACATTCGCTGGGTGAGCGACGCCACGATCAGCAGCTACCACACGGTGTGGTTCGAGCTGCACGAAGATCTGTTGCGTGTGACGGGCTTGGCGCGGCGGGAGTGAACGACGTGGTCGGCGCGGCCCTGACCGGGCGCTGGCTAGTGGGACTGGACGCGGTCAGCGGGTCTGCGTTGCCGGATCGGCGTTTGGTCGGTGGCAAGGCTTGGTCGATCGCCCACATGCAGTCGTTGGGGTTGCCGACCCCGCCGGCATTTGCGGTCACCACCGAAGCCTGTCTCGAGTATCAACGGAACGGAACCATGCCGGACGGTCTGGAGTCCGAGCTTCAGGCCGGGATGCGCTGGCTGGAGCGGCGCAGCGGGCGCCGCTTCGGGCACGATGAGAATCCCCTGCTGGTTGCCGTTCGCTCCGGCGCTGCGATTTCGATGCCGGGCATGATGGATACACTGCTCAATCTCGGTATCAGCCAAGCGAACCTGCCGGCGCTGGCCGCAGAATCGGGCGATGCGGCTTTCGCCCGGGATACGTATCGCCGGTTTCTTCAACTCTACGCCGAAGTGGTGCTGGGAACGGATTGCCCTGATCTCAAGCGCGATGAAGGGCTCGGAGCCTGGCGGGCGCGGATCGAACGCCATGCGCGCCAAGCCATTCCCGGCGATCCCATGCTGCAACTGCACGCTGCCGTCCGGGCGGTGTTCGATTCCTGGAACTCGCGGCGTGCCCGCCGATACCGCAAGCATCACGGCATTTCGGAAGACCTGGGCACGGCGGTGACTGTTCAGCTCATGGTATTCGGAAACCTCGATGATCAGAGCGGCACGGGCGTGTTGTTCAGCCGCAATCCCCTGGACGGGGCGCCGGCGCCCTACGGGGAGTATCTGCGTCGCGCCCAAGGTGAGGACGTGGTCTCCGGCAAGCGCACACCGGAGTCGCTGGACGATCTGCACGCCCAATCGCCGCGGCTGCATGCGCAACTGCTGGCCGCGGCTGGCCGGCTGGAGGAGTCCAACAGGGAGGTTCAGGACGTCGAGTTCACGGTCGAACGGGGCACGCTGTACCTGTTGCAGTCGAGAACCGCAAAGCGGGCGCCCGCTGCCGCCGTGCGCATCGCCGTGGACATGCAGCGCGAGGGCGCCATCGACATCGGCGAGGCCATATCCAAGGTGACTCCCGCCCAAGTGCGCAGCCTGCTCAGCCCGAGGTTGACGGCCCGAGCCGCGAGCGCCACGCCAGTCGCCACGGGCAACGGCGTGTCCCCGGGCGTGGGCACCGGGGTGGTGGTGAACAGCGCCGACGAGGCCGAACGGCGCGCAAAGCAGGGCGAGGACGTGATTCTTGCCACCGCCACCACCTGTCCAGATGATGTACACGGCATGATCGCCGCCCGCGCCGTGGTCACCGAATTCGGCGGCTCCACCTCCCATGCCGCGGTGGTGGGGCGTTCCCTGGGCCTGCCTTGCGTGGTCGGCTGCGGCGCCGGAGCGGTGACCTCACTGGGCGGCGAAACCGTTACGGTTGATGGCGGTGCGGGGCGCATCTACCCCGGCATTCTGGAAATCGACTGCCCCGACGAGCGCGAAGACGAGTGCCTGCGGCAACTCCTGAACTGGGTTGGCGAGCGCAGTCCCCTGCGCGTTCTGCGGCCCGATGAGGCGCCCGACGAGGACATCCTCGACCTTGATGCGCTGGATGCGGCAGCCGACCCCGACCGGCTTGCTGGACTGCTGCAGGGGGTGGAGGCTGCGAGTGGCCGCGCCATCGCCAGCGACGAGGGCATCGCCGCCGCGCTCGCGGCGAACCTGCGTTTCATCGTCGCCGAGCCTACGCTGCCCCCACTGCTGGCCGCGGTGCAGATGTCGGACGGCTAGTGCTCCATCACGCAACGGCAATTCACTGACGAACATCCCCCATCGGAAAACCATGGAAAAACGCACCTTTCAGGACATCAACACGCTAATAGAGCTGTTTGAAAACTCGGACTGGCGGGAACTGTCCATCGAGGTCGAGGACTTCAGCCTGCACCTTTCCCGCGATGAAGGCGCGGCCGGCCCCGCTTGGCAGCCATCCCCCGTCGCCCGGGAACGGCCGCAGGATACCGGCACCGAGGCGCCACCGACCGCGGCGGAAGGCCCGGCCGCAGAGGAAGGGGCGGACAGCGGGGAGCTCGACGGACTGACCGTCGTGCGTGCCCCCAACCTAGGGCTGTTCTATCGGTCTCCGAAGCCCGGGGCACCGCCATATGTGCAAATTGGCGAGGAAGTGGGTGAGGACACCGAGGTCTGCCTGATTGAAGTCATGAAGCTGTTCACCCCGGTGGTTGCCGGCGTCAACGGCATCCTGCGCCGCATCTGCGTGGAGGACGGGGACTTGGTGGAGTTCGATCAGCCACTTTTCTACGTTGAACCTCAATCCTGACTCGCTTCCGATGAGTCGCCTGTTCGTCGCCAATCGGGGAGAAATTGCGGTGCGCATACTCTCCGCCGCAAAGTCCATCGGCCTGGAGACCGTGCTGGGCGCATCCGCCGCTGATCGCAACGGCCTAGGCGCGGAACTCGCTGACCGCGTGGTCGTGCTCGGGCCGGCTGTACCCGCGCGCAGTTATCTCGACGAGAATCTAACCGTTCAAGCGGCCAAGTCCACCGGATGCGACGCCCTGCACCCCGGCTATGGTTTTCTCTCCGAACGCGCAAGCCTGGCCCGCCTTTGCGAATCGGAAGGCATCGTGTTCGTCGGGCCCCGGGCGGAAACCATCGACGCCCTCGGCGACAAGCTCAACGCCCGCAAGCTGGCGGGCGCGTCGGATGTGCCCGTGCTGCCCGGAACGCCGGCCCTGCACTCGGTCGACGACGCCTGCGCGGATGCGGAAGAAATCGGCTACCCGGTTGTGATCAAGGCCAGTGCCGGCGGTGGCGGCCGCGGCATGTTCCTAGCCGACTGCGCCGATGACATCAGGGGCGGATTCACCAGGGCGTCCGAGGAGGCCCGGGCCGCTTTCGGCAGCGGTCTGATGTACATGGAACGCTTCATTCGCAACGCCCGCCACGTGGAAGTCCAAGTGTTCGGAGACGGCAACGGCAAGGTAGTGCACTTCGGCGAACGCGACTGCTCGGTACAGCGGCGCTACCAGAAGCTGATCGAGGAGTCGCCCTGCGGGATTCTGCCCGAGGGCACCCGCTTGCGGCTGCACGAAGCCGCGGTAAAGCTGGCTTCCGACCTGGCTTACCGGAACGCCGGCACCGTCGAGTTTCTCTATGATTCGGACACCGACGAGTTCTACTTCATCGAAGTCAATGCCCGGATACAGGTCGAGCACCCGGTCACGGAGCTGGTCTCCGATGCGGACCTCGTGGCACTGCAACTCAAGGTTGCGCTTGGCGAGCCCCTTGGGCTCACGCAATCGGAGATCGAGCTGCAGGGGCATGCCATCGAGTGCCGGATCAACGCCGAGGATCCCGACCACGACTTCCGGCCCGCGCCCGGCGACATCACGCGCTGGAACCCGCCGAACGGCGATGGCATACGACTCGACACGTACTGCCGTGCGGGTGAACGGGTCTCCCCCTACTACGACAGCATGATCGGCAAGCTGATCATCCGCGGCGCCGACCGCAAAGATGCCATCGGCCGGCTCGACCGCGCTCTCGGCGTCTTCGAAATCGGCGGCCTGCGCACCAACCTGGCGTTGCAGCAATTCGTGGTGCAGCACCCGGACTTCCGGAACAACGCCATCTCCACCCGATGGCTGGAACAGACCGGGCTGCCGGCATTCGCCGAACGACAACAGGAACCACATCATGGCGCACATTGAATTTCTAGACACCACCATGCGCGACGGTCAGCAGAGCCTGTGGGGCATGGAGATGCGCTGCGGCATGGCACTGCCCATCGCGCCCACCATCGACCGAACCGGGTTCCGGGTCATCGACCTGACCGGTTCGTCCATGTTCGAGGTGTCCATCCGCGTAAACCACGAGAACCCCTGGGAGGGGCTCGACCTGCTTACCGAGGCGATGCCCAAGACACCGATCCGGGCTGGCATGCGCTCGAATGCGTCCGTTACATTCGGGGTGACCCCGGATGCGCTGATGGATGTCTGGATGCGGCAACTGAACGAGCACGGCTGCCGGTCCTTCTGGGTCTATGACGTGCTGTTCAACATCGACAAGATGCACCGCCTGGCCAAGGTCGCCAAGGAGTACGGTTCGGAGGTTGCCGGGTCGATCATGTTCACTTCGAGCCCGGTACACACCGACGACTACTACGCCGACAAGGCCGACCGGCTCTCCGCGTGTCCCGACATCGATACGTTGCTGCTCTACGACACGGCCGGCGTGCTTGAGCGGGAACGGATGAAGACGCTGGTGCCGGCAATCGTGGCCAAGGCCCGCGGCAAACCCGTGGAGTTCCATTCGAACAACATCCTGGGCATGTCCGCAAAGGCCTACTGCGACATCGTCGAGTTCGGCGTCACCATTTTGCACACGGCCACCCGCCCCATGGCAAACGGTCCCGCCGTGCCCTCCACGGAAATCATGACCCGCAACATGACCCTGCTCGGACATTCTCATGACATCGACGTTTCCCTCCTGCCTCCGGTGGCGGAACACTTCGAAAGAGTGGGCCGGGCAGCTGGCTACCGGGTGAACCAGCACAACGAATACGATGTTCTGGCGGCTAGGCACCAGATTCCCGGCGGCATGACCGGAACCCTGCGGGCGCAGATCGCGAAGCACAACCTAAGTGACCGCATGGACGAAATCCTGGAGGAGACGGCGGTGGTTCGCGAGGAACTTGGCTACCCCGGAATGGCAACGCCGTTCTCGCAACTCGTGGGCATTCAGTCGGTATTGAACTTGGTTAGCGGCGAGCGTTACAAGATCGTTCCCGACGAAGTCATCCAGTACGCAGCCGGATTCTACGGCGAGCCCGTAGCGCCGATCGATGAAGACATACTCGACCGGATCATGGCTTCACCGCGCGCCGACAAAGTCCTGGAATCGCCGCCCGAGGAACCGACCCTCGAAGAACTGTTCAAGCGCTACGACACACGGGACCCGGACGAACTGATCCTGCGCGCGCTGATGCCCGAGCCGGATTTGCAGAAAATGCGTGCTGCGGGGCCAGTTCAGCGAAGCTATCCGGTCATGTCCACGCCGGAACTGGAACAGGCTCAGCAGCTCTTGAAAACCGCCCGTTCGCCCTATGTGCAAATCAAGTCGGCGGACCTAAACCTCACCCTACGGCGCTAGCCGGCACCCGAGGCGCCGACGGACAGGGAACGGCTTACCGTTGCGCGGCGGCGTAAGCTTCCTCAGGGAAACTGGTCATGGTGAGCCGTCGATGTTGCAGGTGCTCGCGACAGGCGCGCTCGGCACGCGTTTCGTCGCCGGACAACACGGCCTCGGCAATGGCCTTCACTTCCTTGAGCTGGCTTTCGTGGTGCTCGGGCGTGACGTAGGCCTGAAACTGCAGGCGCAGCAGGCTGATCTGCATTCGAGGAATCATCCGCTGCAGTTCCTGGTTCCCCCCGATGTCGTAGAGCATGTCATAGAACCGGCGCCGTTCGCCGAGAAAAGCGAAGGTTTCGCCCTGTTTTCCCTGCGACATCATGCGCTCGTAGGTTTCCTTGAGCCGCTGGCGGTTGTTCCCCTTGTGAACGGATTGCGCAGCCAGCCTAGCCGCGAGCCCGCCCAGCACTTCCATCACGCATAGGGTGTCATCCACCTCCTCCCGGGTCTGCGCGCGGATGTAGGCACCGCGGTGCCGATTCAAAACCAGCACGCCCTCGCCGGCGAGACGTTTGAACGCCTCGCGCACCGGGCCGCGGCTGATCTTGAGTTCGCGGGTGAGGTCAACCTCGATCAGACGTTGTCCGGGAACGAAGCGGCCCTTCTGTATGCCACTGATCACCGCGTTGACGACGCGCTGGGGCGAGCTGTCGTCCACGTCCTGGGCAGCGGACGGTTGGCTCGGCGCCGCGCCTTTCGGATCCTTGGATATCGGTTCGATTTTCGCCAATTCGATCTTCGCCATCGCGGATTCAGAGCGGACTGTGGGGGCCGGCAATCAGATGCGCGCCGAGGTTCCGCCGTCGATCAACATCACCGATCCATTCGTGTAGCTCGATTCGTCCGACGCCAGATACAGGCAGCCGTAGGCGATCTCCTCCGGCGTGCCGGTTCGGCGCATGGGGCACAGGCGGTCTGCCGTCGCCTCATCCTCGAACAGGTGCATGTGCGTGGCGATCATGGGCGTGTCGATGAATCCCGGACACACGCAATTGCAGCGAATGCCATCGAGCGTGTAGGCCGCGGTGATCGACCGGGTCAGGTTGATCATGCCGCCCTTGGCCGTCGTGTAGGCATGGGCGTCGGGATGCCCTTTCACGCCGAGAACCGATGAAATGTTGATGATCGAGCCATTGCCTTGCTTCTGCATGTGCGGGATCACTAGCCTAGACATGAAGAACACGGAATCGAGGTCAATGGCGGTGACCTCCCGCCAGAGTTCCGGCGTTGTATCGGTGATGGAACCCATGGAACCCGGCTCTTTGGGCTCCAGCGAGTAACCCACGCCGGCGGAGTTCACCAGCACGTCGACCCGGCCGTAGGCCTCCACCGTGGCATCGACCAGAACCTCCGCCCCCTCGTGAGACGACAGGTCCGACGCGACAACCATGCCCTCGCCGCCCTCGTCGGTTACGGTCCTGAGAACCTCATCCAGATTGCTCTGGGTCCTTGAGCATCCTGCTACCTTGGCGCCCTCGCGGGCGAACAGCTCCATGCAGGCGCGCCCGATTCCGGTTCCCGCCCCGGTTACGATGGCAACCTTGTCGTCCAATCGTCCCATGGTTTCTCCTTTATCCGAATGTGTTCCCTTCCGATGCCTCGCCGACGGGTCCGTGCGCAGCGGGCCGCCCCGGGAGCTAACGCTCTATAGCAGAATCACAAGCGCCACTCAAATCACGCGAGGCGCAGCCCGGGAAGCGGACGCGGTGGCGGCAAAGGAAAGGCGGGGGCGGCACGGTGGCCGCCGCCCGATTTCACTTATTGTTTCCTTGATCGCGGGAAAGTGTTGTCACTTGAGTCAAATCACTTGCCCTGCGACCGTCTTCCCGTTGGTCTGAGGCATCGCCTCGTTAGAACTCGTAGCCGATCCTGAGCGTGAATTCGTCCGCCCACTCCGTCGTGGAAAGAGCGTTGTAGTTGGGGTTCCTGTCGCGCACTCCGCCGTCGATGAAGTTGTAGAAGGCTTCAACGGCCCAGTTGTTGCCCGGCCGCCAGCGTAGGGCCGGCTGGATCAGAATGCCGCCTTCGAGATCGTACAGCATGCCGAGGTCCAACCGCCACACCAAGTTCGGAAACGGCTGCTGAAGTGCGAACGCGATGTAGTTGGCGCTACCAGGCGTGCTGGCATCGCGCGCAGCGCGGTCGACGCTGCCGCCCATGCCGCTCAGGTGCCTGCCGAAGATGTCGCTTTCCGTCCGGTGCATCCACTGCAGGACGAAATAGGTGGCCGGGAAGGCGGGGGTAAAGCGCTGGTACTTCTCCAACACGACCGAAACGATGGCTTCGTCCTCCACGATTCGATACTGGCTCAGCGACGGGTTCGTGAAATGCCGGTCCTTTGCGTACTGAATTTCGACGTTAGCGATAAGCTGGTCGAACAGGGACCCCGGCGCGCCGTTGAACACGTAGCCGAAACCGACGCCGAACAGGCTTTCGCGATGGTACTCGCGGGCGATGTGTCCGCGCAGGCCGCCGGAGAGGCGGAAAAAGAGATCGAGTTCCTGGGCGGCGAACGTGTAGTCGGGCGCCAACACCGCTCCGAGAGCCTGGGCCGCGGGGAACTCCGCGATGGATGCGTTCAGGCCGTTGACGCCGTCGAGTCGGGCCAGGCCCGCGAAAGTGAACCATTCCCTAGCCGAGTGCACGCCGGTCGTGTCCTGTTCGTAAGCCGTCGCCGCCATAAGCCCTTCCGTGCCCTCGAATCCGGGGCCCAACGGCTTGTGCACCCCGGATTGCGTCCATCGGAACGTGCCGTCGGGGTTGTAGCGGCGCGCCGCCATGGCCTGGAACTTGATTGGGCCGATGTCTCCCCGGGCGCGCATCCCGAAGTTGAACTTGTCGTCGTAGTCCTTGTACAAGTCATGAACCGTGAACTGGGATGCGATCACGTTGTACGGCGTATTGGGGTTGCCGTAGATGGTCGGCCTGAAGTGCTGGACGAATCCATCGAGTTCCCAACTGCCGGCCATGTACTGAACGCGCACCGCAAGGGACGGCACCCGCTTGTCCGAAAACTCCTCCGGAACGTAGTCCAGCAGGCTGTGACGGCGCAGGTCCAGCCCATTGGGCACGTCCATTACCCGGAAAAACAAGGACTGGCCCCAGGCGATCTGCTGATTTCCCATGCGCACGTGCAAGGGGCCCTTGTGATAGTCGAGGTAGAAGCGGGGCAAGTCCATCATGAACCGTTTGCCGGAAACCTCGAGCGCACCGGGATTCTTGCGCGACATGAGCGAACCGCCATTCACCCGGTACTCGAACAGGTTGGGCTTGCGGTCCAAGCGGCCCAGCGGGTTGGCGCCGGGAATGTCGTTCAAGTGGAAGTTCTTGTACAGGTCCACATCGAACAGGGCACGAAGCTCACCGCGGAAGGACCAGTTGCGGTTCAAGCTGACGTTGACGTCGAACTTGCCGCGCAAGACGCTCAGATTGAAGTCCTCATCCTGCTGGGGCCCCTGCCGGACGTAGGTGTCCGAACCGCCAAACAGGTCGAGCCGGTCCACGGCGACACCGTTGAAGGGGTTGCCGATCTGGTTGTAGGGATTGCGTTTGGAACTCGTGCTCAGGGCTGACTCGATGCGAATGAAGCCGCTGGTGCTGACGTCAAAATACTCGTTGTCGCCCCAGCCGCCTTGCGCAAGAACAGGTGATGCGGCGATGCACCCGAACCCGATGCCCATGAACCAGAACCACGTTTTCCTGAGATTTAGCATGCTTTTGCCCCTTGTCATGTTCTACGCTGAGTTCGAGCGTTAGCCGCCCAAACGCTGCAGAGCCTGCGGCGTCAGATACTTGTTGTAGACATCCCACTCATCGTCGGTTTCGAATTCGGTGCGGTAGCCGCCCTGAACCCGCTTGCCGACGAAGTAGCGGGTCATCCGGCCATCGAGCCGATCGTAGATCATCACGCCCGTCCAGGACCAAGCCGGCATGCCGGCTTTCGTGAAGGTCTCGTGCTCGTTCTGGTACTGCGCAAACTGCGGCTCGAATGTCTTCCAGACCTCACCCTTGCGGTCAGTGGTAATCGAGGCGATGAAAACCTGATTGCGCACATCGAGCCAGATACGCCGCTTGCCGACAGGCGAACGCGGGTATCCTATGGGCTCGCACTCCAGCGTGATGCACTCAGGGCACAACTCCATCCACACGTCGTGGAAGGTCACGCCCTTCGGTCCGCCGTGAACGGGTTTCTCCCAGTTCTCCCTTCCTCCCATGAAGTTCGCGGGACCTTGTGCCCCCAGCATGGGTCCGTGACCGACGATCTTGTAGTTGCCCCAGGTCAGCATGGGGTCGCCCGACGCCCAGGCATCCGACAGAAACAGCACCATGCCCGGCACGAGGGGCTCGAAGCGCTGGTTGGTCGGGAACTGCCTGACGCGGCGGAAGGCCGGCAGGTAACCGAGCAAGTCCGGAAACTTGCGCTGGTCGTAGTACCAGGTGTTCAGGTACGACGTGCCGTTGACGTCTTCCGGCCTCGTGAACCAAGTGGTGTTGAGGCGCAACAAGTCGTCGCGGCCTTGCCAGAATTCGCCATCGGATCGCGAAGTGGTCTGAAACTCCGTCCAGATGAAGTCGTACTGGTAGGCGATGTCGCCATTGCGGTCGATGTCGTGGTCCCGCACGGCGCTCAACTGCCAGTCGTTGCGTCCCCAACTCAGGGTCATGTCGGCAATGACTTCCTGCGGGGTCTTGGGATCCGGGAACGGATTTCCGCCGATCCAAGCGCCGCCTTCCTTGGTGCGCACGTTGCCGGCCGCATCGAACGTCGCTTTCCCCTGATTCCTAAGCGTCGCTTCCAAGTAGTCGTGCGGATACATCTTGGTGATGTCCGTGGTGGTTTCGACGATGTGAATGCGGCGCTGCAGGGTTTTCACCTGCTCCACGGCGATGGGGTCGAGCAGGTGCTCCACGTATTCGACATTGTCCGCGGTAATGGTATCGCCCGGCTTGATCTTGCCCTTGGTATGCATCTCGATGGAGAGCAGCTCATCGGGATAGGCGCCGCTGATATCGGTGATTCCCGAATCCGACTTGGCAATCAGCGGCCACAGCGAAGTCAGGATTCCGGCCGATGCCGTACCCTTCAGGGTTTTTTCGAGGAACTTCCTGCGGGAATAGTCCTGGTCAAATTTTCGTATGTGCATGTGCCTCTCTCGATTAAGTGAAGTGGTCCAGCAAACGCCTGCCTGCACAGCCGGCAGCGCGGGAATGACTAATCCAAGCGGATGGTCTGTCAGGAGGGAACGTGGATGCGGCGGAAGAGGCGGGACGGGAATACTGGTCAGGGATTGAACAAATCATGCGACAGGCCCCACGCAGTAGGTCGAACCAGAGCCGCCGTAACACCGCCAGCAGTAGCACTTACCCCCCCTTCCCTAAGGCCTCGTCCCGAATGGAGGCAGACCTCGTGATCAGGAACACTTGTCCGGTCCAAGCTTGGCGCCAACACCTTGGCGACATCGGCGCAGCTCCGAACGAACCAGATTATCGCCACATCCTGTAGGACAATATAATCAACCAATTCTTGGAGTGTCAACAACGAAGCACTTTAAATTTGTGCCGTGAAGCGGGGAGCCTCCGCTTGAAACCGCTGGCGCACAGACAACCGCCTGCCCTGAGGCCTAGGATTGGTCGCCGATCCTCAATCCCCGGTCGAAGTAATCGGGCAAGCTGACGCGGGCATGGCGAACGCCGGAGGCTTCCGGGGCGTTTGGGCCTGCAGGTGGTAGGCCGTTCGGCGGCTGTCGAGGGTCTCGACCCTCACGCGGTAGCCCAACGCCGCCAGTTCGGACCGAGACGCCTCGGCCGCACTCAAATCGGCGAAGACGCCTACCGACAGAGCGGCAGCGAATTGTCCTTCGTTGATCAGCTGGTTGGGAATCGACTGGGAACGCAACTCATCGCGCAGTCGACGAGTTGCCGTTGGGGAGGCAGCGGGACCAATGAGCACAAGGTGGTCGGGCGTACCGGTCACAGGGGTTTCCAAGATCTCGACGGAGCCGCCCGCCGCTTCAATGCGCATCACCAAGGACGCGAAGGCAGAGGGGTCGCCAACCGGGCCCCAGCGCCGGCAAACGAGGTCCGGCAAGGCTGCATCGCCACTCGCGTCAGGCAACGGGAGCGGAAGATGGGCGTCCCTTGGCGCCGGTTCCAGAGGCGGAAGCGCAGGCCCCGCAGGGAGGGTGAAGGAGACGGCCGCAACCGCGCCATTGACGAGGAGCGCAAGCACCAGCCAAGCTTTTCCGTTGACAAACACTCGCACCGCTAAGCTCCTGATGCGGTGTCCGTCGCGCATTTGGCGGGCGGCATCGTTCTGCAGCTCCCCTTGCTATCCCGGTCCAGCGGTTGGACGAAGGGAGACCTCGCCCCCGGTGAATTCGATGATTTCGCCCGCACAGTGCACCTGCAAGGCGCCTTCGCCGGTCACGCCGAGAACCACGCCCTCTCGCGTTTGGTCGCCTTGGACAATGCGGCAAACCCTTCCCTGGCAAAGGTGCAGCTGATCATAGGCTGAGCGACGCGGAAAAAAGCCTTCCCGGCCAAAGCGGCGCACGGCTTGCACGATGACTGACACCAAGGCGGCAGCAATCCCGTTGCGGTCCATCGAGAGGCCGTGGGTTCTCAAGTCCGTCACTTCCTGGTCGATGGCGGTGCGGGCGCCTGCCGGCAAGTCCACGTTCAGGCCGATGCCGACAACGCAGGCACACTGCTCAGCGCGAGTCACCGCTTCAATAAGAATTCCGCAAACCTTGGCGCCGCCAATGTAAACGTCATTGGGCCACTTGACCGCCACCTCGTCGATGCCCTGGTAGCGCAGGAACTCGGCCACGGCCAAGCCGATGGCTAGGCTCAGGCCACCCAGGGCACCAACCGGCAAGCCCAGCTCGAAACCCAAGCTCAGGGCGATGCTGCGCCCGAAGGGCGTAACCCAGCGGCGCCCGCGACGGCCCCGACCAGCGGTCTGCAGTTCCGCGAACCAAGCCAAGCCGCCAATCGGCTCGGACTGCGCCAGTTTCACCATGCGGGAGTTGGTGGAGTCCACGGCCGCAAATACCCTGATGCCGCGCAGCCACTCGGCCGCCTCCGGCGAAAGCCGTGCGCCAATGACCTCCGCGTTGAGGAGCGCTTCGCTCATGCCGAGTCCGGGCGACTTGCAGCCACAAAAAAACCCCGCCAAGGGCGGGGTTTTGATGCAAAAGCCTGACGACGACCTACTCTCACATGGGGAGACCCCACACTACCATCGGCGCTGAGTCGTTTCACTGCTGAGTTCGGGAAGGGATCAGGTGGTTCCAACACGCTAGTATCGTCAGGCAAACCGTTTCTCGCCCCGATTCTACCGGATGGCGGGCGCCGCCAAGCGCCCGGGCCGCCGCGGCATTGCGCCGCCTCAGGACGAGATCAATCAGAGAACATGCAGCCAACAACGCGGTTCGATGCGCCTTGCAGGGAAATTGCATAACCAATCCAACGCTGATGCGTTCGATTATATGGTCAAGCCGCACGGGCAATTAGTACAGGTTAGCTCAACGCCTCGCAGCGCTTACACACCCTGCCTATCAACCTCGTAGTCTTCGAGGGCCCTTCAGAAATCGTAATGATTTGGTGAAATCTCATCTTGAGGTGGGCTTCCCGCTTAGATGCTTTCAGCGGTTATCCCGTCCGAACATAGCTACCCGGCGATGCCACTGGCGTGACAACCGGAACACCAGAGGTTCGTCCACTCCGGTCCTCTCGTACTAGGAGCAGCTCCTCTCAAATCTCATACGCCCACGGCAGATAGGGACCGAACTGTCTCACGACGTTCTAAACCCAGCTCGCGTACCACTTTAAATGGCGAACAGCCATACCCTTGGGACCGGCT
>JAJEIQ010000073.1 GCA_022827905.1 Pseudomonadales bacterium | reverse complement strand
CTTGGCCTCCGGGAGTGAAATCCCGAAAGGGCACCAAACGGCGCCGCCGCGTTCAAGTCAGCACCACCAAAATACGCGGAAAAACGTCCCTTATTCATGCAGTTATGTAAACTACGGGCTCAGTTAACCGGACACTAGTGATGCTGCTTATGTATCGGCTCTAAAGTACAAGGACTACGACTGTGATCAATTGGCCTTGGAGATGGACTACGTCGGCCAAAGGACGGTAAAGCTATACCATCGACTGAAAAAAGAGCGGAACGCCGACAACTGGCAAATGGGAGTTGGCCTCGTGCTCTTTTTCCCAACACTGTTCTTTCTGGAAGGCGGCGACGGGCCTGAAGCGGCAGAGTACGCTCAGCTAAAGGGCGAATTTGAAGCGTTGCGGGAAAATTCAGTAAAGAGAAAATGCGAAATTGAAGCGTTGTCTCCCGAAGAGGTACTAAAGCGGGAGGAGAGCGAGGCGAAGAAGAAAGACGAGGCCGAAACGGAGCAAACCTCTTCCGACTCCAACTCCAACTCCGAATCCAACTCCGAATCCGAATCCGAATCCGAATCCGACGATTGAGACTCAATCCGCCAAGGTTAGCAACATGGGAAATTCATCAAACGCAACCTCGACAACGGTCATTCCCACCCTTCGCTATCGGGATGCCGCCGGTGCGATTGACTGGCTGTGCAAGGCGTTCGGCTTTGAGCCCCATCTGGTGGTGCCGGGGGAAGGCGAATCCATCGCCCACGCTCAACTCGTGCGCGGCAACGGGATGATCATGCTCGGCTCGGCGGGCGACGATGAGTTCGGGCGGCTTCAGCGGCCGCTGGAGAGGCCTGATGCGCCAGTGTCGCAAAGCCCCTACGTCATCGTGGCTGACGTCGACGCGCATCACGCAACGGCGGTGGCGGCAGGTGCCCAAGTGGTCATGGCCCCCAAGGATGAGGACTACGGCGGCCGCGGCTACTCGTGCCGGGACCCGGAAGGCAACCTCTGGAACTTTGGCAGCTACAACCCTTGGGAGGAAGCTTAGCGAAGCGGTGTCTTAGACTGAATAGTGGGCGTTTCATCCTAGGCAAAGACCCGTCAGCACCGCCAGTGCTGTGCGCTACTGCTAAACGTGCGTCCGAGTAGGTCGATCGCTGCCTGCAAAAGAATCCCTTGAAAGGTTAAGAGATCACATTTCCTCTGAATCCGTCTCCTGCATGTGCAGCAAGGGGCAATCGCCCCATGCCTCAGCCAGTTCAGACAAACTCGTAACAGGACGCGGCAAGCCTAGCCCAAGTGAAGGCAAACGATCACTAAGTGCGAGAACCGTACCGTAACCCTTCTCCCCCGGCATGAGCAACATGTAATCGTACGTTCTCAATCGCCGTTCTCGAAAAATGAGCAACGGACGGCCGTCGTTGGGATAGTCATGGTTCTTGGCTGCACCAACTTCGATTTTGCGATTCTTGTTGGCACCGCTAAACACGCACCTGCGGACCTCCACCCCACCACGCGTTCCATCAGCATAGACACAAGTTAAGTAAACACGCTCAGTGTCCAGCCGGCTTATCCGGAAGTAGTCCTGAATCACATGAGCATTGAAATGAACCTGAGCCCACCGTCCCCCCGCCGCCGGAACTTGCGCGAGTAGTATTCGATCAAACCCCGCCCTTGGGCCAGCTACGGACGAGAGCGGTTTGGTTCGCGTACGTCGCCTGCGACCACGCGCTCCACCACGACGCACACCCGCAAGTGGACGGATGATGTTGGCAGCTGCCCGTTCGAGCGCTTCCTCGTCGATGCGCCTGATGCCATCCACATGCCGCGCTAGAAACTCCTCAAGCGCACCGATGTCAACTTCGTCCCCTTGATCCGCTTCGATGACCGTATAGGCTTCAAAATTTCCCATCAGTCCGCCGGGAGTCAAGTTGCCCGAACCAACGACTACGATCCTTCCGCCATCCGCGAGCGCGAAGTCTGAAATCTTTGGATGAAACAGTCTGCCGCTGTCGTTCCAAAACACCCTCGGCCTGAAATTCGCATGGCGTACTTCCAGTTCCTGCATACGTTCCAGCGTTGCGCGGTTAGTCACAGCGTCAATGCCAACCACAAGGTCTACTTTTCCTCCGTCTTCCATGAGATTGTGGACGATCTGGTCTTCGATCAGATGGTCGACGCCATCCAGTGTCGCAAATGCATAGAGTCCGCGCCATTCTGTCGCTTTCTGGGCGGCGGCGAGAATTGCCTCATAGAGATACGTCGTCTCTGTATGGGTCGGGTCCTGCATGCAAATGCTCAAACGCACGCTTCACTCCTTACCACCCCGATACCTGTCATCCGTCAACCACCGGTACAATCGCATCCGCTTCATCGGCCCGCACAGACAGGTCTGTCATCGCATCATAGCCAGCCATCAGTGCATCGTAGGGCCTGACCTTCGCCCCTTTCTTCTTGGGCAATCCGGGTTTCGAGAATATCAAGATGTACTCGTGAACATTTTTGAAAAGAAAGTTGGGAGGATATGGATAGCTTCCGAAAATCGGCCGCTGCGCACCATAGCTGCCCCACTTTCCGCCCGATCCGTGTTTCGACCAAATGATCTCGTTTACCATGACAAATCCAAGTTCACGCAAAAGAACTGCAAAGTCGGTAGCGAGCGGGAATGTCAGCAAACCATGATCCGTGTACTGATTTACGTTGGCCGTGACAACGCAGAGTTTTCGTCCCGGCATGAGCACACGCAAACACTCCTGGAACACCGGGCGCAACGACATCAAGAATTCAACGTAGTTCTCTCGATTGCCGAGGTTCTTCTTGCTCGCGCCGTAGTTCGCCTTGTCCCAATAGGGGGGGCTCGTGACAATCAAGCCGACGCTGTCAGCCCCAAAAAAATCCATATTTCTGCTGTCTCCGTGCACCGCTTGGAGGGCTTCATAGTCTTCATCATGGCCGTTGTGCAACTGCTCACAATCCCTCCTAATCGTCTTGACGTAGTTGCCATTCTGATCGACACAGGCTGCCCGACGCCCTAGCGGGATGGCGGCGCGGGCGGTCGTACCCGTGCCCGCGAAGGGATCAAGCACGGTTTCACCATAGAAGCTGAACATCTTGATCAAGCGATGCGGAATTTCTAGTGGGAACACCGCAGGGTGATCGTCGCGCCGCGTATTGGCAATGGTCCACACGGTTTTAGTGTATTCTCTCCACTCCTCCTTCGTGAGCTTGCTCTTTTCCTTGATGTCTGGATCGATGCGCGTCCCCATCTTTCTCCCTCCCGTCGCGATGTTACTTGTCGTGCACCGCACGAAGTTCTGCCCGGACCGTATGGGTGGCAAAGCGCTGCAACTCAATGACAAAAGCCGGATCGAGTCCGGCCGCCTCGGCTAGAACGCTATCGATCTCTTGCCTTACTTCATTGAAACCGTTGGGCGAATAGCCGAGCGATGAGCGACCACGATTGAGGCTTACGATAGGGTCGTCGCGCATGAGTGACCAAAGCGTCTCGCCGCGTTCAACAAGTACTGCGCGTGACGTGCCCCACAAAGCATCGGCTCCAAACGGTAGGCTGCCCAGGAATCGCGCGGTCACATGAAAGCCATCCTGAGTGACGTGCCACCACCAGAACGCAAGATGGCTCGAAAGCAGGGCAAAAGCTGCTGCTGCATCCTCCTTGGTGGCGAAATCCATTGCGTGCAACGGGTGTTCGGACAACGCGGCCACGCCTTCGAGCACACCAGAAGGTGGGTTCAGAAACACATTCAAGAAATTGTAGGCCGTCCCGCCTGCGAACACAGCATGCCGACGATTCTCTAGGACATCCGCCAGCGGTATCCGCCGCAAGTTCGTCCAAACAGTATCGAACCGGTCCAATCGCTCAGCGAGCGCCTCGAATGCGCGCGCCTGAAGATCGCCGTTAACTTTTGGAATTCCCCCACGGATCGCACTAGCAATGGGGGTAAATCGGACGGAGCTGAACATCGCGGCTCGGCTATCGCCGCGCCACTTGTGCAATGGACCGGATTCTATCTTGGTCTGCTGCGCCTCCTCTCCGCGACTCCAGAAAAGTATAGTGTTGCGCGTTTTGACATCTTCTCCGAAAAGTGCATGCGGTTGGCGGTCGAAAAACGCAAACTGCCATTTGCCGGGCGTTTTCTCGATGAAAGATCGGGTCTCGGCAAATTGATTGCGGACATTGCTTGCCAACGACAACGGCAACACCAGCGTCCCGGCCGCTGGTCCTCTCGGCGCCAATCGCACCATTTGTTCCACGAACAGTGGATAGATTTCGGACCCCGGACCACCCTTTCTGCCGAGGGTCGCGAATAGCTGTCCTAAGGTTGCGAGGTCACTGCGATCTCCGGCCGTTGAATAGGGAGGATTGCCCACAACCGCAAATGCTGCTTTTGGCAATGCGGCAAAGAGTCGTGAAAGGGGGTTTCGCTCCCCGAATTCCCTAGTCTTGTCCGGCGCAGGCAATCGCCCGCTCGCCAGTGCTTCGGGAGAGTCAGACTCGAGCTCGATGTTTCTCCGGGCTCCACAGCTTATCGGATCTATCGTAAGGGTATCGACACACGCAAGATTGAGGCGCAACCGATGCCAAATCAACAGCGGCGACACATCGTCTCCATCGCACTCGACAAGACACTCGGAGAGCAGAATAAACGCCGCAGCATCAAGGACCAGCGGGTCGACATCCACCCCAAAAACGAACTGTTCAGAAAGTACACGCGCACTTCGATCAGGAAACGCCTCCTTGAGCGCCTCGACGGCCGCACGCAGGAACACACCCGTGCCGCAGGCCGGATCGAAGACCACGGGCGGGCTGTCCTCATTCCTAAACTCATCGAGGCTTCGCCGTACCATGTACGCCGCAACATCCGCCGGCGTGTAAAAGCTGCCTTCGGCCCGCTTGCGGTCGCGAGCGGACTGGGTCGTGGCATCGCGCCGAACACTCAGACGGCTTCCAGGACCGTGCGGATCGAGAACGTAAGGCAACAGCTCGCGATAGCCAACCCGATCGCAGCAACTGGCGAGCGCTTCGTTAGCCTGCATCAACGCGTGCTGCGGCACGAAGCCCATTAGATTTCCATTCGGCCCACCGGCAAAAAACCAGTCAGTTCCCTCCTCAAGGCCCGCGCCAACAGCCACTCTTCCAGTTGCGAAACCCGTCAACCAGGCAGACACCGCAGCCCAAGCCACCAATTCCCTCGGAGATCGAACGACCCAAGCACCCGGCTCGCCGATTCGGCGCTTTATCGACGAGTGATAGATATTCATGCAATCTTCGTGTCGAAGCCCGTTGGTCAGTGCTTCCACGGCGGTACGCACCGGTCGTGCGTACTTCTCCGACACGGTCGTCAACACGTGGCCGCGCCTTGGAATCGCCAGATTGTGCCCCCGTGCAGAAGGCACAGACGCCAAAGCAGCTTCGCTCGTCGGCGGGGGAACTGAGTGCTGCCGCCGTGTCGCCAGATTTTCGGCCAAGGCCCTCATTTACCTGCTCCGTGTCTGCGCCAACCACAGGGGCAACTCCGGCTGCTCCAATTCCCGGCACCGCTCAAGCAGATCCTTTACCGCTTGGCGGATCAGCCAAGACCGCGAAATCTCAGTCTGTTCCGAGAGTGCGCCCAACTCGGCGTAGTCCTGCGAATCCAAGCTGATGGTTACGCGGATCAAGGGCTGTTTCTGTGCCATACCTTCCCCCGAACACCCTGTTTTAGATGAGGAGCGCTATCAAGTTGATGCAAATATTACATCAATTGTATGCCTTCCGTAATAGTCTTAAGCCCTCCTCATCCATCGCTCTAGCACCAAGACGATCGTTGCAATCTTCCTCGGTTTCGCCAACCAATCCTTGACCGGCCTCAGTTACTCGGAAGCGCCGACGCGGTTGTCCAAGGGGCGCTTCGACCTGGCGCTCGGCAAGAAGTTGCCAATCAGAAAGTCGCTTCTGTGACGCTTCTCCCGGTCGTTGGTTATGCCTCCAGTCCGGACAAACTTGATGCGGCTTATGAATCGGCTCTGAAGTAGAAGGACTACAGTTGCGATCAATTGGCCCCGGAAATGGGCAATGGCGACCAGGGGGTATTCGTGCCGAGACTCCGGAAGGCAATCTGTGGAATTTCGGCAGCTACGACCCTTGGGAGTCGTAGAACGACTCAACCACATCTTCGTCGGTTTCATCGAAGTCTGGAGCCACCCAAATCTGGGCCTTCAACCGGCCGGGTTTACGTTCGACTATGGACTTCCCATAGGGTTGAAGCCGCAGATAGGGTTCGCCCGCCTTGGTAATCACGACTTCCTCCCCCTCCCAAGCCATCCGCCCCAACCGTGAGAGTTGTGACTTCGCCTTACCCATGTTCACCCACACCGGCGATCTCCTTCCACGTGTCCTTCAACAAACACGTCGATCAAGCAGCGCTCACCACGCCAGCACCACCTTGCCGAAGGTCTGGTCGCTGGCCACGAGGTCGTGGGCCTTCTGCGCGTCTTCCATGGGCACGACTGTCTCGATGATGGGCTTGATGGCGCCGCTTTCGAGCTTGGGCCAGAGGTGAATTTCAAGGCCGTCCATCACCGCCGATTTGGCGGCGATGCTGCGGGTGCGCAAGGTCGAGCCGATCAGGCGCAGGCGTTTCATCAGCACCAAGGCGAGCGGAAGCTCGGCCTTGATGCCGCCCATAAGGCCGATCAGCACCAAGCGACCGTCCATGCGCAGGCTGGCTAGGTTGTCAGCCAGGTAGTTGGCCCCGACGGGATCGAGAATCACGTCGAAGCCTTCGCCGTCGGTCCATTCAGCGACCTGATCGGCAAAGCCGCCTTGGTGGCGGTCGGCGCCGCCGCTGGCGCCGAGCTCAAGGCAGCGCTTGAGCTTGGCGTCGCCGCCGACGGTGACGAACGTGGGATTGTGGCTCTCTCGGCAGAGCTGGATGGCGGCGGTGCCGACGCCGCTGGCGCCCGCATGCAGCAGCACCCGTTCGTTGGTGACCAGGCCTGCTTCCTGGTACAGGTTGAGGTAGGCGGTGGCGAACACCTCCGGCACCGCCGCGGCTTCGCGCAGGGAAAGGCCTTGGGGCACCCGCAGCACTTGGCCGGCGGGCACCGCCACCGTTTCCGCGTAGCCGCCGCCGGCCAGCAGGGCGCAGACTTGATCGCCGGGCTTGACCCGCTGCACGCCCTCGCCCACTTCGACCACTTCGCCGGCGCACTCCAAACCGAGGATGGGGCTCGCACCCGGTGGCGGCGGATAGCCTCCCGCCGCCTGCACAAGGTCGGCGCGGTTGACAGCGCTGGCCGCCACAGCGATTTTCACTTGCCCAACGCCGACCTCCGGCTCCGGGGCATCGCCCATCACTAGCTGTCCGTCATCAACCAAGATTGCCTTCATTGACTATGCTCCTTCGATTGGCGACACGCCTACCAGGACATGCGCATCTTGACGCCTTCCTGATGCAGCCAGCGCTTCAGTTCGCTGACCCGATAGTCCCCGTAGTGGACCATGGACGCCACCAGGGCGGCGTCCGCCTTGCCCGTGGTCAACGCCTCTTTGAGATGCTCCGGCTTGCCCGCGCCCCCTGAGGCGATGACCGGGATGCGCACCGCTTCGGCGATCATCGCCGTGAGCTTGAGTTCGTATCCGTCCCGGGTGCCGTCGGCATCGATGGCGTTGACCACCAGTTCCCCGGCGCCAAGCCGCTCGCCCTCAAGCGCCCAAGCGAGGCCGTCGATGCCCATGGGGGTGCGCCCGCCATTGATGACGATCTCATACCCGGAGGGGCAGTCGGCGCTTTCCGGCACTTGGCGGATGTCCATGGACAGCACCACGTTCTGGTTGCCGATGGCCTCGGCGCACTCGGCAATCAGCGCCGGGCGGGCCACCGCCGCCGAGTTGACGTTGATCTTCTCCGCGCCGGCCAAGCGCAGGTCGGTGGCGTCGGCCACCGAGCGCACGCCGCCGCCCACCGAAAGCGGAATGAACACCTCCTTGGCGACGGCCTCCACCACGTCAAGCATGATGGCGCGCTTGTCGCTGGAGGCGGTGATGTCGTAGAAAACCAGCTCATCGAGACCGTCCGCGTAGTATTCCCGGGCCTTCTCCACCGGGTCGCCGATGTCCTTGGTGTTGACGAAGCGCACGCTTTTGGCCAGCTTGCCGTCCCGCACGTCAAGGCAGGCGATCAGCCGCTTGCTCAACATTGGCCATCCCAGCGGGTGAAGCGGTCGAGCAGGGCCAAGCCCACCCGGCCGCTCTTCTCCGGGTGAAACTGCACGCCGAAGTAGTTGCCCCGGCCCACGGCTGCGGCGAAGTCGTCCTCGTAGGTGGTGCGGGCGTACACGCAGGCTTGATCCTCCGGGGCGGGGTAATAGGCGTGGACGAAGTAGAACTCGTCCCCCGCCTCGATGCCGTCGAGCAGCGGATGGGGCTGGACTGGCCGCACCTCGTTCCAGCCCATGTGGGGGATCTTCAATTCCGGGCGGTCCAACCGAAAGCGGCGCGTCTCCCCGGGGATGAGGCCCAAGGTTTCGGTGTCGTTCTCCTCGGAGTGCCGCAGGGAGATTTGCAGGCCCAAGCAGATGCCCAGCACCGGCTTGCCGTCCCCGACCGCACCGCGCAGCGCATCGGCCAGCCCGTTGCGGCGCAGGCTCACCATGGCGCTGCCCGCTGCCCCGACGCCGGGAAAGATGATTCGGGAAGCCGCCTTCACCTGGGTCGGATCGTTGCTGATGACGGCTTGCGCGCCCACCTCCGCGCAGGCCCGCTGCACACTGCGCAGATTGCCGGCGTCGTAGTCGATGATGACGATGGGGTCGGCCAAGGCGGCGGGCGTCCATGACAATTCGGAGGGCGGCGGATACTATCGCAAACTCACCCATTTTGCCGGAGCGAGTGTTTCCCATTTTGCCGGAGCGAGTGTTTCTTATTTTGCCGGAGCGAGGGCATCTTGCCCTCGATTTGATTCGTAGGCATTCCATCGAGGGCGCGAACCTTCGGTTCGTTATGCCCTCGCTCCGTGAAGTGAGAAATGCTGCTCGCTCCGTCAAGTGAGACCTCGCTCCAAGTGAGAATTGCTGCAAAGGAGCGGGCGCTATGAGCCGCGCTGTGTTGTTGGTCAATCTCGGCACCCCCCGCTCCCCGTCGGTGCGGGATGTGCGCCGCTATCTCAACGAATTTCTCATGGACCCCCACGTGCTGAACCTGCCCTGGCCGGCGCGGCGGCTGATCGTCAGCGGCTTCATTCTGCCCTTCCGGCCCCGTCGAAGCGCTGCCGCCTATGCTTCGATTTGGGGGGGAGAGGATTCAGCGGCGGGTTCGCCCCTGCTGCGGCACACCGAAGCACTGGGCGCAGCGCTTGATGAGCGCATTGATGCCTCTTGCGCAGCGGCCATGCGCTACGGCGAACCAAGCATTGCGGGGGCCGTGCAACGGCTGGCGACTGGCGGCTGCACGGAGCTGCTGCTGGTGCCGCTCTTCCCGCAGCACGCCGACTCCACGCGGACGACGGCCATCGAGGCCGTGCGCAGGCACTTGCCTGCCCACATGAAGCTGGAGGTGCTGCCGCCATTCTATGATCGGGACGACTACATCGGTTGTCAGGCGGACCTGATTGAGCGCCACCTACCGCCTGATTGGGATCATCTGCTGCTGAGCTACCACGGGCTGCCCGAGCGGCACATCACCCAAGCCGATCCCACCGGCGCCCACTGCCTAGCCAGCCCGGACTGCTGCGAGCGGGCTTCGACGGCGCACGCCACCTGCTACCGATACCAGTGCTACGCCACGGCCAAGGCGCTGACCGCCAGGATGGGTCTGGATGCCGACCGGGCGACCGTGAGCTTCCAGTCCCGGCTCGGCCGCCTGCCCTGGCTACGGCCCTACACCGACCAAGTGCTGGCCGAACTGCCGGGGCGCGGCATTCGCCGTCTCGCCGTGTACTGCCCCTCCTTCGTCGCCGACAACTTGGAGACCCTTGAGGAGATTGGCATTCAAGGCCGCCAGATCTTCGAGCAAGCCGGGGGAGAGAGCCTGACGCTCATCCCCTGCCTGAACACCTCCCCCGATTGGGTGGAGGCACTGGCCCGGTGGGTGGGATAGCCCCAGCCTTGCGAATTCAATCGAGCTGGCTGGCGCCGGCGGAGACCGCCCGGTAGAAGCGCTGCACCAAGGGCCGGGAAAACATGGACTTGCGCGCCACGAAGCGCACCGGGCGGTTGAGGCCTTGACGGCCTAAGCGAATCAACTGGTCGGCAGGCGCGCCCAGAGTGCGGGCCACGCCAATCGGCACCAAGCCGTGGCCAAAACCCGCCAAGGCCATTTGCGCCACCGAGAAGAACGACTCCAAGGATTCCTTGCGGTGCAGCCGCAGGCGGCGCATGTCGTCCTCGATGGACGCCCAGGCGCCGGAGCGGGACTCGATGGTGAGCACCTCCAAGGGTTCGCCAGGTCGGTAGTCGAGGGGCTCCAACCCCGCCGGGATGATCACCATCGGCTCCAGGCGAATCACTTCGCTTTGCAGGTCGGTCTCCGCATCCGAGTAGCCGGTGCAGATGCCCACCATGTACTCGCCGGTGCGCAGCCGGTCGAGCACCACCGGGGAACGTTGGGCGTGAAAGCTGAACTCCACTTCCGAAAGCTCCCGGCGCACCTCGGCGAACAGGCCCGGTCCCCAACTGGCCAGGATGGCTTCGGAGACGCCCAGGATGATCTTGCCGCCGCGCTGCACATGGTCCTCGAGAAAGACGCTGCGCAGTTCGCTGACCAAGGGCGCCACCTTTTCCACCAAACGCGTGCCTTGATGGGTCAGCACCACCCGCCGCCCATGGCGCTCGATCAGCGGACGGCCGTAGTAGCGCTCCAAGGCGGCGATGCGCTTGCTCACCGCCGATTGGGTGATCTTCAGCACCGTGCTGGCCTCCATCATCGTGCCCGTGCGGGACAGCGTGATGAGGGTTTCCAAGTTCTCGATCATGGGGAATGGCCGCCCCGCTCAGGCGTCCAGAAAATCAAGCATTGCCTTGGCGGCCTCCTTTGGCGACGCATCAAGGAACCCGTGGCTCCATTCGGGATAGTCCACGCGCCGGCCGTTGCGCATAAGCCCGTCAGCCCGTTTGCTGTGCTCGAAAAGATCATCGCCGACGTTTATCACCAGCACCGGTTGCTCGATCTTCGCCAAAGCCTCCGCGTAGGCCCGGCTGTGGGCAAACGCGGCTTGGTGGCCTTCCTCGTAGCGCTCGCCACCACGCAGGTTCTCGGCGAAGGACTCCGCCGCCATCGCCAGCGACACCCCCGGCATTCGGTGGCTCAGGACCCGCTCCCACATCGCCCGGAAGCGGGTGCCCGCCTCATCGAGCGGAACCGCGGCATAGGTCCGCTGCATGTCAGCGGCCTCCGCTTCAGTGAAGATCGGCGCCGAAATGCAGACCAACTTGTCCACCAACGCGGGACGGCGCAGCGCGATCTCAGCGGCGACCATGGCCCCGGTGTGATGCCCCACCAAGCTCAGCCGTTCAAGGCCGAAATGATCGATCACTTCCAACATTGACCCGGCATAACGGGGGATGCTGGGTTTGACGCCGCCCTTATAGGGGTCGGACTCCCCGTAGCCAGGATAGTCCGGCGCCAGCGCCAAGCGATCCTGGGCCAGCTCCGGCAAGAGCCTTGCAAAGACGCGCCCCGACTTCGGCATCAGGTGCAGGCACGCGATGGCGGGCTTTGCGGACGCGGCACCAGCCGCCCGCAGGTGCAGCTGGCCGGACTCCACCTCCAGGAACTGGCGCTTTACCACCGCATCAGACATTGTTGTCAGCCTCGCACCAACTGAACCATAGAATCTTAAGTCAATTCAATTAGTAGTATGGTTTCCCAATCCAATTGTCCACTGGCGGGTGATCGCGGGGCCAAGGTTTGATGCTGCTGACTTTCATCCTCGCCGCCGTGTTCGCCACCGCGGTGCTCTCCGGCGTGCTGGGCATGGCCGGGGGCATGATCCTGATGGCGATTCTGGTCTCCACGTTGAGTGTGGCGGGGGCCATGATCGTGCATGGGGTGGTGCAGGCGGTCTCCAACGGCTCACGGGCCTGGTTTCTGCGGCGCCACATCCAATGGCGCATCCTGCCTGCCTACACTTTGGGTGCCGCCGCCGCCCTAGGCGGCTTTGCGGCCTTGAGCCTGGTGCCAAACGCGGGCGTCGTGCTGATTTTGGTGGGCGCATTTCCCTTTGCCGCCCGCTGGAACGCCCGACTGTCGGGGCTGGACGTCACGCGCCCCGCCACCACCCTGACCTGCGGGTTCACCGTGACCGCAGCGCAGCTTCTCGCTGGCGCCTCGGGCCCTCTGCTGGATGCGTTTTACTTGACCACACCGCTGAGCCGCCAGGAAGTGGTCGCCTCCAAAGCCATCACCCAGACCCTCGGCCACTTGGTCAAACTGATCTACTACGGCCTCATCATTGGCGTAGTCGAGGAGCTGCCCGGCTGGTTCTTCGTCCTCGCAGCCGTCCTGGCCGTTGCTGGCGCCCGATCCGGGGTGACGCTGCTCCACCGCTGGAACGACGAACGCTTCCGTGTGGTCAGCGGACGGGTGATCCTCGCCATTGCCGCCGTCTGCGTCGCACGGGGCGTCTACGAGTTGGCAGTGCCCTAGGCGACTGCGCCAAAGTACAGCTTAGTGCTCCGGCGACAAAACCTTAGCTAGGCCTAGGCGTCACTTCCGGCAACACCTAGTGTTAATCGAGAGCGTGCTTGCTAAACGGATTGACTACGCGGACTCCTTGGTAATCCTGATCATCGCTCATGTCCTCCGAAAGCACGACGCTGCAACCGCAGGTCCGTGCCGCCGCTAGGATGGCGCAGTCCCAGTATGACAACTGAAATCGTTCGCGAAACCGCAAAGCATCCGCAAAGACCGCAAGATTCAGCTCTTGGACGTGGAAGCGCCTCAAAGACATAGCGAACCGAACGGCTTCGTCATGGAGGAGCGCACCAGCCCGAGTTGGGCGTGTGGCCTGAACATAGAACTCCTGAAGCACTTGAACCGACAACGCGAGGTCGCGGCTCTTCAGAAGCACTTCTGCACGTGCGGCCTTGGGCTGGTCTTCCGGCTGCGTGCTCACCGCATAGATGAGCACGTTGGTATCAATGAAACGCATCCCGTTCGTGCAGTGCTTCGCGGGGCAGGTTGTCTGCGCTTGCGAGCCCCGCGCCACGCGCCCGAATCTCCCGCAACGTGTCAGTCTGCAGTTGTTCGAGCCGGTCGAACTCGCTCAAGCCCGCATTGCCTTGAACCAAGGACACGAGGAACTGACGGACAAGCGCCGAGACCGTCGAGCCTGCCTCGGCCGCCTTGATTCGCGACAAGCGCCAAATCTCCTCCTCAACCGATACAGTGATGTTCTTCATGGGGCACAGTTTTACAGGGAATGTGATACTGCACTCTATTGCAAACAGTGCCAACAAGCAATAGCCCTTGCTCACAGCAGGGCTCTCGATGCCGTGGT
Source organism: Pseudomonadales bacterium (assembly GCA_022827905.1). Taxonomy (GTDB): domain Bacteria; phylum Pseudomonadota; class Gammaproteobacteria; order Pseudomonadales; family Azotimanducaceae; genus Azophilus. The sequence goes on along the minus strand of JAJEIQ010000073.1, from coordinate 93,824 downwards.
CGTCGAGCACGCGACCGCCTGGTCGTCGACTATCGCCTTCCGCGGGCCTTCTGACCCGACCGGCTTCTACAGCCCGCCCCCCAGCGCTTGCGCGTGCAGGACTGCGCAGCGGCCTAGTGCAGCTAGGTCGTAGCCGCCTTCCAAGGCGGAAACCACGCGTCCGCTGGCGTGGGTTTCGGCGAGGTCCACGATGAACTCGGTGATCCAGCGGAAATCCTCGTCATTGAGCAGCAAGCCGCCCAAGGGGTCGTCGCGGTGGGCGTCGAAGCCTGCGGACACCAGAATGAGGTCCGGACGGTGGGCGTTGACGGCGGGTGCCCAATCCCGCTCGATGGCATGACGAAACGCCGCGCTGTCGGTGCCCGCCGGCAAAGGCGTGTTGACGATGTTGGGCGCATCGATGTCAACGTAGCGGTAGGGGTAGAAGGGGTGCTGGAAGCTGGAGCAAACCAAGGCTTCAGGACGGTCCCTGAAGGCATCGACGGTGCCGTTGCCGTGATGCACATCGAAGTCGAGGATGGCCACCCGGTCCACTTGCCCGAGCGCCTGGGCGGCGCCCAGCGCAATGCTGTTGTAGAAGCAGAAGCCCATGGCGGCACCGGCTTCGGCGTGGTGGCCGGGCGGGCGGACGGCGCAAAACGCGCGCCGTGAGGCCCGCTGGTCCGAGCTGTTGAGCACTTCCTGCACCGCGTCCGTCACGGCACCGGCGGCCAAGGCCGCAGCCCGCAAGGTGCCTGGGCTCATCGCGGTGTCCGGGTCGAGCGCCAGCAGGCCGGAGGCCGGGCTGACAGAATTCAGCCTCGCAAGATAGGCCGGATCGTGGACCGTCGCCAAGCCGTCGGCCGCTATGGGCTCCGCGGTCCGGCAGTCGAAACCGTCGGAGAGGCCGCTGGCCGACAGGCTCTCATTGACGGCCCGCAGCCGGTCCGGCCGCTCCGGGTGGCCCGGCAGCATCTCGTGATTCAGGCAGTCGTCGTGGGTGTAGAACAGCATACGCCGTCAATGCCCGGCGATCAGGCAGCACTCAGGGGACGGACCACAAACAGCAGGTCGCCCGCATTCACCTGTTGCCCGTTGCCCATGTTGATGCGCGTGACCTCGAATTGCAGGCTGGGATCGTAGAGGTTCGCCTCCCCGTTGAAGTCCTTGAGGGCCAGGGGCGTGAAGATCTTCATGGCCTCCAACTGGCAGAGGGTGGCATCCACCGCAATACGGTCCCCGACGGAGACGAATTCCGGTTCCGACGGAGACGGGGCGGTGTAGAAGATCGCCGCCGCCGGGGAGAGCACCTTCAATTCGTCGCTGCCGTCGATGCCGATGCTCTCCACATTGAAGGCCGAGGCGGACTCGCCAGCTCCCGCTTCGATCTCCTCGATCAATCCCTGGATATCGGTGCGCCGCAAAAACTCCGGCAGAAAGCCCGTGTCGTAGTCGCCCTCGCGGAACACCTCGTCGGCAAGCACCCGCCGCAGCAGCGGGATGTTCGTGCAGATGCCGGTGATGTGGACTTGAGCGAGATAGTCCGCCAGCCGCTCGATGGCCGCTTGGCGGTCCTTCGCATGCACGATGACCTGGGCGACCATGCTGTCGTAGTAGGGCGAGATGAATTTGCCGGGCGCGGCGATGGTGATGACGTCAGCGTCCTTCTCGACGGGAAACTGCGCTTCGTCGATGGTGCCCGGATGGGGGCGGAAGGAGAGCGCCCCCTCGCCGTCCAACTGCACCCGTTCGGCATTGATGCGCGCCTCGATGGCATAGCCCTCGAACTTGGGCTCAAGCTCGGCAATGGACTCGCCGGCCGCGATGCGGAACTGCTCGCCGACGATGTCGATGCCGGACACCCATTCGGTGACCGGATGCTCCACTTGCAGGCGGGTGTTCATCTCCATGAAGTACACCGCCCCGGCGGCGAGGTCGAAGATGAACTCCACGGTGCCCGCCCCGATGTAGCCCACCTCGTCGGCGATGGCCGCGGAGTAGGTCAGCACATCCCGGCGCAAATCCTCCGGCAGCATGGTGGACCCGGACTCCTCGAACACCTTCTGCTTGTCCCGCTGCACGCTGCAATCACGCAATCCCAGCACCAGGGTGTTGCCCAAGGTGTCGCGCAGCAACTGCACCTCGATGTGGCGCAGCGAGGTGACGTACTTCTCCAAATAGACATCGCCGTTGCCGAAGGCGCTTTGCGCCTCGGCCGTGACCCGATGGAAGAGCTCGAAGAACTCCGTGCTGCTTTCCACCACCTGAATGCCCTTGCCGCCGCCCCCGTGAACCGCCTTGATGAGCACCGGAAAGCCGATTTCCTCGGCCACCTCGGCGGCCCGTTCCACATCGGTCAATATGCCGTGGCTGCCAGGAACCACGGGCACCCCCAGGCGCAGCGCGGTGTTGATGGCGTTGGACTTGTTGCCCATGGTCTCCATGCTGGCGACAGGCGGGCCGATGAAGTTCAAGCCGCGGCTGCGAGTCAATTCCGCGAATTGGGCGCTTTCGGACAGGAAGCCGATGCCCGGGTGCAGCGCATCCGCCCGCTCCTGCTCGGCGATGCTGAGCACGCTGCGGGCGTTCAGGTAGCTTTCGTCCGGGGTGTTGCCGCCGATGCAGACCAAGGTGTCCCTCTTGCCGAGCTGGTCAGCCACCGCCGACTCCATGTCCGGGTCCGATTGCACCAGGATCACTTCCAAACGATGGCGCTGGGCCACCCGCACCAGCTTCGCCGCGGTGCAGCCGCGGGCGTGGATCAGCAGCCGCTTGATGGGCCGGATCAGGTCGGCATCAGTGTAACGGGGCGGCGGGGCGGCTTCCGGCGCCTCCTGGTCGAGCACCCCGGACAGCACCCGCCGAATCACCGCGTCAACCGACTCCTTCGGCAGCGGAATGTCCGGATCAACCCGGCGCAGTTCGTTGTCGAGCTCGGGCTGGAAGGGATGCGCCACCAAGCCCTGCATGGCTTCCGGACTGGTTGACAGGTAGTTGGCCAGAATCGAGTTCAGCGGCAGGTTGCTGGGCACCACGATCTGTCCCGCAAAGGGCATGCTGGCCCCGGAGAGGTAGTAGGTCTGCACCAAGGGGTGGGTGACGAAGCTGGCTTGGGCGCCGCCGGTGCAGTCGCCGTAGCCGAACACGATGACTGGCAGGTCGTGGTCGCGCACGAAGCGGGTGATGCGGTCGTTGACGGCGGCCATGGAGAACAGCGCCCCGGCCCCCTCCTTGGTCTGCATCCCGCCTGAGGAGATGAAGCAGATAACCGGCAGGTGCCGGGTCGCGCAAACCACCAGCAGCTTGCAGAACTTCTCCGCGCTGGCCATGTCGAAGGCCCCCGCCTGGAAGGCGACGTTGGACAGCACCAAGCCGCAGGGTATCTCCTCCGCGCCGGCCTTGAAGCGCGCCGTGCCGGTCACCACGCCGCAGGGCGGCAGGTCTTGGTTCAACGCCGCCTCGATGGAGTGGCGAAACCCCGGGAAAGCGCAAGGGTCCGAGCTGATGAGATCCCCGAATCGTTCGCGCCAGCCGGTGAAGAAGGCGTCGATGATGTCCTGGTGGGTGAAGCGATGGGCGCCCTTGGCACGGCGCAGCACGTTCTGCATCTGCAGGTCCTGGTAGGCCATGTTGAGGCGGTACCAGAAGTCCTTGCGCCGGCCGATGTTCTTGGGCGCGATGCGGCCGTTGTACGCCTTGCCGGTGCGCTCGGAGAGCACGTAGGACTCCAGCAGATGCTCGAAGAGGTAGGTCACCACCACGAACAGCGCATCGGCCAGGTCGGGAAAGCGGGTGCGCTTCCACTCCTCAACGGCGCGGAAGAAGGCGGGGCTCTTCGTCTTGGGCAGATCCAGCACCCGCAAGTACCAATCCAGCACCTGCGCCCGCAACCGATTGGAAATGCCGGCCGAGGCGTCCTCCGATGCGTCAATGGTCAGGGCGCCGGCCGCCAGCGACGACTCCAGCAGTTGGCCCACGGTGCTTCTGGACAGCGACTGCGCAGACTGCGCCTCTTCGGCGATGCTGTCGAGATTGGCCACGATGTGGTCGTACACCACGTCGAACAGCAGCAGGTTCTCGCACTCCTTCAGGAAGTCCTGGCGCAGATCGTCGGCGATCAGCACGTCGAGCACGGTTACCTCGTTGAGCCGCACCGGCGAACCGGCCGACTCGGCCCGGTCGATGAACTCGCCGTAGCGCTGCTCAAGAATCTCACGGTTGGCGCGGATACGCGGCTGGCCGCCACCTAGGGCAACGCCGGTCAGCACCCAGTTCAGCTCGGCGGTCAGTTGGGCGGACAGGTAGGTTTCGGACTTGTTGACCGTGCCGCCGACCCGCAGCAGCTTCTTGCCTTCATGGCTGAAGTGCTCGTAGGCGGTGCTGAAGAACTCCCGATCCCGCCGAATCGCCCGGATGAGCCCGGCCGGGTTGCGCACCTCGGCAACGCGCAGAATGTAGCGGGTGTCCTCGTGGTCGGTCAGCAGTTCGCGAAGCCCCCGCAGGTTGCCCGCCGCCTCCCCCTTCCAGCGATTGTAGAGGTAGGCGCCGGCCGTGGAGACCAGATTGGCGCGGGCGCGCTGGTAGTTGCGCCTGGGCTCGCCAAGGATCATGGTCGCCAAGCGGCCCCTTTCATCCTGCAGCGCCTGCTTCTTCTCGTTGTAGTTGCGCCAAGCCTTGGACAGGCCATCGTCATAGACCACCTTGTCCGGGTCCTGCATCCACTTCAGAAAGGTGCGGCGCCGTTCCCGGTCGGCGCGCTGGGCGAGTTCCCCCTTGGGCAGGTCGCGGTCCGCCAGCCGTCCGTACTGATGGGTGCTGGTGGCCTTGATGCGCTGGCGCACCTTCAGGTAGCGCAGGTAGCGGAAGGCGACGCCGAAGACGTTCAGGTACTCGGTGGGGTTCTTGGTGAGGGTAAGCGAGGCGCTGGCCTGCACCTTCTGCAACTGCGGCGAGGGACTTAGGTAGCGCTGCAAGCTTTGCCGGTAGTGGTTGATGATGTACGGATTCTGAGCGACGAACTGCTTGGCGCGCTCCTCCACCGACTGAAGGCCAGCGACGATGGCCGAACGCAGATTGGGCAGCTTGGCCGGCTCTGAGGGCGTGTAGTCGATCACGCCGTCGATGTTGCCCTGCATGAACAGCTCGAACGGCGAAAGCCCCACGTACTTAGCGCATTCCTGCCAGGACAGGTTCAGGCGCCGGGCGATGTTGGCCAGCGACGGCGGCTGGATTGTGCTGAACACTCCGTCGGCGACCGACAGAATCATGTTGCTGGCGGCCAAGGGAATGGCGCCGCCGGAGTAGCCGAGGCCGTAGATGACGCCGACGTTGGGCACATCGACGTTGCTCGCCTCGGTAATGAGCCGGGAGATGCTGTGCGCCTGATTGTTGCGGTTGGCCTCCTCCCGGGCATCGGCCCCGGGCGTGTCCATGAAGGTCACGATGGGCACCCGCTGCTTGGCCGAACCCTCCAGGAAACGCGCTGCGTCGAGATGATGCTCGGGCCCCCAGACGCCGTTCTCCACCGACCGGTCCTGGGCGATGAAGCCGATCAGCCGCGCATCGCCGTCAAAGTCCATCTCCAAGGTGGCCGCGTAGAACGGCCCTTTCGACACCTCGCTTTGCACCTTGCCGAGCTGGCGAATCACCTCCGGGGCCGGGGTGCGGCCCTTGTCTTCGGCCGGGGCCACCACGGCCTCGATGTAGGAATCGATGTCCAAGCTCTGCAGGCGTTGGGTGCGGCGGGCAATGGTGGCCCGGCGCAGCAGCCCGGGCAGGGCCTCCTCGCTAGCAACGCTGGGGAATAATGAGAACTCCTGCGCCAGGCGTTCGGCGATCAAGTAGAGCCGGTCGCCTTCGGCGGCTCGCTTTGACACTCGGGATGGCACTTAGGCTGGTACGCAGGGGTGGGGCGCAAGTAGTAGAATTGGCGCGTACTCTAGCCACTTGACAAAGGCATGGCAACGACCGGAAAACCCCTTCCCGGCGGCCAACCCAGGCCCTGCGGAGCCTCGGTGCACCGGCGAGCAGCTCGCGTTTCGAGGGAATCCTGATGACCGCATTGGCCTGCGCGGTGCTCACCATCTCCGACACCCGCACCGAAGACGACGACACCTCCGGCGACTTGCTGGTGGAGTTGCTGACCGGCGCCGGCCACCGGCTGGTGGAGCGGGCCATCGACCGGGACGACATCTACGCCATCCGCGCGACGGTCTCCCGCTGGATCGCCGACTCGGAAATCCAAGTCATCCTCACCACCGGCGGCACCGGCTTCACCGGCCGCGACAGCACCCCGGAGGCGCTGGCCGCCCTGTTCGACAAGACCATCGACGGCTTCGGCGAACTTTTTCGCCAGCTCTCCTTCGATGAGATCGGCTCCTCCACCATCCAGTCCCGAGCCATCGGCGGCCTCGCCAACGCCACCCTCATCTTCGCCCTGCCCGGCTCCGGCAACGCCGTGCGCACCGGCTGGGAGAAGATCATCAGCAAGCAGCTCGACATCAACAACCGCCCCTGCAACTTCGCCGAACTCTACGCCCGCTTCCGGGAGTCCTGAGCTCGCCCAATCCAGCATCGCACTTCGAACCCAACTGCCCTACAATTCCGCCGCACTTCATCCTACGCACCGGTTCATAGAGCAGAAGGAAACGGCCCAGCGAAATGACGCCTCTTCCCGTCATCGTCGGCTTTGGCGGCGTTAACTCCGCCGGGCGGGTTTCCTTTGACCATGCCTATCGGCGCCTAGTGATCGACGCGTTGCCGGAGGCGGAGCGCTTGTTGGCCTACCAGAGCCTGGCAACGCTGATGAACTTAGACGGGGATCCGGCCACTGAGGCGGTGCGCCGCCACATCGATGCCCGTACGCTGATCCGCCGGGTCGAGTTGTTCGATCCAGAGGACATCCGCTGGAATCGGGAGGTCAACCTCAAGGCGCCGGACGCCCCCATGGAATTTCGGGTGCGGGCGCGGCAGATGCCGAATCATTTGCCCGAGGGTTGGCAGGCCCTGCCGGAGGGGAAGGGCGAATTCAAGATTCGAGTGGATGAGCAGTTCAAGGCATTGGTGCCCGATCGGCGCGTCTCCAAGGTGTCGAGCGCCGCCCAGGTGCCGACCGGCTTCGACCCCGGCGCAATCTACGCTTCACGCAGCCATCCGCGAGGCCTGCAATTGGCGATTTTCGGCGCTTCCGATGCGTTGCGCTCCTCAGGTCTGCCGCTCGACTTGCTTAAGCAAAAGGTGGCTCCCGATCAGTTCGCCGTGTATTCCGGCAGCGCGATCTGCCAACTGGACGCCGACGGCTACGGCGGCATGATGCAGAACCGGATGCTGGGCAAGCGCCCCACGTCCAAGAACGGGGCGCTGGGCCTGCCGGAAATGACCGGCGACTTCATCAACGCCTACGTGCTCGGCTCGGCCGGCGGCACGGCCGGCATCATCGGCGCTTGCGCCACCTTCCTCTACAACGTCAAGCAAGGTCTGGACGACATCCGTTCCGGGGCCAAGCGGGTGGTGATGGTCGGCAACGCTGAAGCACCGGTGCTGCCGGAGGTCCTCGAAGCCTACGGCACGATGGGCGCCCTCGCCGACGATGATTCCCTCATGGCCTTGGACGGATCCGAGGCACCCGATCACCGCCGCGCTTGCCGTCCCTTCTCCAGCAATTCCGGCTTCACCGTGGGCGAATCGGCGATCTATGCGCTGTTGATGGACGATGCGCTGGCCGTGGAGCTGGGGGCGGAAGTTCTGGGTGCGGTGGCCGATGTGTTCGTCAACGCGGATGGCTACAAGAAGTCCATCCCCGGACCCGGCATCGGCAACTACCTGACCATGGGCAAGGCCTTGGCGGTGGCGCGCAGCCTGCTCGGCGAGCAGGGGCTGCGCCACGGCACCTATGTGCAGGCGCACGGCACCGGCACCCCCCAGAACCGGGTGACCGAGTCCCACATCCTCAACGAGCTGGCCAAGCTCTTCGGCATCGAGGATTGGCCGGTGAGCGCCGTGAAGGCCTACGTCGGCCATTCCATGGCCCCGGCGGGCGGCGACCAACTCGCCTCGGTCTTGGGTGCCTGGCAACACGGCTTCATCCCCGGCATCACCACCATCGACCACATCGCCGACGACGTGCATGCCAGCCATCTGCGCCTGCCCATGCAGCACGTGCCTTTCGACCCGAAAGCCATGCCCGGCGCGATCATCAACTCCAAGGGCTTTGGCGGCAACAACGCTTCGGGGCTGTTCCTCGCGCCGCAATTCACCGCTGAAATGCTGGCCAAGCGCTGGGGCAAATCGGCCTTCACCGACTACCAAAGACGCAACGAGGCGGTACGCGATGCCCGCCGTGAGTACGACGCGGCCATGTGCCGGGAAACGCTGGCGCCCATCTACCAGTTCGGTGAAGGGGTGTTGGAAGGCGAGGACCTGTCGATCAGCGCCGACGGCATTCGCCTGCCGGGGTTCGGCCTTCCGGTTAGCTTGGATTTGGCCAATCCCTACGAGGACATGGTCTGACTCGGTCAGGAACCCAACCTTCCCGAGGCCAGGGTGCACGTCCGAGCAATGCTCGGCGGCCGCGCAAACGCTTTGGCCAGCACTTCCTGATCGACGAGGGCGTGTTGGCCCGGCTGGTCGATTGCCTCGGGCTGCGGGCAAAGGATGCGCTGCTCGAAATCGGCCCCGGCCGCGGCGCCCTCACCCGTTGCCTGCATGACTCGGTGGAGCGCTACGCGGCCATCGAGATCGACCGCGACTTGATTCCCGGCCTGCGCAGCCGCTTTCCCGGAATTGAGCTCTTCAACGCCGACGCCTTGACCTTCGACTTCAGCGCACACTGCAAGGGCCGCCCGTGGCGCTTGGTCGGCAATCTGCCCTATAACATCGCTTCGGCGCTGCTGTTCAAGTTGATCGCCTCGGCGGAGCACATTCAGGACATGCACTTCATGCTGCAACGGGAAGTGGCCGAACGCCTTGCCGCCGAACCCGGCACCAAGGCGCGTGGCCGGCTGTCGGTGGGCATTCAGCACCGCTTCGCCGTGGAGGCGCTGTTCGACGTGCCCCCGGAGAGCTTCGCGCCGCCGCCCAAGGTGTTCTCCACGGTGGTGCGGCTGACGCCCCACCCGGCAGCCGCCGAGTCCGCCGCGCCGGAACGGCTCGAGGCCGTCGTCCGCCTCGCCTTTGCGTCGCGGCGCAAGCGCCTCGGTAATGCCCTCAAGCCGCTGGGGCTGGACTGGGCGGCGCTCGGCATCGATGAGTGCCTGCGGCCCGCCGATTTGTCGGTGGCCGAGTTCGTGGCCATCGCCAACGCCACTGCGGAAGGTTAGTTGATGGCCACCTACGCCGTGGGCGACATTCAAGGCTGCTACGCGGAGTTTGCCACGTTACTGGACGAAATCGCCTTTGACGAGCGCCGCGACGCGCTCTGGCTGCTGGGCGATCTCATCAACCGGGGACCGGACTCACTGGCAGTGATGGAGCGCGTCATGGCGCTCGGCGACCGCGTGACCACGGTGCTCGGCAACCACGATCTGCACTTTCTTGCCATCTGGTACGGCGGCCATCCGGTTCGCTCCACGGACACCTTCACCGACCTGGTTGCAGCGCCCGAGGCCTCGGCGGTTGCCGAATGGCTGCGGCGGCAGCCCTTCTTTCATCACGACCCCAGCCTCGGTTGCGCCATGGTCCACGCCGGCCTTGCGCCGGATTGGACCTTCGCCGATGCAGCGACCCTATCCGATGAATTGATGGGGGTCCTGCAAGGACCGAACTTCAAGGCCTACTTCCGCGATCTTTACGGCGACCGGCCCAACAAGCTGACCGACGATCTGACCGGCATGGACCGGTGGCGCATCCTCACCAACTGCTTCACGCGCATGCGCTTGATCGACGCCCAGGGCGCGCTGAACTTCAGCCACAAGGGGGCGTTGAGCGAAGCGCCCGCGGATTGCCGTCCGTGGTATGAGCTTGCGGACGGCATCCCCGCCGGACAGCGCCTGCTGTTCGGCCATTGGGCAGCCTTGGAGGGCCACACCGGCCAACGCAACGTGATCGCCCTGGACACCGGCTGCGTCTGGGGCCGCTCCCTGACTGCCCTGTGCCTGGAAAACGGCGAGAGAGTCGTCATCCCGGCCATCAAGGCCTAGGATTAGCCGCATTATGGAAATCTACCTAGTGGGCGGCGCAGTGCGCGACGAACTGCTCGGGCGGGAGGTGCGCGAGCGCGACTGGCTGGTGGTGGGCGGCAGCGCCAAAGCCCTGCTCGCCAAGGGTTACCGACAGGTGGGCAAGGACTTCCCCGTGTTCCTGCATCCGGACACCCACGAGGAGTACGCTCTGGCCCGAACCGAGCGCAAGTCCGCCGCTGGCCACACCGGCTTCACCACCGACGCCAACCCCCAAGTGACCCTGGAGGAGGATCTCGCCCGCCGCGACCTCACCATCAACGCGCTGGCCAAGGACGAGCGTGGGCGCGTGATCGATCCCTTCGATGGCCGCAAGGACTTGGAGCGCCGCGTTCTCCGCCATGTGACCGAGGCTTTTGCCGAAGACCCGCTGCGGGTGTTCCGCGTTGCCCGCTTCGCGGCGCAACTCCAAGGGTTCAACATCCATCCGGACACCCGGTCGTTCATGGCGGGCATGGCCGAATCCCTCGCCGAACTGCCCGCCGAGCGCGTCTGGGGCGAGTTCCGCAAGGCCTTGGTCGCACCGGCACCGCAACGGTTCATCGAAGTGCTTCTGGACTGTGGCTGCCTATCGCTCTGGTTTCCCGAACTTGAGGGCATCCGCCTCGACGAAGGGCTTCGAGACGCCGAAGCCCGCTACGGCGCCATCGGCTGGTCCTTGGAGCCCACCGCCATCGAGGCGCTCAGCAAGCGCTTGAAGGCGCCCAGGGTTTTCTCCCGGCTCGCCGACGACATCGCCCGCCACGGAAGCCTGCTGAGCGATTGGCGGCGCGCCGATGCCGAGGAGTTGCTCGCCGCATTCATCGCCATCAACGGCTTCCGCGACCCGGACCGCCGCCGCGCGGCGCTGGCCGTTGCGGCGTTCAAGGCAGGCGTTGACCTCGACCCACTCGACGCCGCCTTGGCACGCATCGAGCGTGAACTGGCGGCCGAGCGAGAGAGCTGGCCCGACTTAAGCGGCCCGGAGATGGGCGCGCGCCTGCGCCAAGCCCGGCTGGATCGCCTCGCCGAGGCGCAACGCTAAACCCGAGGGGCTGGTGCACGCTGCGCGGCCTTAAAGGCCTCCCGGTCCGCAACGGTTGGCCAGATAGTCCTCCAGCGATGAGAGCACCGCGAGATGGTGCTGCGGCCACCAGGGAAGACTGTGCCATAGGTCAGTGATTTCCTCGTACTTCACCTGTTTGCCGGCGCGCCTGAGAGCGTTGGCGAACTTGCGCGACTGCTCAACGGGCACACGCTGGTCGCGGTCGCCGTGGAACAGATAGACGGGCATGGCGACCTGCTTCACGTGGTCAATCGGCGATAGGCCCGCGATGGTCGGGTTTTGGTATTCCCGAATGAACGGCGACTCGTAGGTGATCTTGTCGAAAGTCCGAAGTTCCGACAGCCCCGCCCCGGCAATCGCGCACTGGTAGGGCGAGTTCGGACGCACGCTCGCCGCCATCGCCGCGTAGCCGCCGTAGGAATAGCCGTAGATGGCGACCCGGTCCTTGTCGGCAATGCCCTGCTCCACCAGCCAGCGGGCGCCGTCGTCTTTGTCGTCCTGCATCTTCTGCCCCCACTCCCGGTCGCCCGCCCGCCACAGCGCCTGCCCCCAGCCCTCTGATCCCCGATACTGCGGCTGCAGCACCGCATAGCCTCGGTTGGCAAGGAATTGCGCCCAAAGATCCCAGCCCAGGAAGTCCCGAGCCCAAGGGCCGCCATGGGGCATCACTACGGCGGGCAGCGGCCCGTCGGCCCCTTGGGGGACGGTCAGAAAGCCTGGTATCTCCAAGCCATCGCGCGCCGGGTAGCTGACGAAACGCATGTCTGCCAGCTTTTCCGGCACCAGATGCGGGAAGCTGCGCCCCAACGGCACCAGTTGGGTGCCATTGACAAGCAGATGATAGAGACCGGGCTCCCGCGGCCCTGATGAACGCACGACGATCATCGTGAGATCGTCGGAAAGCGAGTCCAAGTCATGCTGAAGGCCAGGGGGCAGTGCTTTTTCCAAACGTTGCTGAATCGACCGGCGCTTGGGCTCCCGGTAGTCGATGACGAGCCCTTCGCCGTAGCCCCAAAACCCGACGACCTTGCCGAAATCCGCGGAATTGACCGCCTGCAACGTGCCCCTCGCCTCCACCGCGCCGCCGAACAGAGGGTCGCCCAGCGTCCGGTCAATCAAGTCATAGGCGCGAATGACGGATTTGTCCAGGCCCGTGTTGTCCCGCATGTACACCCGGCGGCCATCCACGTCGAAGGCAACCGGCGTCATGCCCTCCCGGCGGTTGGCGTACTGGCGGTGGTGCTCCTCCCACTTCCCAGTCTCGGGATGCTTGTAGGAAAAACGGATGTGGATGTCGTCGCCCCCTCCTTCAATTCGCTGCTTGGCGCGGATTTCGCCGTCGAGATCGTCGATTGGGCCTTCGTTGGTGGCGCTGCGGTAAACCCGCTTGGCGTTGAAGTTGTCCAGGTCCAATTCGTAGATGTCGGCGGCAAACTCCCGGTTGGTCACTTGCACCAGCACCTTATCCGGCTGCCGCGGCATCCGGTTGAACAGACCCGCACTAAGGAACTCCTTGGTCTTGAAAAGCTCCCTGCCAGCCTTGCCCGCGCCATCGTAGATGTAAACCTTCTCCCGGAACCACTTGGTGGTGCGCCCGCCAGCGCGGATGTCGAACTTTTGCCGACCAATGACCATCAGCCGATCGTCGTTCAGCCAGAACACTGCCCGCGCCTTGACGTCGCGGGGCTTGAATCGCACGGGTTGCGCTGACAGGTCCGCGGTTCGCCAAACGGTGACGTCCGGGGGGGCGTTGACGTCACCCAACGTCAGCGCCACCAAGCGGGTGCCGTCGGGGCTGACGTCAACGCTGTCGATCACCGGATCGTGAATCCAGGCGCTGATAGGAATGGGCGCGGCTCCTGCCGAGCCTCCGGTCAACAGGCCGAGCAGCAACCCGGCCACTCCGAGCATCGAGCGCGTAAAATCAGAACCGGCGTGAGATTTGCAATACATAAGTCCTTCCCAGCAAGCTGTAGCCGGCACCCGGCAGTGTGTTGAAGATCCGGGTCGAGCTGTCGCGAGGAACATTGTCGCCCACCAGCGGCGGTTTCTTGTCGAACAGGTTGCGGACCGATGCGGTCACCTCCCAATCGGTCTTGCGCAAGCGTGCGGATACGGTGTGGTACCACGTCTTCGGCGTCCTGACCTTGCGGTCTGAGTTGGTGGTGTCCGGGTCAAAGACCGGATCTTCGGACGTGTTGCCAATGTAGTTGACGCGCCAGAAGTAGGTCCAGTCCCGGTAGTCCACCCGCACATCCACCTCGCTGGACCATTTCGGGTAGCCCCAATTGTTCACGTTGTTCCACTGATCGTCGAACAATTGCGTGCTCTGCTCCACCAGTCTGGTGAGCGTGCCGTCCACAGTGAAATCGAAGGTCGAAAACTCCTTTTCGTACACAAAGTCAATGTCGTAGCCCCGGCTGACGCTACGCCCGATGTTGACCAAGGAGGCATCGACATCGGTCAGGTTGCCCTGCGCGTCGCGAGCCCCCACGCGCTCGCACCAAGCGCTGCTGAGCCCCGCGGAGCTGTAACAGGTGCCGAGAATGTAGCTGGTGTTGGGGTCGGCAACAGTGTTTTTCAGGTCGATTTCGAACCAACTGAAGGCCACGGACAAGCCCAACTCTTCCGGCTGAATGACCACGCCGCCGGTCCACGACTTGGAGGTTTCCGCCTCGAGGTCGCGATTGCCGCCGACCACGTTTCTGATGCTAGGGGCACCCGCCGTGCCGAAATCGGGCTCGAGCCCTTGGCTGGCGCAGTTGTCGTACACCACGTCGCCGGGTTCGTACAGCTCGCCATAATTCAAGCAGGGGTCGAACTGGCCCGACACGAAACCGGTCTGATCGGCCAGAAACTGCTCGTAGAGATCGGGGGCGCGAAACGACGTGCCGCGGGTGCCGCGCAGCCGCAACCACGGAATCACCTGCCAGTCCACCGCCGCACGATAGGTGGTGTCGCTGCCGTACGAATCGTAGTCCGTGTAGCGTCCGGAAACGTTGACGATGAGTTCTTCCGCAAGCGGCATGTCCATCAGCAGCGGTACTTCGACTTCCGCAAACAACTCAACGACCGTATCGTCCCCGCTGGTGATCCCAGCCGTGGTGAAACCCCAGAAGTTGTTGCTCTGGGCGTCGGGGTCGGGCACGTCGCGGATGTCCTCGTTTCGGTACTCAAAGCCGAGCACCGCGCCGACCGCCTCCTCGTTGGGCATCTCGAATAGTGTACCGGTGACGTGGGCGGCGAACTGGAGGCTCTTGTAGGTCGTCTCGCCGCGGGCGTCCTTGCGCAGGAAGCTCAGCACGTCCGCCGGCAGGCGCCCGCGCAGCAGCGCGTCCTCGGTGAATAGGTTAGCCGGCACACAGCCGACGATGGTGGGCTCGGCGCACACCAAGTTGCCATCGGCATCAAGCGTCGAATTCAGCGAGGCCCGCACTCGGTCGTCGAGAAACTGCTGACCCTCGTAGGAGCCATCGGACCAACTGTAGCCGACGTAGGCCTCATAGCTCCAACGCTCCGAGAGGTCCCCGGAAAGTCCCCCAAACAGGTTGATCCGATCAATCTTGACCGTTGTAACGGGATCCAGCAGTCCATAGGTCGGCAGCACCGGAAGCGCACCAAATCCACCTAACGCGGCCAGCGGCCCATAGGTGCCAAAGGGATTGGTCGGATTGCTCGGCGGCACGGAGGGGAAGAACTGGCGGTGGCCGCCATTGGCCTCAAAAGTGCGGTGGTTGTAGTAGAACTCGTAGTAGGCGTTGGCGCTGCGTCCGCCGATTTCGAAATCCTTGTCGGCAAAGGAAGTCAAGGAATAGATGTCGTATTCGGGCACAATTTGTTCGATGGACGCGCTCCGCTCATCTCGATAAAACTCACCCTCGTTGTCGTAGAGGGGCTCATCGTTGAACGGGTCCAAGCCGTGAACGGGAATAGTGGTGTAGTGGGGAATGCCGTAGGCGTTTGGGCCTGAGGGGTCGAAGTAGGGATTGGCCGGATCGAGGGTCGCCAGGCTCGGCTCGTACCGGACCCACCCGAATGGCGACACCGCAAACCCGTGAATAAAGCCAAAGCACAGGGGTTCGCCAGTTTCCGGATGCGCATTGTCGATGCGCCCGTCACCGTCCTGGTCCGTCACCCGCGGTCGCCTGTCGCACTCCGCCCAACTGCGCTGGTTTCGCCGCAACTCATCGTTGGTGGCGTAGCTGCCGGAGATGCTGAACGACCACGTATCGCCCACTCTGCCCCACGTGGCGTCGATGCCCCTTTCCTCGCCGCCGTCGCTGTGCGGAAAAAGGCCTTCAAGGTTCACTTGAAACCCCTCGAAACGCTGCTTGGTGATGACGTTGACCACGCCGGCAATGGCGTCGGCGCCATAGATGGACGACGCCCCGTCCTTGAGTATCTCGTATCGCGAAACCACCGAACTCGGAATCGCGGTCAGGTCCACGGAGTTGGTCGCGCCGCGAACGCCGGACGGCCCCCAACGTCTGCCGTTGACCAACACCAAGGTGCGCTGCTCGCCAAGCCCGCGCAAGGACACCGACCGGGCGCCGGGGCCGCCATCGGTAACGAATCCGGAGAAGGAGTTATCGATCTGCTGGCCACTGGCGATGGTGGAGCCTTGCAGGATGTCCGCGGTGTCAAGCAGCCCCGCCAAGGCCGAAGTCTCGCCAGTGATGACGGTGATGGGCGATGCGCTGCTGAACTCATTGCGCCGGATTCGCGAGCCGGTGACCACGATTTCCTCCATCGGCCCGGCCTCGTCGGCCGCCCCCCCCCCCCGAGCTTCCGCAGGCAAAGCCTGCTCCTCAAGCTGTTCGGGTTCGGACGCTTGGTTTGACTCGGCCTCCTGGGCTAGCGCGAATTCCGCGCCGAGAACCCAAAATCCCAACAGAACCGACACGCGAATCATGCGGCTGTTCATAGATGGTACCCCCTTTCCGCCCGTCGATTCGGGCCTGCTCGCAGTTCACTGAACACCGCTGCGCACAGCGGGTGGCGACAACTCCGTCATCGGCCAACGAGGCCGGATGACGATGCTGAGCGGCGTTCGCTCTCCAGCGCCGAGGCGTTGACACCCAGCATAGGCAATCATAGCGCCATTGTCGGTGCAAAGTGCAGGTTTCGCGTAGTGCACCTTGGCGTCCAGTTGCGCTTCGAGCCGTTGGCGCAGGCGCCGGTTGGCGCTGACGCCGCCCGCCATGACCAGGTGGTCGCATTCGCAAGCCGCCAACGCCCGTCGGCACTTGATCAGCAGGGTGTCCACTGCCGCCTCCTCGAAAGCCCGGGCGATGTCGGCCCGGTCCTGATCGCTCAGGGGTTGGTGCGCGTTCACGGTGTTCAAGGTGAAGGTCTTCAGGCCGCTGAAGCTGAAGTCCAAGCCGGGGCGGTCGGTCATCGGCCGCGGGAAACGGAACCGTTCAACGTCCCCGTCCTCGGCGCAGGCGGCGACCGCTGGGCCGCCGGGATAGCCGAGGTCCAACATTTTGCCAACCTTGTCGAAGGCCTCGCCCACGGCATCGTCCAAGGATTCGCCGAGCATCTCGTAGTCCCCGATGCCGGCCACCTTCACCAGTTGGGTGTGGCCTCCGGACACCAGCAGGGCGACGAAGGGCAGCGGTGGCTGGTCGGCCTCCATCAGCGGCGCGAGCAGATGCGCCTCCATGTGATGCACGCCAATGGCCGGCCTGCCCAGACTCCAAGCCAAGGAGCGGCCATAGGCGGCGCCCACCAAGAGCGCGCCCATTAGGCCGGGACCGGCGGCGTAGGCGACGCCGTCGAGGTCCGACAGTTGCGCGCCGGCTTGGCCGAGTGCCTCCCGAACCAGCGGCGTGATCTTGCGAACATGGTCCCTCGAAGCCAGTTCCGGCACCACCCCGCCGTAGGCGGCATGCAGGTCCGCCTGGCTGTGCAGCAGGTTGGCGAGCAGTCCCTCGCGGGAATCGCACAGCGCCACGCCCGTCTCGTCGCAGGAAGTTTCAATGCCAAGCACCAGCATGCGATGCATTGTACGGGTTCAAAAACCAGCGAAACCACCCGCAACGCACCGAGTTGCGAAGCAACTCAAACGCGTCGCCTTCGGCGACGCGCATTTTGCGCCCTCCGACTTTTCCTTATACAATCGCGGCCCTTTTTCGCCGAACAGGCCATATCGACATGCCCCATGTCCGAATCCGGGAGAACGAACCCTTCGATGTCGCCTTGCGGCGCTTCAAGCGCTCTTGCGAAAAGGCCGGCATCCTCTCCGAGGTTCGCCGCCGGGAGTTCTACGAAAAGCCCACCTCCATGCGCAAGCGCAAGGCGGCCGCCGCCGTGAAGCGCCACCTGAAGAAGCTGCAGCGCGAGGCGCGGCGGTTCGAGAAGACCCACTAGGCGCCCGCGCCCCCTGACGGGGGCGTTTGAGTTGCTGCGCAACTCAGCGCCGCATTCAACCAAAATTTAGAGCCAAGCGCCCGGGCATTCCATGAGCGACCTTAAGGACCGCATTCAGACGGCCACCCGCACGGCCATGAAAGCCCGGGACAAGCGTCTCGTGGCGGCGCTGCGCCTAGTCAACGCCGAGCTTAAGCGGGTGGAGGTGGATGAGCGCAAGGCGCTGGTGGATGCCGATGTGATCACCGTGCTGACGCGCATGGTCAAGCAGCGCAACGACAGCCGCTCCCAGTACGAGGCCGCCGGCCGCACCGACCTAGCCGAGCAGGAGGCCTTCGAAATCGACGTGGTGCGCTCGTTCATGCCCACGCCGCTCAGCGAGGCGGAGGTGGACGCACTGATCGACGCCGCCGTCGCTGCCACCGGCGCGTCCGGCATGCGGGACATGGGCAAGGTAATGGGGAAGTTGAAGGGCGAAGTCGCCGGTAGGGCGGACATGGGCGCGGTCAGCGCCAAGGTGAAGGCCAAGCTCAGCGGTTGATCGGTTCGTATTGCGCGTAGCGGGGCAGCACCGGCTCCAGCACGTCGATCAGCTCGCCAAGGTGGGCTTCGTAGTTGCGCCAGAAGTGAATCGACTTGGCGTAGATCGGTTGGCGCACCTGTTCGGAGCTGGCCGTGCGAACCGGACGATCGGTCTCGTGGAAGTTGGCGCAGGCATCCTCCCAGGGCAGCTCGCAGTAATCGAGCAGGCGGCGCAACTGGCGGTCGAAATTGGTCACCAAATCCTCGTATTGAACGGTCAGGACACGGCTCGGCAGAACCTCGTGCCAGTGGTCCATCAGCCGTTGGTACTCCAGGAAGTACTCGCCAATCTCCTGCAGGTCGTAAACGAAGGTCTGGCCCTTGGCGAACAGTTGGCGGTAGCAGCTCAGGGTGGCGTCCAAGGGGTAGCGGCGGGCGTCGATGATCTTGGCGTTGGGCAGAATCAGATGCGCAAAGCCGATCGAGGGGAAGTTGTTGGGCATCTTGTCCACGAAGCGCGGCTTCTCGGAGCGCCGATGCACTTGGGCGCGCTGCAGGTAGTCCCCGCCCAGGGCCTTGAAGTGGGCCGCCCGCAGTTCGCGCACCGCCTGGGGGTAGTTAATGCCATCGGCCCGGTTGCGGTTCAGGGAGGTGGCCACCCGGCCCAGGTAGGGAAGCTCCGAAGTGCCTTCAACCTGGCTGTGGCTGGCCAGTATCTGCTCGATCAGGGTGGAGCCGGAGCGGGGCAGCCCAAGGACGAATATCGGCGCCGCATCCGAATGGCCCTGGCCTGCGGCACTTTGCAGGAACGAGGCATCGAAGGTCTCGATGATCTCGTCGTTGGCAGTCTCGGTCTGCACCGGATCATAGTGCTCAAGCATCCGCTGCTTGGCGTTGCCGCGCTGATAGTAGTCCCAGGCGGCGTCGAAGTCGCCCGCATCCTCATGGGCCTTGGCCAACGCAAACAGAAAGTTGACCGTGGACTGATCGGTGAGCTCATCGGCACGCTCCAGGGCTGACTCCATCGCCCGCATGTCGTGGGCAGTGAGCTGGTAGGTCTTCAGGTTCGCAAGGCTCCAATAGGTCTCGCCGTTGTCCGGCCGCACCCGGATGCACTCCCGGTACGCCTCGATGGCCTCCCGCTGCCGCCCGATGGTCTTGAGCGTGTGGCCAAGCCCCAACCAAGCGCCGGCATGGCGCGGCTGAAGCTCCAGCACTTGGCGGTAGGTGTCCAAGGCATCCTCGGTTCGGCCCACCGGCGCCAGGGTCGATGCCAGCAAGTGGCGCGGCTTGGCGGCGCTCGGCTGCAGCCGGATGGTGCGCTGGAAACACTCGATGGCCTCCGCGTAGCGGTGCTGTTCCTGAAAGAGCCGCCCCAAGTCGAGAAAGGCGAGGGCGTAGTCGGGGGCAAGGGAAACGGCCTTCCTAAGCAGCGCCTCCGCTTCCTCAACATCGGATTGGCTGGCCAGAATGCCCGCCAGCAGGCGCATGGCATCCACATCGTTGGGCGACTCGAGCAGCAACTCCCGGTACTGGCGGCTCGCCTCCTCGCGCCGCCCCGCCTTGTGGTGCTCGGCCGCCAAGGCAAGCTTGCGGCGCTGCGGATTGAGTTCGAAGGAAGCCTCGAAGGCGGCGTCGGCCTGTTCCCCTTCGCCCGTCATGGACAGCGCCCGGCCCAGCGTGAAGAAGGCCATTTCCGCCTTGGGATCAAGCCGGGTGGCATCCCTGAGCACCTCGACTGCCTCCGCCGGCCGACCCTGCTCCACCAACAGGCGGCCGAGGTCCTCGTGGGGTTTGGCGAAGGTCGGCGCCAGCTCGATGGCGCGCCGCAGGTGCGCCTCCGCGGCTTCGAACTCGCGCAGCTTCAGCAGGATGGCGCCCAGCAGCGCCGTCATGTTGACGTCCTCCGGATCCCGCTCCACGGCATCCCGGCACAGGGCCGCAGCAGCGGCGACCCGACCCGGGTTGATCAGGTCAATGACCTTGTTGAACGCCGCTTGGGGCGTGAGCTGTTCCGCCATTCAATCGACTTTCCCGCACGGGGAGTTACGCGGCAAGCCAAGATATCGGCTTACCACCGCTGGCGCCACCGTTCCCGGCAGTTCACGGCGGTTGCGGCCAAAATGACCGCCAACGCCCCATGGGCTCTGTAGGAGCTGCAAGCACCCACCAGGGTTCAGACAGAGCCCACCACCTGACTCTGCTAGACCCGGCAGCAAACGGCACCAAGTGAATTTGCTCCGCGCTCAGCGCTCGCTTCTTGTGCGTCCAATATTGACTTTGGGCGCTCCATGCTGCGATGCGGGCATTTGTCCGCACGTATGAAAAGGCTCATGATGCTCAACATCAGGAATCGAACCACAGGGGAACTTGCTGCCACGCTGGCCGGCCTCACGGGCGAGACCAAGACCGAGGCGGTGACGAAGGCTTTGCAGGACCGCTTGGCGAAAGTCCGCAGCCGGCGCCCCGGTCGGAACCTTGTCGAGGAGCTTGAGGAGATTGCCTTGCACTGCGCATCCCTCCCGGTTCTGGATGGCCGCAGCCCCGATGAAATTCTCGGCTACGATGAACGCGGTGTGCCGACCTGATGGTCATCGACACGTCGGAGTTGATCGCTATCCTTCAGGACGAGCCGGAAAGAGCGGAAACCGCTCGTACTTGGACGAAAAAAGCCAAAATGAGAACTGCTGCCGCGTCGGAACATGTGTGCCACGGGTAACGGGAAACGCATATACTACTCTGCAAATCAACTCAGCCCGACTAGGAAACATGTCGATTCAAGAGGAATCTCTGCCACATGATTTGTTGAGCGACCTTGTCGAGGCTGCCGTCGGGAGAATCATCCGGGCGGGCGCTCTTGATGATTTTCTCCCTTGGTTCAGCGATGAGGTGCACTGGCTATGCCGGTCGGCACGCCTGCCGTTGGAGGCAAGCGAGACGAAGGCCCTCGCTATGCAGCTCGGTCGTTCGATATGGGGGGCGACCCCCGCGCCGCACAACGATTTCAGGCCGCAGCCGCTGCCAAAGCCCGGCCGCAACGCACCGTGCTACTGCGGCTCTGGCCTGAAATACAAAAACTGCTGCGCCCGCTTTCCGGCGCTGCCAGCCATGCGTTCGGCCGATATCTGGCCGGCCGTGCTCGACGCGCTGCCGCAACGGGATTGCCGCCAAGTCGTCGCGGCCGGACGCGTGCCCACAGGGAGCCTGATCGTTGCGGCCGAGGAACTCAGAGCTTCAGGCGATTCCCGAAAGGCCATCGGATTCCTGGAGCCGATGTTCGGCGATAAGCTAGCCGGCACGGCACATCCACACGATTATGCCCTGTCGCTGCTCTGCGACCTGTACGACGATGCAGGCTGGCCGCGGAAAAAGACAAAGGTGCTGGAAAGGGTCGTCACGGAAGCGCCCCGGTCCGAGTTGCGCTCCGAAGCCCTTCAGCGCATGGCCGTGATCCGGATGGACCGGGACGACCGCGACGGCGCTTGGGACGCCTTTCGCCAAGCGCAGCGCGACACGCCAGGCAACCCTGCGGTCGGCTTGCTCGAAGTCCACCTCCTCATGAGTGAACACCGGCCCGAGCGGGCGCGTGAGAGTGCGCGTGTATGGCGCAAACGCCTGATGAAGCTGAACGCCGAGGACGTCAAAGGGGTGATCGATTTTATGACGACCATCGCCAAGGATCCCTACCGGGCCATGGCGCAAACGTGCATCGACGCAGTCGGCGGAACCGGCCAACGGCTGCTGGATGCGCTGCCGGACATCGGTGAGCGCCCGCTGCCGCAGTACGAAATCACCACTGCGCCAGCACCCGATCCGGGCGGCAACCCCGAGGCGAACATCGCAACGCAACTGCGCGGAATGGGCATGAAGGAGGATGATATCCGCAAGTGGACGCCTGAATTGCTTGAGCAGACCCGGAACATGGCGCACAGCGACGACCCGCACGATGGGGCGCCCGACGCAGCGCCCGACCCGCGCTTCACGCTCCAAGCGCCGGAGCGGCTGCGGGTCTTGGAAGCGGACTGGCACGCCATCTATTCGCCAGCCAAGCCGTTCTCCATCGACCATGCCCCACGCGGGGGCGCGTATCCTTGGAATCCCGACGAAGAGGACGTTTGGATGGACTTCCTGGACCGTCATCCGGAAGCGTTCGATAGCGTCGACGTCCTCGACGATCTCGCCTCGGCCGTGGAGCTTCATCCGATGAGCGATTCGATGAGTTTCCGGAAAGTGATGCAGGCGCCCTTGGTCGAACGCGGCGTTCGTATCCTGCGCCAAGCGGCCGGAGAGGCCAGCCCGTCCGGCGACCCATGCATGGAATGGGCCGATGTCCGGAACCGGCCCGGGTTGCGTTGCTTGGCACGCGCCCAGTCCCTGGCGTTGGAGCAGGGCGACGTCGAGCGGGCGCGGGCCCATGCGGAGCTTCTGCTCGCACTCAACCCCGGCGACAACCACGGGATCAGGACTTTCCTGATGAACACACACCTGAGAGCGGGCGACGACGAGGCGGCGGTGTTGCTGGCTTTGAGCTATGAGGACGATATGTTCGCGGAACTGCCCTACGGCCGGGTTCTCGCACTGGTTCGAATGGGCCGG
Source organism: Pseudomonadales bacterium (assembly GCA_022827905.1). Classification (GTDB taxonomy): domain Bacteria; phylum Pseudomonadota; class Gammaproteobacteria; order Pseudomonadales; family Azotimanducaceae; genus Azophilus. Next base: position 71,135 of record JAJEIQ010000073.1, on the reverse strand, counting down.
ATGGACGAAGCATCCGAGGCCGCCCGGCTCGCGGTGGACCGATTGCCGGAAGTGCGCCGCTACCTGATGCGGGAGCGGGCCCGCCAACCGCGCATCGATCCACACTACGTTGCGCTCGGAAGCAAGGAGCAGGCTTGGCTCTACCGGGACGAGATGCGCGACCTCTGGGTGGGCGAACCCGAAGCGATGTCGCTGATCAGGCGGACCCGGCCCTCACCCGGCGCCCGCGATGGCTGAAGGCGTACCGTCCGCGCAAGTGGGTCGTTGGGAATTGGAACAGGAATCCCCGCTAAAACCGACTGCGGAAACGGCTGGCAGAAAAGAGCCCTTTATCGTTAACCATCAGGCCGGGACTACTTTAACCGCCGCCAAGTTCCTGCCCTCCCGGCTGAACGCCAAGCCCACGAGGTGAATCGGCTCTCCCCGGTCCCGGTATTTCTCGGCATAGCCTTTTTCCCGCATCTGCCCAATGGCCTGCTGGGCGACCGAATCGCCATCGCCTTCCGCTTCAGCCATCTTGAACTCGAACACGAACACTTGGCCGCCGTGGAGCGCCACCATGTCCGCCCTGCCCCTGCCGGAGGAGTCCTCCACGCGGAGGTCCAGGCCGATGGTGCGAAAGCAGGCGTAGAGCATCCCCGCGTACCACGCCTCGTAGCGGGCCGGGCTGTTGCTGCCCTGCCATTGGTAGGGAATCCCGGCGAGGAATGACCGCAGGCGGTCCGCGAATCCGCCGAAGTCGTTGCTGGCCAGCAGGCGGCCGAGTTCCTTGCCATGATCCGACACCTCCTTGGCCTGCCGACCCAAATGGCCCAGCAATCCCTGATTCAGGCTCTGGCGCACCTCCAAATTTGGATAATCCAAGGTGTAAAAGGTCTGAACGCCATCCCATTCCTTTTCCACGATGGTCAGGTAGCCAGCCTGGAACAACAGCGCATCGATGCCGACGTCCCCAACGTCGAACCTGGACAGCTGCCTCGCGTCCGTGCCCCGGCGCTCCAGCTCCATCGGGCTCACCTCCCGGTCCATCATCATCCGGAACAGGAAGGCGGGGGAGCCGGTTTCGAACCAGTGGGCCTCAAAGTTGCGGGTTTCGAAGAGCAGCAGCAGGTCGTACGGGTTGTAGAGCTTCTCGTCACCAAGCCAGTCGTAGCCGTTGTACCACTCTCGGATCCGGTTCCGGTCGAGTCCCCGCAGTTCCGGGGCGAACACGGTTTCCAGATCGGCATCGGTATAGCCGCAGATGCTGGCGTACTTGGGGTCGAGGCTGATGTTGCGGAGGTTGTTGAGACCCGAAAAGAGACTCACCCGGGAGAACATGCTGACCCCGGTGACGAAGGCAAAGCGGACATCGCGGGCGCTGTCCTTGATGATGCCGTAGAACCCCCGCAGGTAGTCTCGGTTGGCGGTGGCCATTTCGGGCCGGTCGATGACGTCCAGGATCGGCTTGTCGTACTCGTCAACCAGCACGACGACCTGTTTGCCGGTGGCGTGGTGCAGGCGGTCCAGAAGCTCGCGCAGCCGCGACGGGGCAGTGCGCGGCATTTCGGCCGGGCTAAGTCCGGCGTTCCGCTCGATGATCGCCAACTGGCTTGAAACGTCGTCCTCAAGGTCACCGGCCTCGTTGTATTTCCCCCCAAAGCTCAGCCTGACCACCGGATGCTTGATCGACCAATCCCAATGCCCGTGGATGTCCAAGCCCCGGAACAGGGTTTCGTTTCCCTCGAAGAGTTCGCGCAAGGTATCAACTAGGAGGCTCTTGCCGAACCGGCGTGGGCGGGACAGAAACCAGTATCTCCCCGATTCCACCAACCGGCGGATGTGGGACGTCTTATCGACGTAATAGCAATCCTGCTCCCGAATCGTGCGGAAATCTTGGATGCCGATCGGGAGCTGGCGGCGGGTCATTGTCCGTGGACTTGGGGGGGAGTTTTGGCATCATATCACCCTGATCGTGCGACTATGCGTTCCAATCGGCCCCAATTCAGCCGCCGAGGCACCGCCATGCACCGCTTCCGGCAGCCGCCAAAGGCCGAAAATGTGCGGCTGGAAGAAGGCAGTCAAGCTGTACCTCCTTGCGCTGCGGGGGTGATATGCTCAGACCGCAACAAAAGCTTGGGAAGTGCGCAAGCCATGAAGCCAGAGAAGCGAATCTACTGCGTTGAGGGCGTTCACGACTGGGGTAGTGGTCAGATCGAACCCACCGTCGAGCCGATGCTGGAGCTGTTGCAGAGTACGGGCTATTGGCCCCACTACCAGCACAGAACCTGCGCCACCATCCCTGAGGTTGAGTGGCGACTGACTAAGGAGTGGTCAGAGTGGTGCTGCAAAGGATCAATACTCTACTTCTTCACGCATGGGGACAAAGACCAAATCTGGCTCCGACCTAAAGCTCAGGGCGTCGGTATCCTGACCCTCAAGGAATGGCTTCTTGATTGCACAGGGTGCCACGTTCATTTCGGCGGTTGCGGCACGTTCAGCGAGGACGACGAAGAGAACCAGAACCTAAGGAGCTTCATGGAATACACCGGGGCTGCGTCAGTTTCCGGCTACGCCGCGAAAAAAGTGTACTGGCTTGGGGCCAACAAGCCAGCGCTGCCGCTCGAACTCCAGCTATTCGGGTCGTTGAAAGATGTGAAACTCGAGCGCGCCACCATGACCCGGCCGGGAAAACTCAGGAAGATTGAACAGGAGATCAACAGTCAGTTCAGCGACTGTAAGTTCCGCATGCTGGTCAACGAGTAGGGGCTTCGTTGTCCAATTCCGCGCAAACAAGAGGTTACTGGAGATCAGTTGTGAGTCGGCGTCTCAATGGGCATGGCCAACTCAAGCGGCGGCGGTCGGTGTTGCCATGCCACAGCGCCGACACTGACGTGTCCAACACGGCGCCGAAGCCCAGCCGGTCCGTGTCCTGCATCGTTACAATTGAAGTGCCTCGGGCGCTTAGCAGCTTACAGGATGACCCGCTCTATCAGGCCAAGGCCGTTGGCAGGTCCACGGATGGTTGGGCGGCCGTGGATCACGACCAAGTCCTTTATGGCGACCCAGATGTCAAGGGCTGAAAGCCTGTAGCCTTGAGAGGACATCGGTTCTTGAATCGAAACAACGGCAACCATTGGAAGTGGGGCGTGTTTTATCACAACCCCGAGGATCCCAAGGTCTGGGTTGAGAAGCTCTACGGATGGGGCTACACGCTGAACATGGCCCGGCCAATGTCCTGGGTGATCCTCGCGGCCATCCTGTTGGCGGTCTTGGTCCTGTTTCGGCTGACGACCTAGCCCACCCTTACCAGTGTTCTTCGGGAAGGGATTGCGACTGCAATTCACTCAGAACTTGGTCGAGTACTGTAGGGATTTCTTCTTCGTAAACGGCATTGAGCTGTTCTGTGACTCGCGACGCTTCGAGACGCTCCATAGGCTCCTGGTCCGCAGTTGTATCGGTGCTGCTCATCTGATCAGACGCACTCCGCTCGAGAGCGCTAATGCGCCTCGTCCCAGTTAGCGCCGACGCCGCAGTCCACCAGCAGCGGCACTGACAGTTCGGCGGCGGACGCCATGCGTTCCCGAACGCCTGCAAGCAGCGCATCCACTGCGTCTTCGGCCACTTCAAAGACCAGTTCGTCGTGGACTTGCATGATCATCAGCGCATCGATGCCGCTGGTGGCGAGCCAGTCATCGACGCTGAGCATGGCCCGCTTGATGATGTCGGCGGCGGTGCCCTGCAAGGGCGCATTGATGGCTGCGCGCTCGGCGCCCTGGCGGCGCTGCATCTGGCGGGCGTTGATTTCGCGCAGGTACAGGCGGCGGCCGAAGACCGTCTCCACGTAGCCCTGATCGTGGGCCAGGGCGCGGGTGCGGTCCATGTAGTCGGCCACGCCGGGGAAACGGGTGAAGTAGCGGTCCATGTGGGCCTTGGCCTCCGGCTGCGGAATGCCCAACTGGCGGCCTAGGCCGAAGGCGGACATGCCGTACATCAGGCCGAAGTTGATGGCTTTGGCTTTGCGCCGGTCCTCGTCGCTCACCGTTTCCGGCGCACCGCCGAACACTTCGGCGGCGGTGGCCCGGTGGATGTCCTGGTTGGCCGCGAACGCCGACAGCAGGCCCGCGTCCTGAGACAGGTGCGCCATGATGCGCAGCTCGATCTGGCTGTAGTCCGCGGCCACAATGCGCCGCCCTTCCGGCGCGCTGAACGCTTGGCGCACCCGGCGGCCTTCGGCGTTGCGGATGGGGATGTTCTGCAGGTTCGGGTCCGCCGAGGACAGCCGGCCCGTGGCGGCCACCGCTTGATGGTAGGAGGTGTGGATGCGGCCGGTGTTCGGGTCGATGTCAAGGGGCAGCTTGTCGGTGTAGGTGCCCTTGAGCTTAGTCAGGCTGCGATGTTTGAGGATAACCGTGGGCAGTTCGAAGTCCCGTGCCGCAAGGTCGCGCAGTACCGGTTCCGCGGTGGAAGGCTGGCCCTTGGGGGTCTTGCGCAGCACCGGCATGTCCAAGCGTTCGAAGAAGATCTCCTGAAGCTGCTTGGGGCTGTCCAGGTTGAATTCCGACCCGGCTATCGTCCACGCCTCCTCCTGCAGTTCGACGATCTGCTCGGCGAGCTCTTGGCTCTGCCTGCGCAAAGCTGCGCCGTCAAGGGCCGCCCCGTTGCGCTCTAGGCGCGACAACACCGGAATCAACGGCAGCTCGATGTCCTCGAACACCCGGACCAGGCTCGGGTGCTGCTCAAGCTTCGGCCACAGCGCTTGGTGCAACTGCAAGGTCACGTCGGCGTCCTCGGCCGCATAATCGGACGCGGCTTCCAAATCGACCTGATCGAAGCTCAGCTGCTTGGCGCCTTTTCCGGCGACATCCTCATAGTGGGTCGTGCGCACCCCCAAGTGCTTGCGCGCCAAGTCATCCATGTTGTGGCGGCTAGCGGTGCTGTCGAGCACATAGGACTCCAGCATGGTGTCGTAGGCGATGCCATCCAGCGGCACGCCCACCTGGGCAAGCACGTTCATGTCGTACTTCAGGTGCTGGCCAACCTTGGGCTTGTTCGGGTCCGCCAGCAGCGGCTTGAGCTTGCTCAGCACCAAGTCCAACGACAGTTGATCGGGCGCGCCGGGGTAGCGGTGGCCCACCGGCACATAGGCCGCCCGATTGGGCTCCACGGCGAAGGAAAAACCCACCAACTCGGCTTGCATGTAGTTGATGCTTGTGGTTTCGGTGTCGAAGGCGAACAGCGGCGCCGCTTCGAGCTGCGCGATCCAAGCATCGAGGGCCGCTTCGGTGGTGACGCACTCATAATGACGATCTGGGGCCGGCTCCGGTTCGCCATCCTCAAGCTCGCCCAGCCAACTGTTGAACTGGTAGCGCTCGAACAGCGCTCTAAGCGCCTCTGCGTTTTCCTGGGGCGGCGCGGTCAACTCCGCCATGGGCACGCCCACATCCACGTCGCACTTGATGGTGGTGAGCGTCTGCGACAGCGGCAGATGGCCGAGGCTGGCCCGCAAGTTTTCGCCGATCTTGCCCTTGATGCTGTCCGCCGCCGCCATCACCGCGTTCAAGGAACCGTGTTCATTGAGCCATTTGGCTGCGGTCTTTGGCCCCACCTTCGGTACGCCGGGGATGTTGTCCACCTTGTCGCCCATTAGCGCCAGATAGTCGATGATGAGTTCCGGCGGCACTCCGAACTTCTCGACGACGCCTTCCCGGTCCATGCTGGTTTCGCTCATGGTGTTGAGCAAGGTGACGCGGTCGTTCACCAACTGCGCCATGTCCTTGTCGCTGGTGGAGATGAGAACGGCACGGCCCTGGGCGCTGGCTTGGCTGGCCAGGGTGCCGATCACGTCGTCCGCCTCGACCTCAGGGACGGTCAGCAACGGCAGCCCCATGGCGCGGATGATCTCGAAGGTGGGTTCGATCTGCTTGCGCAGGTCGTCGTCCATCGGCGGCCGATTGGCCTTGTACTCCGGGTAAAGATCGTCACGGAAGGTCTTGCCCTTGGGGTCGAAGACGATGACTAAGGGGCTGCCCGGATAATCCTTGGCGAGCTTGCGGATCATGGCGATGACGCCGCGCATGGCGCCGGTGGGAAAGCCGTCCGCGGCGGTCAGCGGCGGCAGCGCATGGAAGGCGCGGAACAGGTAGGTTGACCCGTCCACGAGGACCAAGGGTTTGTCGTTTGCCGCCGCCTCTGCCACCATTGGAACCATGCCCGCCAACAAACCGACAGTGTGGCCCGCCTTGGACGCTTTGGCAATGCGCAGGCGCATCGCTCATGCCGGGTTCGCGGCAGCCTTGTCGCTGGCCGCCAACGCGGCTCATGCCTCCGAACCGGAAGGGCTGCGCGGCCCCGATGTCACCATCATCGCCGGCGAGGAGCGAACCGTTTACGAGTACCGGCAAAACGGCCACTTGCGCATGGTCAAGATCGTCCCCAACTGGGGCAAGCCGTACTACCTGTTTCCCCGCGACCAGACCGCTGGCTTCGGCGACTTGGAGGAGGCCGACATGCTGCTGCCGACCTGGGTGATCGTCGAGTTCTGATGAACGCCGTCACCCGCTTGGAACGGGCTGACCTCGAAGCCGTGCTTGACCGTTATGACGTGGGCGAACCCGTTGATTACCGGCCTACCGCCCACGGCATCGAAAACAGCAACTACTTCGTCCGCACCAGCACCGAAGGGACATCCCGTGAGTGGGTGCTTACTATCCTCGAACAGGCACCCAATGCTGGCGCCGTATTCGCGCCCCTGCTCGACCTTTGCTTCGCCGCCGGGCTGCCGGTGGCACCGGTGCGGCGTAGCGCCGCCGGCAACCTGCAGGAGTCCCTGCGCGGCAAGCCCCTCCTGCTCACGCCGAGGCTGCCCGGCAGCCATCCCGAGCGGCCCACCACCGCCCAGGTTCAAGCGGTGGGAACCGCCATCGCGAAGCTGCACCTGGCCACTAGAAATCCGGGCTTCGCAACCCCCGCCCATCCCCGTGATGAAGACTGGCTGCGGCGCACCGCCGAGGCGGTCTGCGGCCAATTGACAGCCAGCACCGCCCGATTGCTTGAAAACTCGCTGGGCCGGGTCGCCGACCTGCTGCGCGGCGAAGACCTAGCAGGCCTCCCGGCGGGCATCATTCACGGCGACCTGTTCCGCGACAACGTCCTGTTCAATGGCGACCAGCTCACCGGACTGCTGGACTTCCACCACGCCTCCCGAAGCTGGCTGATCTACGACCTGGCCGTTGCCGCCAACGACTGGTGCAGCGACTCGGAGGGCCGGTTGGATGAAGGCCAGGCAAACGCCCTGCTCGCCGCGTACCATGAGCACCGTCCGCTCACCCAAGCCGAAGTCGAACGCTTTCCCGACTTCATGGCTTACGCCGCATTGGCCTTCTGGCTGTCCCGTCTATCCGCCGCAGCCAAGGCGCAAGCCGGCGAAGCGGTTCGAGTCAAGGCCCCGGACGAATTCCGGCGCATCATCACCGATCGGATGGACCGCGAGTTCAGGCTCAACATCCGACCCTAGTGCTTGGGCCTGATCGCCAGAACCAAGCCGGCGGCCAGCAGCATGGGCAACGCGAACATCAGGAACAGGGTCGCCACTTCCATCCCGAACTCCAGCACGAAACCGGCGATGGCCGGGGACAGCACCGCACTGAACCGCCCGATGCCGATCGCCCAGCCAATGGCTGTCGATCGGATGTTAACGGGGTAAACATCCGCTACCAGGGCATAGAGGGCGATCACTGCCGCGTTGACCCCGAGGCCAATGCAAACGGCCAGCGCGGAGAGCGTGCCGATCTGTCCCAGCGTGAGGCTGAACGCAGCCATGGCCGCAAATCCCAAGCCCATGAGCAGGGCCGCGGTCGTAGTGATGGATAGCCGGGCGGTGAGCAGCCCAATGACCAACACGCCAATCAGGGCGCCCACTTGAATCAGCACGCCAATGGATACGCCGTCAGAGACATCGAATCCCGCATCTACGATGATCTTGGGCGTCCAGGTCTGGGCGAAGTAAAGCGACGATAGGGTCAGAAAGAAGGCCGCCCAAACCAGCACCGTCTGGCGGCGAAACGCCGGCGTCAAGAGCTCGGCGACCCGATTGGCCGCCGTGGCCGACGCGGTGTAGATGTCCGGCAAGCGTTCGAGCCGGGGCCTCTTCATCTTGGCAAGCACCCGATTGATGCGGTCGAGCGTGTCCTTCTCGCGGCGCGTCAACAGGTATTCGATCGACTCCGGCAGGAACACCAGCGACAGCGGAATCATCAGCCCCGTCAGCAGGCCGCCAAACAGGAACACCGCCTGCCAGTCAAAGGCTTCGAGCAGGTACAGGGTGACGAAACCACCGAATATGGCACCGATTGGATAACCCGCCATGGAGAAGCCGATGGCGACCGCCCGCCGTCGGTCGGAGGCGTATTCCGCCACGATCGTGGTGAGGCTAGCGATCATCGTGCCGATGCCGAGCCCGGTGATGAACCGGGCGGCTGTCAGTTGTGCAAGGTCCGTCGTGAAGGCGCTGGCCACCATGCCGAGGCTCGTGACCGCCAAGCTCAGCAGAATGGCCGGACGCCTGCCGTAGCGGTCGGCCAGGGGGGATAGGAGCAGCGAACCGGCCGTCATGCCCGCGAGCCCGGCGCTGAGGAGGATGCCCAGCGTTTCCGGCGACAGCCGCCATTGCTGGGCGATTTCAGGCGCCAGAAAGGCGATGACCAGAATGTCGAAGCCATCGATCGTGTTGATCACGAGGCAGATGGCCACCGCACGGACCTGGAAGAAGGACATGCGGCCCTTGCGCAACTGCTCTGTTAGCCCTAGGTCCAACCTGCGATCTTTGTCATAAGCCCAAGATGCAGTGTAAAGAGAATGGCCCCCTGCCGGTAGTCGGGACGCGAAACCCCGCGCTACCTGGTCGTGCCGTCGGGCGTCCTCCGGGAAAGGCTCGCCAACGTTTCGGCGTGCTGCGCGCGGGTGATGTTGTAGAAGCCGATGCAGAGGATGGAGAGCAGCGAGAACAGCACGACGCCTGGCCCAGTTAACCAACCAAAGCGGCTGATGGCTTCCGGCGCCACCTCCGCCGGTGGGGTGCCGGGGGATATGCCCGCCATGTCGATGATCAGGCCCGCGATGATCGGCCCGACGCCGCCCACCGCCTTGGCCACCAGCGACCCCGCCGAGTAGTAGATGCCCTCCTGCCGCGTGCCGTGCCGGCGTTCGTGCTCGTCCGTGACATCGGCCATCAGCGAGCCGATCATGGGAATGGCGGCCCCAAGGCCCAAGGCGGAAATGCAACCGCAGGCGATGTAGAGGGGCGCGACCAATGGGTGCTCGTTGTCCGGCAGCAGGCCGAGCAGCCGCAGGATGATGACGATGCTGGTCCAGAACGCATACCAAAGCGACCCGGCAATGAACACCGTCCGCTTCTCGGCCAAGAGGCCGGTAAGCGCTCGGCTCGACAGCGTGCCGATCACGATGCCGGTGATGGCGCCGGCGAACAGCAGCGTGACCTGGTAGTCAGCCAACTCGAAAAAGTAGGTGGCCAGATAGAGGTGCAGCGCCTGCACCATGCCTTGGTTGATCCCAAAGAGAATGGTGGCGCTCACAACGGCAGCAAAGGCGCGGATGCGAAAGGCGGTGAGCACGTCGCTTACCACGGCGCGGATCAACGTCGGCCGCTCGACGGCGCTCGGGGCGGGCAGGTTTGGGATCTGATCGTGGGTGCCGAGCGCCGTCAGCCAGACGCCCGCCAGCATGAGGGGCACGCAGGACAGCGCAAATGGGGCGTAAGCCGCCGGGTTCAACTGTCCGTTGGCAAACTGCCCCGTCGCGGAGAAGAACAGCACATTGCCGCCAATGAGCACCGCAAACATGCCCGCCAGTTGGAAGAGGTTGCGAAATGCGGCCAGACGGGTGCGTTCATCGTAGTCTTGGGAGAGTTCCGCGCCCATCGACAGATAGGGCACGTGGTAGAAGCTCATGGCGGTGCGCGTGAGGGTTGCGAACACCACCAGCCAGGCGAAGAGTCCGGCCTCGGACAGGCCGGAGGGAGGCACGAACAGGCCCAGGAAACAGAGCGAGAATGGCAGCGCGGAGGCGTACAGATACGGATGGCGCCGCCCCCATCGGGAATGGGTGAAATCGCTGAGGGATCCCACCAGCGGGTCGCTGACCGCATCGAACAGCAGGGCGATGAAGAGGGCGGCGCCCGCTAGGGTTCCAGACAGCCCAAGTACTTGGTTGTAGTAGAACAGCAGGAAGAAACCGAAGGCCGCCGTCTTGACGCCTTCCGGCAACTGCCCCAGGCCATACATCCAACGGACTCGCCATGGCAGGGTCACGATGACGCGCTCCGCGCCCCGGGCTGGAAAGACCGGCTACCCGGCTCGCAGCAAAAACAGCGTGAAGAAGTCATCGGCATCGCTCCAACTGGCCTCGACTTTGAAGCCGCCACCTGCGGCCAGCTCGGCGAACTGCTCGTAACCATACTTGTAGGAGTTCTCGGTGTGCACCAGTTCGCCTTGGGTGAACTCGATGATTCGGCCATCGACCCGGGAGGATTGGTCCTTCACGCTTTCGAGGAACATCTGCACGCAGCCGGAACCTTCGTTGTAATGCGCCCGGTGGCGGAAGCCGGCGGGGTCGAATTCGGTGGCCAAGGCCGAGTTCAGGTGGCGCAGGATGTTGAGATTGAATTCCGCCGTGACGCCGGCGCTGTCGTTGTAGGCCGCTTCGAGCACGTCGATGTCCTTCTTGCGGTCCACGCCGATGAGCAGGTGACCGCCCGCGCCCAAGGTGGCCGCCACTTGGCGCAGAAACGCCCGGGCCTCGCCCGGCTCGAAGTTGCCGATGCTGGAGCCGGGGTAGAAGCCGAGCTTGTCAAGGCCAGCCACCACTTCCGGCAATTCGAAGGGCGCCGTCATGTCCGCGCACATGGGATAGACGCTTAGGTTCGGATAGTCGGCGTGGAGCGCCTGGGCGCTTTGCTCAAGATGGCGCCGGGAGATGTCCACCGGCAGATAGGCCGCTGGAAGCAGCTCCTCGAGCAGGCGGCGGATCTTGACGCTGGAGCCCGCTCCGTACTCGACCAAGCAGCCGCCCTCGCCAATGCGGTCGTGGACCTCCGGCAGACAGGCGTCAAACAAGCCCATCTCCGTGCGGGTCAGGTAGTACTCCGGCAGCCGGGTGATGGCCTCGAAGAGCCTCGACCCCCGCTCATCGTAGAAGAACTTCGGCGCAATGCGCTTGGGTTGTTCGGTCAGGCCCGCAATCACCTCGTCGAGCATCGCCGACGGCGGGGGCAGCTGGTCGAAGAACTGGTATTCGGGATCCCGAATGGGACGCCAAACGGCACGCCGACGGGCTCGTGGCGTCATGCCAGCCCCCTGGCCAAGCGTATGCCGCTGAACTGCCAGCGGTCGGCGGGGTAGAAGAAGTTCCGGTAGCTGGCCCGGACGTGGCCTCGGGGCGTGGCGCAGGAGCCGCCGCGCAGCACCAATTGGCTGCTCATGAACTTGCCGTTGTACTCGCCGAGCGCGCCCGGCAGCGGCGCGTAGCCGGGATAGGGGCCGTAGGCGCTGGCGGTCCACTCCCAGAGGTCGCCGAATAGCTGTCCGTTGCCGCCCACCGGATGCAGGCGCTCGTCGTCGACAAAATTGCCCGCGTCCGGATCGAGGCCCGCTGCGCTTGCCTCCCACTCAAACTCGGTGGGCAGCCGGCAGCCCGCCCAACGGGCATAGGCGTCCGCCTCGAAGCCGCTGACATGAACCACCGGATCCGACGGCACCACGGGTGTTTCGCCGCCCAAGCGGTACTCAAGCCACGCGCCATCCCGTTCGCGCCAGTAGAAGGGGGCGTGCCAGCCGCCATCGCACAGGGTGGCCCAGCCTTCCGAGAGCCACCAAGCCGGATTCCGATAGCCGCCGTCCGCCATGAACTCAAGGTACTCGCCGTTGGTCACCAGCCGATCGGCCAGCGCAAAGGGCTCCAGCCAGACCCGGTGCCGGGGCAGTTCGTTATCGAAGCAAAAGCCGTCGCTCTCGGCGCCAGCCTGGATCATCCCGCCCTCGTGGGCGCTGAACCCCAGCGGCGGCGCTTCCTTCGTCTCAGCAGTCAAATCCCGACGGTAGGCGGGTTTGAGGGGGTTGAATCCCAAGTTGGCCTTCAGGTCCGTGAGCATCAACTCCTGATGCTGCTGCTCATGGTTCAGACCGAGTTCAAGGCGCCGCTGAACCTCTTCGTCCTCCCGGTCCAGGAGCGGTTCCATGGCCCGGTCAACCAAGGTTCGGTAGTCCATCACGTCGCTGACGGTGGGACGGGACAACAGCCCGCGCCGCGGCCGCGGATAGGGCTCGCCGACACCGTTGTAGTAGGAGTTGAACAAATGCTCGTAGCGCCCATCCACCGGCTGGTAGGCGGTGGCGAACGGCTTGAGCAGAAAGGTCTCGAAAAACCATGTGGTGTGGGCCAAGTGCCACTTTGGAGGGCTCGCCTCGTCCATGGGCTGCACGCCGTAGTCCTCAACGCTCAAAGGCCGGCAAAGCGCCTCTGAGCGGGCGCGGACCGCGCGGTAGCGGTCCGCCAACGAAGCAGCAGCCATCAAATCAACCAGTCAGCACGCGCCAAGCGGAGACCAGCGTATCCACCCGATGCGGCGACTTGATGAAGCCGCGGTAGCGCCCCTCGGGGTCGATCAGCACGATGTGCCCGGAATGCTCGACGGTCAGGTCGCCTTGGCCGTCCGGCAAGGTGGCGAAGGCGACATCCACGTCGCGGGCGATCTTCAGCGTTTCCGAACGCGACCCGCGCAAGCCGGTAAAGCGCTCGGAGAAGCGGGCCATGTACGCCTTGATGTCCTCGTTGCCGTCCCGCTCGGGGTCCACGCTGACGAACAGGCCGCGGAACCGGTCGCCTTGCGGCAGCGCCCGGATGCGCTCTTCGGCGTCAGCGAGGGTGGCCAAGGTGGTGGGGCACAGATGCGGGCAGCGGGTGAAGCCGAAGAACAGGTAGGACCAACCGCCGGTCAACTGCTCCGCGCCGAAGGCCTCGCCATCCTGGGTTTCAAGCGCGAAGCCAGCCACTTGGGCGGGTTCCGGCAGAATGTAAATGCCTTGGGCCCGGAGCGCCTCGGGGTCTTCGCCCATGCACCCAGCGGCAATCACCGCCAGCGCAGCCGCAGCGCTTTTCCAGCGTCGAAGGTTCACGGCGTCGAGCCCCTTCAGACCGGCACCAGCCAGTAGTGGTCGATCAGCAAGGCGACGAACAGGGCCATGAGATAGATGATGGAGTAGCGAAACGTCTGCATGGGCACCTTGGGGCCGCGATTGGCGAGCAGCGCCAGCGACCAGTAAAGGAATCCGGCCCCCAAGCCCAGCGCCGCGATCAGGTAAGCCCAACCGCTCATGCCGATGGCCACCGGCAAGAGGCTGGAGGCGATCAGGATCAGCGTGTAGAAGAAGATGTGCCGGCGCGTATGGCGCTCGCCGTGGGTGACCGGCAGCATGGGAATGTTGACCGCTTGGTACTCCGCCTTGCGGTCCAAGGCCAAGGCCCAGAAATGGGGCGGCGTCCAGGCGAAGATGATGAGCACCAGGATCAGCCCGCCCGGTTCCAGGGTGCCGGTCACCGCGGTCCAGCCGAACAGTGGCGGCGCGGCGCCGAACAGGCCGCCGATGACGATGTTCTGCGGCGTCATGCGCTTTAGAAACAGGGTGTAGACCAGACCGTAGCCCACCCACGAAGCCAGGTTGAGCCAAGCCGTCAAGGCGTTGGTCCACAACAGCAGCACCGCCATGCCCGCCACGCCAAGCGCAGCGGAGAACGCCAGCCCGGGCAGGGTGCCCACGCGCCCGGTGGCGACCGGACGGTTGGCGGTGCGGGCCATGCGGATGTCGATCTCGGCATCGGCGATGTGGTTGACCACCGCCGCGGAGGCCGCCACGAGGCCAATGCCCAGTATGCCGGGCACGAGCACATCGATTGCTACCCAGCCCGGAGTCGCCAGAAACATGCCCACCAAGGCGCAAAGCAGCATCAGCGCCACCACGCGGGGCTTGCACATCTCCAAGTAGTCGCGCCAACTTGGGCGCACTGCCTGTATTAATTCACTCACTTCTCACTCACTATTCGCACCCGTTATCGGGCTTCTGTTTTCTTGGATTTCTTGGAACGCGCCTTCCCTAACCGTCACCAAGGCCAGCAGCAACAGTGCGCCGCAGCCATTGTGCGCGGTGGCGACCGCCAACGGCAGGTTCAAAAGAACATTCAAAATGCCCAAGGCCCATTGGGCGGCGAGCAGGCCCAGCACCCAAGGCGCCAAGGGGCTGCCAGCCTTCCACAGCCGCCAGCCGAGCAGGCCGACGACCACCAGCACGGCCACGGCGCCCAAGCGGTGCGCGAACTGTATGGCGATTCGGGCCTCGCTGTCCAATAGCCCGCCCAAATAATTGGGCCCCACCGTCTGCAAAACGTCAAATCCCTGCCGGAAATCCATGGCCGGCGCCCACTCGCCGTGACAGGTGGGGAAGTCCGGGCAGGCCAAGGCGGCGTAGTTTGAGGTGACCCAGCCGCCGAGCGCAACCTGCGCCACCACCACGACCAAGGCAATGCTGGCCAAGCGCCCAAACGGCGCCATGCCCTCGCCCTTCGGGCCAATGCCGAGCCGCAGCGCCAGAAGCCACAGGAGCGCCAAGGTGGCGAATCCGCCCAGTAGGTGGGCCGTCACCACTTGGGGCCAGAGCTTCAGCGTGACGGTCCAAGCGCCGAAGGCGCCTTGCAGGATCACCAGCGCCAGCAGGGCTGCGGGCAGCGCCCGAGGCGTCCCGCCCGCGGCTCCGTTCGGGATCCCTTTCGGGACTCGATACGCCACGACGACCATGCCGAGAATGAGCGCCCCCAACGCCGTGGCAAAGTAGCGATGCACCATCTCGATCCACGCCTTATCCGCCTCCACCGGCGCATCGGGAAACTGCGCTTCGGCGGCTTGGACTTCCGCCTCGGTGTCGGGCACGCCCAGATGGCCGTAGCAGCCCGGCCAATCCGGGCAGCCAAGGCCCGCATCGGCAAGGCGCGTGTATGCGCCCAGAACGACGACCACCAAGGCCAAGCCCACGGCAGCCACCGTCAGCCCGCGCATCAGTTTGGGGGAGGCCCATTCAGCCACTGCGAGTAACCTTCAACATACTTATCAAATCTTCGGCCACCGCATCGACGTCCGCTTCCATGGGATAGCGCAGCACCACGTTGCCTGGCGGATCGACGATGTAGATGCCATCGTCCAGCCGCTGTTCATCCGCGCTGCGGAATTGTTCAACAACCATCGAATCCAACGCGGCACCCGGCCCGGCGACGACCACGGCAAAACGCACCCGGCCCGCATCCTCCGCGAGCTGATCCTTCAAGCGCCCAAGCGCCCCGATGGCTTGTCGGCAAGCGGCCGCGCAATCGTCCGCCGCCACCCACACCCACCAAGCGTCGCTGCCGTCAACCGGACGCCCCTCGGCGTCACTCAGCCCCAAGTCCCGCGCCATCAAGGGCGGATCCACAAACTCACCGGCATTGGTGGTCTGCAGCAACGTATCCTGTCCGGCAAGGTAAATGAGGCTATAGACGCCAAACAGCGCCAGTAGCGGCAGGGCGACGGCCATGATAACCACTTGCCATCGATTTTTCTTGGCGATTTCCCGATCAGCCACGGCGTTCCTTCCTTATGCGGCCGTTCCCGACCTAAGCGAGCGCAGCAGATCGCGCGTGCTCGGTGAACGCCCCCGCCAGATGGTGAAGGCGGCGGCGGCTTGCTCCACCAGCATGCCCAGTCCGTCTGACACCCACGCGGCTCCAGCCTGCTTCGCCCAGCGGCAAAAGGGCGTTTGCCCATCGCGGCTGTAGAGCAGGTCGTAGCACTGCGCCCCGGCGGCGAACGGCGGCGCGATCAATCCGCCGTCCCCGTCCAAGCCGGCGGACGTGCCATTGATGATGAGGTCGAAGCGGCCATCCAGCCGGTCCAGGGGCACCGCCGCGACCTTGGTGCCGTGGCGCTCGGCCAAGGCCTCCGCCTTGGCAGGGGTACGATTGGCGATGCGCACGGAAGCCGGGTTTTCCTCGACCAAGGCATCGAGAATGCCGCTGACCGCCCCGCCGGCACCGATCAGCAGCAGCCTGCGGCCCGCTATGGGCACCGCTTGGGCTTCAAGGTCGCGCACCAGGCCGATGCCGTCGGTGTTGAACCCCAGGGTCTTGCCGCCCTCCAGGGCGATGGTGTTCACCGCGTTGCAGCGGGCGGCAGCGGGCTGCGGCTCGTCCACCCACCGGCAAGCGTCGCCCTTGAAGGGCAGGGTGACGTTGAGGCCCCTGCCGCCGCGCTCAAAGAACTCGGCCGCCGTGACCGCAAAGCCGTCCAAGGGCGCGAGCAGCTTGTCGTAGCGCAGCCGTTCACCGGTCTCCGCCGCAAAGGCCTTGTGGATCTCCGGGGACAGCGAGTGGCTGACCGGATTGCCGACCACGGCGTAACGGTCCATTAACGCAGCACCGCCCCGGCTAGGGTGCGAAGCTGGCTCGGGCCTTGGCGGCCCAGGGTTTGGCCGGGAGCGATGAAGTCCACCGCGTCGCCAAACCAGCGGCGAACCCGCAGGATGCTGTCGGTGGCCGCAACGCCGGACGGATTGGCGGAGGTGGAAACCAGCGGGCCGCCGAAGCGGGCGCACAGGGCGCGGGCCTGGGCGTGGCCTGGCACCCGCACGGCTACGGTGGGGTGCGGGTCAAGCCCGGCCCCCGTGATCCAAACCGGAAAGCGCTCCGAGGGCAGCACCCAAGATACCGGCCCCGGCCAAGTCGCTTGCACGGCCTGCCGGTCCGCCGCCGTCAGCGACGTCAGTTCCGGGGCAAAGCAGTCGGCGCTGGCGCCGATGAGGATCAGGCCCTTGTCGGGGCTGCGGCCCTTGATGGCGAGGATGCGGGCCACGGCCCGGCAATCGAAGGGATCGCAAGCCAGCCCCCAGACTCCCTCGGTGGCGTGAGCCACCACGCCCCCTTGGCGCAGATGACCCACGGCTCGCCGAAGATGGAAGTCATCAACCCTTGAGTTCGGCCTGCAACCGCTCATTCTGCGCCCGAACCTTGGCCTGGTTCTCCTCGCGGTCGGCGGCGAGCGCGGCGGCGAGTTGCGCATCGTTCAACGCCAGAATCTGTCCCGCCAAATAAGCCGCGTTGCGAGCGCCCGCACCGCCCACGGCCACGGTGGCGACCGGAATCCCGCCGGGCATCTGCACGGTCGCCAAGAGCGCATCGAAGCCCTGCAGAGGCCCGCTGTCGATGGGCACGCCGATCACTGGGCGCACGGTATGCGCCGCCACTGCGCCCGCCAAGTGGGCGGCCATGCCGGCGCCGCAGATGAACACCGCGCAGCCCCGCTCGGCGGCATCGGCCACGTAGGCCGCCGTGGCGGCAGGCGTGCGGTGCGCCGAGGACACCCGCACCTCGAAATCAATGCCAAGGCGCTCCAGCACTTCCGTGCACTTGCGCATGACCGGCCAATCCGACTCGGAACCCATCAATGTGCCGACGAAACTCAATTTGCGCCTCCGCTTCCAAGTGTGTGTTCGCGCCGCTCGCGCTGGCGCTTCAACGAGGCACGCGAATATACCCGTCCGGCGTTAACTGAACAAATCCCTTGAGCTCCAATTGCACCAAATCGCCGATCACCGCCTCCACGGGCAGGCCGACGGCCAGCGCAATCTCGTCAATCGACGAGGCGGCGGCCGAAACGGCATCGAAAACCGGCGCCAAGGCCTCCGGCGGCGGGGTTGGCGAATCGCTGTCCCGGGCCGCATAGCCCAACTCCATCAGCACGTCCTCGGCGCTCTCCACCAGCCCGGCGCCTTGCCGAATCAGCCAGTGGCAACCGGCGCTCACCGCGTTGCCGACCGCGCCGGGCACGGCGAACACCTCGCGGCCCTGCTCGGCCGCCATCCGCGCCGTGATGAGCGAGCCGCTGCGGCGCGACGCCTCCACCACAACCACCGCTTCCGCCAAGCCGCTGATGAGGCGGTTGCGCTCCGGAAAGTGGCTCCGGTAGGGCGGCGCATCGGGCGGGTACTCGGAGATGACCGCGCCGCCTGAGCCGACGATGCGCCGCGCCAACTCCTGATGCTCGCGCGGGTAGATGTTGTTTAGCCCGCTGCCCAACACGGCCCAGGCGCAGCCAGCCTCGCCGCTGGCCAAGGCCCCCTGGTGGGCGGCACCGTCGATGCCCCGGGCGAGGCCCGAAATGACCCGGGCGCCTTGCGCAGCCAGGTCGCGGCCCATGGCTTGGGCGATGCGCGAGCCCAGCCGCGTGCCCCGCCGGGCGCCTACCAGCGCGATGCCAGGGCCTTGGGCCGCCGTCAGATCGCCTAGGTAGTACAGCGCCAGGGGCGGGTCCGGGATGTGGCGCAGCGGCTCCGGATAGGCGTCATCAACCGGCGTTGCAACGCGAATGCCGGTCACCGCCAGCGCATCGGGCGGCCATTCCGGCGGCTCGCCATGGCGTGCGTAGGCCGCTTGGGCGCTGCCCGCTTCCGCCAGCCAACGGCGCACCTGTGGGCGCGTTGCCTGCTGGCTGAGGTAGAGCAGCGCCTCGGATTCGGAAACCGGATCCTGCCGCACGGGTTTCTTCAAGATGCTCTGACTGGCCATGGATCATGATTCTAGGGGGCTGGCGAGCCAGAAAAAGGCGTCATTGTCCCTTTGGCTTGTAGGAAAACAGCCCGGCAAACGGAACAAGTTATACTGACGGCATCGGTTCAAGGCCTCACTTAAGGCGATGTGGCCCGTGGCCCTTCTCGACATCCTCACCTTTCCCGATCCTCGGCTGCGGGCCAAGGCCAAGCCCGTGGCGGCGGTGGATGACGCGATTCGCACGCTGGTCGATGACATGCTCGAAACCATGTACGAGGCGCCGGGCATCGGCCTGGCCGCCAATCAGGTCAACGTCGCCAAGCGGGTGATCGTCATCGACATCTCCGAGGCCCGCGATGAGCCCCATGTGTTCATCAACCCCCGCATCGAAGTCAGCGGGCCGCGAGTGGAGACCGACGAGGGCTGCCTGTCGGTGCCGGGCTTCTATGAGCCGGTCACGCGCCGGGAACGGGTTCAGGTCGAGGCGCTCGACCGGAAGGGCGAGCCGTTCTCACTCGAAGCGGAGGGAATGCTGTCGGTCTGCATCCAGCACGAATGCGACCATCTCGAAGGCAAGCTGTTCGTGGACTACCTGTCGAACCTGAAGCGCACGCGCATCCGCCAGAAGCTGTCGAAATCCCAGCGCGTTCGGGCCTAGCCGCCCATGACCCCGCGCTTCGCTTTCGCCGGCACGCCGGAGTTCACCGCCCGCGCCCTGGCCGGCCTGCTGCAGGGCGGTTTTCGCCCTTGCTTGGTGCTGACCGGCCCCGACCAGCGCCGCGGGCGCGGCCGCAAGCGCCGGCCGAGCCCCGTCAGGCAGTTGGCGGCCGAAGCGGGCATCCCGGTGGAGACGCCCGCCAATAACGATGAGGCGCTGTCCGCCATCGAAGGACAGCGGCTGGACGTCGTGGTGGTGGCCGCCTACGGCCTGATCTTGGCGGAACGGTTCCTGGACCTGCCCCGCCACGGCTGCATCAACCTGCACGCCTCCTTGCTGCCCCGTTGGCGCGGCGCAGCGCCCATCGAGCGCGCCCTGATGGCGGGTGATCGGCAAACCGGCGCCACCATCATGCAAGTTGACACGGGCCTCGACACCGGGCCAATCATCGCCCAGGCGCCGCTCCCCATCGGCCCGGACAGCACCGGCGAGAGCTTGAGCGGCGCCATCGCTGACCTCGGCGCCCGCCTGCTCTGCGACGTACTGTCCGATCTGCCCGCCATGCGGCCGGAGCCGCAAACCGGCCCAGCAACTTACGCCCGCAAGCTCAGCCCCGAGGACGCCCTCGCCGACTGGGCCGGACCCGCCGCCCAACTCGAACGCAACATCCGCGCCTTGGCCTACCGCCTGCCGGTCCACAGCGACCTCGGCGGTGCCCGCGTGCAACTGCTGGCCGGGGAAGCCCTAAGCGAATCGGCGCAAGGCGAGCCCGGCGAAATCGTCACGGCCAACCGGCAAGGCCTGGTCGCCGCCTGCGGCACCGGCGCACTCAAAATCAAGCAACTGCGCCTCGATCGCGGCAAGGGCACCGCCCTCGGCGTCGCCGAAGCCATCAACGGCTTCAGCGACCTGTTCAGGAAGGGCAACCAGTTCAAGCGCCCTTCGACCGGCTGAGATCGTGCCCGGTTCCTTACGCCATTCGGACCGGGCCCGCGCCGCTCGTCATTTGGCCCGCATTGTTGGCCGGGGCGACAGTCTCGACAATGTCATTCGGCGGGAAACGAGTCCGCTGTGCCTGGAGTTGACCTACGGGTGCCTGCGGCACCACTTCTCGCTTACCGAGGCGGTTGAGGCGCGGCTGGCAAGGCCCTTGCGAGCTAAGGACCTGGACCTTTTCTGCCTGTTGTTAGTGGGCGCTTACCAACTCCAGAGGATGCGCGTGCCAATCCATGCGGCCATTAACGAGACCGTTTCCGCGGTCCGGGCGCTGGGCAAGCCCTGGGCGGCGGCGCTGGTCAACGCGGTGCTGCGCAAGCTGCCCGTGCGACCGGCCGGCGATGCCAGCGACCACCCACCGTGGCTGCAAGACAGGATCGAGGCGCAGTATGGGGACCAGGCCCCGGCGCTGCTGCGGGCCAACAACCAGCGGGCGCCGATGGGGCTGCGCATCAACCGCCGCAAGATCGAGCCGGCCGACTACCGCGCTTTGCTCAAACGAGCGGACATCGCCTTCGACGACGCCTGGCTGCCGGAGTCCATACTGCTGCGCAAACCGCAGCCATCGGCCACCCTGCCCGGCTTCCAGGACGGCATCGTGGCTGTGCAGGATGTTGGCGCACAGCTCGTCGGCAGCTTCATGGCCAAACAATTGCGCGACGGCAGCCGGGTGCTCGACGCTTGCGCGGCGCCCGGCGGCAAGCTGTTCCACCTGCTCGAATCAGGCTTGGAGCTCGATGTGACCGCCCTGGACAACGCGCCAACGCGCCTGCAAACCCTCACCGAAGCGGCCCAACGGCTCGGCCACGAGGGCTTTCGCGCCAGCGACGGCGACGCCTGCGGATTGGCTTGGTGGGATGGCGAGCCCTTCGACTGCGTGCTCATCGACGCACCCTGCTCCGGTTCCGGCACCCTGCGCCGCCATCCCGACATCAAGGTCACCCGAACGCCGCAGCAGGTGCTCGGGGCGAGCCAGCTTCAAGGCGCGCTGCTGCGGAACCTGTGGCGCACGGTGCGCCCCGGATGTACCCTGCTGTACTGCACATGCTCGATACTTGCCGAGGAGAACGATCAGGTGGTCGAGTCCTTTCTTAAGGCCCACGCAGACGCCCGCGCGGTCGGCGTCGAACTGCCTACCGGAACGGCAACCCGGCACGGCTGGCAGATGCTGCCCACCGAACCGGCCACGGACGGCTTCTACCTCGCCCGGATCGACAAGCAGCCATGAAGATTCTCATCCTCGGCGCGGGGCAGGTGGGCGGCACCTTGGCCACCCATCTGGCCAGCGAAACCCTGGACATCACCCTGGTCGATCTCGACGAAGTGCGCCTGCGGGAGCTGCGCAGCCGCCTCGACATCCGCACCGTCGCGGGCTGGGCCTCCCATCCCCACGTGCTGCGCGAGGCGGGGGCCGAGGATGCCGACATGCTGATCGCGGTGACCGGCAGCGATGAGGTCAACATGGTGGCCTGCCAAGTGTCGTACTCCATGTTCCGCACGCCGCGCAAGATCGCCCGGGTGCGCTCCGCCGCCTACGTCAACGAGAAGTCGCTGTTCGCCGACGAGCATATGCCGGTGGATGTGTTCATCAACCCGGAGCAGGTGGTCACCGACCACGTCCGGCTGCTCCTCGAAAACCCCGGCGCCCTGCAGGTTCTCGACTTCGCCGAGGGCCGGGTGCAGTTGGTGGCCGTGCGCGCCTATGCCGGAAGCCCCTTGGTCGGCCAGGAGCTGCGCGACGTGCGCAAGCGGCTGCCCAACGTCAACACCCGGGTGGCGGCCATCTTCCGCGGCATGGAGCCCATCCTGCCGACCGGATCCACTTCAATTGAAGCGGACGATGAGGTTTTCTTCATCGTTGCGGCGGGCCAGATCAATTCCGTGATGGCTGAACTGCGCGATGTGGAGCGGGCCTTCAAGCGCGTGACCATAGCC
Source organism: Pseudomonadales bacterium (assembly GCA_022827905.1). GTDB lineage: Bacteria > Pseudomonadota > Gammaproteobacteria > Pseudomonadales > Azotimanducaceae > Azophilus. Next base: position 48,928 of record JAJEIQ010000073.1, on the reverse strand, counting down.
GGTGGCGGCAACGTCGGCGCCCGGCTCGCCGCCACCATCGAGCGCTACTTCAACGTCAAGCTCATCGAATTCGACCCGGACCGCGCCGAACGGCTGGCCACCACCCTCAAGGACACGGTGGTGATCCAGGGCGACGCCACCAACCCCGACCAACTGCGCGATGCCACCAACAACTGCGACGTGTTCTGCGCGCTGACCAACGACGATGAAGTCAACATCATGTCCTCGCTGATGGCCAAGCGCTACGGGGTGCGCCGGGTGATGACCCTGATCAGCAAGCCGGCCTACGCGGACCTCATGCGCACCAGCGAAATCGACGTGGCCATTTCGCCGCAGCAGTCCACCACCTCCAGCCTTTTGACCCATGTGCGCCGGGGCGACGTGGCACGGGTGCACAGCCTGCGGCGGGGCGCGGCGGAAGCCATGGAGGCCGTGGCCCGGGGCGATGCCAAGACCTCCCGCATCATCGGCCGTCCGGTGAAGGCCATCAAGCTGCCCAAGGGCGTCACCGTCGGCGCCATCGTGCGCGGCGAGACGGTCGTGGTGGCCTACGAGAACGAGGTCATTGAGCCGGATGACCACCTGATCCTGTTCCTGACCGACAAGAAGTACGTCTCCGAGGTGGAGCGCCTGTTCCAAGTCGGCTTCACGTTCTTCTAAGCGGCCGCTTGAGCCCCGTCTGCCCACCGAAGCCGTCAAGCCAACAGAACCCGGGGTCCTGACACCAACATGCGATTGCCCATCATCTTGCGCACCACGGGCGCCCTGCTGGTCTTGTTCAGCCCCGCCATGCTGGTGCCCGCCGTCGTCGCCTGGATCTATGGCGAGGCCACGGTGCGCACCTTTGCGACCGCCTTCGGCATCACCCTGGCGTTCGGCATCGCCCTGTGGATTTGCGGGCGCGGGCGGATCGACCCCAGGGAGGGCGATGGCTTCCTGATCACCGCGCTGGCCTACGTCGGCCTTGGGCTGTGCGGTGCGGTTCCCTTCATGCTCGACGCCAGCACCCAGCTCAGCTTCACCGGGGCGGCCTTCGAGTCGCTGTCCGGGATCACCACCACCGGGGCCACCGTGCTGACCGGCTTGGATGCACTGCCGAAGTCGATTCTCTTCTACCGCCAGTTCCTGCAATGGGTCGGCGGCATGGGCATCATCGTGCTGGCGGTGGCCATTCTGCCGATGCTTGGGGTCGGCGGCATGCAGCTCTACCGGGCGGAGTCGCCGGGGCCGGTCAAGGACAACAAGCTGACGCCCCGCATCACCCAAACCGCCAAGGCGCTCTGGCTTCTGTATCTTGGGTTGACCACCGCCTGCGCTTTCGCCTACTGGGTTGCCGGGATGAGCCTGTTCGACGCCATCTGCCACAGCTTCTCGACGGTGGCGATCGGTGGCTTCTCGACCCACGACGCCAGCATCGGCCACTTCGGCAGTGCCGCCATCGAAGGCGTGGCCATTGCCTTCATGGTGTTTTCCGGCATCAACTTCGCCTTGCACTTCACCGCCTGGAGCCGCCGCACCCTCGCGGGCTACAGCCGCGACCGGGAGGTGCGCCTCTACTTGGGTGTACTTGCCGGCATGTCGCTCGTCACCGGGTATCTGCTCGGCCGCGAGCCGCAGGTGACCGACAGCCCCTTCCGGGACGGCCTCTTCCAGGCCGTCTCGATCACCACGACCACCGGCTTCACCACCACCAACTTCAGCCTTTGGCCCTCGGTGACGCCGGTCCTGCTGATGCTCGCCGCCTTTGCCGGGGGCTGCGCCGGCTCCACCGCCGGCGGCCTGAAGATGATCCGGGTGCTGCTGATCTACCGGCAGTGCGTTCGCGAAGTGCGCCGCCTTATTCACCCGCTGGGCGTTTTTCCCTTGAAGCTGGCAGGCGAACAGGTGCCGCGCCGGGTGGCCGACGCCGTCTGGAGCTTCTTCATGGCCTACATCATGATCTTCGTCATCCTGGTGTGCTTGGTCATGGCGGCGGGGGACTTCGACTTCCTCACCGCCTTCTCCGCGGTGGGCGCCTGCCTGAACAACCTCGGCCCCGGCTTGGGGGACGTGGCAGCCAACTACGCCGATCTGCCTGATACGGTCGCTTGGCTGTTGATGTCGGCGATGGTGCTCGGGCGCTTGGAGATCTTCACCCTGCTGGTGATTTTCACCCGCTCCTTCTGGCGCCGCTAACGCGCCGCGAACCGCCGCTCGGCCAGGCTTAGCGCGCTCTTTGTTTGGGGTACGGATCGGGGCTGCCGGGCGGGGGCTTCTTGAAGCGCTTGTACTCCCATTGGTACTGGGCGGGATCATCGGCCACTAGGGCCTCGATTGAGCGGTTGAGGGCGGTTGCGAAGACCACGGGATCGCTCAGATCGAAATCCGTTGGGAAGGGGGTGTATTCGGCAGCGAAGCCGTTCCTGACCCGGCGGGCGGTGCCAATGAGCACCGGGGCGCCGCTCTTTTCCGCCAAACGCTGGGCCAGCGTCATGGTCAGCGCCGGATGGCCGAAGAACGGGGCATGGACGCCCCCTTGGGCGGGCACTTGGTCGGGCAGGACGGCTGCAAAGCCGCCCGCCTTGAGCGTCCGGTAGGCGGTGCGCAGCCCCTGGGGCGTGCCGGGCACCAGGGTGGCGCCGAAACGCTGGCGGGAGCGCAGCAGCAACGGCTCCAAGCCCGCCACACGAGGCGGGTCGTAGAGGGCGACGAAGCCTAGGCCCCCCAGCACATAGCAGAGGTACTCCCAATTGCCATAGTGGGGCACGAGCATCAACAGGCCACGGCCCTGCTCCAGCGGTTCGGTGACCAAGGACCGGCCCGATTCCTCAACCAGCAGCTTGCCGAGCCGAGCAGCGCTCCAGTAGGTCAGCGGCCCCGCCTCGATCAGCAGCCGCCAAGTGTGGCCCAGGCTGCAGCGGGCGAGCGCGGCGCGTTCGCGTGAGTCCAGCTCCGGAAAGCACTTGGCCAGATTAATGGCGGTGACGCGGGCCGCATCGGTCTTCAAGGCCCAGGCCGCTGCCCCCAGCCCATCCGCCAGGAACCATCCCAACCGCAGGGGCAGGATGGCAAAGACCCGCAACAGCCCCGCGAACAGTCGCCCGATCACGCCAACGCCGCGCACCGGAGCGAGGGCATCCTGCCCTCGAATCGCAACAGTCCGGGGAACAGCCACCTGATCACGCCAGCGCGGCGCATTTTGAGTAGGCCGGGCAATCCACCAAGTGATCGTTGACCAACCCCGCGCTCTGCATGAAGGCGTAGCAAATCACCGGGCCCACAAAGCGAAAGCCTAGTTTTTTCAATGACTTGGACATCGCCACGGAGGCATCGGTCTGGCTCGGAACCTCGCTGAGGTGGCGCCATTGATTCTGTGTCGGCACGCCATCGACAAAGAACCAGACCTGTTCGGAGAGCGAATGCGGCAAGGCCAGGGTGGCCTGGGCATTGCTGACCACCGAGGCGAGCTTGGCCCGATTGCGGATCAGGCCCGGATCGCCAAGCCAGCCCGCCATGACGCGCGAGTCCGCCGCCGCCAAGGCCTCAACATCGAAGCCAAAAAAGGCCTTGCGCATGTGCTCACGCTTCTTCAGCACCGTCAGCCAAGACAGGCCGGCCTGCATCCCTTCCAGGATGAGGCGCTCGAACAGAGGTTGCTCGGCGCGCTCCGGCACCCCCCACTCCTCATCGTGGTATTGAATGAGCAGCGGCTCCGTACCGCACCAGCCACAACGCTGGCCCTTTGACCCTGAATCCACGATGGCCTATGTTCCGCGCCCGATTCCTCAAGGCATTCTAGCTCGAAAGCACATGCCCCCTCACAAGCTATACGACGTCGTCCGCGCCTGCCTCTTCTACGCCGGGTACGTGCTGTTCACCGTCTTTTGGGGCACCTTGTCGGTGGCGGTGGGTTGGGCGATGCCGCCAGAGCGGCGCTTCGAGTTCATCATCGGCATCTGGAGCCGCCGCGTTCTCGACTGGTTGCGCCTAACTTGCGGCGTCCGCGTCGAAGTGGAAGGGCTGGAGCACGTTCCCAGCCAAGCCTGCGTGGTCTTCGCGCACCACGAAAGCACCTGGGAGACGCTGTTCCTGCAATCCCTGTTCCGCCCCCAAGCCACCCTGATCAAGCGTGAACTGCTGTGGATCCCGTTCTTCGGCTGGGCCTTTGCGCTGAACCGGCCCATCGCCATTGACCGGGGCAGTCCCCGGCGGGCCTTGCGCAAGCTGATCGAAGACGGGCGCTCCCGGCTGGCGGACGGCACGAGCGTGGTGCTGTTTCCCGAGGGGACGCGCATGCCGCCCGGTGAAATCGGCTCGTTTCAGCCGGGTGGCGCCGCCTTGGCCATCGCCGGGCAGGCACCGGTGGTGGTGGTCGCCCACAATGCCGGACGGCACTGGCCCGCCCATCGGCTGCGCAAGACGCCCGGGGTCATTCAGGTGCGGATTGGGCCGCCGGTCGCCACCGCGGGCCGCAACTCCAAGCAGGTCAACGCCGAGGCCCGCGAACTGATGGCGGCGCTCGTCAAACGTCTAGATTGACCACCGACAGCGCGTTGGTTTCGATGAAGTCCCGGCGCGGTTCCACCTGATCGCCCATCAGGGTGGTGAACATCCGGTCCGCGGCAATGGCGTCATCCACGGTGACCTGCAGCATTCGGCGCACCTCCGGATCCATGGTCGTCTGCCAAAGCTGATCCGGGTTCATCTCCCCGAGGCCCTTGTAGCGCTGGATGTCGATGCCGCGCCGGGCTTGGGCGGCAAGCCAGTCCAGAACCTCCCCAAAACTGGACGCCGCTTGGCTGCGCTCGCCCCGTTCGATCCGCGCGCCGCTGTCGAGCAGCCCGTCGAGGGCCCGGGCCATTCCGGCGATGCTGCGATAGTCGGGGCCTGCGAAGAAGGCGCGGGGCAACAGCACACGCTCCGTTATGCCCCGGTCCAGGTATTCCACGACCGGGCACCAGACCTGGTGCTCGGCGTCAAACTCGAGGCTCACCTGGGCGTCGGCCAGCGCCGCCTCAAGGGTTTCGGCCCAAGCCGTCATGGCCTCCCGGTCTCCCAACATGGGCTCATCCACGATGGGCAGATTGACCAGCGGCACGGTTACGGCGAGGGGATACACCCGGGACAGGCGCTCCAAGCGGGCCATGAGCGCCTGATAGCGAATAGCCAAGTCGGCAAAGGCTTGGTCCTGCATGGCGGGCGCATCCGGGTTGACGTACAGCTTGGAGCCCTCCAAGGCCAACTGCAGCAAGTAGTCGGTCAGCTCGCCATCGTCCTTGACGTAACGCTCATGGCGTCCCTTCTTGATCTTGTACAGCGGCGGCTGGGCGATGTAGATGTGCCCGCGCTCGATCAGTTCCGGCATTTGGCGAAAGAAGAAGGTCAGCAACAGGGTGCGGATGTGCGAGCCGTCCACGTCGGCGTCCGTCATGATGATGATGCGGTGGTAGCGCAGCTTTTCCGGCTCAAACTCATCGCGGCCGATGCCGCAGCCTAGGGCGGTGACCAGGGTGCCGACCTCCTGGGAGGACAGCATCTTGTCAAAGCGCGCCTTCTCCACGTTCAGAATCTTGCCTCTGAGCGGCAGGATGGCCTGGACGCGGCGGTCCCGCCCTTGCTTGGCGGAGCCGCCCGCCGAATCCCCCTCCACCAAGTAAATCTCCGACTCGGCCGGGTCCTTCTCCTGGCAGTCCGCCAGCTTGCCGGGCAGGCCGGCGATGTCGAGGGCGCCCTTGCGGCGCGTCATCTCCCGCGCCTTGCGGGCCGCTTCCCGCGCTTGGGCGGCGGCGATCATCTTGCCCACCACCGCCTTGGCTCCCTGGGGATTTTCGTCAAGGTACATGCCTAAATGGTTGCTCAATTCCTGCTCAACCGCCGTTTTGACCTCGCTGGAGACCAGTTTGTCCTTGGTTTGCGAGGAAAACTTCGGATCGGGCACCTTGACGGAAATGACCGCCGTCAGCCCCTCCCGGGCGTCGTCTCCCGTGGTGGTGACCTTCGCCTTCTTGTGCAGCCCCTCCCGCTCGATGTAGGCGTTGAGCGTGCGCGTCAGGGCACCTCGAAAGCCGGTTACGTGGGTGCCGCCGTCCCGTTGCGGGATGTTGTTGGTGTAGGCGAACACTTGCTCCTGGAAGCTGTCGTTCCATTGCATGGCCACCTCGACGCCGATGCCGTCCTCGCGCTCGGTCTTGAAGAAAACCTCGTCGTTCAGCGGCGTCTTGTTGGTGTTCAGGTAGGCGACAAAGGCTTGGAGCCCGCCGTCGTAGAGGAAGTGCTCCGCTTTCCCCGTTCGCTCATCGACTAAGTGAATGCTCACTCCGGAATTCAGGAAGGCCAGCTCCCGCAGACGCTTGGTCAGCACGTCAAAGTGGAATTCGATGTTGTTGAAGGTGTCCGGAGAGGGTTCGAAGTAGCATTCCGTGCCGGTCGACTGGGTTTCTCCCACCTGGTGCAGCGGATCGCGGGGTACCCCTTGCTCGTAGATCTGCTCATAAACGAACCCATCCCGGCGAATGGTCAAGCGCAGCTCCTTGGATAGGGCATTCACCACCGACACACCCACCCCGTGCAAGCCACCCGACACCTTGTAGCTGTTGTCGTCGAACTTGCCGCCGGCATGCAGCGTGGTCATGATGACCTCCGCCGCCGACACGCCCTCCTCGGGATGGATGTCAACCGGAATGCCGCGGCCGTTGTCGCGCACGGTCACCGACTCGCCTGGGTGGATCACGACCTGTATCTCGTCGCAAAAGCCGGCCAAGGCCTCGTCGATGGCGTTGTCCACCAGTTCCTGCACCATGTGGTGCAGCCCGGTCCCGTCCTCGGTGTCACCAATGTACATGCCCGGCCGCTTGCGCACCGCATCGAGACCGCGCAGCACCTTGATATTGCGCGAATCGTAGGTTTCCTCAGCCATAAATGCTCCTTGGCTTCACCCGTTCAGGAACTTACCTGGCCTTGTTCCACGTGAAACAAGGCCAAACCGCCGTCGGAGGCCAACTTCTCAAACTCCTCTCCCGGCAGCCGCGTTGAGGTGGCGATCACTTGGCAGGTGGCCGCGTCAAGAACCGCCACCAACCGGGCCAGGTGGGCGCTATCCATCTCCGCCCCCAACTCATCGATCAGAAACAGGCTCCGGCGTTGGGTCTGCGCCTGCAGATGCCTCGCCTGAGCCAAAATCAACGCCGTTGCCACCAGTTTTCCCTGGCCTCTGGACAGTTTGTTGCGTGCTGAAGCCCCGGAAATGCCAAGTGATAGGTCTGCTCGATGGGGACCGGCGTTGGTGGTACCGGATTTTACATCTTTAGCCAGCGTATCGCCCAACAATTTATCCAGGGGCTCATCCCCCCAACCGTTCCGATAACCCAGTTCCACCTCGAAAGGCACCTCGAGTTCCTCCAGAATGGCGGCCACCCAGGGCTTCAGTTCTTCGACGTAGTCGATCCGAAACCCATGCACCCTGTCGGCATGAAGACAAAAGGCCTCCGTCCAGACGTCCAACAGTTGTTCCGAGCCCTGGGACCCCCAGGTTCTCAAGAGCGCGTTGCGCTGCCGATTGGCGCCCTGAAAGTCCTTCAAGGCCATGAGATAGGCGGGTTCCACGTGAAACAATCCGCCATCCAGGTAGCGCCGACGCTCGCCGGGCGCTCCGAACACCAGCTCGCTGACGTTGGGAAGCAAAAGGTGCAGGGGCAGCAGGGCCGCCGCCTCCGACAACCGCCGTGTCGGCTGCTGGTCGATGTGCAAGACGGTCTTGCCCCGGCGCGGGCGCGCAATGCCGAGGCTGCGCCCGGCGTCCAACTCCGCCCGAACCACCAATCCGTCCTGCCCGTCGGCGATGACCGGCCCGACGGCATGGCCGCGGAAGGAACGTCCCCGGGTGAGCAGGTAGGCGGCTTCCAGCACCGAGGTCTTTCCGGCCCCGTTGGGACCGACAAGACAGTTGAAGTGGGGACCAAGCTGTAGGCGAGCGGCGGTCAGGTTGCGGAGATGGTCAATCTCCAAACGGCGCATCACCACATGGAGAACCTAAACGTAGGAGATGGAGGCTAGATCTTCATGGGCATGACAACATAAACCGCGCTTTCGTCGCCCTCACCCTCCATGAGGGCGCTGCTGCCCGGTTCCGCCATGCTGATGCGGATGGTCTCCGACCCCACCGCCCGCAACACATCCTGCAGATAACCCACGTTGAATCCCAACTGCATGTTGTCGCCCTCATAGGCAACGGGCACCTCTTCGCGCGCCTCTTCCTGCTCTGGATTGTTGGCCACGATGGTCATCTGCTCGCCCTCGATCATCAGCTTGACGCCCGGAAACTTCTCGTTGGTCAGGATGCGCGCCCGTTGCAGGGCTTGGTTGAGGGTGCTCTTGTCCCCGGATAAGGACAATGCGGGATCCCGGGGAATGACCCGCTCATAGTCGGGGAACCGGCCGTCGATCAGCTTTCCAGTCAGGCTGAAGGCGCCGCGGGCCACGCGAATCTGGTTTTCGCTCAGCGAGAACCGCGCCTCGCCGTCGTCGCCGTCGAGCAGCCGGCGCAGCTCGACAACGGTCTTTCGGGGCACGATGGCCTGGTGGCGCTCCGTCCCTTCGACGCCCTTGTCCAAGGTGCATTGGGCCAGACGATGGCCATCGGTGGAAACCGAGCGCACATGCTCACTGGTCACTTCGAGCAGCATGCCGTTGAGAAAGTACCGCACATCCTGCTGCGCCATGGCGAAGCTCACCCGGTCGATCAGCTCGCAGGCCTCCTCCGTGGTCAAGGTGAACTCCACCTTTCCGGCGGCCTCGTCACCGGAGGGGTAGTCATCCACCGGCAGCGTCGCCAAGGTGAAGCGGCTGCGCCCGGAACGCATCACCGCCTGCTCTCCATCGGTTTCGAAGCTGATCTTGGCGTTCTCCGGCAACGACCGCCAAATGTCAGCCAGCTTGTGCGCCGAGGTGGTGATCTCTCCGCCGACCGCAACATCGACCGATTCGACGTGCGCCACGAGTTCCATGCTCAGGTCGGTGCCCGCGATCGTCAGGCCACCATCCTCGCTTGCGCGGACGCAGGCATTGGACAGTATGGGCATGGTCTGGCGCCGCTCGACGACCCCCGCAATGAGCTGCAGCGGCCGCAGCAAGGCCTCACGGTCAATTTCAAATTTCATGGGTCGATCTTATCTCTTTAGGTCCGAGACCAGGCTGCGGATTTCCTCGTCGAGCTCCGGATCGGTCTGGATGAGCCCCTCGATCTTGGCACAGGCGCTCTTCACCGTGGTGTGGTGGCTGCCGCCGAACTCCTTGCCGATGTCCGAATAGGAACGATTGGTTAGTTCCTTGACCAAATACATGGCCACATGGCGCGACCGCACCAAGTGCCGGTAGCGTCGCTTGGACAGGATTTCCGCGGCTTTGACATCGTAGTGATCGGCCACGGTGCGCAGAATCTCGCCGATGTTGATGATCCGACCCGGCCCGCCAACCAGATGCCGCAAGGCATCCTGGGCCAACTCCAAGGTGACATCGTCACCGATGAAATGCGCTTGGCCAATCACGCTCTGCAGGGCGCCGTCGAGCTCGCGCACATTGGCGTTGGCCACCGTCGCAATGTAGCCCGCCACCTCCTCGCTCAGGGTCACGCCGCGGCTTTCGGCCTTGCTCTTCAGGATGGCGACCCGCATCGCCTTGCCGGGTGGCTTGATCTGCACGTGGAGACCGCCGCTCAGGCGCGACTTCAGGCTGCCCTCAAGGCCCTTCACGAACCGGGGGTAGCGGTCGCAGGTGACCACGATCTGCCGGCCACCATCCCACAACCTGTTGAATATCTTAAGAAATTCCTTTTGGGTCTGGGTTGCGCCAGCTATGAACTGAATGTCGTCAACCAGCAGCGCATCGGCCGATTGGTAGCGCCGCGCGAACTGCTGCATGGCGCCGCCGCCCAAACGAACGGCCTCGACCATGCTTTCCAGGAACACCTGGCAGTGGCAGTACACGATGCGCACGTCCGAGTTGCGGCTTTGAATGAGATTGCCGATGGCCTGCATGAGATGGGTCTTGCCGAGGCCGACCGAGCCATGGAACAGCAGCGGGTTGTTGTTCCGGCCTGGATTGTCCGCCACCTGCTGCGCCGCGACCTTGGCGAACCGGTTCGACTCCCCTTCAACGAAGTTCTCGAAGGTGTAGGCCGGATCCAGCCCGCCCGGTCCCCGGCTCTTGCCGTTGCCGCCCTGAAGGCTCGGCTTGGGGCCCCTCGGTCGGGCCTCCGAAGGCTTCCCAACCTCGATTTCGAGGTCCTGGATCAGGCTGTCGCCGCCGAGTTCGGCGAGGAATTCAACGATGAGGGGCAGATACTCCCGCTTGACTGCGTCACGGATGTAGCGGTTGGGCGCGTACAGCTTGATCCCGCCTTGAACCGGCTGGGCTTGGAGTGGTCTGATGGTGGAGTCAAAAGCGTCGGCAGAAATATGCTCTTGCAGCTTTTGCAGACACGTCTCCCATGGGGGCATGAACGGACTCCGATGGCTCGAATTCTTGTTGGGTTCGGCACTTCCCTCAAAGTGCGAGACCATTCTAGCGACAGGCAATCGGCCATTGGAATAGCCCCGATAAAAAAACCTAGAAGGATTTTCGACAATCAAAAAAACCAATGAGTTAGGCGAAGCAATGAAAGAAAATTCCCAATAGGAAATCGGCCAACAGAGCGCGAAAAACCACTGGAAAACTTGTGAATTTCTCAGCCCGATTTAGCGGCAAAAGAGAAATTTTCAAGACTAACCAAAGGGTTAGTCATACAGTCGTCATAAACGCCGCGGCCAGCACCGCGCCAAGGCCCAATCCGAGGCTTCCCAAGCCGCTCCTTCCGCCTGAAATCGAGACCCCAATCGAGAGAAACCGGTGGGTTTCCGGTAGCGGAAACGGTGGGCTAACAGAGGCACCCGCCGGCGAACGCTCAGCCAACACAGCGGTCACCCACAGGTTTTCCGCAACCTTTTCCTTCGCCGCGGCCCGCACAAGTCCTAGGGAACCCGGTTTTGTCCACAGGTTACGCACAACCGCTACAACAACAACTCTCCTATATCAGTAAAACTCGTTGTTGAGCCATTGACAGTTTCCGGCTGTGGCTCCTAGAATCGCGCTCCCCCTTGGCACTGGACGTCCCGTGAAGAGAACCTACCAGCCGAGCAACATCAAGCGGAAGCGCACCCACGGCTTTCGCGCCCGCATGGCCACCAAGGGTGGCCGCAAGGTGATCAACGCCCGGCGCGCCAAGGGCCGCAAGCGGCTCACCGTTTAGCTGGGTCAACCGGACTGGGCAGGAGGGCCAAGCCGAACGGCTTTCCAAGGCACTGTCGGCTCAACTCCCCCCGCGACTACCGGCGGGCGCTCGGGCGCCGGGCACGCCGCATGCAGTCCGGCCCGTTAAGGATTTTCGCCGTTCGCAATACAATGCCGGGCGCTCGGCTTGGATTGATCGTCGGCAAGCGCGCCGTGCGCCGGGCCCATGACCGCAATCGGTTGAAGCGCACGGCCCGGGAGGCCTTCCGCCAGCGCCGAGCGGGGCTGCCGCCGATCGATGTGGTGCTGCACGTGCAGGGGCCGATTCACCATCGGGAGCTGAAGCGCCGGTTTGAAGAGGCATTGGAACAGATGAGCGAGCCGACAAACGGATGATCCGCACCGCCGCCACACTGCAAACGGCTTTGAGAACCTTGGCGCTGGCCATCGCCAAGGGCTGCATCCGCGCCTATCAGCTCACCCTGAGCCCCTTCATCGGCCACCAGTGCCGCTTTCATCCCACCTGCTCGAACTACGCGCTCGCCGCGCTGGACAGCCACGGGCCATTGAAGGGCACTTGGCTGGCCCTGCGCCGCCTCACCAAGTGCCACCCGTTTCACCCCGGCGGCTTTGATCCACCCCCGGCTCCCCGAACTGCGGAGGAAGCGCCATGATTCCCATGCTCTCCCCGGAGGTGCAGCGCATCGCCCTGCTGGTGGCCTTAGGCTTAACCGGCTACCTGATGATCCTGGCCTGGAATGAGGACTACATGCAGCCGCAACCTGCTGCCGAGCGCGCGACCGCACCGGAATTGGACGGCGCCACCCTGTCCGGCCCAGCGCCGGCCGTGGACTCCGCATCCGATATTCCGGACGCCTCCTTCATCGGCACCCCCGAGCCAGCGGCCGATCAAGCGACGGCGCCGGTCCTCGATGCCGGCGCGGCGGACCGCCTGATCCGCGTCGCCACGCCCAGCCAGGAAGTGTGGATCGACCGCCGCGGCGGCGACATCCGCCGCGTTCACCTGCCCCGCTATCCGGTGAACCTCGATCGACCCGACTTGCCCTTCGAACTGCTCGATGTGGGCAACGGCCGCCTCTACATGGCGCAAAGTGGCCTGATCGGCCCGGATGGCCTCGATTCGGGCAGCGAGCGGCCGCTGTACAGGTCCGCCCGCGCCAACTACGAAGTGGGCGACGGCGAAACCTTGGCCGTAGAACTCGAGGCCGTAGCCGGCGACGTCGTAGTCCAAAAGATCTTCGTCTTTCATGGCGGCGACTACTTGGTGGACATGATCTACCGGGTGGAAAACCGCGGCGCGGAGCCCTTCCGGGCGAGCCTGTTCGGCCAGATCAAGCGCGACGCCAAGGAGCCCCCCGGACAGGAGAGCTTCAGCCTCGGTCCGCAGCCCTACCTGGGCGCCGCCCTCACCACACCCGATTCCCGCTACGAGAAAATCGAGTTCGACGACCTCGACGAAGGCGACTTCCGTGGCCAGGTCGAAGGCGGTTGGATCGCCTTCCTGCAGCACTACTTCCTGAGCGCTTGGATCGCCAACGAGGGCGAGTCGAACAGCTACTACGGCCGCAAGCGCGCCGATGGCACCTACATCGTCGGCTACACCGGCCCCTTGGCAACTGTGGCGCCGGGCGGTCAGGGCGAGTGGCGGTCCCGCTTCTACGCTGGCCCCAAGGACCAAAAGCGGTTGGAGCAAATCGCCGACAACCTCAACCTCACGGTGGACTACGGCTTCCTCTGGTGGCTGGCCGTGCCGCTGTTCGCGCTGCTCGACTGGCTGCACGGCCTGGTCGGCAATTGGGGCGTGGCCATCATCCTGCTCACCGTGCTGGTCAAGCTGGTGCTCTATCCGCTGTCCTCGGCGAGCTACAAGTCGATGGCCAACATGCGCCGGGTGGCGCCGCAGATGAAGCGCCTGCAGGAACGCTACGCCGATGATCGGCAAAAGCTCTCCCAAGAGATGATGGGCCTGTACAAGAAGGAGGGCGTCAACCCCTTGGGCGGCTGCCTGCCCATGCTGCTGCCGATGCCGATCTTCATCGCGCTGTACTGGGTGCTGTTCGAGAGCGTCGAGCTGCGCCAAGCGCCCTTTACGCTGTGGATCGACGACTTGGCGGCGATGGATCCGTTCTTCATTCTGCCGCTGCTCATGGGCGCCACCATGTACGTGCAGCAGCTCTTGAGCCCGACCATGGGCGACCCGATGCAGGCCCGCATCATGAAGATGATGCCGATCATGTTCACGGTGCTCTTCCTGTTCTTCCCCGCCGGGCTGGTGCTTTACTGGCTGGTCAACAGCGTGCTCTCCGTCGCCCAGCAGTGGTATGTGATGAGGAAGGCGGAAATGGCCGCCGCCCCCGTGAAGAACTAGCCCTGAGCGACACGGACACCATAGCGGCAGTCGCCACACCGCCCGGCCAGGGCGGGGTGGGCATCGTGCGCATCTCCGGCCCGCTGGCGCTCAAGATCGGTGAAACCATCGTTGGCGAGCCCCTGCCGCCGCGCCATGCCCTCCATGCCCAGTTCACCCATGAAGGCGAGCTGCTCGACGATGGCGTTGGCCTCTACTTCGCCGCGCCCAATTCCTATACCTGCGAGGATTCGGTGGAACTGCAGGGCCACGGTGGTCCGGTGGTCATGCAAATGCTGCTGAATGCGGTGCTTGCGGCGGGGGCGCGGCTGGCTCGCCCCGGCGAGTTCAGCGAGCGCGCCTTCCTCAACGGCCAAATCGACTTGGCCCAAGCGGAGGCGGTGGCGGACCTCATCGCCAGCGCCTCGACCCAGGCCGCGCGCGGTGCAGTGCGTTCTCTATCGGGGGAGTTTTCTAACCATATCAAACAGTTGGACGCCGACGTTCTCAAGCTTCGGGTCTCCGTGGAAGCCGCCATAGACTTCCCGGACGAGAAAGTTGAATTCTTGGCAGAGGGCCGTGTCGGCGAGCAGGTCGAGGCGCTCATCGGCGCCGTCCAGGCACTGACTCAACGGGGCCAGCAGGGCGCGTTGCTCACCCAGGGCATCAGCATCGCCATCATTGGCGCGCCCAATGCCGGCAAGTCGAGTCTGCTGAACCGCTTGAGCGGCGAGGAGGCGGCCATCGTCACCGACATTCCGGGCACCACCCGGGACCTGCTGAAAGTGGACTTGGTCCTCGATGGCCTGCCGATCCGCTTGGTGGACACCGCCGGCTTGCGCGACACCGCGGATCCCGTGGAAGTGGAGGGGGTGCGCCGCGCCCGTCAGGCGGCGGAGACAGCAGACCTCATCTTGGAGGTGTGTGACCTCGCCGTGACCCAGGTGAAAACGGAGCCGTCCAGCCCGGAAAGAACCCTGCGCGTGGAGAACAAGATCGACCTAGTGGACGTTCCGTCCGGGCTCGTGGGGGATTCGCCGTCCACCGTCCGGGTTTCCTGCCTGACCGGCGCTGGCATTGATGCGCTGAAGGGCGCCATCAAGCACCGGGTGGGCTTCACCGGCGAGGGCTCAACCTTTAGCGCCCGTCAGCGGCACATCGAAGCCCTAAACGCTGCCTTGGCGGCCCTGGAAAACGCGGCGGAGCGCCTTGAATCCAACGCCGCTGCCGAAATCATCGCCGAGGAATTGCGCCTCGCTCACCTAGCGCTCGGCGAAATCACTGGCGAAACCACTCCGGATGACCTTTTGGGCAGCATCTTTGCTACCTTCTGCATCGGTAAGTAACCAGTCTTCGACGACTTCCCCTTTTCGTTTCGAGGGCAAGATGCCCTCGCTCCGATCGTCGTTCGAGGCCTTCCCCTTTTTTTCGAGGGCAGGATGCCCTCGCTCCGATCGTCGTTCGACGACTTCCCCTTTTCGTTTCGAGGGCAGGATGCCCTCGCTCCGGGGCGTCTTTGGAGCGAGGGCATCCTGCCCTCGCACTGAACCGAAGCGTTGCAGTTGAGGGCGCGGCACCCTTGCGACCAAGCTACCCCTCAAGCCGCCCCGATGCTGCGCCGCCAGTGCACCATCTCTATGGCCGCCGCCGCCGCTTCCAAGCCCTTGTTGAACTCATCGTCCGCCGCCCGCGCCGCAGCGTGCTCCATCTTCAGCACCGGCAGGATCTCCACCACCACCGGGCGGCGATAGCGCTGCATCACCTCACCCAAGCCCCGCATGCACTCGTTTGTGATCATCTCGAAGTGCAGGGTCTCCCCCTTGAGAATGACGCCAAAGCAGATCAGGGCATCGATTTCCTTGTCCACATCGAGTTCCAGCAGGTCCGCTGCGGCCAGGGGCAGCTCCAAGGATCCCGGCAACCGGTGCACCTCGATGCGCTCGTAGCCATGCGCCCGCAGCGCGCCCTCGCAGGCATCGGATAGGCTGTCCACCAACTCCGGATACCACTTGGACTTCAATATTGCGATGCGCCCCGGATTCTCAATGACCGGCAAATCGCTCAGATCGGCGGTGGTCTTCACGATGCGACCCGTTCCGCGGGTTCCTCAAGCTCAGCCAGCATGCGCTGCAGCTTGGGAATGGCCTCCATCACCGGCCCGGGATCGGTCTCTGGCAGGGGCCCCTTGTCATCGCGCTCAGGGGAAATGAACCCATCAAGCCGCGAGCGGCGCAGCCAATCCATCAGCTTCTCGTCCTGCATCCATTGCAATTGGTTCAGGAAGTTGCCCAAGGTGGTGCGCAGGAAGTCCGCATCGTTATCCGGGTGCGGCACCGGCACGCAGAGCCGGTTCTTGGCCGCGTCATCATCGCCGTAGACCGCTTCGATATGGGCGGTGAACGCGCCGCTGAACACCTGCTGGCAAGTGCGCAACGACTGTAGCGTGATGGCCTGGCCGTCAAACACCGGCGCCACCGGCCGCCGGGCCAGGCCATCGGCGGCGCAGTGCACGTGCAGCGTGGCAGGGGAGGTGGGCACGGTCCCCTGATCGAGCAAGATGGCGTCCTGCTCAATCCGCCGCACCCGCCCGAGCCGCACCACGTCCTCAATGCGCCGCAGTTGCTCAAGCTCGGCCACGGTGACGGTGGCGCAGCGGTACATGGTCGGCCACACCCCATCGTCAAGCCGCAGGAGCTGACCGGCCGCATTGATGCGCTCAAAGACATCGCGGTAGCTGCTGCCCTCGACGATGGCCCGGGTCTGCTCCGCGAAGCCCCGGTTGATGGCGTCGGCAAACTCGCGGCCGGGCTGAATGTTGGCCCGGTCCAGCATCCAGGAATCCCGGGGCATGATCCAACTGATGCACTCCGGGTCCATGCCGTGGGCCAGCAGAAACAGGCAGGCGTCCATGCCGGTCTTGCCGGCCCCAACGATGACGTAGCGTTCGAACTGCCCGCCCAGCTTGGGCAGCGCGTTCAGCGGCGCCCAGTGGACGCCCTCATCGATGGCGAACGGCGGCGGCGATACCGAGGGCACGCTGACGTCCATGTAGGTGGCGTCCACGATCTTGCCGGCCTCAACCGTCCACGCCTCGTCGGATACCGTGGAGGTGAAACGCCCATCGCCCTGGTACTCGCACAGCGGGAAGTAGCGGACCCGCCCCGAGGGCAGGAACTGGCGCTGCATCACCTGCCCGAAGTAAGCGCACACTTCGCTGTTGGTGGCCAATTCATAAAGGCCTCTGTTCCAGCCGTGGGTATCGATCGCGCCGCTGCCCAAGGGCCGGGAGTTGACCCCGTAAAACGACGACGGCTGGTGCAGGCGCACGAAGGGATAGGCGTCGTTCCAATGCCCGCCGGGCTGGTGGCGCCGATCGACCATCACCACGGAGGCCTCGGTTTCGGTCATCAGCACGTCGGTGAACGCCATGCCCATGGCGCCGGCGCCGACGACAAGGTAGTCTGCTTGGAGTGTGTTCATTGGCGCTGCTTGGGGCGCTCCTTCGGGAGATTGCCGAAATCATACCGAAGATTGGGGAGGGACTGTGATGAGAATCGGGTGGGGACTACTGGCGCTCGTTCTTTCGGGTGCCGCATGGCCGGAGACGGTCATTCACGCGGGCAAAATGGTGGATGCGTCCAGTGGCGAAGTGCGGGAAGCGGTCACCATCGTCGTGGATGGCGAGCGGATCAAGGCGGTCGAGGCCGGTTACCGGGGCCGGGCGGACATCGACCTGAAGGATGCCTTCGTGATGCCGGGCTGGATCGACATGCACGTGCACATCGCCAGCGAGCGCAACCCCGCATCGTTCGTCGAGCGCTTCACCTTGGAGCCAGCCGACCAGGCGCTGCGCGCCGTGCCCTACGCGGAACGCACGCTGATGGCTGGCTTCACCACCGTGCGGGACACGGGCACTTCCCACGGGCTCGCGCAGTCCATCCGCCGCGCGGTGGCCGAAGGCCACATCATCGGGCCGCGCATCTTCACTTCCGGCAAGAGCATTGCCACCACGGGCGGCCATGCCGACCCCTCCAACGGGGTAGCCGAGGCGTTGCGCGGCGACCCCGGCCCGACGGACGGCGTGGTCAACGGCACGGTGGATGCATACAAGGCCGTTCGCGCCCGCTACAAGGCGGGAGCGGACCTCATCAAGATCACGGCCACCGGCGGCGTGCTGAGCGAAGCCAAGAGCGGGCAGAACCCCCAGTTCACGGAGGAGGAGGTCGCCGCCATCGTCGCGGCCGCCAAGGACTACGGATTCCGGGTTGCCGCCCACGCCCACGGCACCGAGGGCATGCGCCGCGCGGTCGCCGCGGGCGTGGATTCCATCGAGCACGGCACCTACATGTCCGACGAGGTCATGGCGCTGATGAAGGAGAAGGGCACTTGGTACGTCCCGACCATCGTGGCGGGCATGTTCGTTAAGGAGAAGGCGGAAATCGAAGGCTACTTCTCGGAGGCGGTGCGCCCAAAGGCGGCGGCCATCGGCCCGGTCATCGCCCACACCTTCAGCCGCGCCTACGAGGCCGGGGTGAAGATCGCCTTCGGCACCGACACCGGCGTCTCGCCCCACGGCGACAACTGGAAGGAATTCGTTTTCATGGTGGAAGGCGGCATGCCGGCCCTTGAGGCCATCCTGAGCGCCACCCGAAGCGCCGCGCAGTTGCTGGACCGCTGGGACAGCTTGGGCTCAATTGAGGCGGGCAAGCTTGCGGACATCATCGCAACGCCCGGGGACCCCCGGGAGGACGTGCAGGCGTTCGGACAGGTGCACTTCGTGATGAAGGACGGCACGGTTTACAAGCAGTGACATCAGCAAAGGGAGGCAATGATGGGTGATTACGTCTATCCGGGGATTCTCAGCAGCGTGGCGCTGCTCGTGTACTACTTCACCTTGTTCAAGTCGGGCATGGCGCGGGGCCGCTTCAAGATTGCGGCGCCGTCCCACGATGGCCCGGAAGAGTATGTGCGCCACGTGCGCGCCCACCAGAACACGGTGGAGCACCTGGCGATGTTCCTGCCGGGCCTGTGGCTCTTTGCGGTGGCGGTGGACCCGATCTGGGCAGCGGCCATCGGCGCCATCTGGCCCGTTGGCCGCCTGATGTATGCGCTCGGCTACTACAAGGCACCGGAGAAGCGCAGCATCGGCCTCTACATCAGCATGCCGCCGATCTACATCTTCATCCTAGGCTCGCTGATCGGCTTCCTGGTCAAGGCCTTCTAGACTTCACGACCAAGGGCGCAGCGCCCGCCAGTCGTCGTCCGTGCCTAGGGCCGCTGCGTCCGCGTCGTAGCTGTACAGCCAGTGCTGCTGGGGCGAGAAGCCGCCGTCGAGCTTCTCGTTGGTGCGGCGGAACCGTTCGTTGCGCCGGGCGATGGCCTCCGGGTCCGCCAGGTGGTACCAGCCCTCGGCATTGCGCGACTGCTGCACGATCAGGTGCGCGCGGTCCATGCGCAAGGCTTGGTAGCGCGCCAGGTCAGCGGCCACGTCGCCGCCGGACCCGGCGAGAATGCGCGCCAGCACCCAGGCGTCCTCCAGCGACTGGACCGCCCCTTGGGCGTGATAGGGCAGCATGGCGTGGGCGGCGTCGCCGAGCAGCCCGATCCGCCCGGCCACCCACTCGCGCAAGGGGTTGCGGTCATGGAGCGCGGTGACGAAGGTCTCGTCGGTGGCCTCGATGACGCGCCGCGGCCGGTCGTACCAGCCATCGAACGCGGCGATCACCTCTGAGGAGCTCGCCGTCTGGGACCAGGATTCCCGCTTTTGGCCATCGGCTTGGCCAAGCGCCAGCCAATTGAGCCGGGTGCCGCCGGAAACCCAGTAGTACACGAAGGAAAGCCGCGGCCCCATGTCCACGTGGGCCGACACCGGAACGCCCAGATCGGCGATCTTTTGGCGCTCCACCACGCCGCGCCAGGTGACGTAGCCCGAGGCCCGCGGCGGATCCGGCGAAAAGACCTGTTCGCGCACGAGCGAGTGAATGCCATCGGCACCCACCAGCACGTCGCCGGTGATGCGCTCACCAGGCTCGCAGTCGGCCCAGGCCCGCGCCCCATCCTGCCCAACGGCGGCGACCTTGGTGTTCAACTGAAGTCTTGATTCGTCCAGCCCCCCGGTCAGCGCGGCGATCAGGTCCGCCCGGTGGGCGTGGTAGTAGGCGTGGCCGTAGGCTTGGCGCACCCGCGGCATCAAGGGTGTGCGCAGTATGGTCTCGCCGGTGTCCCAGACGCTGTACTTGTGGAAGTCCGGCTCCGTGCAGAACCCGGCGAGCGCATCGCCCAAGCCGAGGGTCTCCAGCACGCGCACCCCGTTGGGGCTGAGCTGTATGCCAGCACCCACCTCAGCGAAGGCGGGTGCCTGCTCAAGCAGCACGTAGTCGACGCCGAGCTTGGCCAACGACAGCGCCAGAGCGCTGCCGCCGATGCCCGCGCCCACGATGATGACCCTCACGCCGCCCGTCCCCCGCCGGAATTGTTGGATAATTGTGGTCCAACCCGAGGCAAATACAAGCCTTGTTCCCAGTTCGAGGGCGGGACGCCCTCGAGCCGGGGGAATAGCACCGAACGAAGGCCGGAGCGAGGGCGTCAGAGAGGGTCGGAGCGAGGGCGTCCCGCCCTCGGACAAAGGTTGGAGCGAGGGCGTCCCGCCCTCGACCGGCGCGCAGCGCCGTACTGCACTGTGGTTAGCTGAGGGCTTGGATTCGTGAGTCAGTTCACTCTGCGAGGAGCCGGGCCATCATGTGACGGACGTGATCCTGTCCGCCAAAGAACACGGCGAGGACGCGAACTACCTCCTGCTCGTCGTCGACATCGAACCAGTAGATTGCCCGTCCGATGGCGAGATGCCTTAACCCTGGCAGAACGTTGTTGTGGCGTTCACCGCGATGCGGTGCGGTAGTGATGCGCTCCGCGGCCCCGCGGATCTCGGCAATCCGCGACTCAGCATGATCGAGCGCACTCTCGAGGCTCTCGCCGAATTCGAGGTAGCTGTGCAGCAGGTGGTCGAAGATCAGCCCGAAGTCACGTTCGGCTTCAGCCGCAAACTCAAGACGAAAGGCCTTGCGCACGGCGCTTCCCGTCCACCATCGCGGCCAGCCGCGCATCCATTTGCTCCGCCTCGATGAATGTGCCGGCGCGACGTCGGGACAGTAGCTCGCGTAGCGCTGCGGTTTCCAACTCCTCAGCGTCCAGGCGCTGACGTAGCAGGTTGACGCCTTGCTGCAGGACGGCGCTCAGGCTCGCGTAACGCCCGGCCTCGACTAGTGTTCTGGCGAAGGCATGCTGTTCGTCGGTGAGCGAGATTGAAGATTTGACTGTCATGAAAGCCTCCTTGCCGCTACGGTAATACTGTGTAGCACCGGGGTCAACGCCCGGAACGATAGTCGGCTCGAGGGAATCTTGCCCTCGGAAATGGGTCGGAGCGAGGGCGTCCCGCCCTCGACCGGCGCGCAGCGCCGTTCCTCAGCGCCGTTGACTGCATCAAGCGCGTCCCTGTAAGTTCAACAACACTCGCCGACAAGGCTCTACCGGCGGCGGAACCGGTTGGATTCAACATACACAGGAGCCCATCATCATGAGATTTCTGGTCCTCACCCTTGCCCTGCTGACCGCCGCCTGCGGTACGGAAAGCACACCCGACACCAGCGCACCGGCTGCCGCAGCCCCTGAACCGGCGGAACCGGCCAGCGCCGAGCTATGCACCGACATGGGGCCGCAAACGCCTCGCGACATCGGCAGCCCCGTGGGCTTGAACACGGAGGCATTCCCCTTGGCGCCACCAGCCGGCGAGATGAACCTCTGCAACATTCACACCCACACCAATGCCGAACACAAAGGGCCGGGATTCAGCGTGTTTGTCAGCGACGCTGATGACGGCGGCTTTGCCTGCAACGAAACATCGGACCTCAGCGAGGCCGAGCTGGCACCGGCGCCGGGCGCGTTCCACGGCGTGAAATCCGGCGACACAATCGAAGTGCATTGGGTGCACACATCCTGCGATGCAGCGCCGGGCGAGGGGCTGGGCGCCTGCGTCCCGGAGGCCTGCAGCGACCCGCTGCTGCGCGTGGAAGCGCAAGTGTTCTTGGTGGTCAACGACCCGCAGGCCCTCGACTTCACTACCATGACCTACGATGGGAACCTGGTGGATGGCCTGCACCAAGCGAAATCGATCCCGGCAGAAACCGGCGAGCCCGTGCTGTTCCGAGGCTCAACCACCGGGCCGTCCTACGACCAAAGCAACTGCTCCCCGGCCCGCGTGACCTGGAACGTGCGGCCGCAGTGCGCCAAGCTCGACATCAACTCGCTGCACCGCTGGGCCGAGGCAGGGAACGTGTTCAACGAGGCGCACTCACACGGCGTTCGGCAGTTGGTGACGGCGGTGGAGTTGTTGTCGCCGATTGAGTGACAGAGATGATGCGGAGACTCCCCGCTTGGTTCCGTTTGAGCTCTAGGCTACATCGGGCTTCTGAAGACCTCTCTCTGGTGCCATCCTAGAAAGTTTGCCGCCGGATTGGGGTATCCCTGCTGCGGCCCTGCTTTTAGGTGACCGCCGTCATACCTGCGTAAGGATTGCTCCACACCCTCGCCGTCAACATCGGCGGCTACGATCACTCTCAGGTCTGAAAGCACGGTGAACGCGCCCCGATCGAAGAGATCATGATGGAGCGCGCACAAGGCCATGCCATTCTCAATTTCGGCTGGCCCCCTTGCCTCGTGCCACTTTATGTGCGCCGCCTCCAGAGCCAGAGGCCGGTTGTCGCGCTGCACGGCAAACCTGCACACGGCGCACCGATACCCATATGCCGCCAGCACTTTTTTTCGAAACACGGGGTCACGCGGGCGTCGGCGAACGGTGAATGATTGACGATCATCTAGAGGTTCAATCTCGGCGGACGGGCTGGCCAGAATGGAAGTGGCTTCCAACACCTCATCCTGAAGGGTCGCGGGAAAGTGGGAGGCAACGAGGTCCTCCGCAACACGAATCGCTAGCCTCGGGTTGGTCCGAAACGCCGAGTAGTCAGCCTTCTTCAACCCACCATGGATTTCGTGTCGCTTGAGATCGCTCTTGTATGCGCCGCCCGCCTTGGTCGTTCTGACAAGCCGGGATTGGTCCACTTCCCAAACCTCATCCCGCTGCATTCGCCAGAACGGGTCTTCTGTGTGGATTGTCCTGCGATGCGGGCCAAACCGTTGCAGCAGCTCAGCCAGCTCTTGATCCACAAGGCCAAAGGGCGCTAGACGTTCATCACCACGGAGACACCGCCCGATGGCCCACAGGGCCAAAAGGGGCTTGTGCGGCGCTCGCATGTCGCGAGCCTTCCAGACGTTCAGGGCTTGGAACCGTTGCAGGGTATCGTCTGGCATGCGTTTCTGGAAAGGGCTGGCTGCTCCATTGTAATGGCCACGCCACGAACATCCAGAAGTGGGCATCAATGGATGGGTAGTCTGCGCATCTGTGTGTGGGTGCTTAAGTCCTAGCGGAGTTTGGCCTGCTGTGAGCCGACACATAGCGAGGGATTGATTGTAGATTCGTACAGGTGAATTGCAATTGCCGCTCGACAATCAACTGCCACTGTGGCACGATTTGTCCCGTGGAACAGACAAGTACCAACACCGAGTTCCGGCGCCTTAGGCTTCACGCGGGGCTCAGCATCCCTGAAGCGGCGGAAGCCACGGGCTATGCGGTGCGCACTATCCACAGGTGGGACCGCGGCGAAACCAAACCTCGAAAGGCCACCATTGAGTATCTTCGTGGTCGGGCTAGACATGTAGCTGTTCCGATTTCTCCTGCTTTCAGATTCATTGACCTCTTTGCCGGCATTGGCGGGTTGCGCCGCGGTTTCGACGCCATTGGGGGGAAGTGCGTCTTCACATCAGAATGGGACCGCTTCTGCCAGCTCACCTACCAAGCCAATTTCGGTGACGACGAACCCATTGCGGGCGACATCACCGAAATCTCGGCGCATGAGATTCCGGCCCACGACGTGCTGCTAGCTGGTTTTCCCTGCCAGCCATTCTCAATTGCTGGAGTGTCCAAGAAGAATGCCCTCAAGCGCCCTCACGGCTTCCGTTGCGAGAGCCAAGGGACGCTCTTCTTTGACGTCGCTCGAATCATTGCTCACCACCGGCCACCGTTCTTTCTCCTTGAGAATGTGAAGAATCTCCTCAACCACGACCGCGGCCGCACGTTTCGCGTCATCCGGGAGACGCTGGAAGACGATCTGGGCTACCAAGTCCACGCGAAGGTGATCAACGCTCGCTCCTGGGTGCCCCAGCACCGCGAACGCATCTTTCTCTTAGGCTTTCGTGACCGATCCAGCTTCTCCTTTGACGACATGACCATCCCCGACCCCACCGACGGCCCCCGCCTTAGTGCCATCCTTCATCCGGAGGACGGAACGGAGGCACCCGAAGAGGGTTACACCGAGGGTGCGCAGGCGATGGTTGCTTCCCGCTACACATTGTCGGAACACCTTTGGGGCTACCTTCAGGCCTACGCTGAGAAGCACAGAAAGAGGGGTAACGGGTTCGGGTTCGGCCTCGTTGGCCCGGACGATGTGGCCCGGACCCTCTCGGCCCGCTACTACAAGGATGGCTCCGAAATTCTTGTCCGCCAGGAGCGTGACCAGCCGCGTCGGCTGACACCGAGGGAGTGTTCTCGCCTCATGGGTTTCGACCAGCCCGACACCCCGCCCTTCCGTATTCCCGTGTCAGACACCCAAGCCTACCGCCAGTTCGGCAATGCAGTCGCGGTTCCGGTCGCGACTGCCGTAGCCCGCCATCTTGAGCCTTCGATCAAGGCGGTGCTGCACCCCCAGACAACGTTATTTGACTAGAATCGCGGGCTTGTCCCACCGGAGGAGAATTCCGCTGTGAAGTACGGCCAGCTACGCGACCACTTCAGGGGTGTTGGCGCAAAGCGCCTCACCGCTGTTGATGCTGAACCGCGCAGTTCAAACCAGCACGAAATCGGCACCACGAAGACGATGCGCCAGGAGTTCCTTGGCGAAGACGGCAAGAGGGAGTTCCCCGCGGTGTACATTTGGCTGGGGCAGGATCAAGACGGCATCACCGTCAATTCAACCGCCACGTATTACGATGCAAGGGAGCACCAACCTGACCGCGCACCTGAATGGCGGCTGTACTACCCGTCGAACTCCGTTACTGAGGCGATGAGGGCAGGCGATGCCCTGTTTCTCGCCTTGGATACCGCCGAAACGCTGTATTTCATTGTCGCCCCCACACGATCTACCAGCGAACACCAAGTTTCATGGCTGTTTGGTGTGGAGCCGGGAGACACCTTTGAGGTGCGCGGCTTCCACGATGAAGGCCCTGATCTCGACTTTGCCGCCCACTTCATCCTAGATGAGCTAGGCATCGAGTTCGAAGATGCGGACGCCCAAAGCCTCGACACGATCATTGAACCCTTGGGCATGAGATTTCCGCCCACTGCGGCACTCTCAAGACTTGCCCGGGACACACTGCCGGACGTGACGCCGCTAGACGACCCGGACGAAGCGCTCTTGGCTTGGTTGGGCCACGAAGAGGCTCTATTTCGTCGCCTCGAACGGCGGATAGTGTCAGACAGACTCGAGAAGGGGTTCGTCAACTCGGATGGCACCGACGTTGATGGCTTCATCAAGTTTTCGCTAAGTGTGCAGAACCGCAGGAAGTCCCGCATGGGGCATTCCTTGGAGCACCACTTAGAAGCGGTACTTGTCGCTCACGATGTGCGCTACGTCCGCGGGGCGGTTACCGAACACAGGCAGAAGCCGGACTTCCTGTTTCCCAGTCTTGAGGCCTATCAGGCCGCGCCCCCAGAAGGGGCGGCGGATTTGGCCATGCTAGGTGCCAAATCCAGCTGTAAGGACAGATGGCGACAAGTTCTATCTGAAGCCAAGAAAATCCCGCACAAACATCTATTGACTCTTGAACCCGGCATATCCCGAACACAGACTGCCCAGATGGCCCAGTACAAGCTGCAACTCGTGGTGCCTGAACCCATCCATGTCACCTACGGGTCGGCACAGCGTAGCTGGCTGTGGACGCTTGATGACTTCATTGAGCTAGTGAGCTAAGAAAAACGGGCGCCGGCGACGAGGAGATTGTTAGTAGATGAGTACGATGTGGTGGGAGGGAGACCGAATTCTGCAGTCGGTTGGCAGTAAGAACGCGAGCGCGGAACTTGGGTATGTTAGCTACGACATACACTCGAAGCAGTATGTCCTCTGGCTAAAAGACCATGACGGCGATTTTTTAGGGAATCCGGGCAAATACGTTCGAGGCGAAACTTGGGAATCCATGGATGAGGCAAAGGCAGAAGCGGCTGGGAGTGCCTGCGCATTTCTGTTGCATCTTAAGTGGATGCATTCTTTGGATAGCTCATTCTGTTTCTTGGCTATGGAGTTTGGGGATCAGCAGCTTGATAAAGTGGTTGCGGAGCATGTCAAACCCGCGTTGTTGCGATCACTGAACCTCAAAGTGAACACTGCGCGTGACGTTGCGCAGGCGGGATTGATCGACGAGATCATAAGGGACCAGATCAAAAGGTCGGAGCTTGTCATTGCTGACCTGTCGCATGGGAATAACGGGGCGTACTGGGAGGCGGGATTTGCAGAGGGATGTAACATCCCAGTGATTTACATCTGTGAGGAAAGGATATTTAACTCGCAGAGCACACACTTCGACACAAATCACCTTACAACGGTCATGTGGTCGCTTGGCCGGCTTGAAGAATTTGAAACTCAGTTGATAGCTGCTGTACGGAATACACTCAGATCAAAAACCAATTTCGGTGCGTGAATGGATCGAGGCTAGCAGCGAAATGGGTGCACACTCGCGCTGGAAGTCGAAGTGTTCATGGGGGCTAGGGGTCAACTTGAGCGAGAAAGGGGCATACTCTATCCGGACAAAGGTTCCAAGGAGAAACTTGTTTTCATGGCCGGACTAATGACAATAAATTTGATGATGTGAGCACACCTCGGGTCTCAATGAGACTGTCAGGAATTTTGTGTTTGTAAGCGCTAGGATGTCCAAAGGAGGGCAACATGGCGAACAAACACAAAATTCCTGACAGGCACCAACAGTCAGAGTTATCGGGGTTTGACTTTCAGGAAGAATATCGACTGCATGAAGGACGAGGCACTCCCTCCATTTCCAGCGGTTCGTCGCCTGATCAAGTAGCGACGGCTTCGGCAAGGGAGCTCCAAGTAAATCGGGCAAAGCGGTCACTGCTGACGCTAGCTAGAAATGAGAAAATCACAACGGAGAAACCACAAATGCGAATTGTTAAACTCGAGGTCAGTAACTTCCGGGCCATTGACCTTATCGAGATTGACTCTGACAGTACTATGGTCGTCATAGCGGGCCCAAATGGATGCGGCAAGTCTTGCGTATTGGACGCTATACGGCTCGCCAAATCGACCTACGGAGGGTATGAGAGCAACGAATACAACAGTTGGTTCGGGGAGTTCCAGATCAACCCGAATTCCCCCGCCGAGTGCAGAAAGTTGTTACGGGACAAGTCGCGGGAAGCGATGATCAAAATCGAGGTCTCATTGCACCCAAATGAAGTTAGATACCTTCGGGAAAACACAGGCGAGATTGCCGAACGAGAAGCCGTTCGTTTGCGTTTGCCGGGTGTGCCGTTCGAGGAGTGGAACCGTCGTCTCAAGCCCTCCGGGCAACTCGATCAGGCGCTCGTTAGAGAGGTCGAAGCAACTGCCAACAATATAGCCAACGACATAGGCCAACGGCTAGAACACGAGAAGCACCAAGGCAATGTGATCATCCTGCCGGCCGGCAACCTAAGGCTTGCTCAGAACTCAGTACTCCAAGCAATCTGGAGCATCTATGAGCCGCAGTCGGTAGGCATAGTTGATTACCATGGTCCCCAGAGGTATTTTGATCGAGAAAGTGTTGGTAACGTCCACTTGGACTTACGAACTCAAGAACAGAGTCAAAGACAAAGCGCACTGTACAACTATGCGCAGAAGTACGCCAACATCAAGACTCAGATGGCAACCGAGTACGTCATACAAGCACTTCGCAAAGAGGGCGGGGATGAGTCGTTGACCGGAAGAGCACTACTTTCTGACACCTTGAGAGAACTGTTCAATCGGTTCTTCCCCGGCAAGGACTTCCAAGGCGTAACGGCCAACAGCGAAGGTGAGCTAGAATTCGCGGTTACCGTTAATGGCAGTGACAAGCATGACATCAATGATCTGTCGTCTGGAGAGAAAGAGATACTCTTTGGCTATCTCCGGCTTCGTAACAATGCGCAGCGCCAGTCGATAATTCTACTTGACGAACCAGAGCTGCACCTCAACCCCAAGCTTATCCAAGGTCTACCACAGTTCTATGAAAAGTATGTGGGAACTGAACTCGACAATCAGATTTGGACGGTAACCCACTCAGACGCTTTCCTTAGGGAAGCTATTTCAAGTAGCGGCACCAAGGTGCTTCATATGCGTGAATCGGCCTTGGATTCGCCGGGGCAGAATCAGATACTGGAAATCACTGGCAAGAAGGAAGAAGAGAACGCCATCTTGGAGCTGATTGGCGACATAGCCGGTTATCGCCCCGGTGGAAAGGTGGTGGTGTTTGAGGGTGAAGATAGCGAGTTTGACAAGCGTATGACTGCGAAGCTGTTCCCTAACTTCGACCGGAAGATGAATTTCGTCTCAGGGGGAAATAGGGCGACGGTCAGGCGGCTCCATGAGGTATTGGATGCGCAATCTGGGGAAGGCGGTCGATTAACTTTTTCGATAGTGGATAGGGATGATACGGGCTCAGAGGACGCCAATGAGAACCGGGGGATGTACACTTGGGACGTCTATCATATCGAGAACTATCTGCTTGAGCCGAGGTACATATTGGAAGTCTTGAGGCGCGTATCTCTGAATGGAAGCGCATTTGAGTCCGAAAATGAAGTGGAGGATATGCTCAGATCCATCGCTAAAGATCATGTAGAGAACATCGTCGAAGCATGGATACGATCGCACGCATACGCTGCAATTCGCAACGCCATTCAGTTGAAAGACACTACCACAGGTTTGGATGCGGCAACCAAGGTCTCGGGTAGCGTAAAACGATCATTACACAAGATCGGCACCCTCGTGGACGCAGATCTCTCGGAGGCGACGCTTAACGCCTTGGCTTCCGAAAGACGCAAGCAACTCGAGGAAGCCTTACAGTCAGACAAATGGAAGAGTGTATTTCGAGGGAAAGACATATTGTCTTCGTTCGTGAGCATGTACGGGAAAAACCTCAACTACCGGGCTATGCGCGATATGATCGTCAACGCTATGGCAGAGGAAGGTCATAGACCGTCCGGAATGTTGAAGATCCTCGCGGCCATAGATACGTCCTAAGGGAAGGTCGTCTTTGGCGCGGGCTGAGGGCGAACTGATCGGCCACACAAATGGGCTCTAACGCGCAGACCGACTTCGGGCGAGCCAACTTGGCGGGTTGTCGGGGCATTTCACAAGCCCCCGTTGCGCGGACTGGGGGAGTTCCGCCGACAGGCAGCATGTCTCAGGCTAATGGCTAGCATGTCAGGGAAAAGAAGCCGAATGCTACGCCTGCGACGAGGTAACCATGAACGACGAGCCTATGGACAGGAATCCCGACATCCTCGGCGGCACCGCAGTGTTCTCACACACAAGGGTTCCGGTGCGTATTCTCATGGAGTACCTTGAAGTGGGCGACCGGCTGGACGACTTTCTTCAGGACTTTCCTTCGGTAACGCGCAATCAAGCTGTGGCGGTGCTGGAGCGAGCCAGGATGATTCTTGCTGGCGATCAGGATGAGGCTGCTGCTTGACGAGTCGGTGCCGAGAACGCCGCCCGGCGGTCCGCCGCCGACAACGATTGGAACGCCACTTCATCCGTTCGCGACAACTTTGCTCAGCGGCTCGGCCATCCAGTGCGGCATGGTCGCTCGGGCGTCGGCCAACTCGCCCACCTCTTGAGGCGACAGGCCGGGCAAAACGGTCTCAAGCCCTTTCAGCATTTCCTCCGGCCCGAGCCAAGCCATCGCCCGAATAACTTCGCCGGCGCGACGGTCTGGGGCCGCAAGCTGCCAGCGCGGTGCATGGCGAAGCTCAACCGCTAGACTGCCGAATTGCAACCGGCGCGATGGCCCCGAGGTCAGATACACAGACCGCACCGGCACTTGCGTCGTCAGGCCGAGCACATGCGCGGAGGCGCCACCGCAGGGAACGATGGTCTCGCCCCACAGGTCCGCAAGCGCACGGACGGCTTTGCTCACGCTGGGCGCACAAGGGCCGAACCGGGTCTCGACGGGCCGCATGTAAACGCCTTGGCAGACACGCAGCAGGTCCCCGGACCGCGCAAGGCGTGACAGGGCTTGATCCACGGCCGCGCGATTGCCGAGATGAAGCAACGCCCCAGCGCAGATCGGCGTGGCTTCCGCCAGCGAGCGGGCATGCCGCATGATCCGTTTCGGCAGGCTTTCCATCAGTGAGCCGGGTTGTCAGAAATTCAGCTTTGAGGCTGACAGTAAAGAAGGGTCAATGCAACCCACTACCCTCGTGCGACATCCGACCTAAGTGTCTTTACGCCCGCGAGCTGACGGGATGTCAGTTCGGACGAAGTCGTCACTATCAATGATCAAGACGGCAATCCCCGGTCGTCGTAAAGAACCTCGCCATGCTCAATGGCGGACGGGCCGGGTCCGAGCAGACGAGCACAGCGTTCGGCTATGCCGCGCATGTCCCGAAGGCGTTTCTCCACGCCGCGGGCCCGGCGCTCCCGTTCGAGGCGTTCGCGCAGCGCGATCGTGATTGCCCCAGTCATGGTGTCGCCGGTTAGGTGCGCAAGCTCACTGGCGAGCCGGTAGGTTTCGTCGTTTTTGATGTTGAGTCCCATATCGTTCCGAAGGTAGAAGATCGATCAGCCTTCTACCCTAGCGCGGTGATTGATTTCGGGCCAGCCAGCTTGGTGGGTTGTCAGGACTATCCTTTGGTGTCGCGCAATCAAGCCGTGGCGGTGCTGGAGGGGGCCAGAATGACTCTTGCCGGCGAGCAGGAAAGGGACCGTTCATCGCCAATGATCAGGCCGCGCCAACAGGGAACCATCCGACCGGATGATCTTCTCCGGTAGCTGACTGTCTTTCAGGTACTTGCGCCCCACGGTGAACGCGGCACTCGCGATGCTGCGCAGCTTTTCCGACCGCCTGTTCGGCGGGAAAACCACAACAACGCGTTTGTTTGGATATCGCTCTAGCACCTCCACCACTGGCCCGGCTAGATCACCGTCGGCTGAAACGACCAGCGCCGTGTCGAATCGGTCGTCTTGTGCGTCGCCGAGCAGACTGACGGCCAGATTGACGTCGGACATCTTCTCCTCATAGACAACCCACTTGCTTCCGCAAATTGCGCAGGTCCTCGTTTTCTGCAGGAAGTGCCCGTAGTGGATGGTCAGCGCGGGTAGCGTGGCAATCGCCTCCAGGAATCTTGCTTGTCGCCGCCTCTTCTCCTTTTGTCGCCCCGAAATGCGTGCCGTAAAGTACCGAACACCCACCAGATGCTGGTCGGTCCGCAGCAATCGCTCCGAAAGCGATACAGGATTTAACCAGTAGAATCTCCGCCAACCCTTTGATTTCAAGCCGTAGTAGAGGTTGAACCCATCCACATACACCATGACGCGACGGCTAGCTGTCGGTCCGTCTTGCTCCGCCACCTTATCTTTGTCCTTCTCGTCACGTTGATACTCGCACCCGCTCGCAACACAGCCCACACCGCTGTTGACATCTCGCCCACGGCTAACGCATGATTGCACATACCCCGCCAGCAGCTACGGCGCTGGCCCGACGCCCCGAAAGGGGCGTTTCTCTTTCTGGCAGCCCATGCACCGCCACTGAACTGCGCCCGCCTCGCGAAGACAGCGGTATGTTCTGCGCCGAAATCACAGGTCCGGCTCCGGCACTCGCCTCACTACGACCTTCCACTTGGCGTCACGCACCTGTGGATTCGGAGTGAAGTCGGGGTGACGTGCCGCCTGCGGATCAAGCTCGGTCCAACGCAACGCGCCCTGCGAGCGCAATCGTTCCTGCATAGGTCCGGCCAGATCATCCCGGCCAACATGCTCGAGCAGATGCCCAAGCCGCTGAACCACCGGCCGCTCGAAAGCTCTCGACAGCAAAGCGAGCCGCTCCGGTTTGATGGTCCCGCCGAGATCCGGGAGCACCGTGGCGATGCTATCGATGCCGCCTGTTGCTTGGGGATAGCGCAACAGATCCAAGGCGGTTAGTTCGGCCGATGAAATCTCCATAGTCCCGGTGTCGGTCTTGTGGCCCTCAACGCCTGCCGCCAGCGAAGCCATGTCCCGGCGAAAATAGAAAACGACCCGATTGCGCCCGGCTCGGATTTCAGGGAGCCGTTTCCCGCAGACAACCTGGAATTCCATAACGGCCTGATGTGTCGCGCCATGCAGCTCCGCCGCCTTGAGCAGCCCGACGTAGTAGGGTTCATCCTCTCGGGCCATCAGCGCATTGATGTACCATGCTGGCGGCGGTGCGCCCCAAGTGGCGAACTGCGGCGGAACAATGACATAGAATCCCCGGCGCAGCTGCAGCAGCATCCCCCGCCGCTGCAGCCGCTCCGCAGCATCAAGGAACGCCCGGTGCCGGACGCCAAGCGTCCGCTCTGCCTCTTCGGCAGTGAACACTGCCCGGCCTTCCGAAAGAAGCCGGTTCATGTAGTCAGTTAAGCTGCGCCGATGACGAATCATGTCTCATTATCGGCCTTTAACGCGGAGATTTGAACATGTTTCGTCAAATTTCCATACTCCGCTGTGAGTTAGATCTGTTACAACTCATCTGGGAGGCAGGAAGATGCACTACGAAAGAACCGGATTAGCCTCGGGTCCCCCGATCGTGTTTGTGCACGGCTTAGCCTGCGATCGCACGGATTGGGACCTGCAGGTCAAAGCCTTTTCGGACAGCTACGACATCATCACCGTCGATTTGAACGGGCACGGTAAATCAGAGGCGGATATCGACAACGCTTCAGTCGAAGGCTTTGCCAAGGACGTAGCGGTGCTCGTACACGAGTTGCAGTTGGACAAACCGGTATTGATTGGGCATAGCATGGGTTGTCGTGTTTGCGCCAAGGTCGCCTCCGGATCAGCCACTCCCCTCACAGGTCTGATTCTGGTGGATGGGAGCCGGCAGGCAACGCCAGACAACTTGGAGGAAAAACTCACCACACTCTTGGCCGGTATAGAACAAGCAGGCTTTAGCCAGGCGATCTCTGCCATGTTTAGTCAGATGTTTCTGCCCGATGCCATTCCGGGGGTTAAGGAGTTTATCGTGGCGC
The DNA here is from genome assembly GCA_022827905.1 of Pseudomonadales bacterium. Taxonomy (GTDB): domain Bacteria; phylum Pseudomonadota; class Gammaproteobacteria; order Pseudomonadales; family Azotimanducaceae; genus Azophilus. The sequence continues at coordinate 15,980 of JAJEIQ010000073.1, read as the reverse complement.
GCGCTGCACAATTTCCAGAAGCGCTGGGCAAAGCGGTCATCACCAACCTGTTCACCTTTGATGCGCTGCATGTGGAAGAGGTTCTGAGCAACGTGGCCACGCCAACGCTGATGATTCAAACCACCAACTCGCCACCTGAAGGCGGGCGAATCCCACCAAGAGAAGGGGACAGCAACCCTTGGACCGATATGGTGATGTCACATGTAGAAGGCGCACAATTGTCGATCATAGACGGTGTGGGCCACTTTCCAATGCAGGAGAAACCGGAAGAACTCAACAAGCTGATCTCGAATTTTCTTCGAGAACATGGAAGAATCGACGTTCGAAGAAACGAGGAGGGAACATGACAGACGCAGTAGATCCATTGATGGCGTTTCTCGCTGAGAACCCGCCTAAGGATGTATTCGAATTGCGATCGGTGCTGGATGGCTTTATTGAAGGCGTCAATGGCAGCCTACCGGAGATTGGCGAATCGATTGATGATGTTGTGATACAGAGTTTTGATGGCCAGGACCTGACTGTCGACATTCATCGACCCAAGGGCGAAGGTCCGTTTCCAATACTGGTCTATTTGCACGGCGGCGGTTGGGTCTTGGGCAGCCCTAAAACACATCGAAAATTGGGTTACCGCTTTGCAGAGCGAGGGTTTGTTGTCTTCAACGTGCACTATCGGTTGGCACCAGAAGCGCCTTTTCCCGCTGCGTTTGATGATTGCGAGACTGCGCTTGATTGGGTTCTAGAGAATGCTGGCGAATATGGTGGGGATGTTTCCCGTCTTGCCCTGGGTGGCGACAGTGCCGGTGGAAACTTAACAGCCGCGGTGGCAAGCCAAGCCGAAAACAGAGATGCGATCAAAGCCGCGCTGCTCATTTATCCGGCCCTGGATTTCGCCAACATGGTGAGTTCCGATCCAGAAGTACCCAATTCCGACTTTGATTTTGTTGGCGCAATGGTGGGTTCCTATTTGGGGCCTGATCAGGACAATCTCATTAAGGACCCAAGAGTCTCCCCCATCCATGCCGCGGCGAATCTGCCGGAGGTGCTGATCACTTGCGGCACGGCCGATGGCCTGATGGCGGATTGCCAGGCGCTCGAGGCGGTTTTAACGGAGTGCGGTAAATCGTTTGAGACGGATTACCACCAGGACATGCCGCACGGCTTCTGTCAGCTTGAGGACTTCTTTCCGCAAGCCATGGAGAGCATCGAGACCATGGCTGCATTTCTGGATCGCAAACTCTCAAGCTGAGGAGAGGTGCGCTAGAGATCCTCTGGGCTAAGGCAGTCAGTTAGGGCGTACGAAAACCTGGCTGCCTGCCAAGGGCGCATCGCCATAGCGAAAGGGTTGCCAGTACAACACGTCGGCGGCATGGGCGTCGCTGTCAAGATCGTAAACGCCTACGGATATGCGCGCCTCTTGCCAGTCGTCGCCATTGGGCGCTTTTGACGCGATATAGCTTAACGGCACCGCAAGTTCAGCGGCGTAGCCCGTGTCGGTTGAAGCAAATGAGATTTGCGTGTTCGCATTTGTATCGTCGACGAAGGATAGGAGCTCGTCCTTCGCATGTGCGCCCGTTGAAACAATGGTTGAAACTTGAGCATCGATGTCACCGCTGAATAGGGCTTGGCCAGCACTCATGCTGGCGTCCCTCTCAGGCGGGACGCGCGGATCTATGGAGAAGGTAATTGAATCCTGGGCTCTGGGAATGAGGTCCGCATGCGCGCTCACATCATCGTCGATGACATTGACGGCGATGTACAAGTGCTCTGGCCCCTCCCTGACATCGAACTGAAAGGAAACGTCATTTGGCTCAAGCTCTGGGGATAGGACATCGCCTTGCCGAGCGGCGTTGTAAGTGAGCGGACCCCACTCGGACAGGTCTCCATCGACTTCCACGCCGTCTATCGTGCCAATCGCATACTTCGAAAGGGGCAGGATGGGCTTTAACACCGGAAATTGGGCAGGCCTTTCACCAATGATGCCGGTAACGATCCATTCAACGGACGCGGTTGTGAGTGAGTGGTAGGGTACGGGCTCATCGGTGGAGAGACGCAAAAACAGTTCCACGCTCTCCCCGGCTGGTACCGACAGGGGCATTAGCCCTTCGATGTTAAAGTTGGTCTGGCGCGCGATGGACGGGACGACCGTAAGGATCGACTCGGTAGGGTTCGATATGGTGACCTTCTGGCTCGCATTGCTAAAGAGATGTTCAGTAGATGTCAGCGCCTCCATTTCGATGGCGTTCGCGACTTCTGTCAAACCGGACAAAAGCTCTGGGTTGGATACATCTTCGTCATAGATGCCGTCGAGCAGGACGTTGGCAATACGCGGCCCGTCGTCGCGCATCGTCACCCAGGCGACGTGATCGAACTCTCCGAAGGCCGTGCCGCGCAGTCCGCTGCCTCCGCCTGTCGTTGCCAGCGTGATGAAGTTTCGATCATTGCGCGTCACTCGACTGTACTGATGGAAGTGACCGGCAAACACTGTGTAGTCACGTTCGCCGAGCAACGCTTCAACCTCAAGCCAATCTTCGTTGACCGACGAGTAACTCCATAGTGGTTGATGCAGCAACACGATCGTCCAGCGCGGATCTGGGTGCTGTGCAAGGACAGACTTGATAAAGGCCATTTGATCGGCTTGCTGCCAAGGGCCTGGTACGGGAGTGTCAGGCTGGTTTACCATGCCAAAGAGTTCGCTGTTGACGACGACGAACAGCACATCCTTGTATAGGAAGTGATAGTAGCTAGGGCCGAATCGTCGTTGCCACTCTTCAGCCATAACCGCGTTGTTCATGTCGTGATTGCCTGCGGTATAGAAGAATGGCGCCTCAAGCTCACTGACAAACGACTCTATCTCATCCCACTCGCGGTTTAGCTGAGCTTGGTTCTCGGTATAGCCCTCGATTAAATCGCCAACGCTTACAACGAATGCAGGTGAAAGCAGATTTACCTTGGGCATCGCACCGGCAAAGACCCCGGGTCGAGCGCAACATGTCCGATCACTGACAATGACAAAGTGAAAGTCGTCTATGCCGTCCTCCAGCTCAAGATCGGTCCAAGGCGTGGCGCCCTGAAGATCAGGAACCTGTATGTCCGGATTGTCTGTCGCTGGCGGTGCGCACGCAGTGACAAGCGATAGGAGGAGAGCCGGAGTGAGAAGTCGTGCTCGGAACATGTTCTCGGGGTGTTGGTGGAGGCGGCGGGAGTCGAACCCGCGTCCGTGGGTTCGCCGCAATCGGCTCTACATGCTTAGGGTCCGTCTATTGCTTTAACCGCAAGCGGCCCGGCGGCCAGGGCGCTGTTGGCGAGCCCGGAAAGTTTTGACGCTGCCGCCCCCAGGCGTGGGCGGAAGCGCGATCCTGCTGTTTTTGCCGCCGATTTCACCCCGCAGGCGAGGGATCATCGGCGTTAGCGGGGTTTTAGGCCGCTAGTGCGTAGTTGTCGTCGTTGGCAACTATAGGTTTGCAGCGATTGTTTAGCGAGAGCCGCTACTCTCTCGGCATGCACCTTTTGCTTTGATACCGACGTCGAGACCGTATCGCCCCCAATGGGATTGCTGAATGGAGGGGAAGTTTAGCACGGTGCCGCAATCCGCTACCATCGGGGTATGAAGCGGCAGTGGAGCAAGGAAGCGGGTTCTGGCGGCCAGTTCGAGGGCGGGACGCCCTCGCTCCGAGGGGCTCGCCGACGCAGCCGACGCGCCTGGGTGCACTGCGCGGTCGTCATCCTAGCCTTCTGCATGAGCTCCCTAGCCCACGCTGCCGCCCTCGATCCCCGCGCTTTCGTCAGCCGGGCCGTGGAGTTGATTGAGCAGGGGCAGTTTGCCTTTGCCCGCACTTGGCTGGACCCGGCGGTGGTGGCCCATCGGCTGCACCCGCACGAGCGCTCCCATGCCTACTACCTGCGCGGCTACAGCTTTCAGGCCGAGGGCCTGCACGTCTCCGCCGCCCAGGACTACGCCCGTGCGCTGGAGTTTGATGCCGAGAACCCGGCGGCGCTGGTGGCGCGGGGCAGCCTGCACTTTCACGGCGATGGGGTGCGCAGCGACAAGTCGCTGGCCTTCGGCTTCTTTGCGCGGGCGGCCGCTGCTGGGCATGCCGCAGGCCAATACCACTTGGGTTACGCCTACCTCACCGGGGCGGGCCCGTCCCATGATCTCGAGGAGGCCCGCATCTGGCTGGAGCGGGCGGCCGAGCAGGGCCATGGGGCGGCGATGGTGCAGCTTGCCGCCAGCTACCGGACGGCATTCACCGACCAGCCGGAGCCCGAACAGGCCAAGCATTGGTATGAACGGGCGGTGGAGGCTGGCAGCGCCGAGGCGCCCGTCGCCTTGGGTTACATGGTTCGCAGCGGTGAACTCGAAGGCGCCTCAGCGGCGGAAGCCGCAGCCTACTTCAAGCAGGGTGCGGAGCGGGGCTCCGGCAACGGCATGGCCAACCTGGCCCACGCTTACCTGACCGGCAACGGGCTTGAGCGGGACTTCGATGCGGCGCGGCAGTGGTTTACCCGGGCCGCCGCCTTGGCGGCGCCGGGCAGCTTTGTCGGCTTGGGGCACATCCACGAGGCGGGCTTGGGCGTGGCGGCGGACAGCGAGGAGGCAATGGCCTGGTATCGGCGCGGGGCGGAAGCGGGCTTTAGCCGCCCGACCCTGCGCTTGGTGCGCCTGCTGCTGGCTGAAGGCCGGGAGCGCGAGGCTTCGGACTGGCTGGAACGGGTGCTCGCCGCCGGCACCGCCGAGGCGCTGAACGGCTATGCGTGGCTGCGCGCCACCTCCAGCGCCGCCGGGGTGCGCAACGGCGAGTTGGCGCTGGTCCAAGCCCAGCAGGCGGTGGCCTTGGAGCACAACGCGTCCTACCTGGATACCTTGGCCGCCGCCTACGCGGAACTTGGCCAGTTCGACAAGGCGCTGGCCACCCAGCGCGAGGCGTTGGCCTTGGCCGATGGCAACGAAGACCTAGTCCGTGAATTGAACCGCCACCTGGGTGCTTACGCACAAGGCCGACCGTGGCGGGAGTGAGGATTTTCTGCGCTGGCGCGTAGGGAACGGCGCTCTTCGAGCGCCGTTGCGAGGGCAAGATGCCCTCGCTCCGGGGAATCACACCATCGCTCGCAAGACGCCCTCGCTCCAAAGAGCACCCGGAGCGAGGGCGTCTTGCCCTCGATTAAGCTCCAAGCAGCACCCGGAGCGAGGGCATCTTGCCCTCGCACAGAACCCCGGAAGCTCCAGGAAAACGCAAGGTGCGGTTGTGTCCGAGGCCCCGTTTTTGGTACAAGTCCGCAACAAGTGGCGCCGCCGCCGGCTGGATTGCAATGAGCATCGATCGAAAACGCACGGAAATCCTCTTTGACCTGATCTGTGAGCTGACAGCATCGGGTCAAGCGGAGTTTCGTCCTGGCGATCTCTGCGCCCTGTTGCGGGCGCGCAACCAGCCCATGGGCGCGTGGATGGTGCGCCGCGAGTTCTCCAAGCTGGAGGAAGAGGGGCTGATCGCCGCCGATCCGGCCAGCGGCGCTTGGCACCGCACCGGCCAAGCCGCCAATCCCGACTCCGACGCGGCCTGAAGCGATGACCGATGCCAACCAAGACGCCGCCGATGCGGAAGTCGATTTTGAAGCCGCCTTAAAGGCGCTCGAAGACCTGGTCAAGCAGATGGAGTCCGGCGAACTCGGCCTCGAAGCCTCCCTCGCCGCCTTTGAGCAGGGCGTCAAGCTCACCCGCCAGTGCCAAGCCGCGCTCAAGCAGGCGGAACTGCGGGTGCGCACCCTCACCGAAGACAACGAGCTCGAAGACCTGGACCTCGGATCCTTGAATGACGGCTGAGCCGGACGCCGTCCGGGCCGCCATTGAAGAGGCGCTGGACGGCGTTCTGCCGAGCCACTCCCCCATTGCCCAACCGTTGGTGGACGCCATGCGCTACGCGGCTTTGGGCGGCGGCAAGCGCCTGCGGCCCATGCTCACCTGCGCATCCTGCATGGCCTTCGGCGGCCGCTTGGAGGATGCGCTGCCGCCCGCCTGCGCTGTTGAGCTGATCCACGCATACTCCCTGGTGCATGACGACCTGCCGGCCATGGACGACGATGCGCTGCGTCGGGGCCGGCCAAGCTGCCACGCCGCCTACGGGGAGGCGGTGGCCATTCTGGTGGGCGATGCGCTGCAAACCCTGGCCTTCGAGGTGCTTGCGGGGGCGCCGGCCGGAAGCGCGGCCAATCGAGCCGTGGCGGTAAGCCTGCTGGCCGAGGCCGTTGGCTGGCAGGGCATGGTCGGCGGGCAAGCCTTCGACATGGCCAGCGAAGGCCAGCGGTTGGGATTGGCCGAACTCAAGGCCCTGCATGCCGCCAAGACGGGGGCGCTCATCAGCGCCGCGGTGCGGATCGGCGCCCTGTTCGCTGACGCGACTGAGGCGCAGATGGCGGTGGCAAAGGCCTTCGGCGACCGCGTCGGGCTGGGCTTTCAGATCATTGACGATGTGCTTGATGTCGTGAGCGACACCACCACGCTCGGCAAGCCGGCCGGTTCGGACCAAGAAGCGGACAAGTCCACGTTCGTCACGCTCATGAGCTTGGATGACGCCCGCCGGGAGGCGCGGGCGCTGAGCGAGGAGGCCTCGGACCTGCTGCGTCGGGAGGGTTTGCAAGACACCTTGCTGGCCGAACTGGGGAGGCAAGCGGTCGAGCGGATCAGCTGATTCGCGCTGTGCTGGTGCGTAGGAAGGGCGCTCTTCGAGCGCCGTTGCGAGGGCAAGATGCCCTCGCCCCGAGGGTTCCCGCAGCGAGGGCGCGAACGCGAACCTCCGGTTCGTGTCTGTTCGTTGTGCCCTCGCTCCAGCGGGAACTTGAAACGCGTTGTTATTGCGCAATTGCAATCATTAGCGCCAATCAGGCCCACAAATAGTAGTTGACATCCGTATTGGCTTACGACAAATTCATGGAGTTGAAGTTTCCGGGTGGTGTGACGTGAAGCGAAGGTCGCAAATTGCCATGACGGCCGACGAGATCACACGTTTTTTGGAAGAGGAGGAGCGGTCGCCGTCGTACTGGTTTCTCTCGAACGCTCACGCGCCCTGCGCCAGGAACCGGTTGCTGTGTCTGCCGCCGCACAGGGCGCGCCTCGTGGGACAGTGTTGATCTCCAACTTCTATGAAGGAGACATCACCCTCCACACCGAGAGCGAGTTGGTCGCTAAACAACCCGGACGAGAAGAAGCTTATTGTAGGGAAGCAGGGAGAATACATGTCAGATTTATCAGCGTTCAGGGCAGAGGTTCGCACCTGGTTGCAGGAGAACTTTCCGCCATCACTGCAAAATAAGCCGCCGTCGAACCAGGCGGGCCGCGGCGCAAAGTTCGAAGGCGACATGGAAACTTGGCGTCTGCGTCTGGGAGAGAAAGGCTGGTCCACGCCAACATGGCCAGTTGAGTATGGTGGCGGTGGGCTCTCGGACAAGCAGGCAAAGGTCCTGCGCGAAGAGATGCGTGCTGCGGGTGCGTTCAACCCGATAGGCGGCTTTGGTACCGCCATGTTTGGTCCGACCTTGCTTGATGTGGCAACCGAAGAACAGAAAAAGCGTTACCTGCCACCGATCATTCGCGGCGATGTCCATTGGTGTCAGGGATATTCCGAACCGGGGGCAGGGTCTGACCTAGCAAGCTTGCAGAGCTTTGCGGAGGACCGTGGCGACTACTTTGTGATCAATGGGTCGAAGATATGGACCTCCGGCGCGAAGGAAGCGGACTGGATGTACGGTATTTTTCGAACCGACAAGAGCAAAAAGTACGAAGGCATCAGCTTTATCTGTCTCGACATGAAATCGGAAGGCGTGGAGGTCAAGCCGATCATGCTGATTTCGGGGCAGTCTCCGTTCAATGAAGTTTTTTTCACCGATGTCGTTGTACCGAAAGAAAACCTGATTGGTGAAAAGAACAAGGGCTGGGCGATTGGTAAGCATCTACTGTTGCATGAACGTCAGGGCATTGCGGGCAGTGGGGCGATGGGTGCCACAGCTTATGGTCTCGTTGAAGCCGCGAGAGATTACATTGGCATGAATGGTGATCGTCTGGCTGACGGCGCCCTGCGCGAGCGTATCGCCCGGCAAAAAATGATGGCACACGCGTTTTCTCAGACAGCGAGGCGTTTCACCTCGGAAGCTGCAGTTCATGGACCTTCGCCGGCAATCGGGATTCTCAAGGTCGCCTGGGCAAAGATGAACCAGGACCGCGAGGAATTGATGATTGAGATCATGGGTAGCCGTGGCCTCGCCTGGAAGGGTGAAGAATTTAATGACGAGGAACTTGGCCATGTCAGGTCATGGCTGAGATCAAAAGCCAACTCGATAGAGGGTGGGTCCAACGAAGTGAATCTGAACCTTGTGGCGAAACGAGTGCTGGGCCTAAAGGGGTATTGAGATGTCAGTATTAACAGAAGAACAAACCATACTGAAAGATCAGGTCAGCAACTGGGTTCGTGATGAAGCCTCGGTAACGCGCTTCCGCCAGATGCGCGACAGCAACCCCGATTTCGGTTTTGAATCAGGCACTTGGAACTCCATTTGTGACCTAGGCCTAGCCGGTCTGTTGATCCCCGAAGCCTATGGTGGTTCCGGCATGGACTTCAAAACGCTCGGTGTTGTGCTGGAACAGCTTGGTCGCGGACTCACCGCCAGCCCACTAGTGGCATCCGGTGTGGTTGGCGCCAGTGCCGTCCTGCTCGGTGGCTCTGAGGATCAGAAGCGTCAGTGGCTGCCACGCATTGCATCCGGTGAGGTGGTAGCCACCTTGGCCGTTGATGAGAAGGCACGCCATGGGCCGGAGTACACGGCCTTAGCGGCCAGTCGGGAGGAAAGCGGTTTTCTGTTAAAGGGCGGTAAGTGTTTTGTGCCGGAAGGTATGGCGGCGAACCTGTTGATTGTTGCGGCCCGAACCGGCGGTCAACCGGGAGACCACGGCGGCATCACGCTTTTCCTTGTGGACGGTGAAGCCACTGGGGTTGAGCGCACACGACTCAGCCTAGTGGACCACAGGGGCCACGCTGACATTGAGTTCTCGGACGTCGTTGTTAGTGATGGAAACATCCTGGGCACGGTTGATCAGGGATTCGAACTGCTGGACAAGGTGCTTGATCGAGGCAGGGCAGCACTTTCAGCCGAGATGCTCGGCATCGGTGCGGAAGCATTTGATCGAACCCTTGAATACCTAAAGACGCGAGAACAGTTTGGTCAGATGATTGGCAGCTTCCAGGCGCTGGGCCATCGTGCGGCTACGCACTTTATGGACATGGAGTTTGCTCGCTCAAGTGTTGAGGGTGCATTGGAAGGCATTGATCTTGGGAGTGAAGATCTGGCGAAGCTTTGCTCACTGGCAAAGTGTCAGGTAGGTGACTTCCTGTACAACATGAGCAACGACATGATCCAGATGCATGGCGGCATTGGCATGACCGATGAGTTCGACGCAGGCTTCTTTCTCAAGCGTGCCCGTGTAGCTGAGGCAACGTATGGCAATAGAGCCTTTCATCTGGACCGCTACATTGCGACAGAAGGAATTTAGTGAGTTGGCGACCCGTACAGTGAGGGCACGCTCTTTTGGGGTGGCGCTGCGTCCACCGCATTTTTAAGAACCTAGGGAGATCCATCATGCAACACCTATTCCTTTCCATCACGTTCGCGACTTTGCTGCTTGTCACCCAAGCGCCGCAGGCGGAACCCATCCTCGACTGTGTCCCGAAAGGCAATGCGCGACCGATCTGCGAGTTCACAAATCCCGAGGACATGGTCGCACTCCCGGGGGGGCAGGCCATCCTGCTTGGAGAGTATGGCGGCTCGCCGGAGGTTCCGGGCGGGCTCTTGGTCTTTGAACTCGAGAGTGAGAAGAAACACAGGGTGTTTCGCGGTGGTCAGGGCAACGGTGCGGCCGAGCCAGGCTGGGGGGATCCGAATTGCGCGACACCGCCCGGGAAGGCGTTCAACGCGCACGGGATGGACCTCGTTCGCCGGGATGATGGGCGGTTGCAGCTCCTGGTTGTTCAACACGGCAGTCGCGAAGCCATAGAGCTGTTCGAGGTGATCGGCTCGGGTGCCGACTGGCGGGTGGCGTGGCGTGGCTGTGTAGCGGCACCCCCCAAGGCATGGCTCAACAGCGTCGCAGGAGTCTCCAACGGTGACTTCTACACCACGCAGATGACGCCGATCGGCTATGACCTGACCCAGGACCTATCGAGTGATATCACCGGCCATGCATTTGCTTGGTCGCAGTCTGAACTGAGCTATCGAAAGATTGGTGGCACCGATGGCGCGATGCCCAACGGGATCGTCACCTCACCCGATGGCCGCTTTATCTACATGAACGCGACCACGGAGCATAGCGTACGGAAGGTCGAAGTCGCGACCGGCCGTGAACTTGGCCGCGCGACGGTCGACACACCCGACAATGCCCGATGGGCCCCTGATGGTCGCATCCTCATCGCATCTTTCTCCAGACATCTCACCGCACAAGACTTCGGGGCCTGCGTGAGTACCCAACAGGGCGCATGTGGACTTCCTTTCAAGATTGTCGCGCTCGACCCCGACTCGATGACCATCGTTGAAACCCTGTATGCGAACGAGGGTGCGCCCATGGGAGCCGGAACGGTTGGTCTGCGCGTTGGTGACGAGCTTTTCATCGGCTCGATGCACGGGGACCGGATCCTGCGCGTGAAGCTAGCAACGGCAGACGTTGAAGAAAAACTAGCTAAGTTGATGGCGATCTACCACGACGCGGCAATTTGGCCAACAGAGGAACAATGGCGCAGTATCTTGCTCTATCCCAACAAGGGGCCCATTGTGACCACAAGCTTTCTGCAACTGCCTACTGGCGAAGTGCACGATGAGGAGGAGGGTTTTCGTGGCAGTGTGGCTGAAGCAATGGCAAAGTACCTTGAAGCCACTACGCCCATTATCGAGCGCATCGGCGTGAAACCGATTTATGTGAGTGGCCCGCCACTCACGGTCATCGGCGATGACAGCAATCAGTGGGATGCGGTAGCCGTGACACGGTACCCAAGTGCAGAGGCTTTCATTGAGCTGCATCTAGACCCGGTGTACGTTGAAAAGTCGGTGCCATATCGCCGGTTGCACACCAAGCGAGTCATTATGCTGTTTTCGCAGCAAGTCCCCATGCCATAACAGCCCAATCGACGTCGCCATCTTCTACGATCACTTTGGAGCCACTGTTTTACCCATGATTGAGGCTTAGGGGTTTAGTTAACCGGAGACTAATGATGCAGCTCCAATTCCTTTCCGTCACGTTCGCGGTTTTACTGCTCGTTAGCCAAGCGCCGCAGGCGGAACCCGTCCTCGAAGAAAAACTAGCTGAGTTGATGTCGATCTACGGCGACTCGCCGAGGTTTCCAACAGAAGAACAGTGGCGCAGTATCTTGCTGTATCCCAACAAGCAGCCCATTATGACCCTAAGCTTGATGCAACGGGCCACTGGCGAGGTGCACGATGATAAGCTGGGTTTTCGTGGCAGTGTGGCTGAAGCACTGGCAAAGTACATTGAAGCCACAACGCCCATTATCGAGCGCATCGGCGTGAAACCCGTTTTTGTGGGTGGCCAGCCGATCACGGTCATCGGTGATGACAGCATTCAGTGGGATATGGTGGTCGTGACACGGTATCCAAGTGCGGAAGCTTTTATTGAGCTGCATCTAGACCCTGTGTACGTTGAAAAGTCGGTGCCATATCGACGGTTGACTGCCAAGCGGTCCATTATGCTGTTGATACAGCAACCCCCTACGCCATAGCAGCTTATCAATCAGGCTGTCTGTGCCGGCCCTTACTTCGCGCCCCAACTTCCGTAGATCGGATCATCTGGTGCATACCCTCCGTGGTTGGGACTATCGGTAAGTCCAAACTTGTCCCATTCCGACCGACTTTCCTGACTTTGATTCCAATCCCAAAGACAAACCCGGTGAAGGATTTTCCATAGCCCTGCGCGCTTTTCATAGAGATCCTTGTATCGTCCTCCGAGAAGCCAAAAGTCGTCCTTGTCCGAGTCCTCAGTTGGAATCAGATGCGCGGCTATGAAGTAGGTCTCTACTTTTGCCTGATTGCCCAGCAGCTCTATTTGGATATTGCTGACATGATGATTGACGCTTTTGAACAGGCCTTTGCTCGCAACCGCGAATTCACAGAACTCATGGGTATTCCCCGCAAAACCACCATGATCGTCGGTACCGTCTTCCCAGTAGGCATCTTTGAGCAAGTCAATGTCCAGACGATCCGCGCCGCGGCAGTACTTCACGACATTCTCATAGATTGCTTGCTTGTCCAGTGCTTCGCGCACCGCAATAAGTTCATCGTTAGACAGCTGATCCATCGGTCGCTCCTATCTAAATGGACCTAAACACTCGAGCCCAGTCCTCTATGGCCTCCTCTTGGCCATGCACAAGCTGGACGGTGACCTGGTTATAACCAGCTTCCGCCAAAGTTCGCATGTTATCGACCAGTTCGTCATGTGTGCCACTCATCGTCGTCGCCCTGACCAGGTCCGGTGTGTACAACGGGGCTTCTTCCGGGCGCACGAACATGAGATGACCGCGGTGATTTTGAAGGTACTTGGCATCCTGCGGCTCGTAGCGATCATGTTCTTTCAGGTAGGCTTGGTGCAGCTGACCAATCGGACCCTCGGGGGATCGCCCTCCCATCGGGGGGACGGCGTCGGAAAGGTTATGCATGATCACCGCCGTGGAAGGTGCGGCCTGTTTCATCAGACGGTCCCGATCAGTGGCCTCGTCTCCGGTCAGAACCGCTCCCAGGAAAAACAGCACCGACTTCAGATCCTCGGAATCGCGGCCGGAGTCCTGCCAGTCCGACTGCATCTGCTTAAGCGATTCGACCGCGCCAGTCATACCGCTGAAATTCAGCCAGCCCGCACCCAGTTCGGCAATCATTCGACGTCCTTTCGGACCGAACGCGGAAATCCAAAGCGGAACCTCGTCCTCAACATTGATGAGGCCAAGATCGGGATTCAGAAACCCGATCTTGCGCTGCTTGCCTTCAAAGTCCCAGGTGACAATCTCGCCGCGCACTAGGGCGCGGACACGATCAACGTAGGTTTGCATCTTCTTGAGCGGAATGGCGCCCAGTCCCATGGTCCTGCGGGCGGTGAAGCCCGTGCCGACACCAAAGTCGATGCGCCCGGGTGCCAGCCGGTTGAGCGTGGCAAGGGCGTTGGCCGTGACCGGCTCAATTCGGTTGGACGGCACCAGCACACCCGTGCCCAGCCTGATGCGCTCCGTCTTTTCTGCTGCCAGGGCCATGCAGATGAACACATCAGGGTTAAGCAGTTGTGTGTCGTAGAACCAGGCCGAGCTGAATCCCAGTTCCTCCGCCCGCTGAACCCAGCGCCAGCTGTCTATCTCCGACGCAAGCGCAATGCCGTATTCCATATCCAGCTCCAAGCCTCGTTCTGTTACGCCTGAACCCTATCCAAACGCTCGATCAGACGGCGCAGCATCGGCAACTTCCTCCCCCGCCCCTCCTCTCGAGACAAGATGTCACGGGATATCCCGATGTCTTGGGCCATGACCTTGCCGCCGTGATGAAACTTGTTGAAGGCGTGGAAATCCAGCGGCACCGCGGCCTTGCCAGTGCCCTCCCACATTTTTGCCAGTAGGTTCAATGGCCCACCGAGAGCGGAAACCACTTTGCCGAGGAAGCCGTATTGCGGCAGTGCGACGATTTCCATCGTGGCCTTCTCCGCAAGTCGCCAGGTCTCAGTCTTGAACATGTCTTCGGGTTCCGGCCAGCCTTCAACCACAAACGCAACGAAGGCTGGCGACAGGAAGTAGGACGCGCAGTCCGCAACACGGAGATTGGGCATGACCGTGCAGGTCGATGTGCCCGAACGACCGTACAATTCGGCGAGTTCCTGTCCGAGCCCCCGATTCGTGCGAGTCAGCATCAACCCGGCTTTGCCTTTGCCCAAATGCGTGTACGCAAACACGCAACCCGCCAACCCTTCCTGGTCAATGCTCGCATCGAAACGCTGACCTGGCAGCGGCACGTTATGGCTCAACAGGGAAAAGCTGCCAAACAGGCACCGATCGATTGGCAGCCCGGTGTGCTCGACAATAAAACCCTCTATGCCTTCTGCGGCACCCAAGCACACGAACACCGCACTGCTTGCTCGAACGGCATTGCCCAGGTCGCGAAGCAAGGCCACCCCCTCGTCAGACTGCATGGCAGAGCCATCCAGAGTGGTGAGCACGTAGTCAAACTTCCGCGCAGCCACCTCATCCATATTGCAAACGGTGTCGTAGTCAGCAAACAGCTTAACTTCGTGGTCTTCGTAGCAATAAAGCCGCTTCGGCATCTGGCCCATCTCTTCCATACGGCTCGGCCGCACGAAAAACGTGACTTCGACGCCAGACAACGCGAAGTGGTAGCCGGTGACCAGCCCACCTGCGCCTGCGCCAACAATCAGAACATTCACTTTGGGCAATGCGTTAGTTGCCTACGTACACGACCACCGTCAGGCCGCCTTGCTGAGAAGCGCATCGATCTCGGCTCCCTGATTCGAGACCAGTTGCCCCGGCATCGCGTTGCTGCAGGCCTCGCTGTTGTTGAAGATCGGCTCGCCGTTGACGACGACCCAGTCGATGCCCCGCGCCGGCACGATGCGCCGCCAGTCGCCGTTCGGCAGGTCGTTCCGAATGGCGTAGTTGTCCCGCTCGTACCCGATCGAGTCGTAGTCGTAGATGTACAGGTCGGCGGCGTTGCCCTCGACCAGGGTTCCGCGCCGGTCGAGCCCGAGAATCCGGGCGGGGAGCTGGCTCATCCGGAAGTGCGCGTCCTCCAGCGACAAGGCCCCTTCCTCCCGCACCAGCCACGAGATCATCTCGGTCGAGTAATGCCCACCGGAGAAGAACTTGACGTGGGCGCCGCCATCCGAAGTGCCCGGTATGCAGCGCTTGTGGCGAGCGATCTCAGCATTCATTGCAGGATCCTGGCTGAGAACCTCGGTGGTGCGGAAATCGGCGTCGAGACCTGATTGGGCGACGATGTCGAAGAAGACGTCTGTAACCGGCCGCCCCGTCTCCGCGGCAATCTCGCCAACGAGCTTGCCTTCAAACTGGGTATAACCGCTCGCGCCGTGGCTCTTGTGGAGGATGAACGACTCGAGCGAGCCACCCGAGGCCACCATTGCCTCTGGGTCGTAGCCCTCGCGCATTCGAGCGAGATATTCGGGATCGCTCACCTTGGCAAGCTTGGCCTCATCGTCGCAGATGCTGAACTCGCGAAAGATCGGTACCCCGTCCCATAAATTCCATTCGCGAGCTCGAAACTCATTCCAAATTCGACAAACCAGGCTCTGACCATACATTTGCAGACCGCGTGCTTCGCACTGGTCCAGCCATTCAAGACGACTTGGGTGGAAGTCAGGCATCGGGTCAAACGGGGCAATAAGGTTACTGATGATCGGCCGACCACTTCGAATCGCCAATTCCTCGGCGACATGGCGATAATCGGCGACGGGACTGTCGCAGAGGACCTGGATGCATCCCGCTCCCCGTTCCCGAAGGGCGTCGGCGACCACATAGGCGTTCTCGACCGGCATGGAATCCGTCGGCATTGGCGTGCCGTCAATATCGACATGGCCGTTGTCGTCACCCTGTTGGGTCAGCGAGAAGCCGATGGCGCCGTGGTCCATCGCTTCATGTAGCATGTCCTGAAGTTGCTGTCGTTCTGCGGCGGTGGCCTGTCGATTCTTGGCGCCGTCAATACCCATCACATAGATGAGCATCGAGTTAAGCGGGATGTAGCTGGCGAGGTTGATGCCGAGCGGCTGCCGCTTCATGTGCTCGACCCACTCGGGGAACGTGCTCCAGTCCCAGCCCAGCTCCTGCTTCATCGCCGCGTAGGGCACCTGCTCGGTGTTCTCCATCATCAGCATGTAGCGCTCGCGGTGGTCCGGCAGGCAGGGCGAGAAGCCGAAGCCGCAGTTGCCGACG
>JAJEIQ010000028.1 GCA_022827905.1 Pseudomonadales bacterium | reverse complement strand
CGTCCTCGAACACCGCCATCCTCCTGTCCTGGTTGACTTGAACAATGCCCATGACCATCCCCAAACCGATGAAGTTCGGGACAGTCTGAAACCGGACAGTTCATGTGTTACAGGACCGGACAATTTATTTGTTCTCAACAGCCTATGCCCTTCCCCACCAGCTGCGAGCGAAGCGCCTTGTCATAGCCGGTGGAATAGGAGTAAAGTTCCTTAACGCATTTGCGTGACTGTTTGCCTTGCCGAAAAGAAAATGAGCCTTCTGGTAGTCGAAACTGATCCAGGGGCGGCCTCTTCGCTAGCGGATCAGTTCAATGAACTGGGGTACCCGCTGCTGTCCGCATCGAACCTCAGCGCAGCCGTTCGCATTTGCGACCACGCACATCCCGAACTCATCATTTGCGACCGCCTCGAATGGTCCGAGGAGTTGGCCAGCCAATTCCGCTACATCCCCGTCGCGTTGGCGTCCAGCGAGCTGTCCCCGGACCTGCTGTTCAAGGCGCTGCAGGCGGGGCTCGCCGATGTCTGGCAACTGCCGGGCAAGGCGACGGACTTCGCGGAGCGCGTGGCCATCGTCCTCGGCCGCTTCAAGGCCGTCGCGGGCCAGTTGGAGACTCGGCTCGACCAGTTCGTGCGCGACCTCAAGCGCGACCAGCGGGCCGGGCGGCACGTCCAACTGGGCATGCTGCCGCCCAACCCGATGGCCATAGACCGCTACCGGCTGCGCCACCGCATCGTGCCGTCCCTCATTCTGAGCGGCGACTTCGTGGACTATTTCCGCATCGGCGAACGCTACTTCGCCTTCTACGTCGCCGATGTCTCGGGTCATGGCGCCTCCTCCGCCTTTGTCACCGTGTTGCTGAAGAACTTCTCCCGGCGGCTCAGGCGCGAGTACCGGCGAGCCATGATGAAGAACCCGGGGCAGATTCTGGCGTGGCTGAACAATGAACTGCTCGACCAGCACATGGACAAGCACGTGGCCTTGCTGATCGCCATCTGCGACCTCAAGGACGACAGCATCCGCATCGCCAATGCGGGCCACTACCCGCCCATGGCCTTTGTCGAGGGCGGCGAGGCCCGCTTTCTGGAGCTTAAGGGCAAGCCGATTGGCCTGTTCGATGAGGTCAGCTACGACATCCTCACCCTGAAGCCCGCCGCCGGCGACCGGCTGGTGACGTTCACCGATGGCGTGCTCGACCTGCTGCCGGACGGTGACTTGGCATCCAAGGAAGGGCTGTTGCTGCAGGCGCTGCAGGAAAACGACACCTTGAGCGGCCTGTGGCAGGCGTTGGAGCTGGCCGACGGCGATGACGCCCACGGCCCCGACGACGTGACCTGCCTGATGGTGTCGAGGGAGTCCTGAGGTGTCCGGGAAGATTCTGGCCGCCGCTTACGACGGCGTGTACGAGCTGAAGTTCATCGGCGACGTGCGGCTCACCATCAGCGGCGCCATCGACGGCTTTCTGGAACGCATGTTCAGCGACGCCGAGTTCAAGTCGGTATTGGTGGACCTCTCCGAAATCGACGCCATCGACAGCACCTCGCTGGGCCTGCTGGCCAAGCTCTCCATCGAGGCGGGCCGCCGCTTCGACTACGTGCCCACCCTGGTCTCCACCCGGCCCGACGTGACCCGCATCCTGCTCACCATGGGCTTCGAGGACGTCTTCCACATCATTGATGCGCCGCTCAGCGAGACCGCCCAGCTCACCGAGCTGCCGCGTCTCGCCCACACCCAGGAGGACGTGCTGCGCAGCCAAGTCATCGACGCCCACCGCACCCTGATGTCGATGAACGCCCGCAACGAGGATACCTTCAAGGATCTGATGGCCGTCCTGGAGGCCGATCCCGACCAGCCTAGTTCACCGCCACAAGCCGCTTCGCTTTGAACTTGGCGGCGATGAACCGGGGGTGGTCCACGTAGAGCAGGTCGGCGATCTTGCGGATGGTTGCCTCCTCGTACTTGTCGAGCCCTGAATCGCTGTAGGCCAGGCGCCATAGATGCACCAACAGCTCGAATCGCTGCTCCGCACTCCAAGCATCGACAATGGCCCGGGTGAAGCGATGCAGGCCCACGCTTTCCCGTTGCGCCGAACGGGACTCATCGATCAAGGCGCGCACATCCTCGTCGCTGAGTTGCAGCACCGCCTTGAGAGTCCGCTCAATCGCCCTCAGTTCGGCATCGGCAACCTGATGATCGGCCCAAGCCACCTCGATGAGCAGCACCGCCGCCGCCAGTTCAACGGTGGTCTCCGGGCTATCCTCTGCGGCGGGCGCTTGAATGCGCTCCAGCAAACGAGCCAGCATCACGCCGCCCTTGCAGCCTGCGACTCCGGACCCCGGAGCGCCTCCCCCCTGACTCCCAGCTGGTCGATGGCGTCCAGCACCACGTCAAGTCGGTTGCTGCGCAAGGCCTTGGGGCAGGAAAGCCGTTGCCGGTAGCGCCGGGCACCCGGTTGCCCCTTGAACAAGCCGAGGATGGGCCGAACCAAGTCGGCCAGCCGCTCCCCTTGGGCCAGTTGGCTGCCCATGTGGCCGAGATAGGCGTCCAACGCATCACGCTCCGAGACCAGCGGCGCGCCGAACATCATGGCGTCCACGCGGTTCAGGAAGCGGGGCTCTCGCCAAGCCGCTCGGCCAATCATGACGCCATCGACGTGCGCCAAGTACGCGGCCGCCGCCGCCAGCGTGTCGATGCCGCCGTTGGCAATGATGCGCAGTTTCGGGAAGCGCGCCTTCAGCCCATGCACGCGGTCCGGCTGCAAGGGCGGGATGCTGCGGTTCTGGGCCGCGTTCAATCCGTTCAGAACGGCTATTCGGGCGTGAACGTAAAGGGTTCGGCAACCCGCTTCGGAAACCGCGGCGGTGAAATCATCGAGAAAGGCATCGCAATCCCGCCCATCCAGCCCGAGGCGGCATTTGACCGTAACCGGCACCTTGACGGCAGCGCCCATGGCCGCCAGGCAGTCCGCCACGCGCCGAGGCTCGGCCATCAGCGCCGCACCGAAGGCGCCTTGGCGCACCCGCGGCGATGGGCAGCCCACGTTGAGATTGAATTCCGCGAAGCCAGCGTCGGCCGCCAATTGCGCCGCCTCGCCCAACAGGCCCGGATCGCCGCCGCCCAGTTGGCAGGCCACCGGGGCCTCGGCGGGCTGGAAGCGCAACAGGCGCTGGCGGGGGCCGTAAACCACAGCCCCTGCGGTGACCATTTCGGTGAACAACAGGGCGTTGGGGCTGAACAAGCGATGCAGCGTGCGGCAGTGGGTGTCGGTGCAGGCCATCATCGGCGCAACCGCAAGCCGCTTTGCCGCCCCCGGAGACGTGGCCTGCGGTTGGATCCGTTGTTGAACGTCAACCATGATGCGCGGTATTGTACGCGACTTGAAATCCAGCCCGATGAATGGGTGCCATCGGCTGAACAAATTTGTAACATTGTGTATCAACGGCTTGGACCTTGGCCCGGTCGGAGCAACTAACTCATTGAAGAAAAACAATAAATTCCCCACTCTGCGACAAACTGGCGGGCACCCCCATTTTTCATTTTTTTCTCCACTTTTCCTTCATTTTCTTTTCGCGCTAGGGTATAGTCGCATCCGGTCTCGTTTACCGGCTTTGGGAAAAGCAGCATGATTCCACAGCGCACGATCAAACAACCTGTGTACGCCATTGGCATTGGCGTGCATTCGGGACAAAAGGTTCGCATGACCTTACGCCCTGCCGGGGAGAACACAGGCGTCCTTTTTGTCCGCACCGACCTGCCAGGGCGAGGCAGCGTTCGCGCTTGCGCGCAGAACGTCTCCGACACAACGCTCGCCACGAGCATCGCCGACGGCGGCGTGCAGGTCTCAACCGTGGAGCATCTGCTGTCGGCGCTCTGGGGCCTTGGCGTGGACAACCTGATCGTCGAGCTCAACGCCGAGGAAGTGCCGATCATGGATGGCAGCGCGGCGCCGTTCGTCAATCTGATCGGCTCGGTTGGCCTCGTGGAGCAGGATGCGGTGAAGGAGTTCATCCGCATCAAGCGCGAAGTTCGGGTTACCCAAGGGGAAGCCTTTGCGGCGCTCACCCCCCACCCGGGCTTCAAGGCCTCCTACACCTTCGTGGCGGACCACCCCGTGTACAACCGCCTTCCCAAGCAGGCCAGCTTGGATTTCTCCCGGGTGTCCTACGTCAAGGATGTCAGCCGCGCCCGTTCGTTCGGACTGCTCAGCGAGCTCAGCCAAGCCCAAGCGATCAACAAGTGCCTGGGCTCCAGCCTTGAGAACGCGGTGGGCATCGGCGACTTCAGCGTGATCAACGGCAGCGGGCTGCGCTATCGCGACGAATTCGTCAAGCACAAGGTGCTCGACGCCATCGGCGACCTCTACCTACTCGGGCGTCCGATTCTTGGCGCGTTCAGCGGCCACATGTCCGGCCACGCGCTGAACAACAAGCTGGCTCGGGCGCTACTGCGCTGCGACGACGCTTGGGAGGTCTGCACGGTCGGGCGCGACAGCAACCAAGATCGGTCCATCATGCCCCCAGCGGCCATTCGAGCCTAGGAGCTCGCGCCGGGTCGGTGCCGATGAGCATACGCACCCGAGCCGCCCCATCGCCGACGGGTGACCCGCACGTCGGCACCGCCTACATGGCGCTGTTCAACTGGGCCTTCGCCAAGAGCCAAGGCGGCGAGTTCGTGCTGCGCATCGAGGATACCGACCAAGCCCGCAGCAGCGAGGCATCCGAAGCGCGCATTCTGGCGGCGCTGAACTGGCTGGACCTCCCTTGGGACGAGGGGCCGGACATCGGCGGTCCGCACGGTCCCTACCGGCAGAGCGAGCGTACGGACACCTACCGTCAGTACGCCCAGCAACTCGTCGACCAAGGCCACGCCTTCCACTGCTTCTGCACCGCCGAGCGCCTGGACGCCATGCGCGCCGAACAGCGGGCAGCGGGCGCCCCGGTGGGGTACGACGGCCGCTGCCTGAACCTCTCCGGGGCCGAGGTGTCGGCCAAGCAGGCCGCAGGGGAGACTTCGGTGGTCCGCATGCGGGTGCCCAGCGAGGGGGAATGCCGCTTTCGCGATGAGCTGCGGGGCGACATAGCGATTCCATGCAGCCAGATCGACATGCAGGTGCTGCTCAAGGCGGACGGCTTCCCCACCTATCACCTCGCGGTGGTGGTGGACGACCACCTCATGGGCATCACCCACATCCTGCGCGGCGAGGAGTGGATCAACTCCACGCCCAAGCACAAGCTGCTGTTTGACTACTTCGGTTGGCCGATGCCAGCCCTCGCCCATCTGCCGCTGCTGCGCAATCCCGATCAGAGCAAGCTCTCCAAGCGCCGCAACCCTACCAGCATCGACTACTTTCGTGACGTCGGCTACCTGCCCGAAGCACTCGCCAACTACTTGGCCCTGATGGGTTTTTCGATGCCCGACGAGCGGGAGATTTTCTCCAGGGCGGAGTTCCTGCAGGCCTTTTCCCTAGACCGCGTCTCCCTTGGCGGACCGATCTTCGACTTCGAAAAACTGAATTGGGTGAATGGGCAGCACATCCGCGGGCTCAACGCCGACGCCTTCATGGACCGGCTGCAGGATTGGGCCATCAACCGCCAGCGCTTGGCGCCGCTCACCCCTCTCATTCAAACGCGCACCGAGCGCTTCGCCGACATCGCCGCCCAGGTGGACTACCTGCTCGGCGACCGGCGGCCCTTAAGCGAGCAGGACTTCACCCACAAGAAGCTCAGCCGAGACCAAGTCGTGGAAGTTCTCTTCCGCACGGCGCGGGCCTGCGATGCCTTGGCCGAGTGGCGCCAGGACGCACTGCTCGACCTGTGCAAAGCCAACGCCGAGCGTATGGGCTTGAGCCTGCGGGACTTCCTAGCCCCCCTGTTCATCGCCATCAGCGGACGGCCGGTCGCCCTGCCGCTGTTCGACTCCATGGCCTTTCTCGGCGCCGACATCACCCGAGTGCGCCTGCGCGAAGCGCTCGACGCGCTGGGCCTGTCCAACAAGCAGCGCAAACGGCTGGAAAAACAGATTGAGTAGTGGAGAGTAGTCCCGGCGTTGACGCCGGCGTGGTGCCCGACTAGCATTTGTTGTCACAATAGCCACAACAAAGTCACGGGGGGGGGGGGCGCCAATGCACGACTACACCTTGACCACCACGCGCGAATCCGATGACCAGCTAGTCAAGTACCCTTACCGTTTCGAGGCCAATGTCAGCATGCCAGCCCGGGACGTTTGGCAGGAATGGCTCGCAACGCTCATCGATTACCGCAACAGTTGGCTCTGGCCGACCCGGTACAGCCAACCCTCAGTGGAAGGCGGCGTCGTTGAAAAAGGCGGGCGTGTCATCATGACCTACCAGATCCCCAATCCCTACGACGCCACCCGGCCCGACGCGAACGTCTCCCACGAGTTCGACATCACCCAGTTCAACGAACAGGATATGTTCTTCGAGTACCTCACCTCGGACAGCCACAGCTTTCTGAAAGGGGGCGGCTCGTTTAAGGTGGAACCCGTCAGCGATCAATCCTGCACCCTGGTCTGGGAGGGTGAGTACCGTCACGACACCGGCAATGCCCGCACGGAGGCTCAGGGGGATGCGTTTCCCTTCTACCTGTGCACTTTCTTTACCACGGCGGCCCAGAACATCCGCAAGGCAGGGCGAAGTCGCTAGGCGGGCGCCGCGTCAACCGATCAGACCAAGCAACCCACTCCAGCGTTGCATGTCGCTTTCCAGGTGCTTTGCCCGCACCGGCAACTGCAGCACCAGCTCGTGCAGGCCGAGGCTGGCGGTGGTGCGAATCAGCTTCAACAGGTCGTCGTCCGAGTTGCGCGGCGAATAAGGCAGGCTCAGCTTGATTTGAAAGTCACGGTCTTGAGGGCGGCCGTCCTTGTCGAGCGCCGCGTGCACCCGGGCGAGCAGGGGTTCCGGATCGTCATAACGTGTGCCCACGCCAATCCAGCCGTCGCCGATGCGCAGCGCCCGGCGAATGGCGAAATCCGAATTGCCGCCGATCAGGATGGGCGGGCCGCCCTGGGTCAGGGGTTGAGGCTGCAGCACCGCGTCCTCGAATTGCACGAACTCACCGTTGAACGCGGCGGTCTCCGCGGACCACGCCGCCTTGATCGCCTCAAGGTATTCATCGAAGCGCTTGCCACGCCGCTGCCAAGGCACGCCCAGCGCCGCGTATTCCTGGGAGGACCAGCCGAGGCCTGCGCCGAACTCAAAGCGGCCTTCGGCGATGTGGTCGAGGGTCATGATCTCCTTGGCAAGCAGGAGCGGCGGCCTTTCCGGCACGATAAGCACGGCGGAGCCGAGCCGCAGGCGCGTCGTGACGCAAGCCGCCACCGTGCAGACCAGCATCGGATCGTAGAGCCCGAACCGGCCCTTCCAAGGCGCGACGCCATCGGGCGTATGCGGGTAAGGGTCTGTGTAGCGGGTGAAGAACACGATGTGCTCAGGCACCCAGAGAGAGTTAAACCCGCATTCCTCGGCAGTCTGGGCAAACGCCTTCAGGAACCCGATGTCCCGAAGCGGCGAATCGCCAAATGCCGCTGCAATCCCTACTTTCATGTCGACAGCCCCTCACACGTAACTATTATATCGCCCCGTCCACCGAGCAAGGAGTGACAAGGCACCGATGGTTGGCGTAATGAAGGGTGTGCGGGTGTTGGAGATAGCGCAGTTCGCACTGGCCCCGTCCGCAGCAGCGATCCTGAGCGACTGGGGGGCAGAGGTCATCAAGGTGGAGCACGCGCAGCAGGGTGATTTCATGCGCGGCCTGTCCGGGTGGGGCGTGCCTGCGGATGTGGAGGGCATCAACTTCCTGTGGGACACCTTCAATCGCGGCAAACGTTCGGTGGGCATCGACCTCACCTTGGCCGATGGCCGTGCGATCGTCCTCGAACTTGCCCGGCGCGCGGACGTCTTCATCACCAACTACCTGCCCTCCGCACGCGCCAAGTTGCGCATCGACGTGGAAGACATTCGAGCGGCCAATCCGAACATCATCTACGGCCGCGGCAGCGCCCATGGTCCCAAGGGGGAGGAGGCGGACTTAGGCGGCTTCGAGAGCATCTATTGGCTGCGCAGCGGGGCGGCGTCCGCGGCCACGCGCGCCGGTGGGGAGTTGGTGTCCATTCCGACGCCCGGCTTCGGAGATGGCCAGACCGGGCTCGCGTTCGCTGGAGGGCTGGCGGCCGCGCTCTTTCACCGGGAACGAACCGGGGAAGCCCTGACGGTCGATGTATCGTTGCTGAGTTCGGGAATCTGGGCGATGCAGGCCGGCCTGGTCGGCGCCAATCTGACCGGCACCGACGAGTTGGTTCCAACGGACAGGCACGAGCAACCCAACCCGATCGGCGTCCATTACGAAACAAGCGACAACCGGTTCATCAAGCTGGTGATGCTGCACTCTGACCGATACTGGCCGGGCTTTTGCGAAGCCATCGGCCGCAAGGACCTAATCGACGATCCGCGATTCGCCACGCGCAAGTCGCGGGCCGACAATCGAAGAGCCTGCATTGAGGAACTGTCCGCCGAATTCGCCAGACGGCCCTTGTCGGAATGGGTCAACCGCCTCGCCCGGCAACGGGGGCAGTGGACCGTCGTGCAAGCCGTCACCGACTTGAATGACGACGGTCAGGCACTAGAAAACGGCTACTTGCAGGCCGTCGACTGGGGGAACGGGCGCACCCTGACGCTGGCGCCTGCTCCGGTTCAATTCAACGAACAATCACCACCCCTGGAGCGCGCGCCGGAGTTCGGCGAGCACACGGAGGAAGTGCTGCTGGAGCTCGGCTACGACTGGGACCAAATTGGCAAGCTGAAGAAAAGCGGGGCCATCAACTGAGGCACCGATAGCCGCCATCGGTTGTCGTCGCCACTACGCGCCCAACCCTGTATCCTCGCGCCGACTTCTCCAACCAACTGCCGGAGGCATCAGACCGCTTTGGCGCGCATAAGAACGATTCGCTGTCACGAAACAAGCGACGACATCGCCTCGGTCAGCCTTGATGAAATCGAGTTGCCCGATCCGGGGCCGGGACAGGTGCAGGTGCGCACCAAGGCCTGCGCCGTCAACTACCCGGACCTGATGATGATTCAGGGCACCCACCAGCATAAGCCACCCCGGCCCTTTGCCCCGGGCGGCGAGGGTGCGGGCGAAGTGGCGGCGGTGGGCGCTGGCGTCTCCCAGTTTCGGGAAGGCGATTCCGTCTGCTTCGGTACGCTGAACGGCGGATTCGCTGAGGCGCTCAACTTGCCTGCTGGCGCCGTGGATCCCATGCCGGGCAACCTGACCTATGCCCAGGCAGCCTCCTATCGCACCGCCTACACCACCGCCTATGTGGCGCTGGCGGTGCGCGGCAACCTCCAGGCCGGGGAGTGGCTGCTGGTTCACGGCGCCACCGGCGGCGTCGGACTGGCGGCGGTGGAGCTCGGCAAGCACTACGGCGCCAAGGTCATCGGCACGGGTGGCCGGGATGACAAACTGGCCGTGGTCAAATCCCGCGGCGCCGATGCCGTCATCAACTACACACTGCCGGACGGCTCCTTGGGCGGCTTCCGCGACGAGGTCAAGAGGATCACGGGGGCCGGCGGCGCGGACGTGATCTACGACCCGGTGGGCGGCGATGTGTTCGACGAGTCGATGCGCTGCATCAACTGGTGCGGGCGCATTCTCAGCATCGGCTTCGTCGGCGGCCGCTGGCCTGCCGCGCCGGTGAACCTGGTGCTCATCAAGAGCGTTTCCGTCATCGGGGTGCGGGCCGGCGAAATCGGCCGCCGCAATCCCACCTTGGGGCGGCGGATCCGCGCCGCGGTTCTTGAGCTGGCGCAGTCCGGCATCATCGACCCGTACGTCTGCGCCGGTTTCCCGCTCGAACGCGCAGTGGACGCGATGCGCATGCTCGAAGACAGGGAAGTGGTCGGGAAATGCGTGGTAACGATGAACGGCTACGAGATCGAAAGCGCTTAGCGGGCCAAGGTCAAGGCACTTCGCCAGCCAGCACGGTGCGGAACACCTCCGCATCCACGTTGCCGCCGGACAGAATGACGCCAACCCGCTTGCCCGCCTGTCGCTCCCGCTCCTGCGTGAGCGCGGCTAGGGCGGCGGCACCGGCGCCTTCGGCGACATTGTGGGTCAGGCGGTACAGCGTGCGCATGGCCTCGGCGATTTCCGCCTCGCTGACCTCGACGACGCGAGCGGCGCCCTGCTGGACGATGGCCAAGGGCTCCGCCATCGGCACCCGGCAGGCCACGCCGTCGGCGAAGGTGTCGGCGGAATCGGTGGCCACGACCTCCCCCGCTGCCACACTGCGCGCCATGGCCGGGGCTTTGGCGGCGACCACGCCGATGATGTCCGTCTTCAGCCCCAGGATATCTCGCGTCCGAATCAGGCCACAGATGCCTGAACCCATGCCGATGGGCACATAGACCGCGTCCAGATCCGCAACCGCAGTGAACAACTCCAAGGCGTAGGTCGCCACCCCCCGCACCAAGGCCGGATGAAAGGGCGGCACGACCAGCGCGCCTTCCAAGTCGGCGCGGCGCACCGCCTCAAGGCGGGCATCCTCGAAGTCGTTGCCGAACTCAACCAATTCGGCGCCCCAGCCCCGCATCGCTTGGTTTTTTTCCACGCTGTTGCCCTTGGGCGCAAACACGGTGACCGGCACGCCAACGCGGCGGGCAGCGAACGGGATGCTCTGGCCGTGATTGCCTCGGGTGGCCGTCACGATCCGATCCGGCAATTGTCCGGCGTTCTTCAGCTCATCGAGCAGAACCAGGCCGCCGCGCACCTTGAAAGCGCCAATCGGGGTGTGGTTTTCGTGCTTCACCCAGACTTCGCAGCCCAATTGCCCGCACAGCCCCGGCCAGCAGTACTGGGGCGTCGGCGGCATGGCGGCGGCCACCACATCCCGCGCCTGCTCGAGGCCAGCCAAGTCAAACATCAGGTCTCCACACAGTGCCGGCAAACGCCGCCGGCGGAGGTTCGAACTATAGAATCGAACATCCGATGCGTCTAATGTGTGTGTCTTTGTCCGGGGAGCCCTCATGGAAGTTCAAGACAAGACCATCGTCGTCACCGGCGGTGCGAGCGGCATCGGCAAAGCGATGTGCGAGCGGTTCGCCGCTGAAGGGGCGCGCCAAGTGGTGGTGGCCGACCTGAACGGCGACGGCGCCGCAGCCGTGGCCGAGCGCATTGGCTCCGCCAGTGGGTCCGCCGCCGCCCGCCAAGTCGATGTGGGCGTCGAGGCCGAGTTGATCGACCTGATCGACGACACCGAAAGCCGCTTCGGCCCCATCGACCTGTTTTGCTCCAACGCCGGCATCGGCCTCGGCAAGGGCCTCGATGAGCCCGACGAGGTGTGGGACACCATCTGGCGGGTCAATACCCAATCGCACATCTGGGTGGCCCGCCATCTGGTGCCCAAGATGATCGCTCGGGGCGGCGGCTACCTGTTGAACACCGCCTCCGCCGCCGGCCTGCTCACCCAAATCGGCTCGGTCACCTACGCGGTCACCAAGCACGCCGCAGTCGCCTTGGCCGAGTGGATTGCAATCACCCACGGCCGGGACGGCATCAAGGTGTCCGTGCTCTGCCCGCAGGCGGTGCGCACCGCGATGACCGCGGATGGCCCCGGCGTGGCGGGCGTCGATGGCATGATCGAACCGGAACAGGCGGCCGACGCGGTCATCGAAGCCTTGCGGGAGGAACGCTTCCTGGTGCTGCCGCACCCGGAGGTGGCGGAGTACATCCGCCGCAAGTCCACGGACTACGATCGCTGGCTGCACGGCATGCGGCGGTTGCAGGAGCGCTACCTCAGTTCGTGACTTGGCGACAACCCTGAATCGGCCCGCTAGAATGCTTCCATCCCCTTTCACACACTGAGGCAACACCATGCGCGAAGCTTGGATCATCGATCATGCCCGCTCGCCCCGAGGCCGGGGCAAGCCCGGCGTCGGCTCCCTAAGCCACCTCCATCCCCAACGTTGCTTGGCCCAAGTCCTGAACGGCCTTCAGGAGCGCGTCGGCTTCGACCCGGCGGACATAGAGGACGTGGTGGCGGGCTGCGGTGCCGGCAGCGGCGACCACGCCCATGACATCGCCCGCATGTCGGTGCTGGACGCCGGCTGGCCGCTGACGGTAACCGGCGTCACCCTGCACCGCTTCTGCGGCAGCGGCCAGCAGGCGGTGTCGTTCGCCGCCATGGGCGTCATGTCCGGCCAGCAGGAGGCGGTGATCGGCGGCGGGGTTGAGTTCATGTCCCGCTACGCGCCGGTTCATGCAACCGGTTTTCACGCCAACAACGAGCATCTGCGCGAACGGCATCCGCAGGTGCCCCAAGGCATCTCCGCCGACCTGATTTCCACCCTGGAGGGCTTCTCCCGCGAAGATGCGGATGCCTACGCGGTGGAGAGCCAGACCCGGGCCGCACGCTCCATCGAGGAAGGGCGGTTCAAACCGTCACTGGTGCCCATCCACAACGAGGATGGCAGCCTAGCACTCGACCGCGACGAGCACCCCCGGCCCGGCACCACCTTGGAGAGCCTCAAGGACTTGAAGCCGAGCTTCGCCGCCATGGCGGACACCCAGTTCGATGGCTTTGACCGGCCCTTCAAGGACATGGTGCGGGAGGTCTATCCCGACGTGAGGGAGATCGACCACATGCACCACGCCGGCAACTCATCCGGGGTGGTCGATGGCGCCAGCGCCGTGCTGGTCACAAGCCCCGACTACGCCAAGGCCCACGGCCTCAAGCCCAAGGCCCGCATCCGCATGACCGCCACCGCCGGCACGGAGCCGCTCATCATGCTCACCGCCCCGGCGCCCGCGGCACAGCGTTGCCTGGACAAGGCGGGCATGGCCACCGATGACATCGATCTGTTCGAGATCAACGAAGCCTTCGCTTCCGTGGTGCTCAAGTTCATGAAGGAGATGGAGGTCGATCACGACGTGGTCAACGTCGATGGCGGCGCCATCGCCTTGGGCCACCCCATCGGCGCCACCGGCGGCATGCTGATCGGCACCGCCGTGGAGCAGTTGCACCGGCTGGACAAGGAAACCGCCTTGGTCGCCATGTGCACCGGGGGCGGCATGGGCACGGCAACGATCCTGGAGCGCATGTAGAAGGAGGCAACATGAACGAATCGGCAATGGCCGCCCTGTTAGTCTGGACCGGGCTGCACGTCATACTCATGCTGGCACTGGCGCTGAACGTCTCCCGGCACCGATTTCAGTCCGACAAGGACGAGGGCTACGATGAGCGGCGGCTGGTGAAGGCGATACGGGCGCATGGGAACAACATCGAGTACGTGCCCATCATCCTGTTTTGCATCGCCCTTCTGGTCGTGGTTGGAGCCGACGCCGCCTGGGTCCATGCCCTTTGCGCCACCCTGTTCGTCGCCCGCTTGCTCCATGCGCACGGCATACAGCAATTCACCCACCTGCCCAAGTCACGGATAATCGGCAATTTCGCCACTTGGGGGGTCATGCTGGGCACCGCGATTGCGCTCATCTACCAAGGCTTGGGCGGCTAGGGCTAACGGTAGGTTGGAGCCAGCGGAAATCCCTACGCGTCGACGATTCGCGGCCAGCCCTTCACGGTGCGATGCCGATCAATACCAAGGGAACCGCCGGTACGCCGCGACCTTGGCGAATCAGATTCAACAAATCGCGCTCAAAGTAGGGAACGCCTGAAGACATTTCCTTTTCCAGTTCCTTCATGGGAAGAATCTCGATGCCCACGTCGATGATGTCGGAAACGTAGAAGCTCAAGTGCTTCACGAAGAGATCATGCGCTACGAAGGCGTATTTTCCGAACTGAACTTCGACGGCGATACGATCCTTCACAAAGTCGGTCTGGTTGTATGAACCTATGGGTTCGTGCCCTGCGGCTTCAATCGCCCGCTTCTGCTCCTTAGGTGGCAGTCCCGATATTCCGCGAAGAAGCTTTTCATCCGCCGTGACCCAAAAGGAATTGCGCCGTTCCGACCACCCCAAGGACTCAAGCCCGGACTTGAAAGCTCTGTTCATATCGCCCGGAGAAAACAGCATTTTCCCCGGCATGGTCCGTTCCTGCGACACTTTGGTTCTGCAGGCCGCCGCATCGACATCAGCGATCACGGCTTGGACCTCCTCCCATAGGGCCTTGTGATGAACGAGCAGGTACTCCTCACCATTCAGGTGCGAGTACCTTGCTTTGATTTGCATCAATGCCCGCCGTTGGGCAGGTTAGGGTCATAGACCGGCTTGTTCATCGGGCGGGTGCGCAGGGTGCCTGCACGCAGTTGGCGCACCCGGTCTTGGGCAGTCTCCACGTATTCCGGAACCAGATCGCAGCCCCATGCGGCGCGGCCTTGCTTGAGCGCGGCGATGATCGATGAGCCGACGCCCATGTAGGGGTCGAACACGGCGTCGCCCTCCTCCGTCATGGCGAGCACCAAGCGCTCGACCAACTCCACAGGGAATTGGCAGGGATGGACGGTCTTTTCCGGATGGTTGTTCTTGACGTTGGGGAAGGTCCAGACGTCGCTGGGGTTTTTGCCCTTGGGGTTGCCCGAGAGCTTGCCGATGTTGGGGCCCTTGAAGTGCCGCTTGCCAGGGTACTTCGACGGCACGCGGATGGCATCCAGATTCCACGTGTAGTCGTCGCTCAGAGTCCACCAGTTGATGGTCTCATAGCGTCCTGATAGACGCTTGGCGCAGTGTAGGCCGTGGCCAAAGTGCCAGACAATTCTGTTGCGCAACCTGAGGCCTAGCTCGGCGAAAACCGGATAGAGCACGACGTCCAAGGGAATGATCTCGCCCTTCCTGACATAGTTGCCCACCTGCCAGCAGATGGAGCCTTGGGGATGCAGCAGGCGGACGCATTCTGCAATCACCTGCTTCTGGCTTTCAAGCCAAGCCTTCAAGGAGGTTTTGGACTCGTAGTCCTTGCCGATGTTGTAGGGCGGCGATGTGACGATCAACTTGAATTGGCCATCAGGCAGGGCTTCCATGAAGGCGAGGTTGTCCTGACAGGCGAGAACCGGCGATTCGCGCAGCGGGCTGACGCCGGCCGCTGAACAGGAAGCGGACGCCTCCGATTCCTCAACGACAAAAAGGGGAACCTGCATGGCCGTACCTTCAATCCCAGTTTAGCGAGGCGGCTCCTTGGTAGTCGACCACCCGGGTCTCGAAGAAGTTCTTCTCCTTTTTGAGGTCCATCATTTCGCTCATCCAGGGGAAGGGGTTCTTGACGCCGGTGAAGGGTTCGCCTAAGCCGATCTGCGCTAAGCGCCGGTTGGCGATGAACTGCAGGTACTCCTCCATCATGGTGGCGTTCATGCCCAGCACCCCGCGGGGCATGGTGTCCCGGGCGTAGTCGATTTCCAGTTGCGTGCCTTCCAGAATCATGTCGCGGGCCAGGTCCTGCATGGCCTGATCCCACAAGTGCGCGTTCTCCAGCTTGATCTGGTTGATGACGTCGATGCCGAAATTGACGTGCATGGACTCATCGCGAAGGATGTACTGGAACTGCTCAGCGGTGGCGGTCATTTTGTTGCGGCGCCCCATGGAGAGAATCTGGGTGAAGCCGCAATAGAAGAAGATGCCTTCCAGCACGCAGTAGTAGGCGATGAGGTTCTTCAGCAGCGCCTGGTCGGTCTCCGGGGTGCCGGTGGCAAAGGCTGGGTCGGCGATCTCCCGAGTGTACTTCAAGGCCCACTCAGCCTTGCGGGCGACCGACGGCACCTCATGGTACATGTTGAAGATCTCGCCCTCGTCCATGCCCAAGGACTCGATGCAGTATTGATAGGCGTGGGTGTGGATCGCCTCCTCGAAGGCTTGGCGCAGCAGGTACTGGCGGCACTCGGGATTGGTGATCAACCGATAGATGGCCAGCACTAGGTTGTTGGCAACCAGGGAGTCGGCGGTGGAGAAGAAGCCCAGGCTGCGCTTGACGATGATGCGCTCATCCTCGCTTAAGCCCTCCGGGTTCTTCCACAGCGCGATGTCCGCCGTCATGTTGATCTCTTGGGGCATCCAATGATTGGCGCAGCCGTTGAGGTACTTTTGCCAAGCCCAGTCGTACTTGAAGGGCACGAGCTGGTTGAGGTCCGCCCGGCAGTTGATCATGGCCTTCTGATCCACGGTGACCCGCTCGTAGCTTTCCCTGGCGGTTTCGGCGGTCCGGTGCGCGTCGAGGTCCGCCACGACCGCCGAGACGGCAGCGGCGCCATCCGTGGAAGCGGAGCCATCCTCGGCCGCCGACGGCATGGGTTGCGACGGCGGCGCGGGCGGCGCATCGGACACCGGCGCTACCGCTGCCGGACCCGGCGGCGCCTCGCGCGCTTCAACCGGGGCCGGCTTGGCCGGGGCCGCCGGTTGCGCAGCCGATGCTGGCGTGGACTGATCGAGCCCTTCATCGTATTCGTCCCAACTGAGCATGCGGTATCTCCTATCTCCTTGTGTCGCGCGATGCACCCGCCTCGGCGGCGGCTACTGGCAGGCCTCGCAATCCGGGTCGTCAATCGAGCAGGCCGCCCCCGCTTCCACCTCGGTGCTCGGTGCGGAGGTCGGTGCGACCGCGTTCATCGTGCCTTGGGCAAGGGTGGACTTCTCGGTGCCCGTGGCACTCAGGGTGCGCAGGTAGTAGGTGGTCTTCAGCCCCCGCAGCCACGCCATGCGATAGGTCACGTCCAGCTTCTTGCCGGAGGCCTCGGCGATGTAGAGGTTCAGGGACTGGGATTGATCGATCCACTTCTGGCGGCGGCTGGCGGCATCGACCAGCCAGCGTGGCTCCACCTCAAAGGCGGTGGCGTACAGGGCCTTCAAATCCTCGGGTATGCGGTCCATCGCCCGGAGCGAACCGTCGTAGTACTTCAGATCAGCGACCATCACGTTGTCCCAGAGGCCGAGCCGCTTGAGGTCACGCACCATGTAGGGGTTGACCACCGTGAACTCGCCGGAGAGATTCGACTTCACATGCAGGTTCTGATAGGTCGGCTCGATGGATTGGGAGACGCCGGTGATGTTGGCGATGGTGGCCGTGGGCGCGATGGCCAGCACGTTGGAGTTGCGCATGCCGTTGATCTGCACCTGGCCGCGCAGGGCATCCCAGTCCATCGAAGAGCCCAGGTCCGCTTCCAGATAGGCCTTGCCCCGCTCGTTGCGCAACAGCTTCAGGGAATCGATGGGCAGGATGCCCCGGCTCCACAGGGAGCCGGAGAAGCTGGCGTAAGCGCCCCGCTTGCCGGCCAGCTTCGATGAGGCCTCGATGGCGAAATAGCTGACCGCCTCCATGGACCGGTCGGCGAATTCGACCGCCGCATCGGAGCCGTACGGCAGGCGCAGTTTGTAGAGCGCGTCCTGAAAACCCATGATGCCCAAGCCGACCGGCCGGTGGCGCATGTTCGAGGCGCGCGCCTGCGGCACCGAGTAGTAGTTGATGTCGATGACGTTGTCGAGCATGCGCACCGCGGTGCGAACGGTCTTCTTGAGCTTCTTCAAATCGAGCTCGCCGTCGATGACGTGCTGCGCCAGATTGACGCTGCCGAGGTTGCAAACGGCGATTTCCTCGGCGCCGGTGTTCAGCGTGATCTCCGTGCAGAGGTTCGAGGAATGCACCACGCCCACATGCTGCTGGGGTGAGCGCAGATTGCAGCTGTCCTTGAACGTCATCCACGGATGGCCGGTCTCAAACAGCATGGAGAGCATCTTGCGCCAGAGGTCGCGGGCCTTGAGGGTCTTGAAGAGGGTCAGCTCGCCGGTGCGGGTCTGCTCTTCGTAGGCCTCGTAACGCATCTCGAAGGCCTTGCCGTAGAGATCGTGCAGATCGGAGACTTCGTTGGGCGAAAACAACGTCCAGTCGCCGTCGTCGGTCACCCGTTTCATGAACAGGTCCGGTATCCAGTTGGCGGTGTTCATGTCGTGGGTGCGGCGCCGATCGTCGCCGGTGTTCTTGCGCAGCTCCAGGAACTCCTCGATGTCCAGATGCCAGGTCTCGAGGTAGGAGCAGACCGCGCCCTTGCGCTTGCCGCCCTGGTTGACGGCCACGGCGGTGTCGTTGACCACCTTGAGGAAGGGCACCACGCCCTGGGATTTGCCGTTGGTGCCCTTGATGTAGGAGCCGAGCGCCCGCACCGGCGTCCAGTCGTTGCCGAGGCCGCCGGCCCATTTGGAGAGCAG
The DNA here is from genome assembly GCA_022827905.1 of Pseudomonadales bacterium. Lineage (GTDB taxonomy): Bacteria > Pseudomonadota > Gammaproteobacteria > Pseudomonadales > Azotimanducaceae > Azophilus. The sequence goes on along the minus strand of JAJEIQ010000028.1, from coordinate 15,122 downwards.
GGCGTTGTCGCGAATGGCGCTGTAGATGCCGTCCAAGTCGTCCGGCACGCTGGTCAGGAAGCAGGACGAGAGCTGGGAGCGCAGGGTGCCGGAATTGAACAGGGTGGGCGTTGAGCTCATGTAGTCGAAGCTCGACAACAGGTTGTAGAACTCGACCGCCCGCTTGTTCCGGTCGCTCTCCTGCACGGCCAGCCCCATGGCCACCCGCATGAAGAAAGCCTGGGGCAACTCGAAGCGCACGTCGCCGCTGTGCAGGAAGTAGCGGTCGTAGAGGGTCTGCAGGCCGAGGTAGGTGAACTGCAGGTCCCGCTCCGGCTGCAGGGCCGCACCCAAGGCATCAAGATCGAAGCCCAGCAGTTCCGGGGTCAGCAGGTCCAGTTCGACGCCGCGTTCGATGAAGCGCCGGAAGGCGCGCGGGTAGGCCTCGGCCATTTGCGACTGGGTGGCCGAGTAGTCGCCGGTTCCGGCACCTTGAGCCTGAACCTCAAGAAAGCCCAAGGCCTCGGCGCGCAACTGGTCGAGCAGCAGGCGGGCGGTGACATAGGAGTAGTTGGGCTCCTCCTCGACCAGGGTGCGCGCGGTCATCACCAATGCGGTGGCCACGCCATCGGCGCTGATGCCGTCATAGAGGTTGGGCAGGCTTTCCTCGATGATGCGATTGGCGTCCACGTCCAGAAGGCCGGCGCAGGCCTCGGTGGTCAACGTGTGAATGCGACCGATGTCCAACGGCGCCCGGTGGCCGTCCGGCCAGATCACCTCGATGTCGCGCCGCTGCCCATCCCCGCTTGCGCCTTGGCGCTCGCTGCGCTGCTGCGCCCGCGCCTCGCGGTAGATGATGTATGAGCGCGCCACCTGATGCTCCCCGGAGCGCATCAGCGCCAGTTCAACCTGATCCTGAATGTCCTCGATGTGCAGCGTGGCCCCGGAGGGGAAACGGCGCTGGAATATGCCGCTGACCTGGGCCGTCAGCACGGCGACCAGTTCGCGGATGCGCGGCGATGCGGCGCCACTGCCGCCTTCAACGGCGAGGAACGCCTTGGTCATGGCAATGGCGATCTTGTCGTCGTTGTAGGACACGACCTCGCCGGTGCGCTTGATGACCTTGAGCAGGCCCGGAGCGGTGGCGGCAACGCTCGGCGGTGGTTGAACAAGCGGGTCCCTGGTGGATTCGGTAATTCTGTTTTCCATGGCGTTGGCTTTCTCGCTCTTTAACTTAGATTTGACGGGCGGTTGGCGGCGATGGGCGGATTGAAGCGGCTGGGCAGTGGGAGGATTCGGCATCGGCCCGCAGGCCGGCTGCAATGGGTCGATGCAGGCGAAGCGGCGTTGCGTTACGCTGCCCGCCGGCGCTATGAAGCTGAATCAGCACTAAAATCGGACCTGCGGCATGGACCCCTCGACACCCTTGCAGCGGCTCGTTTCCGCGCCGAAATTCCCGCTGGACTGGCCGAATGGCTTGCCCAGCGGCAACTCCGGCAACCCCAACATATTGGGTTTAGATCGGCACCGGACACACCATATGGCGGTTTCGGAGAGAATGCAACCAAATTTCGACATCAAATTTCGACACAAGCACAGGGTGGTTTCATGAGCTTGATTTTGGCCATTGACCAAGGCACCTCGAGTTCGCGCGGCATCGTCTTCGACATGGCCGACGGCCGCATCGCCGGCGTTGACCAGCAGGCCTTCGACATGGTTTTTCCGCACGACGGGTGGGTCGAGCAGGATCCCGAGGTGCTCTGGTGGACCACCATCGAGGCCACCCGTGCCGCCATCGCCGCGGCTGGCGTGCCGGCCCATCAAATCAGCGCCATCGGCATCACCAACCAGCGGGAGACCACCTTGGTCTGGGACCGCGAGAGCGGCGAATGCGTCCATAACGCCATCGTCTGGCAGGACCGGCGCACCGCTGAACGCTGCCGGCAGATGGCCGCGGACGGCTTGGCGGACAGCGTCCGCGCCAAGACCGGCCTAGTGCTCGACCCCTACTTTTCCGGCACCAAGCTCGCTTGGCTGCTCGACCAGGTGCCGGGCCTGCGTCGCCGGGCGGCAGCGGGCGAACTGTGCTTTGGCACAGTGGACAGCTTCCTGCTGTGGCGGCTGACCGGCGGCCGCGCCCACCTGACCGACGCCACCAACGCGTCAAGAACCCAATTGTTCGACATCAACCGGCAGCAGTGGGACCAGGAGTTGCTGGATTACTTCGACATTCCCGCCGCCCTCCTGCCCGAAGTCTGCGACAGCGCCCACGACTTCGGCGTGGCCGACGCCGAGTGGTTCGGCGCCCCAATTCCGATCAATGGCATGGCGGGCGACCAACAGGCGGCGCTGATCGGCCAGGGCTGCTTCGCCGAGGGCACCTGCAAGAGCACCTACGGAACGGGCTGCTTCGTGATGACCAACACCGGCGCCGAGCCGCGGTCCAGCGGCAATGGCCTGCTGACCACCCTGGCCTACCGCCTGCAAGGCCAAGCGACCTACGCGTTGGAGGGCAGCATCTTCGTGGCTGGGGTGGCGGTGAAATGGCTGCGCGACCAGCTCGGGCTCATCGATGACGCCGCGCAGACCGAACACCTAGCGCGGTCGGTGGACGGCGATGCCCAAGGCGCCTACTTCGTCCCGGCCTTCACCGGCCTCGGCGCGCCGCACTGGAGCCCGGACGCCCGCGGCACCCTCACCGGGCTGACGTCGGACACCGAAGCGGCTCACATCGTCACCGCCGCCCTGCAGAGCGTCGGCTTCCAGACCGCCGAACTGCTCGATGCCATGGCGGCCGACGGCGCGGCGGTGACCCGGCTCGGCGTCGATGGCGGCATGGTGGCCAACGACTGGCTTTGCCAGTTCCTGGCCGACGTGCTCGACCGCCCCGTAAATCGCCCCAAGACTATCGAGACCACCGCGCTCGGCGCCGCAACCCTAGCTGCCGCAGGCCCCGGCGGCGACCTTGGCGACCTCCAGCAAGCCTTGGGTGAAGGCCAGACCTTCACCCCGGAGATGCCGCAAGCTGAGCGCGCTGCGCTGCTCGAAGGCTGGCGTCGGGCAATCCGCCAGACGTTGGCGGGCACCTAGGGCCTGCTCAAGACAGCAACGCGCCTCCGTCCACATCCACCGTGGTGCCGGTCACGAAGTCGTTTTCGATCACGAACAGGATGCCGGCGGCGACTTCATCGGCGGTGCCGATGCGGGGGATGAGATGTTTGGCCGTGGCTTGGGCAAAGAACTGCTCACGGGCGTCGCCCTCCCCAGGAAAGAGAGGCGTATCGATCAAGCCCGGCGAGACGACGTTGATGCGGCGGGGCGCCAGTTCCGGGGCCACGGCACGGACGAAGCCCTCCACGGCGTTGCCCACCGTGGACAGGGCCAGCGCACCCGGCCCGGGGTTACGGGCCGGATAGCCGCTCACCAGCACGACGGCGGCGTCATCACTCAGGTGCTCGGCACCCAAGCGAACCGTGTTGGTGTAGCCCCACAGCTTGCGGAACGAACCCTGGAAGGCGTCCAAGTCCATTTGCAGGAAGGGGCCGGAAGCCCGCGCGCCGCCGGTGGCCGCATTGACCAGCACGTCGATGGGCGCATGGCGGGCGAAGGTCGCCGCCATGGCCTCCCGGTCAAGCACGTCAACGCTCTCCATGGCCACGCCGGCCGGCAGGTCACTCGCCGCCCGCTCCGGATTGCGGCTGAGCGCCACCACTTGGGCGCCGCCTTCCGCCAAGCGGCGCACTGTCGCCAAGCCAATGCCCGAGGCGCCGCCAAAAACCAGCGCCTTCCTGCCTTTCAATTCCATCATTCCGCCTCGTTAGTTGAATTGAGTTCCAATCGGCACCGTCGCCAGAGGATCAATCGGTTTCCTCCACATGGGGCGTCTCCCCCGCCTCGACGATCACGTCGCACACTTCGGCCAGCATCTGCTCCACCCGCGCCGCATCCGGCCCGCGCATGACCAAGGAGGCACCGTAGCGATTGTCACGAAAAAACGGGTAGCTGCCGAGGTCAACATCCGGGTAGCGTGCCTGGATCTCCCCCAGTCCAGCGGCAATCTCGCTTTCGCCGAGGTAGGCCATCACCGTGCGCGACTGGATGACTGGCCCGCGATCGAGCTTCCCTTCCAGGGTGGACAGCATGGCCTGCATGACCGCCGGGATGCCGGCCATGACGATTACGTTGTCCACCCGAAATCCCGGCGGGCCACCGGTGGCGTTGTCCACCAGCACCGCCCCTTCCGGCACCCGCGCCATGAGCATGCGCGATTCCATCACGTCCTCTGGGGCCGGTCGCCGCCGGATGAGGGCGGCGATCTCCGGATGGGTCTTCAAAGGCACGCCAAACGCCTTGGCGATGCACTCGGCGGTGATGTCGTCGTGGGTGGGGCCGATGCCGCCGGTGGTGAACACGTAGTTGAAGCGCCGCCGCGACTCGTTCACCGCCGTGACGATCTCCGCCTCGATATCCGGTATGACCCGCGCCTCGCGCAGTTGAATGCCCCAACCACCCAGGGTCACCGCCAAGTGGTTCAGGTTGGTGTCCGGGGTGCGCCCGGACAGAATCTCATTGCCGATGATCAGAGCGCAAGCGGTCACGGCGTCGGGAAGCTGCATGGCGGTCAATCTGCCTTGATTAGTGAAAACGGCCTGCCCGACAAGGGAGGGCCAATGGCAGGAATGCTACCACCGCATACGCCAAAGTAGATAAGCAGGATTGACGGCGTCTCGCCCAGTCGTCGTCTACGCGCGGGCCAAGTCCACCCAATCCGACCCTCACTTTCCTCGAAACACAGCCCGGCGCTTCTCCGCAAACGCCCGCCGCCCCTCCTTGTAGTCCTCGCTGTCGAAGCAGGCATCCACCAAGGCGTTGGCGGCCGCCACCTCGTCGGGCCGGCCGCCGCGCTCCCAGGCATCGAGGGCCGCTTTGGCGGCCATGACGGTGAGCGGCGCGTTGCCGGCGACCCGACGGGCGTAGGCTAGGGCTTCCGCCTCGATGCTGTCACGGTCGTGGATGAAGTTGACCAAGCCCATGGCCGCAGCTTCGCTGGCGGGCATGAAGCGGGCGGAGAGCAGGATGTCGCGCGCCTGGGCCGGACCCACCACGCGGGCGAGCTTGGCGAGGCCGTCATAGGCGTAGCCCAAACCCAGGCGGGCGGCGGGAATGCCGAACTTTGAATCCGGGGTGGCGAAGCGCACATCAGCGGCCAAGGCGGTCGCCAAGCCGCCGCCGATGCAATAGCCCTCGATGAGCCCGATCAGGGGTTTGGGGAAAGTGGCGAGGGCGTGATTGGCGCGGCCCGCCACCCGATCGTAGGCGTCCTTTTGGGCCGCGTTGGCCCGCTGGCCGTCGAATTCGGAGATGTCCGCACCCGATACGAACGCCTTGCCGCCGGCACCGCGCATGATGACCACCCGCACTTCATGGTCTTCAACAAAGGCCGCGAGGATGTCAGCGATGCCCTGCCACATCTCCAGCGACAGCGCGTTGTGGCGCGCCGGATGGTTGAAAACCATCCAGCCGATGCCCGCATCGCTGTGGGCCAGCATGCGTTCGGTGTTCAATGGCAACGCTTTCAAAAGCCAAGTCCTCCAAGATCCGGTCGATGCGCAGAGCGCACAAGGTAGCCGCCGCGCACCCGCTTGCCAAGCCCGAGCGCTGGCCGGCTTCGCGAGAGCGGATGCGCGTTCCGTGTCCCGATGGCCAGCCGCCCAAGGTAAACTGCCGCCACCGTGCTCCCCGACTTCCAACCAACCGAAGCCTACGCCAAGCTGTCGCCTGAAGCCCGGCTGGCGGCTCAGGCTTACGGCGTCGCCTATCCCTACGAGATGCCCAAGCACCTCGTCGCCGCGCTGCTGCGCCGGGCGAACATTCGCTGGAACGGTCGAGCGGTCGGGGTGGAGACCATTCGCCGGGCCAACCAGGAGTTGCTCAACGCCGGCCTAGTGCGCCAGACGCGGCGGTATGAGTTCGTTGCTTGCTCCGACCGCTGCTTGGAATTCACCCTAGCCGCGCATCGGGACGGCCACCTCGCCTCGCTGATGGACCACTTTCAACGACCGCAGCAGTATGTGTACGGCAGCATTGAGACTTGGAAGCAGACCCAGTTGCGCTGGTGCGTCGCCGCCGGGCAGTACCAATGGATCGATGCTCTCGAGGTCGACCGTCCCGGCCACTGGAGCTTCCTAGGCTATCCCCTCGGCATTCCCTTCCTGGCGCAGATTCCGCCGTCGCACCGCGAGCAGGCCATCGCCGGCGCCCTCGGCGAAGTCATCGACACCCTGCAGGAGCCCGAAGCCGCGGTCGCCGCCTGCTGCGAACTGACCGCCGACCCCACCCAGCACGCCGCGGAGCTTGCGTTCATCCACATCCTCCAAGGCCGTCTTGATGCCGCCCAAGCCCTGTTCGACGACTTGCCAAAGGCCGCTTTGGAGCGCAAGCCCACCAGCACGGCGCAAGCCAGCGTCCAGGCCTTGGTGGCCACCCTGCGCGGCGACGACGAGACGGCAAGCCGCGCCATCCAAGCGGCGCTGGCGGCGGAGCGGGTCGGCACCCGCAAGCGCAACCTGTTCCCGCCCCAGCGCGTCTTTCCCCTCGCCCTGCTGGCCTGGGTGCGCAGCAACGAGCTGGCGCCGCCGGGGGAACTCGACCGCCTGCTGCGCATCAGTGAATCGCTCACTGAGCACCAAAACCTGCGCATGCTGGTGCAGGCCGCCGCGGCATCCCGGTTGCGGCGCCACAAGGGCTACATCGGCTGGCACAACAGCCCGGCCATCAACCGGCTCTGCATCGCCCTAAGCACCGTTTGGCGCTTTTACGGGGAGCCGAGGTACGGCGATGACCCAGAGAGCATTTTGGCGTTGGCCGACCTCGCTTCGGCCAATGGCTACCAGTGGGTGGAGGCGGAGTGCTGCGAAGTCATCCGCCGCAGCCCGGAGGAGTTCAGCACCGGTGCCTCGCTACGGGCAGGACAACAGGCCGATGCGCTGCACCGCAAAATGGGGACCCGAAGCGTCTGCACGGCGGGCGACCCGCTGCCGGATTGGGAATACTCGCTCAAGGCCTTGGAGGAGTTGGCCACCAAGGCCCGCCAAGCCGCAGGCGCCGGCACCGGGAAGCAGCGACGGCTGGTGTGGAGCTTGGAGGGCGGGGATGCCGGCGATCCGCCCACCATAGTCCCCCGGGAGCAACGCCTAAGCAAGGCGGGCAAGTGGAGCAAGGGCCGGGTTGTACCGCTTTGGCGGCTGCGCCATTCAGCGGAGGAAGTCGACTGCCTCACGGAGCAGGACCACGCCGCCATCGCCGCCTTCGAACCCAGCCGCCACTGGGCCAACTCGGACTACGAAACCGGCTGGGGCACCCTGCACGCGTTGGCGGACCATCCCCTCCTGGTCCGCGGCGCGACGCCGGTGCAGGTGGTGCGTCGGGAGCCGGAGCTGATCATCGACGAGGCGTCCGAAGGCGGTGCGCGGGTGCGGATGCAGCCCCACCTCGAGGATCCCGGCATCGACTGCCACGGCCAAAGAATCAGCCCCACGCGTTACGAAGTGTGGAAGTTCTCCGAGAGCCATCGGCATCTGCGCGGCATCATCCCAGCCGAAGGCCTGAGCCTGCCACCCGGCGCCCGCACCCGGTTCTTTGAAGCCGTCTCCGCCCTAGCCGGCGACGTGCGGGTGCAAAGCGCCACCGGCGAGGATTCCCGCGCCCCTCCGGTGGACGCCGACGCCAACCCCTGGCTGCGCCTGGAACCCAGCGGCGACGGCTTGACGGTGGAGCTGCTGGTCGAGCCGGTCCCGGAGTCAGCCATCTACCTCAGCCCAGGGGCCGGCGGCGCCACCGTGTTCGCGGTGCAGAACGACGCCACGGTGCAGGCCCGGCGCGACATGGCGGCGGAGCGCGCCGCTGCCGAAGGGCTCATCGACGCCTGTCCCATGCTGCGTGGCATCAACGCCGGACGCGCTGGTGACTGGAGCTTAAGCTTGAGCGAGCCCGAGGACTGCTTGGCGCTGCTCGAACAGCTCAATGCCGCCGAGGCGCGCTGCCTGTGGCCGAAGGGCGAACCGTTCAAGATCATCGCCCGCGCAAGCACCGCCTCCCTGAACCTCTCCATCAAACAGGCGGCCGATTGGTTCTCCGCTTCCGGCGAAGTGCGCTTCGACGAGCGTGAAGCCCTGACACTGCGGCAGGTCTTCGCGCTGCTCGACGAAAACCCCGGCTCCCGGTTCCTGAAGATGGGCGAGAGCGGCTTCCTGGCGCTGAGCAGCGCCTTTCGCCGTCAACTGGAGGATCTGCGCAGCCTGTCGTCACCCGCCGCGGGCGATGCGGTGCGCATGCATCCCTTGGCGACGCTGGCGCTGGACGAACTCATCGCCGAAGCCCAGGTGGACACCGACGCCGCCTGGCGCGCGCAGCGCCGCCAGCTCGAACAAGCCCAGGCCTTCGATCCAGAGTTGCCAAGCACCCTGCAGGCGGACCTTCGCCCTTACCAACGGGAGGGCTACGCATGGCTGGCACGGCTCAGCCAGTGGGGCGCGGGCGCTTGCCTGGCCGACGACATGGGTCTCGGCAAGACGGTGCAGACCCTGGCCCTGCTGCTGCAGCGGGCTCCGGACGGCCCGGCGCTGGTGGTGGCGCCGACGTCAGTGGTGGCTAACTGGGTCGATGAGGCACACCGCTTCGCACCCACCCTGAACGTGGCCGTTTACGGTGGCACGGCCCCATCGCGTGGCGGACAACTGGAGAGCCTCGGGCCCTTTGACCTGGTGGTGACCAGCTACGGACTGCTGCAGAACGACATTGAGAGGCTGGCCGAGGTGCCTTGGCGCAGCGCCGTTCTCGACGAAGCCCAAGCCATCAAGAACCCGGCCACCAAGCGGGCCAAGGCGGCGCGGCTGCTGAACGCGGACTTCCGCCTGATCACCACCGGCACCCCCATTCAGAACAACCTGATCGACCTGCACTCGTTGTTCAGCTTCATCAACCCGGGCCTGCTCGGCTCCCTGGAGCACTACCGCCGCCACTTCGCATCGCCCATCGAACGCGGTGGGAACGCCGACGCCCGCAGCCGGCTGCGTCGCCTGATCGCGCCCTTTATGCTGCGCCGCCTGAAGGCCGACGTGCTCGACGACCTGCCGGAGCGCACCGAGATCACACTACATGTGGCGATGTCGTCCGGGGAGGCGGCCCTGTACGAGGCATTGCGGCAACGGGCCGTGGAGGATCTCGAAACCGCGCCGAGCGATGATCAAGGCGAAGGAGCGCGGCGCTTGGAGGTGCTGGCCCACCTCACCCGCCTGCGCCTGGCCTGCTGCAACCCGAAGCTGGTGCGCGAGGCGGGCGCTCCGGAGAGTTCCAAGCTCAACATGTTCCGGGAGATGATCGGCGAACTGCGCGAGAACCGCCACAAGGTGCTGGTGTTCTCCCAGTTCGTCACCCACTTGAAGCTCTTGGAGGAAGCCGTGCGCGAAGCCGGCATCCCCTATCAATACCTCGACGGCAGCACCCCGGCCAAGACCCGCGCCGAGCGCGTTGCCGCCTTTCAAGCCGGCGAGGGCGACCTGTTCCTCATCTCACTGAAGGCTGGCGGCACCGGTTTGAACCTCACCGCCGCCGACTATGTCATCCACATGGACCCTTGGTGGAACCCGGCAGTGGAGGATCAAGCCTCGGACCGCGCCCACCGCATCGGCCAAACCCGCCCGGTAACCATCTACCGCCTCGTCGCCAAGGGCACCATCGAAGACCAAATCGTCGAACTGCACCGGCACAAGAAGGACTTGGCCGACCGCCTCCTGCAGGACGCCGACGCACCGGCGCGGCTGAACGCGGAGGAACTGCTGGAACTGATCAGGCAGCCGATGGCGTAGCTCGGCAAGAAATCCCCGTCATCAGCCCTTGAGGTCGCGCCCAAGCTTGGCGGCAAGCCGCAGGCGCAGGGCGTTGAGGCGGATGAAGCCTTCCGCGTCCGCTTGGCTGTACGCCCCGCGATCGTCCTCGAAGGTCACCACGTCCTCGTCGTAGAGGCTCTCGGGGGAGCGGCGGCCGAGCACGGAGACGGTGCCCTTGTAGAGCTTCAGCCGCACCGTGCCGCTGACCGGCTCTTGGGAGGCGTCGATCAGCGCCTGCAGCACCTTGCGCTCCGGGGACCACCAGTAGCCGTTGTAGATGAGGCTGGCGTAGCGCGGCATGAGCTCGTCCTTCAGGTGCGCCACTTCGCGGTCGAGGGTGAGCGACTCCATGGCACGGTGCGCCTTGAGCAGGATGGTGCCGCCGGGGGTTTCGTAGCAGCCCCGGGACTTCATGCCCACCGCCCTGTTCTCCACGAGGTCGTCGCGCCCGATGCCGTGGGCGCCGCCGATGGCGTTGAGGCGCCCCAAGAGCGCCGCCGGGCTTAACGCCTCGCCGTCCAAGGCCACCGCGTCACCGGCGGCAAATTCCAGTTCAATCACCGCCGGGCTGTCCGGGGCGGCCTCCGGGGCGACGGTCCAGCGCCACATGGCCTCGTCGGGGGCGCTCCATGGGTCTTCCAGCCCGCCGCCCTCGTAGGAGATGTGCAGCAGGTTGGCGTCCATGGAGTAAGGCGACTTCTCGCCGCGTTGGTAGTCCACGGGAATCTGATGCCGCTCGCAGAACGCCATCAGCGCCTCCCGGGAGGTCAAGTCCCACTCCCGCCAAGGCGCAACCACCTTGATGTCCGGGTTCAGGGCGTAGGCGCCCAACTCGAAGCGCACCTGGTCGTTGCCCTTGCCGGTGGCACCGTGCGAGATGGCGTCTGCGCCGGTCTCTTCGGCGATCTCCACCAGCCGCCGGGCGATCAGCGGGCGGGCGATGCTGGTGCCGAGCAGGTACTCCCCTTCGTAGAGGGTGTTGGCGCGGAACATGGGGAAGACGTAGTCGCGGACGAACGTCTCCGTGAGGTCCTCGATGTAGATTTCCCGCACCCCCATGGCCTCGGCCTTGGCGCGGGCCGGCTCGACCTCCTCGCCCTGGCCGATGTCCGCTGTGAAGGTCACCACCTCGGCCTGATAGGTCTCCTGCAGCCAACGGCAGATGACCGAGGTGTCCAACCCCCCGGAGTAGGCCAGCACGATCTTGCCAATGGTTTTGTCTGTCATCTGCGGTGCGGCGAACGCCGGTCCGGAAAAGGCCGCGCATGATACCCAAGGCGGCCAGCGGCTGGCTATTGGAGAAACGCTAAAGTCGAATAAGCGGGTGGATTTACATTTATATGCGCATAAAAATGTCCATATAAACTTTTTTATGCGCATAAAAGTGGAAATCGAGGGCTGGCCGTGGCATCGTAAGCCGCATTGACTCTGGACTGAAAGAAACTGCTCATGCTCAACCGCCTCGCCTACGAACGACTCCTAGCCTGGAAACAGCAGCCGGCGCGCAAGCCATTGCTGCTTGACGGTGCCAGGCAAGTCGGCAAATCCTGGCTGATCGGGCGGCAATTCGGACCACGGGAGTTCCGTCAGGTGCATTGGCTGGATTTCCATGCCAACCCCCGACTTTCGGCTTTGTTTGCTGACAGCCTGGAGCCCTCTAGGATCATCGACAACATCGAAATCGAGTTGGGCCAGCGCATCGACATCAATCGGGATTTGCTGTTCTTTGATGAGGTCGGCGAATGCCAGCGGGCCGTGGACGCACTGAAGTACTTTGCCGAACGGCTGCCGAACGCCTTCGTCTGCGCGTCCGGGTCGAACATCGGCCTGCTCCGCTCATTTCCCGTCGGCAAAGTGGACGAGTTGGCCCTCTTTCCCCTGTGCTTCGAGGAGTTCCTGATGGCAACAGGGCGCGTGCCGCTCCTTGAGGCTTACCGCGCCCAACGGCAAAGCGGCACCGTTCACCAACAGCTATGGCCTCATTTGCTGGACTATTACTTCGTCGGCGGCATGCCCGAAGCGGTGGCCGCCTGGTTCGAACCGGACCAAAGCGTTCTTGACCGCACCGATCGGGTGACGCGCATTCACCGCAATCTAATCAATGGCTACCGTCGAGACTTCGGCAAATATGCAGGAATTCAAGACGCCCAGCACATCGAGCGGGTGTTTGAGAACGTACCCATGCAGCTCGCCGCCTGCCAAGACGGTTCCGTAGCCCGCTATCGATTCAAGGGCGTGGTTCCCCAAAGGCAGCGCTATCGGGACTTGGCGGGCCCCATCGATTGGTTGGAAAAGGCCCGCCTTCTGTGGAAGTGCTTCCCCGTGCAAGGCCGACCGGAGCCGCCCTTGCAGGCTCGGATCAAGGCCAACCGCTTCCGGCTCTATCTGTTTGACGTGGGCTTGCTTGGGCACATGCTTGGCATGACCTATGCCGACCAACGCGCCCAAACCGCAGCCTACAAGGGCTACATCGCGGAGAACTTTGTCCAAACGGAACTTGGCGCCCACGCTTCCCAACCCACCTACGGCTGGTTTGAGGCACGGGCCGAAGTCGAGTTTTTGATCCGCGACCATGAGGGCGAGGTCATTCCCGTCGAGGTGAAGAGTGGCAGCCGCACCCGTGCCCGCAGCCTGCGCGCATACATAGACCGTTACGCCCCAACCCGGGCGATCAAGCTCATCGGCACCCAGGGCGATCGCTCCGGGAGCCCCATCCAGGCGTGGCCGCTGTACTACGCGCAGTTTCTTGCTGATGTCTAGCGGAACGCCTTGGAGCGAGGGCGGCCCGCCCTCGATGGATTCCTCCATTCAAATCGAGGGCAAGATGCCCTCGCTCCGGCATAGTGATAATTCGCTCCGGCATAGTGATAAATGCTGGATGTCTAGTGCCCCGCTTGTGTTATCAGCGGGAACCTGTTTAGGTCACAGAGTGAAAGAAGCAAGCATGGCCAAGCGGTTTCGCGGGTTTCTGCCGGTGGTGGTGGACGTGGAAACCAGCGGGTTCGATCCCGAGCGACATGGCCTGCTGGAAATCGCCGCCCTGACCCTGCGCTTCGACGACGGTAGGCTGGGCATTGACGGCCGCCACCGGTGGCCGGTGCGGCCGTTCCCGGAGGCGCTGATCAACCCTGACTCCCTGCGCGTGACCGGCATCGATCTGAACGATCCGGCGCGCCGGGCCATCCCGGAAACCGATGCCATCAAGCAACTGTTCAAGATGGCCCGCGCCAGCATCAAGCGCCACGGCTGCCATCGCGGCATTCTGGTGGCCCACAACGCGGCCTTCGATGCCGGCTTCGTGCACAGCGCCGCCAAGCGCGTGGGCGTCAAGCGCAACCCCTTCCACCCGTTCAGCACCATCGACACCGCCGCCTTGGCCGCAGTGGCGTACGGCCACACCGTCATGGGCGAGGCCTGCGTCCGGGCGGGCATCGACTACGACAAGGACCAGGCGCACGGCGCCCTCTACGACGCCGAGCGATGCGCCATGCTGTTTTGCGAAATCGTCAACGGCTGGGGCGACGCGCTCGGCGAGCGGGCCGCCTGGTTGAACGCCGACCAGTCCTAGGCTGCAGCTTCCTTGATCAACGGCTCGAGTTCGCCGCTTTCGAACATCTCGGTGACGATGTCGCAGCCGCCGATCAGTTCGCCCTTAACGTAGAGCTGCGGGAACGTGGGCCAGTCGGCGTAGCCCGGCAGGGTGGCGCGGATCTCAGGGTTGCTGAGGATGTCCACGTAAGCAAAACGCTCGCCGCAGGCGATCAGGCATTGCACCGTCTGGGCCGAAAACCCGCACTGGGGCGCACCGGGCGACCCCTTCATATAGAGGATGATCGGGTTTTCCTCAATCTGCTGCTGGATGGTGGCCAGCACCGGATCCGTGGTTGCATCAGACATTTTTGCCTTTACCTCGCGGATTGGATTGGCGAGCATTGTAAGGCAATTGGGCAAAGGCTCCTAGGAAACCATGAGCGAATTCGACCGTCGCATCGACCGCAGCGGCACCAGCAGCGCCAAATGGGACCAGTACCAAGGCCGGGACGTGCTGCCGTTCTGGGTGGCCGACATGGATTTCGAGGCGCCGGACTTCCTGCTCGACGCGGTTCGAGCCCGGCTTGAGCACAAAGTCTTCGGCTACACGCGCATTCCCGACGCCTTGGTCGCCGCCTTCCAAGGCTGGCTCAAGCGCAACTACCAGTGGCAGGTGCCCGAGGAATGGCTGGTGTGGATCCCCGGCGTGGTCACCGGCCTCAATCTCGCCGCCATGGCCACTGCCCAGCCCAACGGCGCGGTGCTCATTCCCATCCCGGTGTACTACCCCTTCCTCTCGGTGCCCGCCAACGCCGGCCAGCGTTCCATCGAGGTGCCCATGGAGCGCGACGGGAACCGCTGGGTGATGGACATCGACGCCTTGGAGGCCGCCACCGATGCGGAAACGCGCATCCTCATGATCGCCAATCCGCAAAACCCCACCGGCAGGGTCTATGACCAAGCTGAACTGCAGGAACTGGCGGCTTTTGCCGAGCGGCACGGCCTAGTCATCTGCTGCGACGAAATTCACTGCGGCATTCTGCTCGACCCAGCGGCCCGCCACCGGCCCATCGCCAGCCTCGACCCCGCCATCGCCGAGCGCAGCATCTCGCTCTACGCCGCCACCAAGGCGTACAACGTGCCGGGCCTCTCCTGCGCGGTGGCGGTGATCCCCGACGCGGGCTTAAGGCGGCGCTTCAACAAGGCCCGCCGGGGATTGACGCCCTTCATCGGCCCCTTAGCCTACGCCGCCTCCGAAGCGGCCTTCAACGACGACAGCGGCTGGCTCGACCGCCTGCTTACCTATTTGCGCGGCAATCATGAGCGCGTGCTGGCGGTGGCCGGCGAGCGCATGACACCGGTCGAAGGCACCTACCTCGCCTGGATGGACGTGCGCGACCTAGGCTTGGACGACCCTGGAGCTTACTTTGAGGGTTTTGGTCTCGGACTCTCCGACGGCGCGGCTTTCGGCGGACCCGGCTTCGTGCGCTTCAACTTCGGCTGCCCGCGCTCGCTGCTGGAGGCGGGCCTCGCCCGATTCAGCGCCGCCATCGACGGCGCCGCGTCGACTTAGAATACCGCCGTGAACACTAGTGTCCGGTTAATACTCGAATAAATTCAATTGGTTAGGGTCCATGTCCTGCCCGGAAGTGTGGTCGGGTTCGAGAAGGCATTGATTTAACGGCATTTTCTCGAACAGGGTGACGGACAGGATCTGTAGCAAAG